>NZ_CAXSXF010000001.1:646424-850497 GCF_964241405.1 Necropsobacter rosorum
TGAGCTTGCTGCAGCTGTCGCAGAATTAGCTGATTCAATCGCTGAATTAGCAGCAGCTGTTGCAGAACTATCCGCTTTCGTCGCGGAACTTGCAGCAGCGGTTGCGGATTTACCTGCTTCGGTAGCTGAACTTTCTGCTGCGGTTGCGGATTTATCAGCTTCCGTAGCGGAGCTTGCGGCAGAGGCCGCAGAGTTACCTGCCTCCGTAGCAGAACTTTCTGCAGTAGTCGCGGATTTATCCGCTTTTGTCGCAGAACTCTCAGCAGAGGTTGCAGACTGATTCGCCTCGGTAGCTGAATTTGCTGCCGTAGATGCAGAACTATCGGCTTTCGTTGCAGAGCTTGCTGCAGATGTCGCAGATTTACCTGCTTCGGTGGCAAAACTTGCCGCTGCTGTTGCGGAGTTACCCGCTTCAGTTGCTGAACTTTCCGCTGCCGTTGCGGATTTATCGGCTTCCGTTGCCGAATTTGCTGCAGATGTTGCAGAATTAGCGGATTCAGTTGCAGAACTTGCTGCTGCCGTTGCTGACTTTCCGGCTTCAGTAGCTGAGCTTGCAGCAAATGTCGCAGAGTTAGCCGATTGCGTGGCGGAGCTTGCGGCGGCGGTTGCTGCGGTTTCTGCACGAGTGACGGCGCTGTTGATTGCGGATAATGAGTTAGTGACCGTTTGTGCGGCTTGTTCGGCACTGGCGATAGAATTTTTTGCCGAGTCCGATAAACCGTAAATAATATTCCCCTCCGCGTCTGCGGTGACTTTCAGATCCGATGTGGCGCCGAAAGAAATTTCATTACTGCTTTCTGCCGATGACCATGTTTTTCCTTCGCTTGCCGTGCCGTCGGTTTGATTGTTGTGAATACTGAATTTATAGGTTGAGGGTACGCTTAACGTATCGACCGCACTTTTTACCTCTTCAATGTTATTCTGCAGTGCTGTTGCCACAACATAAAGTTGGGAACCGTTTACGGCATCGGTGGAAGACTCGGTCAGGGCGCCGGGAGCAACATTAATAATCATTCGTTGCATATAAGAGGCATCGGTTGAGCTGGTACCTGTGCCGCCGACACTGAAATAGGAGCCTTGATCCGCAATAGAGCCGGCAAAATTCAACGTTCCCAGCCCTGCAAGAGTGGTGCTGTTTTGATTTGAAACACTGCGGCCTTCGGATTTAAAACCGATAATCACCGAACCGTTATGGTTGGAATTATCAGAAATATCGTTACCGAGAACAACCATATTTGAGCCGGCAACCTTGTTATTGATCCCCATCACTAACGATCCTTTAGAATTCGCACCCAAGTAGTTACCGGTGCCATATACCGCGCCATAGCATTTATTTTCAGAACCGGTTGTACTTTCCTGCTCGATGGTATTCCGAATACCTATTACCGTCATTGAATAAGAGTCGTTTCGGCAACTATCCTTAACGGTGTTGTTCCAGCCGGCCTCGTAGATTACATCCGCCGCGGCGCTCGTCGGTATGCCTGCCGCAATAGCGCCGCTAATCAGCAATGCCGTGATGCCGAAAGGCGTACGTCCCATTGAGACGGCGGCGGTTTTCTGTCTGCCGGCACTCGATTTTCCCTTACCTTTCGCCAGCTCAGAAACTACGATCAGCCTGTTTAAGGCGGTATTCCAAATAACTTTGTATGAGTTGTTCATAATCATTTCCTTAATTACGTTTTTATTTAAAAATGCAGGCGTTAACGCCAAGTTTTTTCTGCGCATAAATGCGTCAAACTACGTTCATTTATTGAGCAAAAATTTCTTTAAGGCGCACAAAAGGAAGGCAGTCATCCCCCGATAAAAGTCGGGAGATTTCCACCGCACTTTTCTGCGTTTATAAAATAATGATTAGATAACTAAGACAGCTAAAAATACATTTATATTTTTGCTAACTGAAAACATATCTAGTTAAAATATAAGAAATATTTTACTTAATTATGTTGTGATGCGATTGTCAGTTGCCCGCCCAGACCACCATTACTCTGTCATCGCCATATTGACGGCTGAATGAAAAATAGTTGCCGTTTTGCACCGCACTTTGCACGCCGGCACCGATTGCCGGATGCTGCTGGCGAAAGCGGCTTAAAATTTGCCAGTGCGCAAGCAGTTCCGCTTTTTCGTCATTGTCCCGCAACTCTTGCCAGTTCATATCCGAGCGGGTTCCCTGCACCGGATCGGAGCCGGTCGGGCCGAATTCGCGCCCGCTTTCGTCGCCGTAATAAATCTGCACCGCCCCCGGCGCCAGCAACAACAAATTGGCCGCGATTTTCTGTTTGTGCGGCTGTTGTTGGCTGTCGTTATGGAAAAACAGGCGCGTATCGTGCGAGGAAAGGTAACTCAGCACATTGAAATCCTGTAATTTGCCGTTCATTTGCTGATAGACGGGATCGATTTTAGCAAAACAATCCAGGGCTTCTTTGGCTTGATCCTGAAAATCGAAATTGATCATGGCATCAAAACCGTGTTGGTAATAGCTGCTTTTCGTCACGCCATGTCCCCAGGCTTCACCGGTCATCCAGAACGGCTGGTTGAAACTTTCCTGCGGATGTTCGGCCTGCCAGTCCTGCAAGGCGCGCTGCGCTGCGGTTTTCAGCTGTAGCCAAGTGCTTTGTTCCACATGTTTGGCGGTATCCACGCGGAAACCGTCCACGCCGTATTTGCGTACCCAATCGCTTAACCAAGTGATCAGATAATCGCGCACTTTGGCATCGGGCAATGCCGTTGCGCGGGTATTTTTATGCTGATAAAACGGCGGCAAACCGACCGCACTTTGCGCTTCGGTTTTTAAATCCGGCAATGAAGAAAGGGACATTCTTAAATCATCGAATTTCGGGCTGTCGTAATCGCCGATATCGGCACGCACCCAGTCTTTGCCCCACCATTTCGCCCAGCCGGCTTGATCGCTGAAATTAATGTAGTCGTTAAAACTGTGCCAGTTCTGCCCTTGTTTCGGTTTCCAGTTCGTCCAGCGTTCGCCGAGAATAGCCTGCCGCTCCTCATCTTTCAGATACAGCGCGCCGAAACCGAATTCCTGCATATCCGCCAGCGTGGCATAGCCGGTATGATTCAAGACCACATCAAACAGAACGCGCATGCCGCGCCGGTGTGCCTGCTGAATAAAATTTTTCAGCGTCTCTTCGGTGCCCATATTGGCATCCACTTTAGTCCAGTCCTGATGGTAGTAGCCGTGATAGGCATAATGCGGGAAATCGCCTTTATCACCGCCGCCGACCCAGCCGTGCATTTGTTCCAGCGGCGAACTGATCCAAATCGCGTTGACGCCGAGCTGTTGCAGATAATCCAGTTTTGCGCTCAGACCGGCCAAATCACCGCCATGGAAAGTGCCGATTTCCTGCATGCCGTCTTTATGCCGTCCGTAGCTGTTATCGTTAGACGGATCGCCGTTATAGAAACGATCGGTCAACACAAAATAAACGGTGGCGTTTTTCCAGTTAAATTCAGCGTTTTTTTGCACCGCACTTTTATCCGGCACGGCTTCCAGCAGCAATAAACCGCCGGATTGCGGCGCCGGCATAAAAGTTAGTTTGCCGTTTTCCACTTTGGCGCTGTCGCCGGAATAAAAATCACGCACCAGCTCGCCCTCGCGGAACGTGCCGCTGACATCAATTTCCAGCGGCTGTTTATTCCAGACCGGGCAGGTTTTCACCGTTGTCGCTTGGCTTTCAGGCGCCGGCTTAATGCTGACGCGCAAGGTCGGCGTGCCGCTGCGCATATCGATCTGCGCCAGATAGGTGCCGTCACGGAACAGGCGCAGCTGCGGCACCTCGCCCGCACAAGGGATTAATGACACCGTTTGATTTAATTTGACCGCACTTTGCGGTTGATAACATTGGTTATGAAAGCTAAATCGCAGCGGATAATAGCCTTTTTTCAATGCGGTTTCAGATTGAAATAACTGTTTTTCCCCACTTTCACCGAATGCCCGGAAACTGTCGTGCCGCCAGTTGTCGGCGGCACAGGCGGTTATTGAGCAAAACAGTGATACATAAAGCACTGACTTTTGCATAAATCACTCCTGTAAAATGTTCTGATAATCCGTTATGCCGCTTCATATTTCAGGTTGTGTTGCGTTTTAGTTTTACTGAAACATGGATGAAAAACGAAAAAAAAGTGTGGTACACGGATTACATACCACACTTAAACCGTTAACCTTTCACTCCGCCTGCGGTTAAGCCGCCGACCAGCCAGCGTTGCGCCAGCAAGAACACCGCGGTAATCGGAATGGCGGACAGTACCGCCGCGGCGGCAAAATCGCCCCATAAATAGTTTTGCGGATACAGATATTGCTGCATACCTACCGCCAGCGTGTAGCTGTTCACATCACGCAGCAGCAGAGAGGCAACCGGCACTTCCGTTACCGCCGCAATAAACGACAGAATAAACACGACCGCCAGAATCGGTACCGATAACGGCAGCAGAATCAGGCGGAACGCCTGCCAAGGGGTCGCACCGTCCAGTGCGGCGGCTTCTTCCAGCGAACCGTCGATGGTCTCGAAATAGCCTTTGATCGTCCACACATGCAGCGCAATACCGCCCAGATAGGCAAACACCACGCCGGCATGGGTATTCAGCCCCAAGAACGGCACATATTGTCCCAAACGGTCAAACAACGCATATAACGCCACCAGCGACAGCACCGCCGGGAACATCTGGAAAATCAGCATGCCCTGTAAGATGGTTTTTTTACCTTTAAATTTCATCCGCGCAAACGCGTAGGCACAAGTGGTGGAAAGCGCCACAATGCCGACGGAGGTAATGGTCGCCACTTTGACCGAATTCCATAACCAAAGCAAAACCGGGAACGGCGGCGGTGTTACCGAGCCGTCCGCATGCACCACATCAAAGCCCAAGGCGAGTTTCCAGTGTTCCCATGAAATTTCCCGCGGAATAATATCGCCAATCGCCAGATTGCCCGGGCGCAGAGAAATGCCGATCACCATCAACAGCGGAAACATAATCAGCGCCAGAAAGCAGATTAGCAGCACATGGGTCGCCCACAAACGATAACGCATAGATTTTGGTTGTACGATAGCCATAATGTCCTCCTAATCCAATTTCATTTTTGTCGCTTTAATATTCAGTAACGCTAATCCGCCCACCAGTAAGAAAATGATGGTGGCGATTGCCGCCGCTAGGCCGAAATCCTGTGTGCCGCTGCCTTCAAAGGCGATACGGTAAGTATAGCTGACCAGTAAATCGGTATAACCCGCCGGTGTGGTGGTGCCGATCATATCCGGGCGACCGTTGGTTAATAACTGGATCAACACGAAGTTATTAAAGTTAAAGGCAAAAGAAGCGATCATTAACGGCGTCAGCGGTTTTAACAATAACGGCACGGTGATTTTGCTGAAATTCTGCCAGGTGGAGGCGCCGTCCATGGCGGAGGCTTCGTATAGATCCTGCGGAATCGCTTTCAGCAACCCCATACACAGGATCATCATATACGGATAACCCAGCCAGGTATTGACGATCAGAATCATCGATTTAGCCAACAGCGGATCATTAAACCATTCCGGACGGATACCGAACAGTTGGTTCAAAATCATGTTAATCTCACCGAAACTCTGGTTAAACAAACCTTTAAATACCAGAATAGAAATAAACGACGGCACGGCATAAGGCAAAATCAGCAATAAACGGTACACCGCTTTGCCGCGCAGGGCTTCCCACTGCACCACACAAGCCAGCACCATCCCGATAATTACGGTAAACGCCACGGTCAGCACCGAGAAAACCACCGTCCAGATAAAAATCTGCACAAAGGGTTTCTGAATACCGGCGTCGGTAAAGATTTTAATAAAATTGCTGAAACCGGTGGAGACGGTAAAGCCCGGCTCCAGCGTTTCGTTCAGCCAGTCTCCGCTTTCGTTGACCGCTTGGAAAAAGCCGGTTTCCTGATTGGCGCGGTATTTTTTGCCGTTTTCATTATTCAGCAAAATGCCGCTTTCATCATCGTAGCGGTAACGCGCTTTTTGTTCGGAAAACTGGCGCAGCGAACTCATCGTCAGTTCGTTGCCGTTCGGCAGTACAATCGTCATATTCTGCAACGCACTGCGGTTTTGCGTAATTACGCGCAACGGTGCGACCTCTCCCTGCGGCGCCGGCTGTTCGGTCACTTCGACCTGCTTATCGCTTAATGCGATATTGTCGGCGACGAAATCCTGTCCGCTATTCGGATTATGCAGCGCAATGGTGAAACGGTTATCCGCCTGCGGATAGAGTTTAAAATCGAATTTATCGCCGGAAAAATAATGCTGCTGGCTTAATACATTCAACGCCCGCTCAAACGCCAGCTGGTTGGTGCCGCTGTAATTGGTAAAGGCGATTGCGATGGTCGCCACCAGCGGGAACAGAATAAAAATCGTCATCCCCATAATACCGGGATAAACATAACGCCAGGCGTACACTTTTTTACTGCTGAAAATATAAATACCGGAGGTCAGGATCACCAGCGTCAGAATGGCAAATAAGTATTCACCCTGCGAATACATCAGCATGACCAGATAGAAATCAATCAGTAATACCGCTCCGATAAGAAGATATCTTAACCAATTGAATGAGGATTGCGATTTGGCCGGGTTAACCGTTTGTAGCATAATACACCTCGAAATGTCAGAAAAACGAACCGCACTTTCAAGCGGCATTCATTATGGCTGTTTATGATTATAATGGATTGTCATCCGATGCGGTCGGCATCCTTGCCGAGTTAAGCCTCCTTGATATTGTGATGAAATCTTCATCCCGCATCGGAAGAAATAACGGGCACGCAGGTGCCCGATTAAACGATTATTGCTGTTTCTGGATACGGGCGTGCGCGTCATCCAATGCTTCTTTCACACCCTGACGACCGCTGACCGCATTCACGATAGCCGCTTTTTCCGCATACCAGAATGCCGCCATTTGCGGAATATTCGGCATGATTTCACCATGCTGTGCATTTTCCATGGTTGCCGCAATACGCGGGTCTTTGGCTAATTTTTCCTGATAGGATTTCAACGCCACCGCGCCTAACGGTTTGTCTTTGTTCACCGTATCCAAACCTTCATCGGTCAACAGGTAGTTTTCCATAAACTCTTTAGCCAAGTCTTTGTTCGGGCTGGCGGAGTTCACCCCGGCACTCAACACGCCGACGAACGGTTTGGACGGCTGACCGTTTAAGGTCGGTAATACCGCTACGCCGTAATTGATATTGCTTTTCTCAATATTGCCCCAAGACCAAGGCCCGTTGATGGTTAATGCGGTTTCGCCTTTATTGAAGCTGGCTTCGGCGACGGAGTAATCCATATCCGCATTAATCACTTTGTTTTTCACCATATCAACTACAAATTGCAGACCTTTCTGCGAACCGGCGTTGTTCACCCCGATATCGTTGACATCATATTTACCGTTGGCGAATTTAAATGCGTAACCGCCGTTAGAGGCCACCACCGGCCAAGTGAAATACGGTTCGGACAGATTCCACATAATCGCGTTTTTGCCATCTTTTTTCAGTTTTTTATCCAGTTCGACGATTTCTTCCCAAGATTTCGGCGGCTGTGGCAGTAAATCTTTATTATAGATTAACGATAAGGATTCAATCGCTACCGGATAAGCAATCACTTTGCCGTTATAGGTTTCCGCATCCCAGGCAAAATCAACGAATTTATCTTTAAATTCTTTGCTCGGCTGTAATTCCGCCAAAAGTCCCGCCTGTGCATAACCGCCGAAACGGTCGTGCGCCCAGAAAATAATATCCGGGCCGTCGCCGGTGGAGGCAACTTGCGCAAATTTTTCTTCCAACCGATCCGGATGCTCAACCAACACTTTCACGCCGGTATCCGCTTCAAATTTTTTACCGACTTCGGCCAGGCCGTTATAGCCTTTATCACCGTTAATCCAGATAACCAGTTTGCCTTCGGTCATTTTCGCCGTAACAGAGGCGGAAAGCATTAAACTTGCCGCAGCGGTCAGTGTGAAGGCCAAGAGTTTTTTATTCATAGCGTTGCTCCTTAATGATATGGACTTAAATTTGGATGGTCTGAGGATAACCGGACAGCCTATCCTGAGTTAGCCTAGATTATGCAGTAATATTTTCATTTGTTATCCTCCCCCCCACTCCTCCCTGCCGGAAATATCCTGATTTTTCAGCAGATTTTCCCTTTTTTGTGATAAGTGTCACAAATTTTTCGGCACAAAACGTGACCTGCTTCACATAAAAACGAATTTTTTCGCCCGGCCGATTGAATTTCCCGCCGATGACGCTTTTTTCGTCTAATCCTAAAAAAAATGACAAAAGGAGGATTTTTTTCAACATTATATAGCGGATGATGAGTGCCGTAATGAAAAGACACAAAGAATGATTAAAAAATTACTACAAATTATAAAAAGAGGTTCTCTATGGCAAATGTATCGTTACGCAATGTAGGTAAGTCCTACGGCAACGTACATATTTCTAAAGATATCAATTTAGAAATTAATGAAGGTGAGTTCGTTGTATTTGTCGGTCCTTCCGGCTGCGGTAAATCAACCTTACTGCGCATGATTGCCGGCCTGGAAGACATTACCACAGGCGAACTTTATATCGGCAACCAACTGATGAACGACGTGCCGCCGGCCAAACGCGGCATCGGCATGGTGTTCCAGTCTTACGCCCTTTACCCGCATCTTGATGTGGCGGAAAACATGTCCTTCGGGCTGAAGCTGGCGGGCGTCAACAAAGCGGAACGCGATCAGCGGGTCAATCAGGTGGCCGAAATTCTGCAACTGGCGCACTTACTGGATCGCAAACCGAAAGCCTTGTCCGGCGGTCAGCGTCAACGCGTGGCAATCGGTCGTACGCTGGTTTCTCAACCGGAAGTTTTTCTGTTGGATGAACCGTTATCCAATCTGGATGCCGCACTGCGCGTGCAAATGCGGGTGGAAATTTCCAAATTACACAAAAAACTGAACCGCACGATGATTTACGTCACTCACGATCAGGTGGAAGCCATGACCTTGGCGGACAAAATCGTAGTGTTAAACGCAGGCGGTATCGCACAGGTAGGTAAACCGCTGGAACTGTACCATTATCCGGCAAACCGCTTTGTGGCAGGCTTTATCGGCTCGCCGAAAATGAACTTCCTGCCGGTTAAAGTGACCGGCGTGGAAACCGAGCGGGTACAAATCGAACTGCCGGATGCCCATCACCATAACTTCTGGATCCCGGTTTCCGGCAAAGGCGTCAGCATCGGCGACAACCTTTCGTTAGGTATTCGTCCGGAACATTTGGTGCCGGCCGATCAGGCACAGGTCACGCTGCGCGGCAAAGTGCAGGTGGTGGAACTGTTGGGCAATGAAACCCAGATTCATCTTGAAATTCCGGAAATCAAACAGCCGACGCTGGTTTACCGGCAAAACGATGTGGTGCTGGTAAACGAAGGCGATGCGCTGGATATCGGTATCGTGCCGGAACGCTGCCACCTGTTTAAAGAAGACGGCACGGCCTGCCGGCGCTTATTTAAAGAACGCGGTGTTTAAGGATTCCGGCATTGATTGGCTTCATTAATCAATGCCATGAAAACCAATATCAATTAATTGATATATCCCTAAATGTTATTTAATAAATAATGAGGTCAATTATGAACAGTAAAAAGACTCTACTAGCAGTAGCCATCACTGGCGCACTGATCGCCACCAGCGCCAGTGCGGTTGATTTCCACGGTTATGCCCGTTCCGGTATCGGCTGGACATCCGGCGGCGGCGAACAAACTGCCTTTACCGTTAACGGCGGCGGTTCAAAATACCGTTTAGGTAACGAAGCGGAAACCTATGCGGAATTCAAATTAGGTCAGGAACTTTTCAAAGACGGCGATAAATCCATCTATTTAGATTCTAACATTGCCTACTCTGTAAACCAGCAGGTTGACTGGGAATCCACCAGTCCGGCACTGCGCGAAATCAACGTACAGTTCAAAAACTTCGCCGACAGCCTGCCGGGTGCGACATTATGGGCCGGTAAACGTTTCTACCAACGTCATGATGTGCATATGAACGACTTCTACTACTGGGATATTTCCGGTCCGGGCGCAGGGGTTGAAAATATTGATTTAGGCTTTGGTAAATTATCCTTGGCGGTAACCCGTAATACCGAAGAAGGCGGTGCTTACGGCTGGGAATATAATCCGATTACCAAAAAATGGGATTCAACCAAAGATAAAAACAAAGATGTTTACAACGACGTTATTGACGTACGTTTAGCCGACCTTAAAGTCAGCGAAAACGGTCGTTTAGAAATCGGTTTTGATTATGGTAGTTCTCACACTAAAAACCATGCTGCCCGTGAAGCCGATGCAACTAAAAACGGTTATATGGTGACGGTTGAACATACCCAAGGCAATTTCTTCGGCGGTTTTAATAAATTTACTGCCCAATACGCCACCGATTCAATGACCTCTTGGAATACCGGTCACTCACAAGGCGGTTCAACTACTAACAAAGGTCATATGCTGCGTTTAATCAATCAGGGTGTGGTTGCGGCAAGCGAAAAAGTCGAAGTGATGTACGCGTTAATTTACGAAAAAACAGACTTAGACAACAATCAGGGCAAAACTTGGTATTCCGCCGGTATCCGTCCGATGTATAAATGGACCGACACCATGAGCACCTTAATGGAAGTGGGTTACGACCGGATTAAAGATCAAAATACCGGGCTGAAAAATGACTTAACCAAAGTCACGCTGGCTCAGCAATGGCAAGCCGGCCCAAGCATCTGGGCACGTCCGGCAATCCGTGTGTTCGGTACTTACGCACACTGGAACGACAAATTCAATACACAAAACCGTACCGAAGCCGGTTATAAAGCGAAAGACGGTGAATTTATCGCAGGCGTACAATTTGAAGCATGGTGGTAAACCTTCCCCTACTTCACCCGTAAACCACAGGGGAAGCACCCTTCCCCTGTTAATTACAGCAATCGTAGATTTGCAATGAGGTTAATATGAAAAAAACACTTTTAACGACCGCACTTTTTTTGGCTAATATGTTTGTTGTTTTGCCAAGCTCGGCAGCACCGATTCATATTAACTCAACGACATTATCTCAGTTAAACTGGCAGGACGTGCAGCTTGCCGAAACGGTAAAAACCACCTTAAGCGAACAACAAAAACAGGCGTTTACCGTGCAATTCGCCGGCACCGAAAGCCCGATCGCGGCATACCGCATACCGGCCAATCAAGGCACCATTGAAATTACGATCGAAAGCCCGGTGTTAGACCGGCATGTATTCGTACCCAGTGCGGTGGTGTTAGACAATAATTTTAATGTGGCGGCAACCTATCCTTCTTCCGAATTTAAATTTGAAGAAGAACGCGGCATGAAACCGAACCGCTTTTCCGCCGAACTGAATTTAACCCCGGCATCCAGTCAGGATTATCTCTATCTGCTGGTTTATACCACCCAGCAGGATTTAAACAAAACCACAAGCGTGCCGCATCCGTCCAAAACCTTTGCCAAAGCGACCGGCAAACAACCGCCGGCCATTCCGGATATTGAAGTGCAGCACAGCCGCAACGGCGAAATCAGCGTCAATGTCAGCGCCGCCAGCGGCACCCGCTTTATCGGCCTGCCGACCGGCGTATTCAGCGCCAATAAACCGGCCGCCACCCCGGTAGGCACAGCAGCGGCGCAACCCGCCAACAGCAAAGCGGTCAACACCCCGGTGGACAGCGAAACTGAAGCCTATTTCAAACAAGCCGTCAGCAAAGCACTGAAAGAAAACGACGTCAACCGCGCCATGAATTTAGTCAACGAAGCGGAAAAACTGGGCCTGACCTCACCGCGTAAAGTTTTCTTACAACAGGTTTCCTCTAAGTAGTAAACATCCTAATGTCTTTTTCATTATGGTTTTGCCACTGTGAATAACAGTGGCTTTTTTTTGCACGATGAGAATGATGGATTGGAAGTGAAAGAGTTGGTTATCAAGAATAATAACAAACACGTTCCAATAATTCTTTAAAGTGATCTTAGCCGAACAGGTTTTATTCAATTTTAAGCATTCATCATCTAACGCAAATCCTTTTAGAATAAACTTTTTTTGCCATTTGTGTAGCCCATCTTCTGAATTGCGTCGTTTTGCTTAAGTTTATGCGATAGCCCACAGAAATAATAGCGTCAAGATTGTAACGTTCTAACTCTCGACTAATCTGCTTAGCCCTTCTTATCGAACTATTAGAAATTTTCTAATGGTTGAATTCCATTCAAGTTCTTTGATTTATATGAATTTATACCGGTTTAGATGAACTGGCGGAAGATCATGGGAGTCGAACCCACCCAAGATTGCTGGCAACCTTAACAGGATTTGAAGTCCTGCCGCTTCACCGGAAACGACGATCTTCCGCAAAAGGCGCACCAACTTTAAACCAATTCGGCGCATTATTCAAGTGCGGTGTAAAATTCGTTGATTTTACAGCAAAAATAACCGCACAACGGATTTCCTACTGAATTTATGGGCAAAAACCAGTATGATTAGATACAATCAAAAGCAAAAAGGATCAAAAATATGACCGCACTTTTTCAACAGCTGCCTGCTATCGATAAACTGTTAAAAACCGCCGAGGGCGAACGGCTGATCGCCGAATTCGGCCACAGCGCCGTGGTAACCGAATGCCGTCGCCTGCTGGAACAGGGCAGAGAGCAGATTAAACGAGAACATCAACTGCCGCCGGAGTTCGGCGACCTCCGGCTGATAACAGCCGCGCTGCGCCGCCAGCTGCAACAACGCCGGCAAGTACGGATGCAACCGGTGCATAATCTGACCGGTACGGTGCTGCACACCAATCTCGGGCGCGCTTTATGGCCGGCGGCGGCACAACAGGCGGCAGTGGCGGCAATGGGCGGCAATGTGGCGCTGGAATACGATTTGCAGGAAGGGCGGCGCGGCCATCGCGACAGCTATATCAGCGAGTTGTTATGCGAACTGACCGGCGCGGAGGCGGCCTGTGTAGTGAATAATAACGCGGCGGCGGTGCTGCTGATGCTGGCGACGCTTGCCAAAGGCAAAGAAGTGATTATCTCGCGCGGCGAGCTGATCGAAATCGGCGGCGCGTTCCGCATTCCGGATATTATGCAGCAAGCGGGCTGCAAGCTGGTGGAAGTCGGTACCACCAACCGCACTCATTTACAGGATTACCGCGATGCCATTAATGAAGACACCGCGCTATTAATGAAAGTGCACAGCAGTAATTATCAAATCTGCGGCTTTACGCACAGCGTGACGGAGCAGGAACTGGTAGATCTGGGCAGGGAATTTGATTTGCCGGTGATTACCGATCTGGGCAGCGGTGCGCTGACGGCATTATCCGCTTACGGCCTGCCCGCCGAACCGACGGTGCAGGATAAATGGCGCCAAGGCGTGGATTTGATTTCGTTTTCCGGTGATAAACTGCTCGGCGGCCCGCAGGCAGGCATTATTGTCGGTGACCGCTATCTGATCGAGCGGCTGCAATCCCACCCGCTGAAACGTGTTTTGCGCTGCGATAAAGTGATTCTCAGTGCGTTGGAAGCGACGCTGCGGCTATATTTACAGCCGGAGCGGCTGCCCCATCAACTGACTACGCTGAACCAGCTGACCCGTCCTGTCGACCAATTAACACAACAGGCGCAAGCGTTAAAAGTGCGGTTGGAAAATCACCTCGCTCAGGATTATATCCTGCGCATTGAACCGAGTCCGGCCCAAATCGGCAGCGGTTCTCAGCCATTGGCGGAAATTCCGTCCGTGGCCGTCACCCTTGAGGCCAAAACGCCGGCAAAACTGACCGCACTTTTTGCCCGTTTCAAAGCCTTGCCGCAACCGGTTATCGGTCGGCTTGAAAACGACAAACTGTGGCTTGATTTACGCAGCCTTGCTGATCTCAACGCCTTACTCGATACCTTGGAGCATTTATGATTATCGTCACCGCCGGCCATGTGGATCACGGCAAAACCGCTTTATTGCAGGCCTTAACCGGCACCGACACCGCCCATTTGCCGGAAGAGAAAAAACGCGGCATGACCATTGATTTAGGCTATGCCTATTTGCCGCTAAACGATCGCATTTTAGGTTTTATCGATGTGCCGGGACACGAAAAATTCATACCGAATATGCTGGCGGGGCTGGGCGGCATTCATTATGCCATGCTGATTATCGCGGCGGATGAAGGCATTCAGGCGCAAACCCGGGAACATCTGACTATTTTGCGCCTGCTGCACATTGATCAGCTGATTGTGGTGATCAGCAAAGCGGATCGCGCCGATGAAGCGCAGATCACGCAGCTGACCCGACAACTCCAGCAAGATTACCCGTTTTTAGCGCAAAGCCCGCTGTTTATCACCTCCGCCCACAGCGGCCGAGGTATTGCGCAATTGCGGGATTATCTGGCACAACTGCCGAATCCGGCGCAGCAGGACAAACCGTTTCGCTATGCTATTGACCGCGTGTTTACGGTAAAAGGTGCCGGTACGGTGGTTACCGGAACCGCTTTTGCGGGCGTCGTGCGGATTGAGGACGAACTCTATTTATCCGGCGGTCAGAAAGTGCGGGTGAAAAATATTCACGCCCAGAATCAGCCGAACGCCCTCGGGGTCGCGGGTCAGCGGCTGGCGCTGAATATCAGTGCGGATTTAAACCGCACTTTAATCGAACGCGGCGACTGGTTGCTGGCACAGCCGCCGTTGCCGCCGACGGAGCGGGTGACACTTTGGCTGGAAGCCGCCGCGCCGGTTGCGGAAAGCCAGCCGGTGCATATTTATCATGCCGCGGCACGCACCACCGGCAGATTGCATCTGCTGCAGGAAAAAGGCCTCACCGCGCAACAGCAGGGATTGGCCGAGCTGATTTTAGATAAACCACTGTTTCTGGCTTACGGCGATAAACTGATCCTGCGTAGCGGCGATGCCAAATCCGTGCTGGCCGGGGCGAAAACGGTAGAGATCAATTCACCGAAACGCCACAAACGTACAGCGCAACGGCTGGATTATTTACGCCACCTGCTTCAAACCGACAGCCTCGCCGAACGCTTGCGACAATATCTGGAGCAACAACCGGTCGCACTGGAAAAATTAGCCTGGGCGGAACAGTTAAGCGCCGGGCGATTGCAGGAGCTCATCCGCGCCAATCAGGATGTGGTGTTTCAGGAATGGGGCTTTAACCGTCATTATCCGGCACAGCAGGCGGAAAAACTTATCGCGGCGCTGACCGATTATCATGCGCAGCACGGCGATCAACTCGGTCTGAGCAAAGCCCGCTTATACCGTATTGCGGCGATTAATCAGCCGGAAAAACTGATCTATCATATTATTGAGCAACTGCTGGCGGCGGGGCAAATCGAACAGACCCGCGGCTGGCTGCATACGCCGGAACATAAAATCCGTTTTTCGGCGCAGGAACAACATCTGTGGCAGACGGTACTGGCGCAATTCGAGCAGCAAAACGGGCAGGCGCTTTGGGTGCGGGAGCTGGCGGAACGCCTCGGCATACCGGAAGAAGAGATGCGCAACTTTCTGTATAAAGCGGGCAAACTGGGTTATCTGACGCCGATTGTCAAAGACCGTTTTCTGCTGACCGAAAACATCTATGCCTACGCCCGACTGATTAAACGGATTATCGCCGAGCAAGGCAGCATTTCGGTTAACCGACTGCGTGATGAACTCAACTGGGGACGCAAAATCACCGTGCAGCTGATGGAATATTTTGATCGCTGCGGTTTTTTACGCCGCAAGGGAAACGCGCATATTCTGCGCGATGCTGAGATTTTCGAGGTGTAAAGGCGGCAAAAGTGCGGTCGTTTTCGGCGGTGTTTTTGCCGTTCGGAAGCCGCACCGCCGCGGATCTTAATGCTGTAAATCGATACTCACCACTTCCGGCTCATCCTTCAGCAGTAAATACACGCCCTGCAACATGGCTTTGTCGGTAATCAGACATTTGATAATCAGTTTAACCTCGCCGTTTTGCTGATCTTTGACCGTCAGGTTGTCGAGACGATAATGATTGTCGATCAAAATATTGGTCACTTTGCCGATTGCGGTGGCGGTGTTTAATAAGATATTGATTTTCGTTCTGCGGTTTTTGCGTTTACTGCGGCTGACCAGCTGTTGTACTTTCGGCCCCAGACGTACCGCCAGCAGAATCATCACGGTGGCGATCACGGCATCAAAGAAAAAGCCCGCGCCGGTGGCGATACCGATACCGGCCGCCGCCCAGATAATCGCCGCGGTGGTCAGCCCGGAAATGGCGTCATTGCTTTTGCGCAGAATCACCCCGGCGCCGAGAAAACCGATTCCGCTAATCACCTGTGCCGCCAGACGCATCGGATCGGTGCGGATATTTTCCGATACCTGCGCATAATGCTCCGCCGATTTAATCGATACAATGGTCAGCACGCAGGTGGTCACCGCAATAATCACGCAGGTTTTCACTCCCACCGGTTTGTGTTTCAGTTCGCGCTCAAGGCCGATAATTCCGCCCAGCACCATGGCGATCACCATTTTGAGCAAAATGGCCATATTGTCGGAATGGAGAAGCGGTTCAAATAAGGATAAAGTGTTATTCATAATGATTTTCTTCACTGTTGCAATGTGCGGCACGACAACGGCGGCCGGCTCCGGATTGTGATGCGGCAAGCCTGCGCGCCCGCCGGCATTCTTTGTGCCGGGCAAAGAACCCGCAGGGAAATTTTATCAAACGAACGGCGGATTTTAGCAGGATGTCCGCCTTAACGCTACCGCGATGGGATAAATCCCGCTAAAAAGTGCGGTGAGTTTTTAATAAGTTTTCGTATAATGCGGCGGTGAATGTTATATCAACGTTGATGTCCTATCAACAAAAACGGGGGAAACCGTGCTGCCGAAAACCGCGTCCGGCAGCACTCAGGTTTGCAAATAATGACGCTTAGCGATGAGAACGGGAAAAGGCCGCCGCTTCGGCGATTAGCGCCTCATCCGGGCGTTGGTGGGTATATAACACGAATTGTTCCACGGCCTGTAAGGTCATCACTTCCGCTCCGGAAATCACCTGTTTACCCTGCTCGCGCGCCGCATTGATCAACGGTGTTTCCGCCGGCATCGCCACCACATCAAAAACGGTTTGCGCGCCGGCAATCATCGCCTGCGGGAAAGCTAAATCAAACGCTTCCTTGCCGCCTTGCATGCCAATCGGCGTGACGTTAACCAGAATATCCGCCTCTTGCCCCGCCAGACTGTGCGAATACGCATAACCGTACAATTGCGCCAGATAAGCGCCGGTCTGCGCGTTGCGGGCCACCACCGTCAGTTTGTCGAAACCGGCATGTTTAAATGCCGCCACCACCGCTTTCGCCATACCGCCGCTGCCCTGCACAATCACAGCGGCCTGTTTATCCAGCCGGTATTTTTCAATCAGTTTGACGATAGCGATATAGTCCGTATTGTAGGCTTTCAGATAGCCGTTATCATTAACAATGGTATTGACCGATTCGATCGCCTGCGCGGAGGAATCAATTTCATCCACAAAGGGCATGCTGCTTTCCTTAAACGGCATGGACACCGCGCAGCCGCGGATCCCCAATGCGCGCACGCCTTTTACCGCATGTTCGATATCCTGCGTGCTAAAGGCTTTATACACGAAATTCAGACCGAGTTTCTGATACAGATAGTTATGAAAATAAGTGCCGGTATTGCCCGGCCGGCCGGATAAGGACATGCACAATTGGGTATCTTTGTTGATCATAAGATTGCTCCGAAAAAGCCTGAGGCTAAATGTTTAAATTAATCGCATCGTCGATAAAATACTGATTCATATCGAACGCCGGTTTGGCGCCTTTATCCTTGCCCACGGTTTTCGACGGCACGCCCGCTACTGTGGTATATTCCGGCACCGGTTGCAGCACCACGGAATTGGCACCGATTTTGGCATAACGCCCGACTTCGATATTCCCCAGAATCTTGGCGCCGGCGCCGATCATTACGCCTTCGCGCACTTTCGGGTGACGATCGCCGGATTCTTTGCCCGTCCCGCCGAGGGTGACGCCCTGCAAAATGGAGACATCGTTTTCAATCACCGAGGTTTCGCCGACCACAATGCCGGTGGCGTGGTCGAACATAATGCCGTGACCGATTTTGGCCGCCGGGTGAATATCCACATCAAAGGCGACGGAAATCTGATTCTGTAAATAAATGGCCAGCGCTTTGCGCCCGCACTGCCACAGATAATGGGTGATGCGATAGCTTTGTAAGGCATGAAAGCCTTTTAAATACAGCAACGGCGTAGTCCATAGTTCCACCGCCGGGTCACGCTGGCGCACCGCGCGGATATCACAGGCCGCACTTTCGATAATACTCGGCTGCGACTGATAGGCCTCTTCCACGATTTCACGCAGCGCAATGGCCGGCATAATCGGATTGGCCAGTTTATTCGCCAGAATATAACTCAGCGCGCTGCCCAGATTATGATGCTTTAAAATGGTCGAATGAAAAAAACTCGCCAGCATCGGCTCGCATTCGACCTGTTCTTTGGCTTCCTGACGGATCAGAGCCCACAATTCTACCGACATATATTTTTCCTTATTCCACTTTTCGTTCACGTCCAAGTAAGCTCATGGCCACTTCCTGTGCGTTCTTACCGCAAAACAGCACCTGATACACCTGTTCGGTAATCGGCATTTCCACGCCCTGCCGCTGAGCGAGTAAATAGGCCTCTTTCGTATTATAAAAGCCTTCCACCACCTGACCGATTTGCGCCATTGCCGCCTGCGCATCAATGCCCTGTCCCAGCATTAAACCGAAACGGCGGTTGCGGGATTGATTGTCGGTACAGGTCAGCACCAGATCACCTAATCCCGACATGCCCATAAAGGTGTTCGGATTGGCGCCCAGCGCAACGCCCAAACGACTGATTTCGGCAATACCGCGCGTGATTAACGCCGTGCGGGCATTGGCGCCGAAGCCCATGCCGTCAGACATGCCGGCACTGATGGCAATCACATTTTTAATTGCGCCGCCGAGCTGAACGCCGATCATATCGTGATTAATATACACCCGGAAATGTTTACTGCAATGAATACGCGCCTGAAATTCAAGGGCGAATTGCTGATTATTCGACGCCAGCGCAATTGCGGTCGGCATTCCCGCCGCCAGCTCTTTGGCAAAAGTCGGGCCGGATAATACCGCCAGCGGATAATCTTTGCCGAGCGTATCTTCAATGACGTCCTGCAACAGGCGCCCGCTGTCGCGCTCCAGCCCTTTGGTCGCCCACACGATACGGCTGTCCGGGCGTAAGTGCGGTTTAATTTTGGCAATAACTTCGCCGAATACATGGCTGGGCACGACAATTAACACATCGCGCGATTTTGCTATCGCCGCGGCTAAATCGGCTTCAATCCGCAACGCGTCGGGAAAACGCACATCGGGCAGAAACGCCTGATTGCAGCGCTCCGTCGCCAGCCGGCGCATGTGTTCGGGATCATGCCCCCACAGATACGTCGGATAACCGTTGCGGGAAAAGGTAATTGCCAGTGCACTGCCGTAAGAACCGGCGCCGATGACGGTGATAGGTGAAGCGGATATTGTCGTATTCATCATTTATACTCCGGAAATGGCGAAATTTGACAAGAACGGAAAAACAATCAAAGGCGGATAAGGCATCCGCCTCTTTTAACAGGCTGTTTCGCCGGGTTAATGCACTTCCTGGTTACCAGACTGTTCCTGCTGTTCTTGCTGACGTTGTAAATAATCCATAAACAGCGCATCGAAATTCACCGGGGAAAGGTTCAGTGCCGGGAAGGTGCCGCGGTTAACCAGATTGGACACCAGTTCGCGCGCATAAGGGAACAGCATGTTCGGACATTGCGAGGTCAGGCAATGGGCCAGCTGCATATCTTCCAGTCCGCTGACGGTAAACACGCCCGCCTGTTTCACTTCACAGATAAAGGCGACATCGCCGCTGTCTTCCAAGGTGGTTTCGACGGAAATATTGAGGCAGACTTCATATAAATCGTCGCCTAACTGGGTGGTTTCGCTGCTTAAGTCAAAACCTAGTTTCGGTTTCCATTCCTGCTGAAAAATATGCGGTAAATTCGGCGCTTCAAAGGAAACGTCTTTCACATAAATACGTTGAATCTGCAATACGGCCTGCGTGTTTTGTTCTTCGTTTGCCGCGACCTCTTGATTTTGCTCAGTCATTATTCAATCCTTCTTGATTATTTGTTTTTCTTTACTAAAGGGAGATTCTCGGAACGCCAGCCGCCGATACCGTCTTTTAAGGTATAAACCCGGCTGAAGCCTTGTTTTGATAACAATTCGGCCGAAGCGCCGGCAGACATTCCGGTTGCGCAGGTCAGAATCACCGCATGATCTTTATGCTGTTCGATTTTGCCCACATTCTGATTTTTAATTTCGCTGGGCAGCAGGTTGATACTATTGACGATATGACCGCGTTCAAATTCATCAATCGTCCGCAAATCAATCACCACCGCATCTTCGTTATTTATCAGGCTGACGGCCTGCGCATTGCCGATCACTTTCACTTTGGTGGTGACGGATTTTGTCAGGGTATAAACCACCATAATAAATACGGCAATCCACGCGATAACCATTAAGCTATGATTTTTAGCGAAATCCGTCGCCATAGGGAGAAATTCTTGCATGTCGTTCTCAATATTTAAATTCAATGTTTAAGTTTAAAAATAAGGGCTTAAGTATAACCGCAGTTTCTTCATCTTTCAAAGAAACTATTGCAATTTAATTGATCTATATTATAGAGATAAGCCAAGTTTGTTGCTATAGTAGCGTGCAATTGCGGGAGAAAGGAACAATCGATGACAACGCACTTTCCGCCGCGAGGTGAATTCCCGTTCGGCTTATGGCGGGAATGCTTTTCCGTATATGTTTAAAATAGGGGTCAACCATGTTTTTTCTTCAATTCGCCATCGTGCTAATCTGTATCCTGATCGGTGCCCGTATCGGCGGTATCGGTTTGGGGGTGATGGGCGGTGTCGGTCTTGCTATCCTGTCTTTCGGTTTCGGTCTGCAACCGGCCGGCCTGCCGATTGACGTTATGTTAATGATTATGGCGGTGGTGTCCGCCGCTGCGGCGATGCAGGCCGCCGGCGGTCTGGATTACATGATCAAAATCGCCACCAACATTCTGCGCAAAAATCCGAAATATATTACCTTTATGGCACCGGCGGTTACTTGGACGTTCACCGTATTGGCCGGTACCGGACACGTAGCTTATTCCGTGCTGCCGGTGATCGCGGAAGTCAGCCGGCATAACGGCATTCGCCCTGAGCGTCCGCTGTCGATGGCGGTTATCGCTTCCCAGTTCGCTATCGTCGCCAGCCCGATCGCTGCGGCGGTGGTCGCCGTGGTGGCCTATCTTGAACCGCAGGGCATCCACTTGGGCGATGTGCTGAAAGTCACCATGCCGGCGACGGTTTTAGGGATCGGCGTGGCTTGTATCTTCGTCAATAAAATGGGTAAAGAATTAAAAGACGATCCGGATTATCAGCGCCTGCTACAGGATCCGGAATATATCAAGGAAAATCAGGCCAAAACCAATGTGGCCGAAATCGAAATCAGCAAAACGGCGAAAACCTCCGTCACTTTATTCTTAATCGGGGCGCTGTTGGTGGTGATTATGGGGGCGTTCCCGTCCTTGCGTCCGAACTTTGACGGCAAACCGATGGGAATGGCGCATACCATTGAAATCGTGATGCTGACCGTCGGCGCGCTGATTATTCTCATCTGCAAACCGAACGGCAACGCCATTACCCAAGGTTCGGTGTTCCATGCCGGTATGCGTGCGGTTATCGCGATCTTCGGTATCGCCTGGCTGGGCGACACATTAATGCAGGCGCATATGGTGGAAGTGAAAGAAAGCGTGAAAGCGCTGGTAGAAACCGCACCTTGGACTTTCGCTTTCGCCTTATTCCTGCTTTCCGTGCTGGTGAACAGTCAGGGCGCGACCGTAGCGACCTTATTCCCGGTCGGTATCGCACTGGGCATTCCGGCGCCGATTTTAATCGGGGTATTCGTGGCGGTAAACGGTTATTTCTTTATTCCGAACTACGGCCCGATCATCGCCTCTATCGACTTCGATACCACCGGCACAACCCGTATCGGGAAATATATCTTTAACCACAGCTTTATGATACCGGGTCTGCTGAGCATGGCGTTCAGTCTGGCATTCGGCTTACTATTCGCCAATTTATTCCTGTAATCCGAAGCTAAAAAACGTTTAAAATCGTACCGCACTTTTTATAAGTGCGGTATTTTTTTCACCGCTTTTTACCCCGTATCAGTGAAAACGATATATCATATCCGCAAACACAATGTGCGTTACGCATAAAATTTCCGCATAATACCCCCTAAAGTCAACCCGCAAGGAGAACGCATTATGACCATCAGCAAACAACAGATTCTGGACGCCTATCATTTCCGTCACGCCTGCAAACAATACGATCCGCATAAAAAGATCAGTGCGGAGGATTTTCGTTTTATTTTGGAAACCGGTCGCCTGTCGCCCAGCTCTTTCGGCTTTGAACCGTGGAAATTTCTAGTGATTGAGAAACCGGAAATCCGTGAGCTTATCCGCGATAATGCCTGGGGCGCCAAAGATAAAGTCATGGATTGCAGCCATTTTCTGCTGATTCTGGTTCGTCAGCCCGCCGAATTGCTGGCCGACGGCGAATATGTGCAGCATATTATGCGCGATATTCATCACATCCCTGAAGACGCACTGCGCCAGCGCCAGACATTTTACCGCCGGTTCAGCGAACAGGATTTCAAACTCACGCAAAATCCCACCGCTTTCTACGAATGGGCCTGCCGCCAAAGCTACATCGCGCTGGCCAATATGCTGACCGCCGCCGCCATGATCGGCATTGACAGCACGCCGATTGAAGGCTTTCCGCTGGAACAGATGAACGATTTACTGGCGCAACAGGGATTATACAACCCGCAGCAATATAAACTGAGCGTCATGGCGGCATTCGGCTACCGCCTCCATCAACCGCGCGAGAAAACCCGCCGGTCGCTTGAAGAGGTGGTGGAATGGGTAAGATAATCTCAATATATTTCACGCTATAACGAAACTTATCGCCCTCCGCCTTGGTCAAACTACAGGTAAATTCACTTTATTCGGAGTACCTATGCGATTCACTACCTTAAGCGCCCTGATAATGGGCGCCACCGTCGCCGTAACGGGCAATGCGCTGCCGACGGCAAAACCAGACTCAGCGGCGCAAACGCCGTATTTCAACCAAACGGCGGACGGCTATCAATTAAACTTCAACGGCGAACATTACCGCGCGCTGGAAGTCAGCGTCAACGGCAAACTGGTGAAATTCCGCGCCTTTGAAAATATCGTTTATGTCCGCCGGCCGCTCGAACCCGATTATCAGAGCCTGAATCTGTATGTGCCGGAAGCCTATTTCAATAACGGCACAATTAACGGCTTTAACGCACAAAGCGCGCCGATTTTCCTACCGAATGCGGTGGGCGGCTACATGCCGGCGAAAGCCGCCGCTTACAACGACAAGGGATTCGGAAGCGACGATAAACCGAACGCGATTATGACCGCACTTGCCAAAGGTTATGTGGTGGCAAGTGTCGGCGCCCGCGGCCGCACGCTGGAGCAAAACGGTCGTTATACCGGTAAAGCGCCGGCGGCGATTGTGGATCTGAAAGCCGCAGTGCGTTATTTGCATTTCAACGATGCCCGCATACCGGGCGATGCGAATAAAATCATTTCCAACGGCACCAGCGCCGGCGGAGCCTTATCCGCCTTACTGGGCGCCAGCGGCGACAGCGCGGATTATGCCGCTTATTTCCAAACCCTCGGCGCCGCCGAGGCCAGCGATCGGATTTTCGCCGTCTCCGCTTACTGTCCGATCACCAATCTGGAACACGCCGACAGCGCTTACGAATGGGAATTCAACGGGCTGAACCAATACAGCCGCATGGATATGAGCAAATTAAACGCCGCCGGCTATAACGACCGCAGCAAACCGATGCCGATGCTGGAAGGCGAGTTAAACGCGCAACAAATCGCCGTCTCCGATCAGTTAAAAGCCGCATTTCCCGCTTACTTGAACAGCCTGCAACTGAAAGACGAACGCGGCACACCGCTGACGCTGGATGCGCAGGGCAACGGCACCTTTAAAGACTATATGAAAGAGGTGATTCGCCGTGCCGCGGATAAAGCCTACCAAGCGGGAACGGATTTATCCGACCAATCCTGGGTCAGCCTGAACCGGGACGGTGTCGCCGCGATCGACTGGCACGGTTATGTTCATTCGCAAAAGCGGATGAAATCGCCGCCGGCTTTCGACGCCCTTGATCTCAGCAGCGGCGAAAACAATCTGTTCGGCACACAAACTGTGAATAATCAACACTTTACCGCTTATTCACAGCAGCATTCCAGCCTATCGGGCGGCATGGCGGATGCCCAAATCATCAAACTGATGAACGCCATGAATTATATCGACAACCCGCACGCCGCCGCGCACTGGCGGATCCGCGCCGGCACCGCTGATCGCGATACTTCTCATGCGATCAGCGCCATTCTGGCGATCAAACTGACGATGGCGGGTAAACGGGTGGATTACGCTACGCCATGGGCCGTGCCGCACGCCGGCGATTACGATTTGGACGAACTGTTCCAATGGACTGATACGATCAGCCGTTAACCCTACAAGTGCGGTGCAAAAATCACGGATTTTTCACCGCACTTTTTTTACCGCTTTTAACATATTACCCGCACGCCGGATAAAAGATGCTGGACATTCCCGCACAAACGACTACAATTCTGGCGGTTTTGATCTTAATCAATTTTATAGGAAAGTAGTTTATGAAAACAATCGTTATCGTCGGCGGCGGTGCCGGCGGATTAGAACTGGCCACCGCTCTTGGCGACAAATTAGGCCGCAAACAAAATGCGCGCGTGATGTTAATCGACAAAAACAGCACCCATCTGTGGAAACCGCTGCTGCACGAGGTGGCGACCGGTTCGCTGGACGACGATATTGACGCGCTCAGCTATCGCGCACATGCTAAAAATCATTATTTTGAATTCCGCCAGGGCGCGCTGACCGCCGTCGATCGCGCGCATAAAAATATCACTCTGGCGCCGATTTACAACAGTCAAAACGAATTGCTGGTTGCCGAACGCACTATCGCTTATGACATTTTAGTGCTGGCTATCGGCAGTAAATCCAATGATTTCGGCACGCCGGGCGTGGCGCAGCACTGCATCTTTTTAGACAGTTCGGAGCAGGCCAAGCTCTTCCATCACCGCATGATGGAGCTGTTTCTCAAATTTGCCAATAATGATGAAAAAGACGTTCAGATCGCCATTGTCGGCGGCGGCGCCACCGGTATCGAGCTGTCCGCCGAGTTATATAATGCCGCGAAACACCTGCACCATTACGGTTTCGGCAAACTGAGCAATACCAGTCTGAAAGTCACCTTACTGGAAGCCGGACCGCGTCTTCTGCCGGCCTTATCGGAGCGCATTTCCGCCGCAGCAGAAAAAGAACTGCGCGCCCTCGGCGTGGATGTGCGCACCAACACGGCGGTGGTGCAGGCGGAGCCAAACGGGCTCATCACCAAAGACGGCGAGCGCATAAATGCGGATCTTATGGTCTGGGCGGCCGGTGTCAAAGCCGCCGAAATGACCAAAACCTTCGGATTTTCCACCAACCGCATCAATCAGATCGAGGTCAAACCGACCTTGCAGACAACGGTGGACGACGATGTTTATGTGATCGGTGACTGTGCCGCGTTAATGCAGGCCGACGGGAAACCGGTGCCGCCGCGCGCGCAGGCGGCGCATCAAATGGCGGCGGCCTGCGGTAAAAATATTCTGGCACAGCTTGCCGATAAACCGCTGAAGCCTTTTGTATTCAGCGATCACGGTTCTTTGGTGTCGTTCTCACGCTTCGCTACGGTGGGGAATCTGATGGGCAATCTGACTAAAGGCTCGATGTTTATCGAAGGGAAAATCGCGCGGATGATGTATCTGTCCTTATACCGCATGCATCAGGCGGCATTGCACGGTTGTTTCCGCACCGGGCTTATCGTACTGGTCGGTCGCATCAACCGGTTATTGCGTCCGTCGCTGAAATTGCACTAAACCCATATTCGCAACGCGAAAAGTGCGGTAGAATTTCTCACAGTTTTACCCCTTTTCCGCTTAAGGATATTTTCATGCTGTTATCGTTCGTGTTAATCGCACTGTGTGCCGGCGTCGCTTTAGCCACGCAGGCGGCAATCAATTCGCAGCTGGCCGGCGCGCTTACCGGTCAGCCGGCGGTCGCCGCGCTGATCTCATTTGCCACCGGCACATTGGTATTATTACTGATTTGCACCTGGAAAACCGATCTGCTCGGCGCCCTGCAACAGGTGCCGAAACAGCCGCTGTGGAAGCTGATCGGCGGGCCGTTAGGGGCGCTGGTGGTTTTTACTACCATTTTCCTCGCCCCTAAAATGGGGGTTACCAACATGCTGTTTTTCATTATTGTCGGTCAGCTGGTTGCCGCCGCGATTATCGATCACTTCGGGTTAATCGGAATGCCCGCACGGCCGGTTCAGCTTTGGCAGATTATCGGTTTTGTCGTTATCGCCTGCGGCTTAACGCTGTTTTTCTTCGGTAAGAAAATCTTCGGCTAATTAAAAACCACGCTGAGGCGTGGTTTTTGTTATCGATTTATAAAATCATTTTCACCAGTTTGTCGGCTTTCAGGCGTGCGAATTTGCGCAGCAGTTTCTGCACCGGCTGCGGGTAAGTATCCAGATCTTCCAGTTCGGAATAATGTTTCAGCACGGTTGTGTAGCGGCGAATGTCGTCCAGCTCCTTTTCTGTCTGCGCGCGCAGCTCCCGTTGCGGATCATGAATAAATAACCCGTTTTCCGCATCCAGCCGCCAGGCACGCGGATTCAGGTTATTGCCGGTCAGCAACATCGCCTGATCGTCCACCCACAAACCTTTCAGATGATAGGTATTCTCGCCGTCTTTCCAAGTGCGGATAACCAGTTGTCCCTGCGTGATGAAACGCTCGAATTTTTTACTGAAACGGCGCAGGTTGCTTTCATATAAATACGGCAGCGCACCGGCCATTTTGAACGGTTCGTCGGGCGGAATATAAAAATCGTTCGCCACCTTATCACCGACAATAATTTCGATCCGTTTGCCTTTTTCCAGTAAGCGGTGAATGTTATAGCGCAGCGAACGCGGCAGGTTGAAATACGGCGTACAAATCACCAGTTTGTCCTGCACCAGCTGAAATAACGCTTCAATGGTACGGTTGAGAATATTATTTCCTGCGCCCAGCCCGAATAGCGGACAAACCGTCAGGCTGTCGTGCAGCGTGACGGACGCGGGCAAGTGATACTGAGCGTCGCTGGCCAGATTTTTGCGGAACAGGCGGATATTCTGGCGAATTTCTTTGGTCTGCGGGCGGGTGTTCACATCCAGCGGCGACACCGCACCGGGATCTTGCAGATAACCTTTAATAAAACCGACCAAGGTATCGGCCAGCGCCTGATTGCGGATTTTATGATAGCGGTCGTAGCGATATTTTTCATGCTGGGCAAGATAGACGTTATTAATGCTAGCGCCGCTGTAAAGCACGGTATCGTCAAATACAAACCCTTTAATATGCAGCACGCCGAACACTTCGCGCGTATTAATCGGCACGCCGAAAAACATATTCGGATCATCGGGCAGCTGGTATTTGGCGCGCGCATCGCAATACCAGTCGGCGTTGGTGGCCGTTTTTTCCGCGCCGAGCAGATTGCGCTGTGCGCGGTGCCAATCGACGAAAATTTTCACCTCCAGCTCGGGGTTATCCTGTCTGGCGCGGTAAATCTCATCTAAAATCTGTTGTCCCGCCTCATCGTTCTGCCAATAAAGTGCGGTAATATAAATGCGGGATTTTGCCCGACGGATCAGCTCAACAAGTTGCGTTTTAAAGGCCGCGGGGCTATCAATAAACTCGACCTGCTCCGCCCGCAGCGGTAAAGCGGGCAGGCGCTCAAGATGCTGGATTGCTCGTTTGGTTTTATTTATCAACATATATCGTTCTCTATAATTGACGCGACGAGAAATTAGTTGGCTAGTCTACAATATTTACCGCCGCAGTGGCTAGAAAAAAGGTTTTTTTTCGTTATAATGCTCACAATTTCTCGAAAAGTGCGCTTGTTTATTACTCACTTTATCGCTGTTTTACTCTTATTACCGGCAAGTCATTATGAACGCAAAAAAACCGACCTTTCAGCCCGCTGACAATTCATCCCGTTTCAACCAACGCACACCGGCCGCCAAAAAACCGGCACAAAACCGACCGCACTTTGAACCGGCGCGCAAAACCGACAAACCGGCGTTTAAGCGCGATAAAACGGCTTTTCGCGCGAGCGGCGATATGCCGCGGGATAAAGCGCGCCATACGCCGCAGATTACCGAAACGCAACTGGGCAATGCGCGCGGTACCGGCAATGTCAGCGTGACGCTAAAACGCAGCGCCGCTCCCGGTGATGAGAAAAAAACCGGCCCGTTATCGCCGCGTGCGCCGGAAAAAATCAAGAAAAACCGCGCCGAAGAAATGAAGCTGTACGGCGAGAATGCCTGTCTGGCGCTGTTTGCCGAGCGGCCGGAAACCATTGTGCGGGTGTGGGCCACCGTTGAGCTGGCGCACCGCGTCGGTGAGCTGTTCAGCTATCTTGCCGCCAACAAAAAAGTCTATCACGTTGTGGACAGCCGCGAACTGGAGCGGGTCAGCGGCACCGAACATCACGGCGGGATCTGTATGCTGGTGAAGAAAAAACGCCCGTTCACGCTGACCGGCTATCTGAGCCTGCCGCGTCGGAAAGACTGCGTTGTGCTGCTGGATGGTATCGGCAATGCGCATAATCTCGGCGCCGTTATCCGCAGCTGTGCATTTTACGGGGTAAAATCCCTCATCACGGCAGAACCGGACGCCCTTAATGCGGCATCCGCCGTGCGTGTCGCCGAAGGCGGGATGGAATATATTCACCCGATACAGGCCGACAGCACGGAAAGCGCCTTAAGTCAGCTGCGTCAGGCGGGCTATCAGATTATCTGCCCGAGCAGCGGCAAACAGGGCAAAGCCGCCGCCGCATTATCCTTCGCCGATAAAGTGGCGTTCCTGCTGAGTGAAAGTGCGGTGGAAAATCTGGTAAAAAAAGAGGAAATTCTGAATTTATCGCGCACCAATCCGCTCAAAAGCGGGCTGAACGTCGCGGTGGTCGCAGGCATCGTACTGGCGAAATGGGCGGAATAACCACCTCACAGCTTCTCGGGATGATGAATCAGCACAAAGCGCTCCCACAGCTGGGCTTCCGTTTCCGTATGGGCGGGATCGGTTTTAATACAGTTGGTTATCGGGCAGACTTTCTGGCAGGTCGGCGTATCGTAATGCCCGACACATTCGGTACACAGATTCGGGTCGATGACATAGATCGCATCGCCGACAGAAATCGCCTCGTTCGGGCATTCCGGCAGGCACATATCGCAATTTGTGCATTTGTCGGTAATCAGCAGCGCCATCATCTCCCCCAGTCAAGTCAGAAAATGCGGCATTATAAAGAATACCGCTTAAAAATTAAATAATAATTTAAGGTGAATCACCGATGAATAAAAAACAAATGATGCAACTCTCCATTTTTGTGGTGTTCTTTTTTATGTTCCTGCTGGCGGGCTGGTATTATTTTTCGCAGCAGAAACAAGCCGTTTCCACCGTGGTGGAGCGCGATTACGATTATATCATGCAGCATGATCCCATCGGTCGCAACGATAAAGCGCCGACCCATTATTATACCTTCGTGCTGTCATGGTCTCCGGCATTTTGCGACGTTCAGCGCAAACGATACGGCGAAAATCTGCCCAATTCCCTGAAATATCAATGCGGCAAAACCCAGCAGTTCGGCTGGGTGATTCACGGTTTGTGGCCGCAAAACAAATTCGCGCGCCGGGTTTCTGATCAGCCGCGTTTCTGTCAGGGCGATTTGCCGATAGTGCCGCAGGAAATTATCGAACAGTTTTTACCGGAAAGCCCGAGCGCCAATTTATTGCAGGGCGAGTGGGAAAAACACGGCGCCTGTGCCTTTGAGCGGGCGCAGGATTATTTCGCCAAACAGCGGGAATTGTTCCACACCTTAAAATTTCCTACCTATGAACTGTCATCGCGCAGCGAACTGTTCGCCTGGATGAAAAAGAATAATCCGCAGCTGAAAAATATTTACATCGGCGCCAACCGCAACGAACTTTTCATCTGCTACGATTTAGACTGGCAGGTCATCGATTGCCCGCGCAGCCGCACCGGTTATTAAATGACGGCACAACACGGACGACGGGCAAAAAACAATCAAAAAAACACCGCACTTTTTAGCTCGGTGCGGTGTGATTTCGCCGTTTAAATCATAAATTCGATCAATTCATCACGGCTAAAAATATTTACCAGTTTCGGCGTTAAATAAACCTTGTCACCGGGTACGAAGCCCTCTTGTTCCAGTTGGGCGTGATTAATCGACACCTCGATCGGTTTTTCATAGTGCGCGGCCTGCACTTCCACGAAAATCGTCGCCCCGGCGGTATGCAACCGGCTGATCTCGCCCTGAATCGCATTGGTGTTTTGCCCTTTGCTCATGCCGATCTCGTGCGGCCGGACGTAGGCAATCACCGATTGCGGCCGGTGATGGCGGCTGAGTGGCTGAGTAAAATCGCCGATGCGCAGCAGATTTTGTTCAATCACTCCGTGCAGCACATTCACTTCGCCCAGAAAATGCGCCACAAACGCGGTTTGCGGCTGTTTGTACACCTCTTCCGGCGTACCGACCTGCTCCACACGGCCTTTGTTCATCAGAATAATTTTATCCGCCACTTCCAAGGCTTCGTCCTGATCATGGGTGACAAACAAACTGGTGACATTAATTTCATGATGAAAATCCCGCAGCCAGCGGCGCAGCTCTTTGCGCACCGTCGCATCCAGCGCACTGAACGGCTCGTCCAGCAATAAGACTTTCGGCTGCGTAGCCAGTGCGCGCGCCAGCGCCACGCGCTGACGTTGTCCGCCGGACAGCTGATCCGGATAATAGGCGGCGAACCGGTTAAGCTGGACTAAATCCAGTAATTCACGGACTTTACGCTGAATTTCCTCATCACTTAAACGCTCCGCCCGCGGTTTGACTTTTAAACCGAAAGCCACATTCTGCGCCACGCTCATGTGCCGGAACAGGGCGTAGCTTTGAAACACAAAACCGATATCGCGTTGTTTGGCGCTGAGTCGGCTGACATCCCGATCGTCGAATAAAATGGTGCCGCTGTCGGCCTGCTCCAGCCCGGCGATAATGCGCAGTAATGTGGTTTTCCCGCAGCCGGACGGCCCCAGCAGGGCGGCCAGCTCACCGTTTTGTACACTGAAATTAATCTTGTTAAGTGCGGTCAGATTTGCAAAGGTTTTTTGAATATCCCGAATAATAATGCTCATGTTGTTCCTCTTATGCCGTCTGTCCGCCGAGTTTGCTTTCCGTCCACTGGCGCGCCAGTAACAGCAGCAGAGAAAGCAATAACAATAGTACGGCGACGCTGAATGCGGCGACAATGTTGTATTCGTTATAAAGAATTTCAATATGCAGCGGCAGGGTGTTGGTATAGCCGCGAATATGTCCGGACAGCACCGACACCGCGCCGAATTCTCCCAATGCGCGCGCGGTACACAGTACCACGCCGTGCAGCAACGCCCATTTGATATTCGGCAGCGTGATATAACGGAAAATCTGCCAGCCGTTGGCACCGAGCACGGTGGCGGCTTCTTCTTCCTGCGTACCCTGCGCCTGCATAATCGGGATCAGCTCGCGCGCCACAAAAGGCACGGAAACGAAAATGGTGGCCAGTACAATCCCCGGAATGGCATAGACAATCTGAATATCCCAAGCGTCAAGATAAGGATATAACCAGCTTTGCGTGCCGAACAGCAGCACATAAATCAAACCCGCCACAATCGGTGAAACGGAAAACGGCAGGTCGATAAGAGTGATCAGAAACTGGCGGCCTTTAAATTCATATTTGCTTACCGCCCAAGCGGCAAACACGCCGAATACCAGATTCAGCGGCATGGCGATCGCCGCGGCAAGCAAGGTCAGCTTTAATGCGGCGATGGTATCCGGCTCAATAACCGTTTGCCAGAAAACCGAAAACCCTTCGCTCAATCCCTGTGAAATCACCACCAGCAACGGCAGCACCAATAAGGTAAGAAAAATCACCACGGATAAGGCAATCAGCGTATACGCCGCCGGACTGTATTTTTGTGCAGGTAATGACATAATCCTTCCTTAAGAGCCGAAACGCGCAAGGCGGTGCTGAATAATATTGATAATAAATAACAGGGTAAAGGAAATCAGCAGCATGATAACGCCGATCATCGCCGCCGCCACATAGTTATACTGATCCAGCTTCGCCACAATCAGCAAGGGCAGAATTTCCGTTTTAAAGGGAATATTGCCGGCGATAAATACCACCGAGCCGTATTCGCCGATCGCGCGGGCAAAGGCCAGCGTAAAGCCGATAATCCAGGCCGGCAGAATCGCCGGCAGAATGATACGGATAAAAATCTGAAGCCGGCTCGCTCCCAGAATTGTGGCGGCTTCCTCCACATCTTTCGGTAAATCCTGTAGCACCGGCTGCAACGTTCGCACCACAAACGGCAAGGTCACAAACAACAGCGCCAGCGTAATGCCGATGGGCGTATAGGCAATTTTAAAGGCGAAAAACTGGCCGATAATGCCGTTTTGCGCATAAATGGCGGTCAGTGCGATACCGGCGACCGCCGTCGGCAGGGCAAACGGCATATCGATAAAAGTGTCCATCAGTTTGCGCCCGAAAAAGCGGTAACGCACCAGTGTCCATGCCAGTACACCGCCCAGCAAGGTATTGAACAGCGCTGCGGTAAATGCGGTGCGCAGCGACAGCCACAAAGACAGCAACAGCTGCTTGCCGGTGATCAGCTGCACGAATTCCGGCCAGCTAATCTGCATGGAAAACACAAACAATGCAAATAAAGGAATTAAGACGATCAGGCTTAAAAAGCTGATCGTATAACCTAAGGATAATTTAAATCCGGGAATAATGCGGGGTACCGCTGTCATAAATCACTCCTCAAACCGCTTTCGCCCACACGAAAGGCTGTCCTGATCATTCGTTAATCCGGGCAAAAATCTGATCAAATACCCCGCCGTCGTCAAAATAGGTCTTTTGCGCCGAAGCCCAGCCGCCGAAAGCCTCATCAATCGTCACCAGCGTCAGCGCCGGAAAACGGTCAGGGTATTGCGCCAGAATCGCGGCATTACGCGGGCGATAAAAATGTTTGGCGATAACATGCTGCGCCTCATCACTGTATAAATATTGCAGATAAGCCTGTGCCTGCTCGCGCGTTCCTTTTTTATCCACCACCGCATCCACCAGCGCAACCGGCGGTTCCGCCAGAATGGAAAGCGACGGCGTGACGATTTCAAACTCACCGCCGCCCTGTTCCGCCAACGCCAGATAAGCCTCGTTTTCCCAGGCCAGCAACACATCGCCCAGCCCGCGCTGTACAAAACTGGTGGTCGCGCCGCGCGCACCGGTATCCAGCACCGGCACATGGCGGTAAATTTCGCTGACAAAGGCTAACGCCTTATCGTCGCTGCCGTATTTGGCTTTGGCGAATGCCCATGCCGCCAGAAAATTCCAGCGTGCGCCGCCGGAGGTTTTCGGGTTCGGCGTAATCACTTCAACGCCTTCGCGCACCAAATCGTCCCAGTCACGAATGTTTTTCGGATTTCCTTTACGCACTAAAAACACAATGGTGGAAGTATAAGGCGTACTGTTATCGGCAAACTTGCTTTGCCAGTCCGGCGCAATAAGCGCCTGTCGGCTGTTAATGGCATCAATATCGCCGGCCAGCGCCAGTGTCACCACATCCGCCTGCAATCCGTCGATCACCGAACGCGCCTGTTTACCGGAACCGCCGTGCGAAGTCCGAATGGTGATGTTTTCCCCGTTGGTTTGCTGCCAGTGCTGTGCGAACAGCTGATTGTACTCTTTATACAGCTCACGGGTGGGATCATAGGAAACATTCAGTATGGTCGCCGCATTGGCGCCGGAGAACGTCGCCATCGCGGCAAGTGCGGTGATAATCAGCGCGGTTTTTCGTCCCAGCCACTGCGCCGCCGGCAGCCGAAAAGCCAAAAGAACGCGTTGCATAGCTCCTCCTTCTCGTTATCGGTTGATGTTGTGTCGGTTATTGTTGTAAATAAATTATTAAAATTCGGCCTGTTTTCAGGCTTCCTGCATTTAACCATCAAAATTTTAGCGGCAGAAATAAAAAAATCGCATTTAATATTCCATATGAATATATCAAATGCGATAAATCTCATTTACCGAACCGTGATACCGCCGAGCGGGGCAAAAGTGCGGTGCTTTTTTTAAACTTTTTCTTCATTTGATAATGTGCATGCAAATTTTCGCTCCGGATATTGAAAAAAATATGTCATTTATCTAATCAATTAGAAAGAATTCATTTAACCCAAAGAATAATGGCGAGAATTTGATCTAGACCCGTTACATCATGCAAAATAAGTGAGTATAATGCGTGGCAGTGTTTATCATTTTCAATTTTAACCAACCAAGAGGGTAAATTATGTCAGTAATTAAAATGGCCGATCTGGATTTAACCGGCAAACGCGTCTTTATCCGCGCCGATCTGAACGTACCGGTAAAAGACGGTAAAGTAACGTCTGACGCGCGTATCCGCGCCACCATTCCGACCTTAAAACTGGCGCTGCAAAAAGGCGCGAAAGTCATGGTGACCTCCCATTTAGGCCGTCCGACCGAAGGTGAATTCAAACCGGAAGATTCTCTGCAACCGGTGGTCGATTACTTAAATAATTCCGATCTGGGCGTGCCGGTTCGTTTGGTGCGCGATTATCTGTCCGGCGTCGAAGTCAACAGCGGTGAAGTTGTGGTGCTGGAAAACGTGCGTATCAACAAAGGTGAAAAGAAAAATGATGCCGAGCTGGGTAAAAAATATGCCGCACTGTGCGATGTGTTCGTGATGGACGCCTTCGGTACGGCGCACCGCGCGCAGGCATCCACTTACGGTGTGGCGGAATATGCGCCGATCGCCTGTGCCGGCCCGTTATTAGCGGCGGAACTGGATGCGCTCGGTAAAGCGCTGAAAGAACCGCAACGTCCGATGCTGGCGATTGTGGGCGGCTCCAAAGTATCCACTAAACTTACCGTGTTGGATTCCTTATCCAAAATTGCCGACCAGCTGATTGTCGGCGGCGGAATTGCCAATACCTTTATCGCGGCGGAAGGCAATAACGTGGGTAAATCCCTGTATGAAGCGGATTTAATTCCGGAAGCGCAGCGTCTGTCCAAAGCCACCGCGATTCCGGTACCGGTGGATGTGCGTGTCGGCACCGAATTCTCCGAAACGGCCGCCGCCACCGAAAAAGCGGTTAATCAAGTCGGCGCGGACGAATCCATTTTTGATATCGGCGACCAATCCGCCGCCCAGCTGGCGGAGATTATCCGCAATGCCAAAACCATTTTGTGGAACGGCCCGGTCGGCGTGTTCGAATTTCCTAATTTCCGCAAAGGTACCGAAGTGGTGGCCAATGCCATTGCCGAAGCCACGGCAAACGGCGCATTCTCCATTGCCGGCGGCGGCGACACTTTAGCGGCCATTGATTTATTCGGTATCGCAGATAAAATTTCTTATATTTCAACCGGCGGCGGCGCATTCTTAGAATTCGTCGAAGGCAAAGTTTTGCCGGCGGTGGAAATTCTGGAAAAACGCGCGAACGGCTAATCCACCTTATGTGATGCGCGTTTACGCGCGCATCGTTCCGACCCATTTCAAACAAGATAGGAAGCAAAAAATGGCAAAATTATTAGATATCGTCAAACCGGGTGTGGTAACAGGTGACGACGTACAAAAAATCTTCGCTTACGCAAAAGAAAACAACTTTGCAATTCCGGCGGTCAACTGTGTCGGCAGCGACAGCGTAAACACCGTGCTGGAAACCGCCGCACGGGTTAAAGCACCGGTTATTATTCAGTTCTCCAACGGCGGTGCGCAGTTCTATGCCGGTAAAGGCATTAAACCGGCAAGCGGCACTCGTCCTGACGTATTAGGCGCGATCGCTGGTGCCAAACAGGTGCACACACTGGCGGCGGAATACGGCGTGCCGGTGATTCTACACACCGACCACTGCGCGAAAAAATTACTGCCGTGGATTGACGGCTTACTGGATGCCGGTGAAAAACATTTTGCCGAAACCGGCAAACCGTTATTTTCTTCCCATATGCTTGACCTTTCCGAAGAGCCGATGGAAGAAAACATGGCGACCTGCCGTCAATATCTGGAACGCATGTCAAAATTAGGCATGACTCTTGAAATCGAAATCGGTATCACCGGCGGCGAAGAAGACGGCGTAGATAACAGCGGCGTGGACGAATCACGTCTTTACACCCAGCCGGAAGATGTGCTGTATGTTTATGATCAGCTGCATCCGGTCAGCCCGCGTTTCACCGTTGCCGCCGCATTCGGTAACGTACACGGCGTTTACAAACCGGGCAATGTAAAATTAAAACCGTCCATTTTAGGCGCCTCACAGGAATTCGTTGCGAAAGAACGCAATCTGCCGGCAAAACCGATTAACTTCGTTTTCCACGGCGGTTCCGGTTCTTCCACCGAAGAAATCCGCGAAGCGATCAGCTACGGTGCGATCAAAATGAATATCGACACCGATACCCAATGGGCGGCATGGGAAGGGATTTTAAACTTCTATAAAGCCAACGAAGCGTATCTGCAAGGTCAGCTGGGCAATCCGGAAGGCCCTGACGCGCCGAATAAAAAATACTACGATCCGCGTGTTTGGTTACGTAAATCGGAAGAATCCATGTCTAAACGCTTAGAAAAATCCTTCCATGATTTAAATTGTATTGATGTATTATAATTTTCGGAAATAGTCTAAAATAAACCGCACTTTAACGTGCGGTTTTTTTCTGCGTAAATTAAATATTGTGGGGCGACATGAATATTGTGAAAGACAATAAACTTTCTTTATTAGTCAATTTTGCCGTGGGATTTTTCTTTCTTTCCGTGCTGAGCGTAAAAGGCGGGCATAACTTTGCGCCGTTTCTGTTAATCATCATCGCTTTCGGCTATCTGATTTACCTTATCGCACAAAAACGGCGGCAGACTTTTTCACAGGATGAAAAATGGCTGATTGCAAGCTATGTGTTTTACTTTTCGGTTTTTCTGCTCTCTTTACTGCTTCACGGCGGTAAATTCAGAGAGCTGGATAATCCGAGCCGGGCGATTCTGGTTTTGCCGCTCCTGTCACTGTTTTTTCATCACCCGATACGGTTTAAGGTGCTGGCTTACAGTATTCCCGCCGGCGCGGTCATTGCCGGGCTGGTCGCACTTTATGATCGCTTTTATCTCGGCGCACAAGCGGCTTATTCGCCGCGCACCATGCATATTCAAGGCGGCGATATCGCCATGTCGCTCGGCATGTTTTCTCTGGTGATCGCGTTGTATTTCGCCGCCCGCAAACAGTATAAAGCGGCCGTATTGTGCACCGTCGCCAGCTTATTCGGTATTCTCGGCAGCTTTCTCTCCACCGCCCGCGGCGGCTGGATCGGGCTGCCGTTTATCCTTGCGGTGATTATTCTGCTGTATCGCAAACAGTTAAGTAAGCCGTTTTTAACCGGCATTTGTAGCGTCGTTGTTATCACGGTTATCACCGCGGTCGCTTTGCCCAATACCCAGGTAATGAACCGGATAAAAAAAGCCAATAATGAGATCGCCGCCTATTTTGACAAAAATAACGGCGCCACTTCCGTCGGCGCCCGCTTCGATATGTGGAAAGGCGCGCTGTTAATGGCGCAGGAAAAACCGCTTTTGGGCTGGGGAACCGCCGGGGTGGCGGAACAGTCGAAACAATATGCCGCACAGAAAATCATTAATAAACATGCCGCTATCTTTGATCACGCCCATAACCAATATTTAGACGATCTGGCCAAACGCGGCATACTCGGTCTGCTGGGGCTGCTGGGAATTATGCTGGTACCGATGCGGTATTTTATCCGCAGCCTGTCGGGCGCATCGCTTGAAGCCCGCTGCGCGGCGATGCTGGGCATCATTCATATTCTGTCGGTGATGTTTTACTGCCTCAGTCAGGGATTTTTCACCCATAATTCGGGTAATATTTTCTATTTCTTTCCGATTATGGTGTTGTTCGCCGCGGTCAGAACGTTAAAATCCCAAACGGACATGTAAGCGAAAAAACGGGGCAAGTTATGCCCCGTTAATATTGACGGTTTTGCGCTCAGAACAACAGCACCAGCCCCCACACAATCACCATCACCGTCAGCGCCACAAACACCGCGGCGGAGCCTAAATCCTTAGCGCGGCCGGACAGCTCGTGATGTTCCGTGCCAATCCGATCCACCACCGCTTCCACCGCACTGTTTAATAATTCCACCACCAGCACCATCAATACGGTGCCGATCATCAGCGCAATGTCTATTTTATCCTGCCCCAGCCAACAGGCCAGCGGAATCAATATCATCGCCAATAGCAGCTCATGACGAAAAGCGGTTTCATATTTGACCGCACTTTTTAATCCTTTTAACGAATATCCCGTTGATTTAATCAGGTGGGTTAACCCTGTGGTTTTATGCATAACATTCCTTATTCAGTTAAAGCCGTTTGGCTTCAATAACATCGTCCAGTTTGGCTAAACGCGCCAGAATTTTGCTTAGAATCTGCACATTGTTCAGCTCGATTTCCATGTCGATCGTCGCCAGCTGCCGTTTGGTATCCGTGCGGCTGGACACGCCGAGGACGCTGATTTTCTCGTTTGCCAGCACCGTAGTAATATCCCGCAGCAGGCCGTTGCGATCACTGGAAATAATGCGGATACTGATACGAAAACCGCTGGCGTAATTGTCGCCCCACACCGATTCCACCACCCGTTCCGGATGCGAATTCTGTAGCTCCATAAACTGTTCGCAATCACTGCGGTGAATGGAAATACCGCGCCCCATGGTAATATAACCGACAATGTCATCGCCCGGAATCGGCTGGCAGCAACGCGCAATATGGTGCATCAAATTGCCCACGCCTTCAACGATGACATAGCCTTTTTTCTCATCGTTTTTCTGCTGCGTATTGCTCGCCCCTTTATTTGCCACATGGCGCAGAATTTCTTCGTCCGCCTCCTGTGCCGAAGTTTTAATCAGTTTATTCTGTAAAAAATTGACCAACTGATTTAAACGAATATCCCCGCCGCCGATTCCGGCATACAGATCATCCAGATTTTTCAGGTTATAACGCGGCAGCGCATGCTGTTCCACCTGTTTTAAACTTAATCCCAGACGGGTGATCTCGTTTTCCAGCAGTTCCTTGCCGGCCGGGATATTTTTATCCCGATCCAGCTTTTTAAACCACGCGTGGATCTTGGCCCGCGCTTTGGCCGTATGGGTAAACCCCAGATTCGGGTTAAGCCAGTCGCGGCTCGGATTCGGCGTTTTCTGCGTGATAATATCGATCTGATCGCCCATTTGCAGCTGATAGGTGAACGGCACAATCCGCCTGCCGACTTTAGCGCCGATACAGCGATGTCCGATTTCGCTGTGAATGGCATAAGCGAAATCCAGCGGCGTCGAACCGCTCGGCAAATCCACCACTTCGCCTTTCGGCGTAAACACATATACCCGATCATCAAACACCTGACTGCGCAGCTCCGCCATCACCTCGCCGGAATCGGTAATATCATCCTGCCATGCCAACAGCTTACGCAGCCAGGCGATTTTATCCTCATAGGCGGAACGACCGGTCAGCCCTTCCTTATATTTCCAGTGCGCCGCCACGCCGAGTTCCGCATCGTCGTGCATTTGCTGGGTACGAATCTGCACTTCAATCGGCTTGCCGCCCTTGCCCAGCACCACGGTATGAATCGACTGATAACCGTTCGGCTTCGGATTGGCCACATAATCATCGAATTCTTTGGGTAAATGTTTGAAATGGGTATGCACGATACCCAGCGCGGAGTAACAATCCTGCAACTTCTGGACGATGATCCGCACCGCGCGAACATCATATAAATCACTGAATTCCAGATGTTTTTTCTGCATTTTGCGCCAGATACTGTAAATATGCTTCGGCCGCCCGTACACTTCCACCTGATCGAGATTTTCTTTCAGATAAGCGGTTAATTCCGCCACAAAATCCGCAATATACTGTTCCCGATCCAAACGGCGTTCTTTCAACAGCTTGGCGATAATATGATATTGATCAGGATGCAGATAGCGGAAACAGTAATCCTCCAGTTCCCATTTCAGCTGCCCGATGCCGAGACGGTTGGCCAGCGGCGCGTAAATATTGGAACATTCTTTTGCCGCCAGCACTTTTTCTTCTTCCGAACCGCACTTTTCCGCATCGCGCAGATACACGATTCGCTCCGCCAGTTTAATAATCACACAGCGGAAATCATCCACCATGGCAAGCAGCATACGGCGCACATTGTCCACCTGCAGGCTATCGGCGGAATGGCTGGCGTTGAGCTGGCGGATATTATCCATTTCGATCACGCCTTTCACCAGTTTGCTGATTTTCGCCCCGAAATCTTCCTTAATCTGCGCCAGATCGACGATATTATAATGTACGATAGGGTAGAGCATGGCCGTAATCAGGCTGTCGGCATCCATATTCAGGCTGTGCAGAATTTCCACCATTTCCACCCCGCCGTGCAGCGAACAATATTCGCCCGCGGCCTGGTCGTTCGGTTTCTGTGCGATATTATCCTGCGCATAATGCCAGGCTTTCACCAGCGTTTGTTCTACGTTTTGCGGCAGCGCCAACCCGGCACACCATTTCTCAATCACAAAATCCTTTGGATTTAATAAATGCGATCCGCGTACAGCAACCATAATTTCTTCCTATTGTCGTTTTTCAAACAGGCTGATGCTTTCCAGATGTCCCGTATGCGGGAACATATCGATCATCGCCGTTTTTTGCAACTGATAACCTGAATTCAATAAGATTTCCGCATCCCGCACCAAGGTGGCGGGATTACAGGAAACATAAAGGATTTTTTCCGCTCCCAGACCGCACAGCGCATGAAGTGCGAACGCCGCACCGCTGCGCGGAGGGTCAAGCAAAATCTTATTGAATTCGCGTTTTGACCACTGTTGTTGTATAAACGGTTGGTCGAGATCCCCTCGGTAAAATTGGACATTAGGACAATTATTTCGTTCCGCATTTTTTACCGCTTTTTCCACCATGGCGGAAACACCCTCAATTCCCACCGCACTTTTGACCCGCCGGCTGACCGGCAAGGTGAAATTACCCATGCCGCAAAATAAGTCCAGCACATTATCCTGTTCGTTAAGGGCCAGCCAGTCCAGCGCGGTATTGATCATGCGGCGGTTCAGCGCGGCGTTGACCTGAATAAAATCACGCATATCAAACTGCAGGCGCAAACCGTCGTCCAGTTGATAATAAGGCGATTCGCCGTGCAGCCGCACAATCTGCTCATCATCCTGCAGAAATAGCATCAAATGCTGCCGCGTCGCCAGTTCCAGCAATAAAGTGCGGTCGTTTTGGGCGAGATTTCCGCGCTGGCGCAGCAACATCGCCACCCCGTTATCCGCCTTCACCAGCTCCACATGACCAAGCGCTTTCGGCTGCGACCAACGGGCAAAAAGTGCGGTCAGTTGCGGCAATAGATCATTGAGCGGCGCCTCCAGCACCGGGCAATGGGCAATCGGTACAATCTGCGCTGAGTTTTTTTGCCGAAACCCCATATCCAGACCTTTGCGTTTCACATCATAACGCAGGCTGAAACGCGCCCGGCGGCGATAATGCCAAGGCTCGCCGACAATCATCGGCATCAATTCGATGCCCTGCGGCTGTAATCGGCTCAGGCGCTGAAACAGCGCGTGCTGCTTCGCCCGACGTTGTAAATCCACCTCAATGTGCTGGCTCTGACAGCCGCCACATTGCCGGTAATGCGCACAGCGCGGTGGGCAACGCTCGGGCGCGGGATGCAGAATATTCACCGCCCGCCCTTTGCCATACTGCCGTTTATCCTCAAGCACGGCCACCCGCACGGTCTCGCCGGGCAGTGCATTTTCCACAAACCAAGTTTTGCCGTTGACTCTTGCCACGCCCAATCCCTGATAATCCAGTTCCAGAATATCCGCCTTAAATGCCGGCGCCGGCTTCGTGTTTTTCTGCGGGGAATAAAATAACGCCATGATTTACTTTCGATATAAAACAGATTGTGTAAACAGCTCGCGGCTTTTCAGCGGTTTGGCGCCTAAATAGGGTTTCAGCGCAATCCGGATAAAACGTTTCGCCGCCTGCCGCACGGCGGGATCGCTAAATTCCTGCCGCGCAAAGGCCAGCAGCTCCCGCCCGTAAAAGGTCAGATTGTCTTTGATCAGTGATGCGATAAAGCCTTTTTCGGCCCGATAACGGTAGGTCATATTTTCATCCACCGCTTCGCCGGAACCCGCACAATGGCAAAAATCCACCCCGTATCCCATGCTGTGCAGCAGGCGGAATTCAAACCGGCGCAGACCGCTTTCAAGCCTGTCGGGCGAGGCGGCAAGCGCGGTCAGACAATGCAGATAATCCTGAAACAGTTGCGGATAGGCGGTTTCCGCCGCCAGCAGACGCATAATCAGTTCATTCACATAAAATCCGCTGTACAGCGCATCGGTACGCAACGGCAGGCTGATGGCGGCAGGTTCCGCTTTGGTCAGGATTTTCAGTTCGCCGCGCCCGCTCCAGCGCAACAGCAGCGGGGTAAACGGCTGTAAAATGCCCTTCAGCGGCGAACGTTTGGCCCGCGCACCTTTCGCCAACAGCGTCAGGCGTCCCGTTTGCTCGGTAAATACATCCACCAGTAAGCTCGTCTCGCCGTAAACACGGCGATGCAGCACAAAGCCGCGTTGCCAGTTTTCGATAACCCCGTCTCCGCCCGTTAAAATATCACCTCAAACGGCAGATATTTTAGCAGATTTTGCACCGCACTTTTGCACATTATTTTCGGCATTTTGCGATTTGTTAATAACAAATCATTATAACGATGAATTAAAAATTATTGGCGCAACGAAAAAGGGTGTGCTGATAATAACGCCCTGCATTATTTTATGTCATCACAGGAGTATTTATCATGTTCAGCGGGCTTTTATGCGGCCTATTGCTTGGTTTCGTGATGCAGCGCGGACGGTTTTGTATTACCGGCGCGTTCCGCGATTTATATGTAACCAAAAGCAATAAAATGTTTATCGCCTTACTTATCGCCATCAGTATTCAGTCCGTCGGTTTCTTCGCCCTAAAACAAAGCGGGCTGCTCAGCGTCGAACCGGCGGAAAATCTGGCGCTCTTTGCCGTATTGCCCGGTGCGTTTCTGTTCGGCATCGGTATCGTACTGGCGGGCGGCTGTGCCACCGGCACCTGGTATCGCGCCGGCGAGGGGCTTATCGGCAGCTGGGTGGCATTATTCGCTTATATGCTGTTCAGCGCCATGATGCGCAGCGGGCCGTTGGGATCGTTTAACCGCACGCTGCGCGATATGACGATTGAACACAGAACCATTTACGATTCTCTCGGCATTTCCCCGTGGTGGCTGGTGGCATTGTTAAGTGCGGTCACATTATTTTACGTTTTCCGCCATGTCGCCAGACCGCGCGCCAAACTCGCCACACTGAAAGCCAAGAAAACCGGTTTGGCACACCTTTTATTTGAAAAACGCTGGGATCCGTTTTTCACCGCCGTACTGGTCGGCATTATTGCGCTGGCGGCCTGGCCGTTAAGTGTGGCCACCGGGCGGGAATTCGGGCTGGGCATTACCGGGCCGTCCGCCAATATCATGCAGTATCTGGTCACCGGCGAAAGCCGATTTATTAACTGGGGCGTTTATCTGGTGCTGGGCATTTTCGTCGGTTCGTTTATCGCCGCGAAAGGCAGTAACGAATTCCGCTTCCGCGTACCGGATGTCAGCACGCTGTTACGCAGTGCAATCGGCGGCATACTGATGGGCATCGGCGCCACGCTGGCGGGCGGCTGCTCTATCGGTAACGGTTTGGTGGAAACCGCCTTTTTCTCTTGGCAGGGCTGGTTGTCATTGCCGATTATGATCGCAGGCACCTGGGTCGCCGCCTATTTCACCATTATCCGCCCGCAGCAACTTAAATTCGCGCAGGCATAACTTATCCACAAGGAGAATCATATGATCGTAAAACTCGAAACCACTGGTCTGGTTTGTCCGTTTCCCCTCGTCGAGGCGAAAGCCGCGATGGCAAAATTACACAAAGGCGACGGTTTGCAGATTGAATTCGACTGTACTCAGGCAACAGAAGCCATTCCGAATTGGGCGGCGGAAGAAGGCTACGAAGTCACCGATTTCGAACAGATCGACGATGCCAAATGGACGATTACCGTGCTGAAATAACGGCGTTTGGCAATAATCTGCGGTAAAGTGCGGTGAAATTTTTCACCGTTTTTTTATTTCTGTTATGATATGGCAAATTTTTAATCCCGAACCGGCCATGAGAATACCCAGAATCTATCACCCCGAACCTTTAACTGACGCTACAGTCTGCCGTCTCAGCGATGAGGCGGCCAATCATGTCGGACGCGTGCTGCGCATGCAGGCGGGCGACCGGCTTGAATTATTCGACGGCAGCAACCATATTTACAGCGCGACGATTATCCGTGCGGATAAAAAAACCGTCGAGGCAGAAATTCAGGCACGCCGCCTTGATGACCGCGAAAGTCCGTTGTCGATTCATCTGGGACAGGTGATTTCACGCGGAGAGAAAATGGAGTTTACTATCCAGAAATCCGTCGAACTGGGGGTTAATATCATCACGCCCCTGTGGTCGGAACGCTGTGGCGTGAAGCTGGATGACGAACGCATGGCGAAAAAAATCCGCCAATGGCAGAAAATCGCCATCGCCGCCTGCGAACAGTGCGGCCGCAATGTGATTCCGCAGATTCGCCCGATGATGAAGCTACAGGATTGGTGCGCGGAACAGGACGGCAGTTTAAAACTCAATCTGCACCCGCGGGCGAAATGCAGCATTCGCACGCTGCCGGCCATACCTGAGGCGGGCGTTCGGCTGCTGATCGGCGCAGAAGGCGGCTTATCGGCACAGGAAATCGCACAAACGGAACAACAGGGATTTACCGAAGTCCTGTTGGGCAAGCGCATATTACGCACGGAAACTGCTGCGTTAACTGCGATCAGCGCCTTACAGGTTTGCTTCGGTGATTTGGCTTAACGACTTAGTTTAACTATTGAGATATAAAATATATGGAACTGCAAAATCACTTTCTTATCGCCATGCCGCATCTGGAGGATGAGTATTTTAACCGTTCCGTGGTGTATATCTGCGAACATAACGAACAGGGCGCCATGGGGCTGGTACTGACCCGGCCGACGGATTTAAGCATCGCCGAGCTGTGCGCCAAAATGAATTTTATGATGGCGGATCAGCGCCGTTACCCGAATGAACTGGTACTGGCCGGCGGCCCGGTGAATCTTGAACGCGGCTTTATTCTGCATACCGTCACGGCGCGACCGTTCCAGCACAGCTATAAAGTGACCGATAATCTGTTTTTAACCACCTCGGCGGATGTGATCGACAGCTTCGGCACGCCGCTGACGCCGCAGCACTATTTGGTTGCGCTCGGCTGTGCCAGCTGGTCGCCGGAACAGCTGGAAAAGGAAATCGCCAACAACGACTGGCTGATTGCGCCCGCCAACGAACGGATTTTATTTGATGTGCCGTGCGAACAACGCTGGCTGGAAGCCAATTTGCTGCTCGGGATTCATAATCATAACTTTGCTTATCAGGCAGGGCATTGCTGATGGCGCTCACCGCTCTGGCTTTTGATTTCGGCACCCGCAGTATCGGCTGTGCCGTCGGACAAAGCATCACCGCAACCGCGCAGGCGCTGCCGGCGTTGAAAGCCCGCGATGGCATTCCCGACTGGGCGCATGTTGAAAAATGTCTGCGGGAATGGCAACCGGATGTGATCATCGTCGGTCTGCCGCTGAACATGGACGGCACGGAACAGCCGCTGACGGCGCGCGCCAGAAAATTCGCCAATCGGCTGCACGGTCGTTTCGGCGTCCGCGTGGAATTACAGGATGAACGCCTGACCACTACCGAAGCGAGAAGCGAAATCTTCCGGCGCGGCGGTTATCGTGCGCTGGAAAAAGGCAAAGTGGACGGCATTTCCGCCTGCCTGATTCTGGAAAGCTGGTTTGCCGGCCGCGATTCGGCATAAACCGCCCGCATTTGCACCGCACTTTTGCGCCGGCAAAAAAATCCCCGCCTGATGCGGGGAATGTTTCGCCTAAATAATCACTTACAGATAGAATTTATCCACAAAGTTTAATTTTTCATCCAATTTCAACACCAACGGCTGACCGGTCGGAATTTCGAAATCCATAATATCCGCGTCGGAAATCCCGATAATGTGTTTAGCCAGCGCGCGCAAGGAGTTACCGTGCGCCGTAACCAGCACGCGTTTGCCGGACAGCAATGCCGGCGCAATCTGATCTTCCCAGAACGGTAAGACGCGTTCCAGCGTCACTTTCAGATTTTCGCCGTCCGGAATCACATCCGCCGGCAAATGCGCGTAACGGCGGTCATTATGTGCGGAATTCGGGTCTTTCGGATCCAGCAACGGCGGTAAAGTATCGTAAGAACGACGCCAGATATGCACCTGTTCGTCACCGTATTTTTCTGCGGTGGCTTTTTTGTCCAGCCCCTGCAGTTCGCCGTAATGACGTTCGTTCAAACGCCAGCTTTTCACCTGCGGAATCCATAACTGGTGAGATTCTTCCAACACGATGTTGCAGGTTTTGATCGCACGAGTCAGCACAGAAGTGAAGGCAATATCAAATTCATAACCGGCATCCAATAATTTTTTACCTGCCGCTTTCGCTTCTTTCACACCGCGTTCGGTCAGATTGACATCGCGCCAGCCGGTAAATAAGTTTTTCGCATTCCACTCACTGAAACCGTGGCGAATAAAGACTAATTCCATAAAAAAATCTCCTCGTGTTGAATAAAAAATACTGGGCACTTTATAGCAAAAATTTTGTCCGTTTAAAAGTGAAAAGCCGTGCTTTCCTGATCTTTCGCAAGAATTTACAGGAATTTTACACACGAACATTTAGAGCCTGAGACAAAATGATGATATATTTATACCTCCGCTTGGAGGTTTGGGATTTAGCTATGCCGTTGTTAATCAGAAAAATCAAAAACGTAAAAAAACTGACCGCACTTTGCTGTGCCGGGCTGGCTTTTTCCGTTGCCGTGCAAAGCAATGACCTGTCTAATATCCGGCAGCAAATCAAACAGCAGGAACAAAAAATCGCCGCACAGAAACGCGAGCAGAACAAGCTGCAATCCACCCTGAAAGATCAGGAAACCCGGATTAACGGCGTGCTCGGTCAGCTGCGCCAGACCGAGTCGGATTTAAAAGAAATCCGCAAGCTGATCGCCGATACCGATAAACAGATCCGCCAGCTGGAAAAACAGGAAGCGGCGCAGAAAAACAAACTGGCCAAACAGCTTGATGCCATGTACCGCTCGGGCATTAATCCCTCCACGCTGGAAAAACTGTTCTCCGAAGACGCCCAAAAAGCCGAACGTATGAAAGCCTATTATGATCATATGAATCAGGCGCGTTTGGTGCTAATTGAGGAGCTGAAAGCCACGCAGCTGCAACTGGCGCAGGATAAGCTCAGCGTGCAGGAACAGCAGAAAGCCCATCAAACGCAGCTGGCAAGCCAGAAAAAACAGCAGCAGGATTTGCAGAAAGTCCAGCGCGAACGTCAGTCCACCCTGAATCAGTTAAACCGCACTCTGGCGCGCGATCAAAATAAACTGGACACTCTGAAAGCCAACGAAAACGCGCTACGTCAGCAAATTCAGCGTGCCGAACAGGCGGCGCGCGAGCAGGAAAAACGCGAACGTGAGGCGCTGGCGCAGAAACAGCGGCGGGAAGAACAGAAAACGCAGAAACCTTATACCCCGACCGCACAGGAAAAACAGCTGCTGTCGGTATCCGGCGGGTTAGGCCAGCCGAGAAAACAATATGCGTATCCGGTATCGGGCAAAATTCTTAATACCTTCGGTTCCAGCCAAATGGGCGAGCTGAAATGGAAAGGCATTGTGATCGGCGCCGGAAACGGCACGCCGGTAAAAGCCATTGCCGACGGGCGGGTGATTTTATCCAGCTGGTTGCAGGGATACGGTCTGATGGTGATCATCAAACACGGCGAAAACGATCTCAGCCTGTACGGCTATAATCAGGCGGTATCGGTCAAAGAAGGTCAGCGGGTCAGCGCCGGGCAGAAAATTGCGGAAGTCGGTTCGTCCGGCGGTCAGTCCCGCAGCGGGCTTTATTTTGAAATTCGCCGTAAGGGCGTGGCGGTTAATCCGACGGGCTGGTTAAAATGATAAAAAAAATTCTCCGAAGTGCGGTAAAAATAGCCGGCGTTTTCGCGCTGAGTGCCTTTTCGCTGACCGCGACGGCTGGCAACGGGCGGCTTGCCATTGTGATCGACGATGTGGGATACCGGCCGAAAGAAGATGCGGCGATTTACGCGCTGCCGAAAGCGGTTTCGGTCGCCATTATTCCTTCCGCGCCCTATGCCAAACAGCGCAATCAACAGGCCGCGCAGCAGGGGCGCGATATTCTGATTCATATGCCGATGCAGCCGCTGAGCAACCAGAAAATCGAGGCCGGCGGATTAACGCTCGGTATGAGTCAGGATGAGGTCAGCCGTCGGGTGCAACAGGCTAAAGCCATTGTTTCTCACGCTATCGGTATGAATAACCATATGGGCAGCGCCGCCACTTCGGATCCGGATTTAATGACCAAACTGATGACCACGCTGCGTGAACAGCAGCTGTTTTTTCTCGACAGCCGTACGATCGGCCGTTCCGTCGCCGGTAAAATTGCCGGACAGCAAGGGGTAAAATCGCTGGATCGGCATATTTTTCTGGACGACAGCGATCAGCTTGCCGATGTACAGCGGCAGTTCAATAATGCGCTACAGTATGCCCGCAAACACGGCACGGCTATTGTGATCGGCCACCCGCGCAAAAATACCGTCGCCGTGTTGCAGGCGGGGCTTCGTCATTTACCGGCAGATATTCAGCTGGTCGGGCTCGGCAGTTTATGGCGTAATGAAAAAGTCACTCCGCCGAAACCGTTTATTATGCTGTTTAACACTCAACCGGCGCCCACTTCCGCGCCGCCGTTCAACGAGATTCCGTTATTACGCGGTGTGCCGAGATAAGCGGTGCCTAGAGCTGATTTGACAATTTCTGCAATAACCGATCCATCGCCCGGTATCCCAGCGCTTCGGCCAAATGCGGACGTGAAATATCCCGTTCCTGACTTAAATCCGCAATGGTGCGCGACACTTTCAAAATGCGGTGATAAGCCCGTACCGACAGCCCCAGCTTAGTCAGCGCATTTTCCAGAAATTCGGCATCACGGCTGCCAATCCGGCAATCCCGTTCAATTTCCCTGCCGCTGAGATGGGCATTGATTTTGCCGGCTCTGGCAAACTGAATTTCCCGAATCTGTAGAATTTTTGACCGCACTTTTTCGCTGCTTTCTCCCCGTTCGCCGCTCTGCTGCAACGCGCCTTGCGGCAGCAACGGCACTTCGATAGACAAATCGAAACGATCCAGAAAAGGCCCTGATAAGCGGTTCAGATAACGCATTACTTGTTGCGGCGAGGTGCGGTTATGCTGCCCGGTATAATGCCCGGTCGGGCTGGGATTCATAGCGGCAATCAGCTGAAAACGCGCCGGAAAACAAATTTTAGCATTGGCGCGGGAAATAATAATCTCCCCGCTTTCCAGCGGCTGACGCAAGGCATCCAGCACCTTGCGCTCAAATTCCGGCAATTCGTCTAAAAACAGCACGCCGTTATGCGCCAGAGAGATTTCGCCGGGTTTGGGCAAGGTGCCGCCGCCGACCAACGCCGGCAGGGAGGCGCTGTGATGCGGCGCGCGGAACGGACGTTGCTTCCAGTTGTGAAAGTTCAGTTCATTGTGGACCAGACTGGTTACCGATGCGGTTTCGATCGCCTCCTGCTCGGACATTTCCGGCAGCAACGCGGTCAACCTACTTGCCAGCATGGTTTTTCCCGTTCCCGGCGGCCCCAGAAACAGCAGGTTATGCTGCCCGGCCGCCGCAATAATCAGTGCCCGTTTGGCGTGCTGCTGACCGATAATGTCGGTCAGATCTTTCGGATTATCATGCGCGTAGTTCTCCCCGTGAGGCAGTGTCGAAGGCGTCGCCGTCGGCAGTGTAGCCTGATCGTTGAGAAACTGCGCCACCTCCAGCAGCGAATCGGCAAAATAGGAATCCTGATCGGAAACCAGCGCCGCTTCATTGGCGTTATGGCGGGCAATAATCAAACTGCGTTGCGCCGATTTCGCCGCCAGAATCGCCGGAATCACGCCGTGTACCCCGCGCAAACTGCCGGTTAATGCCAACTCGCCCAGTAATTCAAAACGTTGCAGATGTTTTGCCGCGATCTGTCCGGAAGCCGCCAGAATCCCCACCGCGATCGGTAAATCAAAACGCCCGCCTTCTTTCGGCAAATCGGCCGGTGCAAGGTTGACCGTAATGCGTTTCGGCGGGTATTTGAAATTTGCGTTCAGCAGCGCACTGCGTACCCGATCCTGCGCCTCTTTCACGGTTTTTTCCGGCAATCCCACCAGCGTAAACCCCGGTTTGCCGTTACTTAAGTGCACTTCAATGGTAACCAGCGGCGCTTGCACGCCCATGGAGGCGCGGCTGTACACAATAGCTAATGACATAACAATTCCCGTCTGACTGAATCAGCACCAATATAAAAACAGCGTGCGCCAAAATAAATTGAACGCACGCCGTTTTGCGATCGGGATCGTAAAAATCGTATATTATGCCGCCAAAAGCGGAGCAAACCAGCTATCCAGCTTTGCCGACAATTGATCAATGCCGATTTTATTCTGGGCGGAAAAGGCTTCGACCTGTACATCGCCCTGAAACGGCAAAATCGCCTCGCGCACCATTTTTAGCTGCTTGCTGCGGGCGCTCTGGCTGAGTTTGTCCGCTTTGGTGAGTAAAATCAGCACCGGTAAATCCGCGGTTACCGCCCATTGCACCATTTGCTGATCGAGATCCTTCAGCGGATGGCGGATATCCATCAACACCACCAGCCCGCCCAGACAGTCGCGTTGCCGCAAATATTCGCCGAGGGCTTTCTGCCACTGGATTTTCATCTGCTCCGGCACTGCGGCATAGCCGTATCCCGGTAAATCCACCAATTTACACTGCGGTTCCACTTCAAATAAATTAATCAGCTGCGTGCGACCCGGAGTTTTAGAGGTACGCGCCAGATTTTTCTGCTGGGTCAGTGCATTCAGCGCGGTGGATTTTCCCGCATTGGAACGGCCGGCAAAGGCGATTTCGATGCCTTCATCCGGCGGCAGCGCTTTGATATTCGGGGCGCTGGTCAGAAAACGGGTTTTGTGATAATTCAGCGTTATTTCAGTCATGGCAATTTTCTTTACTTATGTTCATTCAACATTGCGGTTTACCGCGCCCTGATAACCCAGCTGGCGCCAGGCTTCATAGACCGCAACGGCAACGGAATTGGATAAATTCATACTGCGGCTGTTTGCCGTCATCGGGATGCGGATTTTGCGCGCCGGCGGCAGGCTATCTAAAATCACCGTCGGAATACCGCGGGTTTCCGGGCCGAACATTAAATAATCGCCGGATTCAAACCGCACTTCACTGTGCGCCGGCCCGCCCTTGGTGGTCATGGCGAACAGACGCGCCGGATTTTCCGCCTGCAGAAAATGCTGAAAGGTTTTGTGCTTTTTAATCTGAGCGAATTCATGATAATCCAGACCGGAACGGCGCAGACGCTTATCATCCCAAGTAAAACCAAAGGGTTCGATCAGATGCAGGCGAAAGCCCGTATTGGCGCACAACCGGATAATATTCCCGGTATTTTGCGGAATTTCAGGTTCATATAAAACGATATCTAACATAATTTTCTCTTCGGGTTAAGCTGCTCATCAGCATACCCCGCATAATATTTTATCCCGACGAGTGATAAGGTGGTAAACTTTAGCACAAGTTAACGGAAATAGCGAAAAAACAAACCGCACTTCGGAACGGCTCCCAAAGTGCGGTGATATTTCGCTATGTTTTTGTGTGATTACGCTTTCGGTCCGGCTTCGATTAATGCTTTGCCTTCTTCATTGGTGGCATATTTCTCGAAGTTTTTCACGAAACGGCTTGCCAGATCTTCGGCTTTTTCCTGCCATTGCGCCTTGTCGGCATAGGTGTCGCGCGGGTCCAGAATAGCAGGATCCACACCCGGCAGGACTTTAGGAATGGCGAAGTTGAAGATCGGCAGCGAGCCCATTTCCGCTTTATCGATGGAACCGTCTAAAATGGCGTCGATAATGCCGCGGGTATCTTTGATCGAGATACGTTTGCCGGTACCGTTCCAGCCGGTATTGACCAGATACGCTTCCGCACCGGCCGCTTCCATCCGTTTAACCAGCACTTCCGCATATTGTGTCGGATGTAAGGTCAAAAACGCCGCACCGAAACAGGCGGAGAAAGTCGGTGTCGGTTCGGTAATGCCGCGTTCGGTACCCGCCAGTTTTGCGGTAAATCCGGATAAGAAATAATATTTCGTCTGTTCCGGCGTTAATTTAGATACCGGCGGCAGCACGCCGAAGGCATCCGCACTTAAGAAGATCACTTTCTTCGCATGACCTGCTTTGGAGACCGGTTTAACGATATTATCAATATGATAAATCGGATAAGAAACACGGGTATTTTCCGTTTTTGAGCTGTCGTCGAAATCCACTGTGCCGTCCGCAAGCACCACCACGTTTTCTAACAGGGCATCGCGGCGGATTGCGCGGTAAATATCCGGTTCGTTTTCTTCGGACAGTTTAATGGTTTTCGCATAGCAACCGCCTTCAAAGTTGAATACGCCGTCGTCATCCCAGCCGTGTTCGTCATCCCCGATCAACTGACGTTTAGGATCGGTGGAAAGCGTGGTTTTACCGGTACCGGATAAACCGAAGAAGATAGCCACATCGCCTTTGGCGCCCACATTGGCGGAACAGTGCATCGCCGCCACACCGCGCAACGGCAGGAAGTAGTTCATCATGGAGAACATACCTTTTTTCATTTCGCCGCCGTACCAGGTACCGCCGATCAGCTGCACGCCTTCGGAAATGTTGAACGCTACGAAGTTTTCGGAGTTCAAGCCCTGTTCTTTCCAGTTCGGATTGGTGACTTTAGAACCGTTCATTACCACGAAATCCGGTTTAAAACCGTTTAATTCTTCGGCGGAAGGGCGGATAAACATGTTGGTGACGAAATGTGCCTGCCATGCCACTTCGGTGACGATACGCACCGCCAGACGGGTGTCCGGATTCGCGCCGCAGAACGCATCGACCACAAATAAGCGTTTGCCGGAAAGCTGTTTGGTCACCAGTTCTTTTAAACTCTGCCAGGTGGACTGATTCATCGGCTTGTTATCGTTTTTCGCCGCTTCGCTGGTCCACCATACGGTGTCTTTGGTTTTTTCATCCAGCACGATGTATTTGTCTTTCGGGGAACGACCGGTAAAAATTCCCGTATCGACCGCCACCGCGCCGGATTTCGTCACGGTACCTTTTTCAAATCCTTCTAAACCCGGTTTGGTTTCTTCTTCAAATAATTGTTCATAACTCGGGTTATAAACAACATTTTTCACATCGTAGATACCTAGTTCGCCAAGTTCGCTGATTACTTTGTTTACATCTGTCATAATACACCTCGATTGAAAGTTAATATTTAAAGTTGAGACAAAAACTGTTAAACATTATATTTAAAGCGAGGGGAAAAAAATGTTAGATTGATCTCAAAATTGGAAAATAATTGCAATTTTTCTAAGAATAGTTGAAGTTAATGATATAAATCAAAGCCGCATAATTGACCGGCGGGCCGTTTGGCGCTAGGACTGCGATACCGCTTACAGATTCATCGCGCAAACACGCGGGAAAGCCCCGCGCATTCGTTTTCCGCTTAATCGGCCGCCTGCGATTTCAGTTTATCAATCGCCTCTTTATTAAATAAATAATGGGTGCCGCAGCATTCGCACTGCATATCGATACTGCCGTTATGTTCGGCTAAAATGTCATCCAGTTCCGCATCGGAAATCAACATTAACGCGGCGCCGGAGCGCTGCGGCGAACAGCCACAATGAAATTCGACCGGCTGAGGCGGATAAATTTCCACCGTTTCTTCATGATACAGCCGATACAGCAGTGCTTCCGCCGTCAGGCTGAACAGCTCGTCGTCTTTTACCGTTGCGGTTAGAGTGGCGAGATGTTCGAAATCCTCCGCCGAACCGGAACCGTCCGGCACGATCTGCAACAGCACGCCGGCGGCGACCGGTTCGCCGTGCAATTCGCCGCTGCGCAGAATCAATTGCGTTTGCAGCTGCTCGGAGCGCATAAAATAATCCTCCAGACATTCGCCAAGCGTCGGTTTATCCAGCGGAATAATGCCCTGATAGCGCTCGCCTTGCTGCGGGGCAATGGTAATCACCAGCACGCCTTTGCCGACCATTTGCGTTAAGCGCATATCGTCGTCAATCTCGCCCTGCAACCGGGCCAGCGCGCGGATCTGCTGGCTGTCCGTACCATTCACCAGCGCCAGTTTCAGCGGCCCGTCGCCCTGAATCTGCACGGTAATATCGCCTTTAAATTTTAACGTGGCGGTTAACAGACTGGTCGCCGCCATCATTTCGCCCAGCAAATTCTGCACCGCCTGCGGGTAATGATGGGTATTCAGCGTATCGCTGAAGGTTCGGTTAAGGCGCACCCATTCGCCACGTACCGCGCGCTGTTTGAACAGGTAGCGGTAAAGTTTGTCGTTATCAGTCATGTTATATCCTAATTAAGCGTTAAATTTGTTATCACCCGCATTCGGTGTGATTCGTACACGGCTAACAATATGGTACCGAATTGCGAAATCACAACCCTATGCCTGATGTTTGAATTTAAGCAGGTCGCGGCGCTCTTTTTTATTCGGGCGGCGATCGGGATGCGGCATGGATAAGGCATTATTTTTACGCGCCAGAGCAGTTTTTTCACGTTTTTCCACACTCTCCGGCGTTTCCTGATACAGCAATTGTGCTTGCGGCGCACCACGGCGCTGGGCGGAAAGTGCGGTGACAATCACCTCTTTTTCGTCATTGCCCTGACGCAGCGTAATCCGCGCGCCCAGCTCCACCGCTTTGTTCGGCTTGGTGCGCTGCTTGTTGTAATGCACTTTGCCGCCGTCAATCATCGCTTTGGCGATGGAGCGGGTTTTATAAAAACGCGCCGCCCACAGCCATTTGTCCAGACGTACATCGTCATCCTGTCGGGTGCAATCCGCTGAATGTTTTGTCATAATTTAATCCAATAAAGTGCGGTAATCTTTTACCGAGAAATGCCGTGCAAAGGTTTTATCCGCCATACTGCTGTCCGGGTTTTCCACCCCGACGGTGTAAGCGATCCCGAAATCGCCGGCGCGGTCGAGCACCGTTTCCGTATCGTCAATGAACAGCGTTTTGTGTGGGTCGAAATAATGCGCCGCCTGCAAATTCGTCCACAGCAGCGGCTGGGTTTTCGGCGCATTAAACTGATGGCTGGATAAACAAAGGTCAAAGTGCGGTGCCAAATCGCAATGATTTAATTTCACCTGCAGACTGAACGGATGGCTGTCGGTTAATAATATCAACTGCTTATTCATCTGCTTAAGCGCCTGCAAAAACGGGTGAACATCCGACCGCACTTTAGTCAGCGCGCCCTGTTTGCGCAATAACTCGCGCAGCGGCAAATCCAGTTTTTGCGCCCAGAAATCGATACTGAACCATTCCAGACGCTGTTCCATCTCGGCATAATGCCGTTGCAGTAAGGTGCGGCTTTGCGCCGGCGATAATCCGTGCTTTGCCGCATACGCCTGCGGCACCGTATCGCACCAGAAATGATGATCGAAATAGAGATCGATTAAGGTGCCGTCCAAATCCAGAATCACGGTCTGTATCTGCGACCAGTTTATTTTTGCCATTCGCGCTCCCGCTGTTCTCTCCGCCAAGGCTTTATGGTATCGTTATTCCGTCAGTTTGTAAAAGAGGTGCTTATGCAGGAATTAAAAAAGCCGGAAATTCTCTCCGTATCGGTGGCGGCCAAATCGCGTATTTTTGAAATTCAGGCGGTGGAACTGAAATTTTCCAACGGTCAATACCGGGTTTACGAACGGTTTAAGCCGAGCAGCCGTGCCGCCGTATTGATTTTGCCGCTGGACGGTCAGGATCTGCTGATGATCCGGGAATACGCCGTGGGCACCGAACGTTATGAACTGGGATTTCCGAAAGGGCTGATGGATCCCGGCGAAACGCCGGCGCAAAGCGCCGATCGCGAGCTGAAAGAGGAAATCGGCTTAGGCGCAAAATCGTTTATTCATCTGCGCACCGTCAACAGCTCGCCGAGTTTTATGAATAATCCGATGCATATTTTCGTCGCGCGGGATTTTTATCCCTGCAAACTGGAAGGCGATGAACCGGAGCCGTTGCAGCTGGTACGTTATCCGTTAAACCAAATCGATGAATTGCTGCAAAATCCCGATTTCAGCGAGGCACGCAACCTGAGCGCGCTTTACAGTTTACGGGATTATCTCAAATCCGCCGCTTAATATTAATTATTTTTCAGTAATTTGCGTTATTTTTTAGAAGTTATAAAAAATAACGCCTTTTTTTTCGTTAAACATAAATTACCCTTATTCATTCTCCCCGACTTGGGGTAGAATTTCTCACCGATTTTAATAATTACAAAGAAAGACAGAGGCATATTATGCAGAAATCGACTCATCTCGCGCCGAGTTTGCCGGAACTGACGTTCCGTGGCATGCTTTTAGGTGCATTAATTACCGTGGTGTTTACCGCGTCGAACGTTTATCTGGGGCTGAAAGTGGGTCTGACCTTTGCCTCCTCCATCCCCGCCGCGGTGATTTCCATGGCGGTATTAAAAATGTTTTCCGGTGCCAATATTCTGGAAAATAACATGGTACAAACTCAAGCCTCCTCGGCGGGGACGTTGTCTTCGGTGATTTTCGTCCTGCCCGGCCTGCTGATGATGGGATATTGGCAGGATTTTCCGTTCTGGCAAACCTTATTAATCTGTATCGCCGGCGGAACGCTGGGGGTGATATTCACCATTCCTTTGCGTCATGTGATGGTGGTGAAAAGCGATCTGCCTTATCCGGAAGGCGTTGCTGCGGCAGAAATTCTGAAAGCGGGTAATCACGAACAGGATAACAACAGCGAAAGCGGAATTAAAGAAATCGCCGCCGGCGGGGTGATTGCCGCAGTAATCGGTTTTCTGACCAACGGTTTACGCCTGCTGGCCGACGGCGCCAGCCTTTGGTTTAAGGGCGGCAATGCGGTATTTCAGGTGCCGATGGGCTTTTCACTGGCGCTGCTGGGTGCCGGCTATTTGGTCGGGATTGTCGGCGGTATCGCCATTTTACTGGGGATTTTTCTGACCTGGGGCGTGGCGGTGCCTTATTTCACCGCTGCTTCCGCCATGCCGGCCGATGCGGATATGATCGGCTATGCCATGGACGTGTGGAAAAGCAAGGTGCGTTTCATCGGGGTCGGCACGATCGGTATCGCCGCGATCTGGACATTATTGGTATTAATGAAACCGATGATTCAGGGCATGGCGCAATCTTTCCGCGCCTTAAAAGATCCGACGCTGCGCCAGCATGACCGTACCCAGCAGGATCTCTCCCCTAAAACCATGATTTACATCGCGCTGGTGGCCGTTGCGCTGATTGCACTGGCGCTGTCGCACTTTATTGAAGCGGCGCCGGTTTCGGCGGAGCTTGCCGTATTGCTGGTGGCGGTGTGTACCGCGCTGGCCGTGTTTATCGGCTTTTTTGTTGCCGCCGCATGCGGTTATATGGCCGGTTTGGTGGGGTCGTCATCCAGCCCGATCTCCGGTATCGGCATTATTTCTGTGGTGTTGATTTCCTTAACCTTAATGTTGATCGGTAAAACCTCCGGCTTGCTGGACAGCACGGAAGGTCAGCAATTTTTAACCGCACTGACCATTTTCTCCGGCTCCATTGTGGTGACTACCGCGGCGATTTCAAACGATAACCTACAGGATTTAAAAACCGGTTTACTGGTAGAAGCCACACCGTGGCGCCAGCAGGTCGCGTTGATTATCGGTTGTGTGGTCGGGGCGCTGGTGATCGCACCGGTGCTGGAAATTCTCTATCACGCCTATGGTTTCAGCGGCGCGATGCCGCGTGCGGAGATGGATCCGTCACAGGCGCTTTCCGCCCCGCAGGCAACCTTAATGACCACCATCGCCAAAGGCATTTTCTCCGATAATCTGGAATGGACTTATATCTTTATGGGCATCATGCTGGGTCTGATCCTGATTTGCATCGACGTCGGATTACGAAAATCCAGCGCCAACCGTTTTGCGCTGCCGGCACTGGCGGTCGGTATGGGGATTTATTTACCGCCGTCAATCAACGCGCCGATTATTATCGGTGCGCTGCTGTCTTGGGTGATCAACCGTCATTTGGAAAGCTATGCCCGCCGACAGGGCAAAAACGCCGGCGACATCAAGAAAAAAGCCGAACGCTACGGCACCCTGTTCGCTGCCGGTCTTATTGTGGGTGAAAGTCTGATCGGCGTTATCCTCGCCTTTATCATTGCCGCCTCGGTTACTTCCGGCGGTTCTGATGCGCCGTTAGCGCTGACGCTGGAAAACTGGGACGGCATCGCCGAAACGCTGGGGTTACTGGTATTCGTAACCGGCGTGGGCATTTTCGCTTTACGCATATTAAGAGCGAAACGCTGAGATAACAAAGGGTGCGAATGATTGCACCCTTTTTCATTTCTTTTGTTATACTATCACGACCAAACGAATCTTGAGACCGACTATCGTGTTACCGAATCCGCAATTATTGCAGTCCGTCCTGCAAATCGCCCGGGCAGCGGGCAACCACTTAAGCGATTTTTATCAGCGTAACCTGACCGTTCATACCAAAACCGACAATACGCCGGTTACTGAGGCGGATCTGTTTGTCAGCCGATTTTTAATCGAAAAACTGACCGCACTTACGCCGACCATTCCGGTGCTTTCGGAAGAAAGCGGCCATATTCCGCTGGCACGGCGCGAACACTGGCAACGTTACTGGCTGATCGACCCGCTGGACGGCACGCAGCATTTTATCAACCGCAGCGGCCAGTTTTGCCTGCTGATTGCGCTGATTGAACATCACAACCCGGTGCTGGGCATTATCCATGCGCCGCTGTCGGCACACACTTATTACGCCATGCACGGCTACGGCGCATACCAACAAACGCCGGATGCGCTGCAACGTCTTGTACCGCGCAGGCTGAATCCGGCACGTCCGTTGAAAATCGCCGTCGGTTCCCCTTCCGCACAGGAAAAAGTGCGGTCGATTTTAAACCCGGATTATCAATGTGAATTTCAGATTCGCGGCTCCTGCGGTCTGAAAGGCGCGCTGGTGGCGCAGGGCGGTGCGGATTGCTATGTGCGTTTGGGACAAACCGGCGAATGGGATACCGCGGCGGCACAGGTGCTGTTGGGCGAGACGGGCGGTTTTATCTTCGATACCCGTTTCCGACCGTTGAGCTACAATCAGCGGGAAACGCTGGTCAACCCTGACTTTGTCATGGCCGCCGACCGCCGCCTCGACTGGCGCAACATCTTTCAATTCGATTAATCAGAACTATTGGTAATTTATTCTGTTTGAGCATATTATTACAGCTCTTTTGACACATCACATTTAGGAACAATATGAACGTTAATGCAGAAAATAATTGTATTGTCATTTTCGGCGCCTCCGGGGATTTAACCCATCGTAAGCTGATTCCGGCACTGTATAATTTATACAAAATAGGACGTTTGACCGAACATTTTTCCGTACTGGGCGTCGCCCGCACCGAGCTGAGCGATGAACAGTTCCGGCAAAAAATGCGCGACGCGCTGCTGGAAACGGAAAAAACCGACGGCGATACGCTGGAAAAATTCTGCAGCCACCTCTATTATCAGGCCATCAATACCGCCGAGGCATCGGACTATGCCAAACTGACGCCGCGTCTTGACGAACTGCACGATAAATATCAGAGCTGCGGCAACACATTATATTATATGTCCACCCCGCCAAGCCTGTACGGCGTAATTCCGGAATGTCTGGCGGCGCACGGGTTAAACACCGAAGAATTCGGCTGGAAACGGATTATCGTGGAAAAACCGTTCGGTTACGATATCAAAACGGCCAAGGCGTTAGACGTGCAGATCCACCGCTTCTTTGAAGAACATCAGATTTACCGTATCGATCATTATCTGGGCAAAGAAACCGTACAAAACCTGCTGGTGCTGCGCTTTTCCAACGGCCTGTTCGAGCCGCTGTGGAACCGCAACTTTATTGATTATGTGGAGATCACCGGCGCAGAGCAAATCGGCGTGGAGGAACGCGGCGGCTATTACGACGGTTCCGGCGCGGTGCGCGATATGTTTCAGAACCATTTGCTGCAGGTACTGGCGATGGTCGCCATGGAGCCGCCGGCTATCATCAACGCCGATTCCATGCGTGATGAAGTGGCGAAAGTGCTGCACTGCCTGCACCCGTTAAGTGCCGAGGATGTGAAAAATAATCTGGTGCTCGGCCAATATGGCGGCGCGTTGATCGACGGTAAAAAAATAAAAGGCTATACCGAAGAAAAGGGCGTACCGGCGGATTCCGATACGGAAACCTATATGGCGCTGCGCTGCGAAATCGACAACTGGCGCTGGGCGGGCGTGCCTTTTTATGTGCGTACCGGAAAACGCTTACCGGTGCGCGTGACCGAAGTGGTGATTCACTTTAAAACCACCCCGCACCCGGTATTCAGTCAGAAAGCGCCGGAAAATAAACTGATTATCCGCATTCAGCCCGACGAAGGCATTTCCATGCGTTTCGGCTTAAAAAAACCAGGCGCCGGTTTTGAAGCCAAAGAAGTGTCGATGGATTTCCGCTATGCGGATCTGGCCACATTAAGCCTGCTGAGCGCCTACGAGCGTTTATTGCTGGATGCCATGAAAGGGGACGCCACCTTATTTGCGCGCACCGATGCCGTGCATGCCTGCTGGAAATTCGTCCAACCGATTCTGGATTACAAAGCCGAGCGCGGACGGGTTTACGAATACGAAGCGGGCAGCTGGGGGCCGGTGGAAGCGGATAAAATGATCGCCAAAACCGGGCGGGTATGGCGCAAACCGAGCGGTTTGATGAAGAAAAAGATTTAACCCGCGTGCCGCTCGGCGCCGCAAGGCGTCGTGATTAGCCGGCATAGGTATAACATCACCAGAGGAAGAATCATGCAACCTATTATTTTTGACAGCGCACAGGCGGCGGTGGAACGCATTGCCGACGAGCTGAACACCTACAGCCGACAGGCACGTCCGGTGCATATTTCTTTATCCGGCGGCAGCACGCCGAAACTGCTGTTTAAAACGCTGGCCGCCGAGCCGTTCGCCTCAGAAGTGCGGTGGGAAAATCTGCATTTTTGGTGGGGGGATGAGCGTATGGTGCCGCCGCAGGATCCGGAAAGCAACTACGGCGAAGTACAGAAATTATTATTCGATCATATTACCATTCCGGCGCAGAATATTCACCGTATCCGCGGCGAACAGCCGGTACAGGCGGAGCTTAACCGTTTCACGCAGGAACTGCGCGCAACGGTTCCTGATCTGGCATTCGATTGGATTATTTTAGGCATGGGAACGGACGGCCATACCGCCTCGCTGTTCCCTAATCAGACGGATTTTGACGATTTACATCCGGCGCTTATCGCCAAACACCCGCAAAGCGGGCAAATCCGGATTTCCAAAAGCGCAACGCTGATCGCAAAAGCCAAACGCGTCACCTATCTGGTGACCGGCGCAGGCAAGGCGGAAATTCTGCGCCGCATCAGCACGACGCCGGCGGAGCAATTGCCCTATCCGGCGGCAAGAATCCAATCCGCAAACGGCATCACGGAATGGTATCTGGATAAAGATGCGGCAAAATTTTTATAAGTTGTAACAAACAGGAGAACAATATGTCAGTTAAAGGTGATATCGGTGTGATCGGTCTGGCCGTCATGGGGCAGAATTTGATTTTAAATATGAACGACCATGGCTTTAAAGTGGTGGCGTATAACCGCACCACTTCCAAGGTGGATGATTTTTTAGCCGGTGCGGCGAAAGGCACCAATATTATCGGCGCTTACTCGCTGGACGATCTGGCGGCAAAACTGGAAAAACCGCGTAAAATTATGTTAATGGTGCGCGCCGGTGAAGTGGTCGATCAGTTTATCGACGCCTTGCTGCCGCATCTTGAAGCGGGCGATATTATCATCGACGGCGGCAATTCCAATTATCCGGACTCAAACCGCCGGGTGAAAGCGCTGGCGGAAAAAGGCATCCGTTTCGTCGGTGCCGGGGTGTCCGGCGGTGAAGAAGGCGCCCGCCGCGGCCCGTCCATTATGCCGGGCGGCAACGAAGAGGCCTGGCCTTATGTTAAACCGATTCTGCAGGCCATTGCCGCCAAAACCGATAAAGGCGAACCTTGCTGCGACTGGGTGGGCAAAGAAGGTGCCGGTCATTTCGTCAAAATGGTACATAACGGCATCGAATACGGCGATATGCAGCTTATCTGTGAAGCCTATCAATTCCTGAAAGAAGGATTGGGCTTAAGCTATAACGAAATGCAGCACATCTTCGCCGACTGGAAAAATACGGAACTCGACAGTTATCTGATTGACATCGCAACGGATATTCTGGGTTACAAAGACAGCGACGGTCAGCCGCTGGTGGAAAAAATTCTGGATACCGCCGGTCAGAAAGGAACGGGTAAATGGACCGGTATCAACGCGCTGGATTTCGGCATTCCGCTTACGCTGATCACCGAAGCGGTTTTTGCCCGCTGCGTGTCCGCCTTTAAAGAACAACGCATTGATGCGGCCAATCTGTTTAATAAAACCATTGCCCCGGTTGAAGGCGATAAAAAAGTCTGGATCGAAGCGGTACGCCAAGCCTTACTGGCTTCCAAAATTATTTCCTATGCGCAGGGCTTTATGCTGATTCGCGAAGCCTCCGAGCACTTCAACTGGCACATTAACTACGGCGCCACCGCGTTATTATGGCGCGAAGGCTGTATTATCCGCAGCCGGTTCCTCGGCAATATCCGCGATGCCTATCAAACCAATCCGGATCTGGTCTTTTTAGGCTCCGATCCGTATTTCAAAACTATTTTAGAAAATGCCTTGCCGGCGTGGCGTAAAGTGGTGGCGAAATCCGTGGAAAGCGGCATTCCGATGCCGTGCATGGCTTCGGCGCTCACCTTCCTCGACGGTTATACCTCGGCGCGTCTGCCGGCCAATTTATTGCAGGCTCAGCGGGATTACTTCGGCGCCCATACTTACGAGCGGACGGACAAACCGCGCGGTGAATTCTTCCATACCAACTGGACCGGTCGCGGCGGCAATACCGCTTCCACCACATATGAGGTATAATTAACCGCATCGGCGCCCGCCCTGTCGGATACACGGGCGGGCATGGTCCAAAGTGCGGTCAAAAAAATCGTTGTTTTCCGCACATGATGATGCTTTCTAAACAGAGGAGTATGTATGAAACAAGAACAACCCATCGAATGCGTCGGCTGTAATACCTTTGATGTCGGCACGGTGATCGACAACAGCGACTGCACCGCGCATATCGAAAGACATTATAGCAGCGAAGAAGAGGCGCAAAACGCGCTGGCAGAATTTACCCGCAAAGCCAGAAATGCAGAAACCGATCCTTGCCAGATTCAATCCCGCATTGAGAAAACTGACGACGGCGTTGTCCTAAAAGCGGATTTTACCTTTAGCTGTCAGGCGGAATCGCTGATTTTTGAACTGGGTTTACGTTAATTTTTCATCCCAATAAAAAAGCAGTTAACCTTAAGGCTAACTGCTTTTTTTACATGGCGGAAAGCGGCTAATCGGCATGCTCGCTTAAAAAACCGCCGCTCTGGTGCTGCCATAATTTTGCATACAGCCCATTTTGCGCCAATAACTCCGCATGGCTGCCCTGTTCCACAATCTGCCCTTTATCCAGCACAATTAAGCGATCCATCGCCGCAATGGTAGATAAACGGTGGGCAATGGCAATCACGGTTTTATTTTCCATCATCTTATCCAGACTTTCCTGAATCGCCGCTTCCACTTCCGAATCCAGCGCGCTGGTGGCTTCGTCCAGCAGCAGAATCGGTGCGTCTTTCAGCATCACGCGGGCTATCGCAATCCGCTGACGCTGACCGCCGGATAATTTCACCCCGCGTTCACCCACATGGGCATCGTATCCGCGGCGGCCTTCTGCATCGCTTAAAAACGGAATAAAATCCGCCGCTTCCGCCCGTTGTGCCGCGTTTATCATTTCGTCTTCCGTGGCGTCCGGGCGACCATAAATAATATTATCGCGCACCGAACGGTGCAGCAGCGAAGTGTCCTGAGTGACCAGACCGATCTGACGGCGCAGGCTTTCCTGCGAGACTTCACAAACATCCTGTCCGTCGATGGTGATGCGTCCCTGCGTACATTCGTAAAAGCGCAGCAATAAATTCACAATAGTGGATTTTCCCGCCCCGGAACGACCGATTAAACCGACTTTTTCACCCGGCTTAATGGTCAGATTAAAGTGTGTCAAAAGCGGTTTCATCGCATCATAAGAGAAACTGACGTCATCAAAGCGGATTTCCCCGCGCGAAACCTGTAACGGATACGCCTCTTTTTTATCCACAATGGTGTGCGGTTTGGTCAGCGTGTTCATACCGTCGTTTACCGTACCGATATTCTCAAACAAACGCGCCGATTCCCACATAATCCAGTGCGACAGCCCGTTTACCCGCAACGCCATCGCCACTGCGGTGGCAATCGCCCCGACGCCGACCGCACCCTGCTGCCATAACAGAATACCGAGTATCGCCGTACTCAGCGTCAGCGCCACATTGGCCGCATAAGTCAGTGCGTCCAGTGAGGTAGCCAGACGCATCTGAGCATGAACGGTGACCATGAACTCTTTCATTGAACGTTTGGCATAAGCGGCTTCACGCGAACCATGGGAAAATAATTTTACCGTGGCGATATTGGAATAGGCGTCGGTAATCCGTCCGGTCATCAGCGAACGGGCATCCGCCTGACGTTCGGCTGTTTTTGCCAGTTTCGGGATCAGCAGCCGCAAAATAATACCGAACAGCACGATCCAGACGATAAACGGCACTAAAAGCCAGCCGTCCAGCGCCACCAGCACCGCACCCGAGGTAATAAAATACACCGTGATATACACAAACATATCGGCGATAGTCAGCACCGTATCGCGTACCGCCAGTGCGGTTTGCATCACTTTGGCGGAAACCCGCCCGGCAAACTCATCCTGATAAAAACTTAAGCTTTGCCCCAGCATCAGACGGTGAAAATTCCAGCGCAGACGCATCGGGAAATTCCCCTGCAAGGTCTGCAGCCGAATCAGCGAAGCAACAAACGACCATACCACGCTGATCACCAGCGCCGCGCCCATGGCGAGCAACAAATGCCCCTTCTCCGCCCATAATTGCGCCGGCGTGTATTGTCCCATCCAGTCAATTAGCACGCCCATAAACTGAAACAGCACCGCTTCAATCACGCCGGTGCCGACCACCATCACCGATAGCAGTAAAATCCAGCCTTTCATCCCGTCCAGACTTGACCAGATAAAACGGATCAGACCTTTGTCCGGCGTCTGCGAAGACTGCTCCGGATAAGGGTTCAGGCGTCGTTCGAACCATGAAAAAATATTATTCAGCATGACCTTTCCTACATCGAAAAATAAAAGGCAACATCAATTGTTGCCTTGAAAATCACGGCTATTATAGCGGAAAATCGGTTATTATTTAACTGTTTTTAACCGATCACAGAAATCCCAGTTTGCGCATTTGCGCCGCCACATCCGCCACCTGAATCTGCGCCATCAAATTTTTCCCCTTCAATTTGGTCGCCCAAGGCAGTTGGTCGGACGGTTTGGCGAATTGCTGCCGCGCATTCTGCTCATACACCGAAACCACCTCCGACAGATTATAATAAGGCCCGGTGCGCAACGGATTATGATAAGCATACAGCCCGATAACCGGCGTGCCCTGTGTGGTGGCGATATGCGCCGGCCCGCTGTCAGGCGCAATCAGCAGATCCGCCATCGCGATCAGCGCGGCAAATTGCGGCAGGCTGGTTTTGCCGCACAGATTCAGCGGCGCGACATCGCATAATGCCGCAATGCGTTCGGCGGTCTCCATTTCCCGTTTTGCCGCCGAACCGCATAATATCACCTGCCGGTTATGGCGCTGCGCCAGATTGACAAGCTCGGCATAGCGTTCTGTCAGCCAGTCTTTTTCCGCTTTACTGGAACAGGGACAAATCAGCAGCGTTTTGCGCGCCGGATCAAAATAACCGCGCACGGTTTGTCTGTCCGCCTCCGTAATGCCCAAATCCCAATGCGGCGGGGCGACCGGCACGCCGAGATATTGCGCAAACGCCAGAAAACCGTCCAGCACATGCGGATTTTGCGGGTCTTCAATGCGGCGGTTAACAAACCAGCGCTGACCTTCGCGTGACCGTTTTTGTCCGAAACCGATCTTATAACGCGCCTTAATGCCCAGCGACAGCATCGACGCCCGAAAGGCGGTCTGCATATTCAGCAAGGCGTCAAAACGCCGGTTTTTCAACTGCTTCCATAACGCCAGTACGCCCTGCCAGCCGCTTTTTTTATCATAGACAATAAATTCTATCCCCGGCACGCGGGCAAAAAGCTGCGCTTCGGTTTTACCGATGATCCAAGTGATGTTAGTGTCGCGCCAATGGCGCTGAATCTGCTGTACGGCGGCCAGCGCATGACACACATCGCCGATGGCGGACAGCCGTAAAATACAAATCGACTGCGGCGCTTGAGAGAAAAGGGGCATAATGGTTTCCTGTGAGCAACGGTCTGCGAACAACAGACCCTAGCATTATTCTTAATTTCCAGTAGAATATTTTATGTGCGTTATTTTATAAGAAATCCATGGAATATGCTTGAATTACAACAACAAAAAAATTTTTTTATTTTTAACTTTTCGTCTGCGCTGCCTGAGCAGAACCGTTTTTTCGCGCCGGATTTCTGGCGGCGCCAAAACCGTATTATCGGCTCGGCCAAAGGGCGCGGCACCACTTGGTTTATTCAAACGGCGGATTTATTCGGTGTCAACTGCGCCCTGCGCCATTATTACCGCGGCGGGCTGTGGGGCAAAATCAATAAAGATCACTATCGCTTCACCGAACTGGCGCAAACCCGCAGTTTCGCCGAATTCCATCTCCTCAATAAACTGCGGCGCGCCGGTCTGCCGGTACCGAAAGCCATCGGCGCCAAAGTGGAAAAAAACGCATTCGGCTGTTATCGTGCGGATATTCTGACCGAAAAGCTGGAAAACGCCCGGGATTTGACCGCACTTTTACAGCGGCAATCCCTCTCGGATCAGGGCTGGCACACCATCGGCGGGCTGATCCGCCGGCTGCATGATATGCAAATCTGCCACACGGATCTGAACGCGCACAATATTTTGGTGCAGCATATCGACGACCAGCCCGAAAAATTTTGGCTGCTGGATTTTGATAAGTGCGGTGAAAAATCCGGCGAAAACTGGAAAGCGGAAAACTTACGGCGATTGCACCGCTCTTTTATGAAAGAAACCGCCAGAATGGGCATCCGATTTCATGCTCAGAACTGGCAGCAATTATTACAGGGGTACCGGCATTATAAGCCGAGCCATTAATCCTCGCGTACCGTTACCGGCAACGGGCACCCCTCAACGCGCCGCCAACGCCTGAAAAACGGCGGGCGGCACCAGTTGGCTGACATCACCGCCGTGCAGGTAAATTTCCCGCACGATGGTGGAAGACAAATAAGCCCATTTTTCCGTCGGCGGCAGAAACAGACTTTCCACCCCGTTGGTCAGCAACCGGTTCAGGCTGGCCAGCTGCAATTCATATTCAAAATCGGTGGCGGTACGCACGCCGCGGATAATCACATCGATATGATTGTCCAGCACAACCGTCGCCAGTAAACCGGAAAAGCCCAGCACCTTCACATTCGGCAGATGCGCCAGCGCCTGTCGGCTTAAGGCGACCCTTTCGCTTAAGTCGAATAACGGTTTTTTGCGCGGATTTTCCGCAATCGCAACCGTTACCTGCGCAAATAATGCCGCGCTGCGTTCAATAATATCCAAATGTCCGTTGGTAATCGGATCAAAGGTGCCGGGATAAATCGCTGTTTTCATTGTTATACCTGTCTTTCCAGATACGGGCGCAATAAGTCGAACAAACGTTGCAGCGCACCGCGGTTTTCAATTAATACTTCATGACCGGCGCTGCCGTAACGCTTGCGCAATTGCGGCGATTTTAAGAAAATCGCCACCGCTCTTGACAGCGCCTTGCTGTTCTCGTTGACTTTCAGCACGCCCTGCACTTCAATCAGCTTACGGAATACATCGGGGAAATTAAACGTATATTTACCGCTGATCACCGGCACTTTAAACGCCAGCGGCTCCAGCGGATTATGCCCGCCGTGTTTGACCAGACTGCCGCCTACAAACGCCACATCGCAGATGCCGTACATTAACATCAGCTCGCCCATGGTATCGCCCAGCACCACCTGAACATGGCGGTCGGGCGCGATATTATCACTACGGCGAACGTAGCTGAAACGGTATTTTTTGATTAACTCGGCGACGGCGTTAAACCGTTCGGGATGGCGCGGCACCAGAATCAGCAACAAGTCGGGAAAGCTGTCCAGCAAGATGCGGTGCGTTTCCAGAATAATGCCTTCTTCGCCCTCATGGGTGCTGGCCGCCACCCACACGAAGCGCCCCTTCACCCAGCTGTCATGCAGCGCCTGAATTTTTTCCGACAACTCGGCGGTAATGGTCAGGTCGTATTTGATATTGCCGGTTAGTTTTAATTTTTTCGGATTATAGCCGAGGATCTGATAACGCTTGCCGCTGATGTCATCCTGTGGCGCGATTAAACGGATTTCACGCAGCATATTCTGCAATTTATCCTTAATCCAGCCGTAACGGACGGCGGAACGCGCCGATAAACGGGCATTGGCGATAATAAAAGGCACGCCGCGATGATATAACTGATGAATTAAATTCGGCCAGATCTCGGTTTCAATCACGATACAGACTTTCGGCCGGATAAAATGAATAAACCGTCGCAACGATGTCGGCAAATCATAGGGCAGATAAACATGAGTCACGCTGTCGCCGAACGCCGCTTTTACCCGATCCGAACCGGTCGGCGTCACCGTGGTCAGGGTAATCGGCAAATCGGGATAATGCCGCTGAATGCGCCGAACTAACGGTGTGGCGGCAATCACCTCGCCCACCGAGGCGGCATGAATAATCACACCGTACTGCCGCGGTGCCGGCAGGCCGGCCGGATAATAGCCGTATCGCTCGCCGAGGCGCTTGCGGTAATTCGGCGCCTTAATACTGCGGATCAGCATAAACAGCAAAATAAACGGTTGCAGAACATACAGGGTTAATGTATATAAAAAACGCCACATAGAAAATTGACTTTTAATCCCATAAATTGCCGTAGTATAAAGGGTTATCGCGCCGGCATAAAGAAAGTGCGGTAAAAATTACCGCACTTTTGCTTAACTGAAACGGATTGCGATTAATTTTTCGCTTGCGCCGCCGCTTTGACAATCACCGCAAAGGCAGGCGCTTTCAATGAGGCACCGCCGACCAGCGCGCCGTCGATATCCGGCTGAGTGAATAATTCCGCCGCATTGCCGTCGTTTACCGAGCCGCCGTACTGAATGATCACCTGATCGGCGACCGCTTGGGATTTTTGCGCGATATGTGCGCGGATAAATGCGTGTACCGCCTGCGCCTGTGCCGGTGTCGCGGATTTCCCGGTACCGATCGCCCAAATCGGTTCGTAGGCAATTACCGCGCCGTTAAAGGCATCCACGCCTAACGTATTAATCACGGCATCAATCTGACGTGCGCACACTTCTTCGGTTTTGCCCGCTTCGTTTTCCGCTTCGCTTTCGCCGATACACAATACCGGCACCAGACCGGCTTGTTTTAACACGCCGAATTTTTTCGCAATAAATTCGTCCGATTCGTTGTGATACTGACGGCGCTCGGAGTGACCGATAATAATGTATTTGGCGCCGAAATCTTTCAGCATGTCAACCGAAATATCGCCGGTGAACGCGCCTTGTTTGTTTAAATCCACATTCTGCGCACCTAATGCGATTTTACCGCCGGCAAGCGCCGCTTCGGCTTCCGCCAGATACATCACCGGCGGCGCAATCGCCACATCGCAGCCCTCAACGCCGGCCAGTTCCGTATTTAATTCGTTGATCAGTGTTTTGGTAAATGCTTTGCTACCGTTTAATTTCCAGTTACCCATAACTAAAGGACGACGTGCCATTTGTTTTTCTCCATTGCATTAATAATAAAAATAACCGGTTTACTATACCAAATTTTTCTATTTTTTCGGCAATTTTTCGCCCTTTGCAAAAAAAATTTTTCGCAACAGATGATTATTGTGCGGCAAAAAGATACAATCCACTGTATGAATGTTATAAAAAATAGCCGATTTACCGCAATATGACGATCTTTAAAGCCGAACAATGGAATCTTGACAGCCTGCATGCTTTATTTGAGCGCTACCGCATGGCGCAGGGCATGCCGGAAAGCCCGGAACGCACCCGTGCGTTTCTGACCGACCGCATCCGCTTTAGCGAAAGCATCTTTTTTATGGCGGTGGATGATGCCCGCCGGCCGCTCGGTTTTATTCAGCTTTATCCCCGCCTTTCTTCCCTTCAGCTGCAACGTTACTGGCAACTGACGGATATTTTTGTGTGCGATGTGCCGAATCACACCGAAATTTATACCGCGCTTATCGCCAAAGCCAAAGAATTCGTGCGCTATACGCAATCCACCCGGCTGGTGGTGGAGCAAACTCATCAGCAGGAGGCCATTTTAGCGCGCGATGGGTTCAGAATTAATCCGCAGAAACGTATTTTTGAATTGAATTTAAGCGAGCCGCCGGCTCACAGTAAGGTTTGAATCAGCGGCGGAATCACTTTCGGCGCCGGGATCAGAATTTGTTTATGCCGGCTGAGTTCGCCCTTTTCCAGCACGATCGTACTTTTCGGCACTTTAAAGGTTTTACTGAGAAATTTCATTAAATGGGCGTTCGCCTGCCCGTCCACCGGCGGCGCCGTGATGCTGATTTTCAGCTCCCCGTCATGTACGCCCGCAATGTGATCGCGGCTCGCCTTAGGCTGTAGGAAAATCCGCAGGCGCAAATCCCCGTTGATGTTTTCCGCCGCCGTCATAAAACGCTCCGCAAAATCACCGCACTTTTGCCTTTACGCCAGCGGCCACAGGGCAGGGAAAATATCGTACAGCACCCGGTTGCCGTAAAACAGCGCGAACGCCAGAATCATCGGGGCAAAATCGATCATACCGGTATTCGGTAAAATCCGGCGAATCGGATTTAACAACGGCTGCGTCAGTTGATATAAAGTATATTGCAGCGGATTTTGCGCGCGGTTAAACCAGCTCATAATCGCTTCGATAAAAATCACATACAGCGCCGCTTCGCCGAAGGTTCTCGCCGTGTGCAGCAGGCCGATAAACAGGTAATTGAGCGGGTCGGCCACCACCAGCGTGGCGCCCAGCTTATTCAGCAGCGGATATTTGATGACGCCGAGGATAACCGTCACTGCGATTGCCGCCAGATTCAGATTTTTCACCGTCGGCACCAGCTTTTGCAGCGGCGCCAGCAGAGGGTTGGTCAGTTTCACCAGCGTTTGCGACAGCGGATTATAAAAATCCACCCGGCAGAACTGAAACCAAGCACGCAGGATCAGCACGAAACAATACACATTAATTAATGTATACACCAAAAATTGAATTGAATTTAATCCCATTGTCGTTCCTTTGAATTATAACCAGCCTTTGTGTTTAAAATATAAATAAGGCGCAATCGCCGCCAGCACCATTAATCCCAGCGCCATCGGATAACCGAAGGCGAAATTCAGCTCCGGCATGTCGTGGAAATTCATACCGTAATTAGACGCGACCAGCGTCGGCGGCAGAAAAATCACCGACACCACCGAGAAAATTTTAATAATCCGGTTCTGTTCAATATTAATAAAACCCATCGCCGCCTGCATCAAAAAATTCACTTTCTGGAACAGCGATTCGTTATGCGGCTGCAAGGATTCAATATCGCGCAGAATTTCGCGCGCCTGCTCCAGCTGATTGGCGGGCAAGCGGGTTTTGCGTACCAAAAAGCTCAGCGCCCGCTGGGTATCCATCAGACATAAACGCACCTTTGAGCTGGCGTCTTCCTGCTCGGTTAACGTGGCCAGCGCTTCATCAAAAGCTTCGCCCTGTTTACCGTCTAAAATCACCCGGCTTAATTTTTCCAGATCCGCATACACGTTTTCGATAACATCCGCCAGCTGTTCGATTTTGGTTTCGAATAAATCCAGCAACACTTCATAGGCGTTGCATTCCACCAGCCGCTGATTGCGCGAACGCATGCGGTATAACCGAAACGCCGGCAATTCGCGATCACGCAGGGTAAACAAACGCCCGTCACGCACGGTAAACGCCACGCTGGCTAAGTCGGCGTAATCGTCTTCGTCTTCACAATAGAAAAACGAGTGCAAATGCAGACCGTCTTCATCTTCGAAAAAACGCGCGGACGCCTCAATATCTTCCAGTTCAAGGAACGATGCCAGACTTTGCCCCAGCCCCTGCTGCAAAATATCACGCTCTTCACGGCTGGGTTCAAGCAAATCCAGCCAGATAGCAGTGTCCAACTCCGCATTGGTTTCGTCAATACGAACCAAGCGCGCTTCTTCAAGTGCGAAAGCATTAATCATTTCTTCATACTCCTTTGAAGGAATTATGAACAACGCGATGAACAAGGAAAAATCAAACAATATCCCCGCAAAGTGCGGTAGAAAATTTTATTATTTGACTTAAAAGATACCTATGAAATAAGGTAATGAAAACTTACCTGCGAAACCCCGCCGATAAGTCAATGACGAGATTTAGAGCAAAGATTGCAATCGGTATCGACTATGACTGTCCAAAGTGTGTGTCCTCTTGTTACTAAATCGTGCCGAATGTTACGCTTGAAAGGCCGATTCGTCAAGATTTTTACACCAAAATCCCGCCTTTAAGACGGGATGGCGCAGCGCTTATTTGGCCGGATAATCCCACCAGATATCAAACAGTTCGCTGACTTCAACCTGCTGCAATCCGTTATTTTGCAACCAGCTTTTTACGCTTTCGCGGTGGCTTTCATCGCATTTGCCCAGTTTTTCCAGACACACCAGTCCTTCCCAGTGCAGATAGCCGCTGCCTTCATAGGCTAGCCCGTTCGGCCGGATCACCTCATTGATAAACCGATCCACCACTTCATCAACCTGTTCAATCGGTGTATTTTCCGCAAATTGCCAGTTCACCAGAAATCCGAGTTCCTGAAACTCCGCCAAGTGCATTTTTTTACGTTGTCTTTGATTGCGTTTAATTGCCATATCGTTCTCCTTTCTTGAACTTAGTCTTTAATAAAATACAAATCCCACACGCCGTGCCCCAAACGCCGGCCGCGTTGCTCGAATTTGGTCAGCGGACGAAAATCCGGGCGCGCAATATAATCCCCGCTGGCCGAAGTATTACGCAAACCGACCGCACTTTGCAATACCGCCAGCATCTGTTGCGCATAATTTTCCCAATCCGTCGCCATATGAATAAATCCCTGCGCGGCCAGTTTCTGCGTGACGCTTGCCACAAACGGCGGCTGCACAATGCGGCGTTTATGGTGTTTGGCTTTATGCCACGGATCGGGAAAAAACAACTGCAACCCGCCGAGGCTGCCGTCGGCGATACAATCGCGCAGAATTTCCGTGGCGTCATGACAAATCAGGCGCAGATTGCGCACCTGTTTTTCCTGCGCATAGGCGATACAGGCGCCGACACCCGGCGTATGCACTTCAATGCCCAGATAATTTTTATCAGGATTGCGCGCCGCCATCTCCACCAGCGACTTGCCCATCCCGAACCCGATTTCCAGAATCACCGGATTGGTATTGCCGTAAATTCGGGCAAAATCAAAAGGCGTGCGCTGATGTGCCAGCCCGTAAAATGCCCAGTGCTGGTTCATCATCGTACGCTGAAAATCGCTCAGCCGCCCGGTACGCAGCACAAAACTGCGCACTTTGCGTTTATAACGGCCGTCCGGCGTAAATTCCGCCGTTTCCACGGTTTTACGCTTTTGATCGGCAAAGGTGGTTTTCTGTTCTGTCATAATTATCCGGCTATACACAATAAACGGCGGGGATTATAAGAGGTTTGGCGCAAAATGCAAAGTGCGGTCGTTTTTCTATGTGTTTTCAAACGCCGGCCGCGGCCGGAATGTGCCGCCGGGAGTGGCGCGGTGATGAATGTATTTTTTTGCACGCAATCAGTTGATTTTTCATAAATTTCCCTGCCTGCGTGCGTCTTTTTGCCAATCGCCCTTGCGCTTTTATCAACCTTAACGCCGGCTAACAAACTTCTTCAAGCCGCTCAATTTTAATATTGAACAGCGCAAAACAGATTGCCAAAAGCGGGACGGCGTAATTGAACACGGCGTAAGGGGCGTATTCGAAGGCGCTGACTTGCAGCATAGAATAGGCATATACGCCGCAGGTGTTCCAGGGAACGAGAACGGAGGTTACGGTGCCGCCGTCTTCTAAGGCGCGCGACAGGTTTTTGGTATGCAGTTTGCGCTCTTTGTAGGCGGTAACGTACATTCTGCCCGGCAGTAAAATGGAAATGTATTGCTCGGAGGTGGTGCAGTTGGTGACCACGGACGAGAAAATCGTGGCAATAATCAACATACTGGCGTTGCGGGCAAAGTGTAAGATGGTGGAAACCACCGATCTGAGCATCCCCGTTTGTTCCGCGATGCCGCCGAAACTCATTGCAACGATGGTCAGCGAAATGGTGTACATCATGGATTCAATGCCGCCGCGGTTGAAGAGGGTGTCGATCATGTCGTGTCCGCTTTGGATGTGAAAGCCGTCGTGCAAGGTTTTTACCGCTACGCCGACATCAGCGCCCTGCACCAGAATATGACAGACGGAACCGAGTAAAATACCGACGGTTAATGCCGGGATCGCCGGCACTTTTTTCATCACTAAAATCACCACGATAACCGGCACAATGAGCAACCACGGGCTGATCACGAAGTTTTCGGTGATGTTTTCCATCACGCCTTCAATATGAGAAAGGTTCATATTGGCGGCGTTGAACCGCATACCTAAATATAAATAGATGCACAACGCAATGGCATAGGCGGGCACGGTGGTGGTGAACATATGTTTGATATGGGCGAATAAATCCGTGCCGGTGATGCCGGCGGCAAGATTGGTGGTATCGGACAGCGGGGACATTTTATCGCCGAAATATGCCCCGGAAATGACCGCACCCGCCACCATCGGGGTGGGAATGCCGATGCTCAGCCCGATGCCGATAGCCGCCACGCCGATGGTACCCATTGTTGACCACGAACTGCCGATCGCCAGAGTCACCACGCCGCAAATAATGCAAATGGTGAACAGGAACAACGACGGTGAAATGAGCTTCAAGCCGTAGTAAATCATGGTCGCTACAATGCCGCCGCCGAGCCACGCGCCGATGGTAAGTCCGATCATAATAATAATGACAATCGCAGGGAGTGCCATTTTAATGCCGCGGTAAATGCCCTGTTCGATGCTATCCCAGCGGTAGCCGAATTTTAGCGCGACCAGTGCGGCGGTCACCGCCCCAATAATCAGCGGAATGTGCGGAGACGCTTCGAATTTAATGATAGACACCGCCATCGCCGCGATCATCACAAGAATGGGCAGTAGCGCATAAAAAAAGGGGATATCGATTGTTTGCTTCGATGCTTTGGATTCTGCTTTGGGCATAGGGCCTCCCGATGCGAAGTGCAACGGAAGTCGCACTTCATTAAGTTAAAATGTGCTTACAGTCACCGCATAACGGCACATCTCCTTTTACCGTAACCGGACTATGCGTTGGCATAGTCGCTGAGGTAACTAAATAAATCTTTCGGATCGTTTAAATCCGGGGTGAGCGAAAGCGGACGCGCCAGCCCTAATTTCACTACGGTGTCATGCATATAACGAATGGCGGAAAAATCTTCAATCGCAAAGCCGACGGAATCGAATAACGTGACTTCGTCATCGGATTTGCGTGCCGCTTTGCCTGACCGGAACACCTCGGACAACGGGATAACCGGGAAATCCGCCGGCAGATTTTGTAATTCGCCTTCAATGCGGGTTTGCGGTTCGAATTCCACATAAGTCGTCGCATTTTTCACCACATCGATGTGCAATTCCGTTTTGTTGATATTATCGCCGCCCACCGCATTGATGTGCATGCCGGCTTCAATCATCTCCGGCGTAATAATATTGGCGCGGGAGTATTCCGCCGTCACCGTAGTAATAATGTCGGCATTTTTAACCGCTTGTGCCACGCTGTCGAAAATCTCGATGTTCAATGGCGTGTCAGCCAAGTTTTTCGCCAGTTTCTCGCTGGCGGTGCGGTCGATGTCGTATAAGGCCAACTCGTTAATGCCAAGCAAGTGATAAAACGCTAAAGCCTGAAATTCACTTTGGCAGCCGTTACCGATGATCGCCATGCGTTTGCTGTTCGGACGGGCAAGGTATTTTGCCGCCAGCACGGACGTCGCCGCCGTGCGCAAAGCGGTGGTGAGAGTAAATTCACTGATCACATCAGGTTGTCCCGTATCGTTGCTGATTAAGGCGCCGAAGGCGAGAATGGTGGAAAGTCCGAGGTTTGGGTTTTTCGGGTGACAGTTCACATATTTAAAGCTGTATTGCTTGCGGTCGGCAATCGGCATCAGTTCCAGCACGCCGTCGGGAACCAGATTGCCGATGCGCGGCGTTTTGTCAAACGCGTCCCAGTTCAGGAAATCGTCGAGAATGTATTGCATCATTCCCGCCAGTGTCGCTTTAATGCCCTGACGTTGCACCACGTTTGCAATGTCTTGCGGGCTGATGATAATCGTTGGTAAACTGCCTGCGATAGATGATGAATATGACATAGCTTTGCTCCACTAAGTTAATAACACGTTAATGAATTGTTGCAACATCTCTAGTGTGCAAGATTTTTTTGTTAATTAAAATACTAAACTATGCTAATGTTTCATCCGTTTTTAGCCATTTTGTCAGCAGAAGGTGACGTTATGTCAGTTTTAGATAAAACCGATCAGGCATTACTCAGTTTATTGCGCGAAAACGCCCGCTATTCCATCGCGTTTTTGGCGCAAAAGTTACGCCTTTCGCGGGCGACCGTCACAAACCGCATTGCACGGCTTGAAAAAGAAGGCGTTATCTTAGGCTATTCGGTGGAATTACGCCCTACGGTGGAGTTAAACGGGGTGTGCGCCTGGTGTTCCATTATTGTGGAGGGCGGCACCGCATTGGAGGTGATGAAAGCCCTGCGCGGCGAACCCTGCGTAAAAGCGATTTACGACACCAACGGACGCTGGGATATTCTGGTCGAATTCAACGCGCCGAGCTTGGAAGAACTGGGTTCCGCGCTGGAAAGAATACGCACCAATAAAGCTATCCGCACCTCCGAAACCAGTATTCACTTAAAACGTTATGTATAGCTCGGCGAACGCAACGTCGGCTTGGCACAACGGCGCGATAATTTCGCTATTTTTGTTATTTTTCAACCGCACTTTTTGATGTTATGCAGGCTCAATCAACCCTTGACGCACCTTTTGCCCGCGCCGTGTTAGCGTGGTATGACAAATTCGGACGTAAAAATCTGCCGTGGCAGCAAAATAAAACCCTGTACGGCGTTTGGCTGTCGGAAGTGATGCTGCAGCAGACGCAAGTGGCGACGGTAAAACCTTATTTCACCCGTTTTATAAAAACGTTCCCAAATGTGACCGCACTTGCCGACGCGCCGTTGGATGAAGTACTGCATTTATGGACGGGGCTAGGCTATTATGCCCGCGCGCGCAATTTGCACAAGGCGGCGCAAACCATCCGCGATCAGCATCACGGCGAATTTCCGACCGACTTTGCGCAGGTACAGGCGCTAAGCGGCATCGGGCGCAGCACCGCCGGCGCGATTTTATCCTCCTGTTTAAATGCGCCTTATCCAATTCTGGACGGCAACGTCAAGCGGGTGCTGTCCCGTTATTTCGCCGTTGCCGGCTGGGCGGGCGAGAAAGCGGTGGAAAACCGCCTCTGGCAATGCAGCGCGCAGGTCACGCCGACTGCGCGGGTGGCGGATTTTAATCAGGCGATGATGGATATCGGCGCCATGGTCTGCACCCGCAGCAAACCGAAATGCGATCTATGCCCGCTGGCACAACGCTGTCAGGCGAATTTACAGCAAAACTGGACGGATTATCCCGGCAAAAAACCGAAAAAAGCCCTGCCGGTGCGGCAAAGCTATTTTTTAATTCTCGCCGATAACGGTAAAGTCGCGCTGGAACAGCGGGAAAACAGCGGTATCTGGGGCGGGCTGTATTGTTTTCCGCAGTTCGACAGCAAACCGGCGCTGCTGGCTTATCTGGTGCGGCAGCAGATTACCCATTACTGTGAATGGCCGGCTTTTCGCCACACTTTCAGCCATTTTCATCTGGAGATTTATCCGATCTATGCACAACTGCGCCGTCAACCTCGTGAGGATGATCGTTCGGCATGGAAAAAAGTGGCGGAAATTCATGCCGAATATGAATCTTCGATACCAAGTGCGGTCAAATATTGGTATGATCCGCACAATCCTGATCAAATCGGACTGGCGACGCCGGTAAAAAATTTATTACTGCAATTTGAAAAAGAGACATCATTATGGCAAGAACAGTATTCTGCGAATATTTAAAACGGCAGGCGGAAGGGCTGGATTTTCAGCTTTACCCGGGCGAGCTGGGCAAACGCATTTTCGATCACATCAGTAAACAGGCATGGGGCGAATGGATGAAAAAACAAACCATGCTGGTGAATGAAAAAAAACTTAATATGATGAACGCCCAGCACCGTCAACTGCTTGAACGGGAGATGATCAACTTTTTGTTCGAAGGCAAAGACGTTCATATTGAAGGCTATGTGCCACCGTCAGAAAAATAATCTATGAAAAAATATCTTATTATCGCCTTAATCCCGTTTTTGTTTGCGTGCGGCGGTTCAAGCAACAAGGGCTTCAATTATGATGAAGCCTTTGCCAAAGATACGCAGGGATTGGATATTCTCACCGGTCAGTTTTCATATAATATCGACCAGATCTGGGGGGTGAACGAGCTGTTGGTCGCCAGCCGTAAAGATTACGTCAAATACACCGACAGTTATTATACCCGCAGCCACGTCAGCTTTGATGAAGGGGTGATCATGGTGGAAACCCACAGCGATACCAACCGGCTGCATAATGCTATTGTGCATACGCTGTTGATGGGTTCCGATGCCAAAGGGATCGATTTATTCGCATCCGGCGATGTGCCGATAAGCTCGCGACCGTTTTTGGTCGGGCAGGTGGTGGATCACCTCGGCGGTCAGATCACCAACACCGTCATCGCCAGCAATTTCGCCACTTATCTGATTCAGAATAAATTACAGACCCGTCGCCTCAGTAACGGTAAGACCGTTCAATTCGTGGTGATTCCGATGATCGCCAACCACGTTGAAGTGCGTGCGCAGAAATATGTGCCGCTGGTGCGTAAAACCGCCCGCCGTTACAATCTGGACGAAAGCCTGATTCTCGGCATTATGCAAACCGAATCCAGCTTCAACCCTTATGCCATCAGCTATGCCAACGCCATCGGTCTGATGCAGGTGGTGCCGCATACCGCAGGGCGCGATGTGTTCCAGTTGAAAGGCCGCGGCGGACAGCCGTCGAGAAATTATCTGTTCGATCCGGAAAAAAATATCGATGCGGGCGCCTCTTATCTGTGGCTGCTGCAAAACAAATATCTGGACGGCATTACCAACCCGACTTCCAAACGCTTCGCCATGATCTCCGCCTATAACAGCGGTGCCGGCGCCGTGCTGCGGGTGTTCGACGAAGACCGCGATATGGCGATTTACAAAATCAATCAGCTGTATCCGGAACAGGTGTATCGTATTCTGACCACCAGCCATCCTTCTTCACAGGCCAGAAATTACCTGATGAAAGTGGACAAAGCCCAGAAAAGCTACCGCGTCAGACGCTGATCGCGCGTTGTTCGGCTTCCCCTAAGAGCGTTCCCGACAGGTTCGCTCTTATTTTTTCAACCGAATCCGATTCATTTCTATGCGTTTCGCCTGTTAAATGTTCAAACAAGCGGAAAAATAGCAAAATTCTGAAATTAGATGTTGACTTAACTGCGAAAAAAACGTTTAATACGCACCACTGATGCGTTGCCTCGATAGCTCAGTCGGTAGAGCAGGGGATTGAAAATCCCCGTGTCGGTGGTTCGATTCCGCCTCGAGGCACCACTTTTCCTCCTTAGTTCAGTCGGTAGAACGGCGGACTGTTAATCCGTATGTCGCTGGTTCAAGTCCAGCAGGAGGAGCCAAATTCTTAAGAGCCGTTAATGCAGATTAACGGCTTTTTTCATATTCGTAATCTGGAGCAGCCGTGATGTTGAAAAAAACTTCATTTATTCTGACCGCACTTTTTCTGTCCGGCAATGTATTTGCCGCCGATCCGACATTTACCTTCGGCGCTAAAAAAGCCGGTTCCGCCGACGGCCCTTGGTTAAGTGACGGCCGCGTTTATTCCAAAAGCGATAACAACCGCCAGTTCTGCTGGGAATTAAAAGATTTGGCCGACAGCGCGCAGCCGATGAAATTCAGCCTGATCATCACCTCGCCGGGCAACGCCACCTTCCACTTCAACAACGCTACCAGTGCGGACAACACCCGGCATGAATTCGCCTTTTCCGCCACGCCGGTCAACGGCCGAATCATCAACTGCTGGAAGTTCGACCACAGCGACCCGCTCGGTGACTACAGCCTGAAACTGATCAGCGACAATGCGGAATATCCGCTACAGAATTTTGAGCTGAAACCGTAATGCGCCGACCGGCTTTTTCAACACCTTAATACTGATTTTCAGCTTACTCTGTCAGGGCTTTAAGAAGAACGGATTAAAGCCCGCCGTCGCATTTCCATTTGTACTGCCCCGGGAAAATATCTATAATCTAGCCCTATGAAAACACAACAGGACACAATCATGAACGTAGCGGAATATCATCAGAATATCGAACAAATCTGGTTAAAAATCGAAGACGAATTAGAAAAACAGGATTGCGACGCGGATTGCGACACCCAAGGTTCGGTGTTTACCATTACCTTTGCCGATCGCAGTCAGGTGGTGGTCAATAAACAGGAACCGCTCTTGGAGCTCTGGCTGGCCAGCAAAGCCGGCGGTTTTCATTTCCATTTTAAAGACAATCAATGGATTAGCGCCGACGGGCAATTATTCTGGCCGTGTCTGGAACAGGCATGCCGCGCACACGGAGAGCAAGTGAGTTTCGCCTGATGAGCAATCCGGCGCCCGAACCGGCACAAAGTGCGGTGCATTTTTCTGCGGATTCTGCCTCAAATGACACCGCACTTCATATCCTGCATTCGGTTTTCGGTTATCAGTCTTTCCGTCAGGGGCAGCAAGACATTATCAACGCCGCCTTAGCCCGCCGCGACAGCCTGGTCATCATGGCTACCGGTAACGGCAAATCCCTGTGTTATCAAATTCCCGCCCTGTGTTTCAGCGGCTTAACGTTGGTGATTTCGCCGCTGATTTCACTGATGAAAGATCAGGTTGATCACCTGTCGGCAAACGGCATTCAGGCGGATTATCTGAATTCGACCCAGACCTTTGAGCAGCAGCAACAGGTGCAGAACAAAGCCATGTCCGGGCAGCTGAAATTGTTGTATATTTCGCCGGAAAAAGCCATGACCAACAGCTTTTTCCATTTTATTTCCCACTGTCAGGTCAGTTTTATCGCCATTGACGAAGCCCACTGCATCTCCCAATGGGGACACGATTTCCGCCCGGAATACGCGCGGCTCGGCGGTTTAAAAAGCTGTTTTCCGCAGGCGCCGATTATGGCGCTGACCGCCACCGCCGATCACACCACGCGGCAGGATATTCTGCACCATCTGAATTTGCAGGATCCGCATATTTATATCGGCAGTTTTGATCGCCCGAATATTCGTTATACGCTGGTGGAAAAATTCAAACCGATGGAACAGCTGTGCCGCTTCGTGCTGGCACAAAAAGGCAAAAGCGGAATTATTTACTGCAACAGCCGCAACAAAGTGGAACGCATCGCAGAAAGCCTGCGCAAACGCGGTGTGGCGGCGGATGCCTATCACGCCGGCATGCCGAGCGAACAGCGGGAACATGTGCAGCGCGCATTTCAGCGGGATAATATTCAGGTGGTGGTCGCCACTATCGCTTTCGGCATGGGGATCAATAAATCCAATGTTCGCTTTGTTGCCCATTTCGATTTACCGCGCAGCATTGAGGCCTATTATCAGGAAACCGGTCGCGCCGGGCGGGACGATTTACCGGCACAGGCGGTGCTGTTTTACGACCCCGCCGATTATGCCTGGCTGCAAAAAATGCTGCTGGAAAAACCGGAAAGCCCGCAGCGCCAGATAGAACAGCATAAACTGGAAGCGATCGGCGAATTTGCCGAAAGCCAGACTTGCCGCCGTCTGGTGCTGCTCAACTATTTCGGCGAACGGCGCCAGAGCCCCTGTAATAACTGCGATATCTGTCTGGATCCGCCGACCCGATACGACGGGCTGCTGGATGCGCAAAAGGTCATGTCGGCGATTTACCGGGTCGGACAACGTTTCGGCAGCCATTATGTGATCGCTGTGCTGCGCGGCCTGCAAAATCAGAAAATTAAGGATAACGGCCATGACAAACTCGCCGTTTACGGTATCGGCAAGGAGCACAGTGCGGCATACTGGCAATCGGTTATCCGTCAGTTAATTCATCTGGGGCTGGTACAGCAGGTGATCGATCAATTCAACAGCAGCCTGCGCCTGACCGAAAGCGCCAAACCGGTGCTGCGCGGCGAACAGCCGTTGCAGCTGGCGATGCCGCGCAGCTCGTCGGTGAGCAGTGCGCAGGCACCGCTGAAAAACGCTCCGCCCAATTATGATAAAGATCTGTTCGCACGCCTGCGTTTTCTGCGCAAGCAAATCGCCGATAAAGAAAATATTCCGCCCTATATCGTATTCAATGACGCCACCTTGCAGGAAATGGCGCAATATCAGCCGACAACCAGCCGCGAAATGCTGCTGATTAACGGCGTCGGGGCGATTAAACTGGAACGTTTTGCGCAGCCTTTTATCAGCGTTATCCGCGAACATCGCTCGACTATGCAGCAGAATAAAAATCCGCTGGCATTGCGTTAGCCCTTTCCGTCGCCGAAATTCCTGTTAAAATGACCGCACTTATTCGTTACACAGGAGAAAAATACGATGAAACTGTATTATCTGCCGGGCGCCTGCTCATTCGTACCGCACACCGCGCTGGCGTGGATCGGTCAGCCGTATCAGGCGCAGGCCGTTTCGCGTGAAGCGCTCAAATCGCCGGATTATCTCGCGCTTAATCCGTTGGGCAGCGTACCGGTATTGGAAGACGGTGAGCTGGTGCTGTCGCAGAATGTCGCGATTTTGTCTTATTTGGACGCGCTCTATCCCGAGGCTCGCCTGTTCGGCAGCAAAACCGTGCGGGATAAAGCTAAAGCAATGCGCTGGCTGGCCTTTTTTAACGCCGATGTACACAAAACATTCGGCGAGTTGTTCCGCCTACCGGATTATGCGCAGGGCAATGACGAACTCGGCGCCGCTATTCGTCAGGCGGCGACGCAAAAACTCTTGGCTTATCTGGCGATCGCCAATCATCATCTGGAAAGCCATATTTTCTTCGGCGAACAGATTTCCGTCGCCGATGTGTATTTATACGTCATGCTGAACTGGTGCGGCAAACTCGGTATCGATATCAGTGCGTTTAGCCAGTTTAAGGCGTTTATTGCGCGGGTTGAGGCGAATCAAGGCGTGCAGCAGGTGCGCAAGCAGGAAGGATTAGCCTGACGGATTCGGTTTCGCGATCAGCTGAAAAAGAAAAAGACATTGCGGAGGCAATGTCTTTTTTTAACCCTTTTGCGCTACCGCGCTCAGTGCAAATCGCACGACGCGCGCAGATTGCGGATAAGCCCGTCATGGCGCACGGAGGCAAAAGTGCGGTGCATTTTTTTACAGTTTTTCCACCAATTCCACCGCCGCGCCGATATAGGTGGCCGGGGTAAGCTGCCGCAGGCGGGCTTTTTCCTGCTCCGGAATCGCCAGCTGGTCAATAAATTCGCGCATGGCCTGTGCGTCCACCCGTTTGCCGCGGGTTAATTCTTTCAGCTTTTCATACGGTTTTTCAATGCCGTAACGGCGCATCACGGTTTGAATCGGTTCCGCCAGCACTTCCCAGTTCTGGTTCAGTTCATCGCGCAGGTGCGATTCATTGACTTCCAGTTTGCTGATCCCTTTGCAAGTGGCGGCATAGGCAATCAGACAATAACCTAAACCGACGCCGAGATTACGCAGCACGGTGGAATCGGTCAAATCGCGTTGCCAGCGGGAAACCGGCAATTTCGCGCCTAAGTGCGCCATCACCGCATTGGCCAGACCGAGGTTGCCTTCCGAGTTTTCAAAATCGATCGGATTGACTTTATGCGGCATGGTGGAGGAACCGATTTCGCCGGCAATAGTACGCTGTTTAAAGTGATTCAGCGCAATATAGCCCCATAAATCGCGGTCAAAATCAATAATAATGGTGTTAAAGCGCGCCACGGCATCAAAAAACTCCGCGATGTAATCATGCGGTTCAATTTGCGTGGTGTACGGATTCCAGCCAATGCCCAGCGAGGTAACGAACGCTTCGCTGAACGCGTGCCAGTCAATTTCCGGATAGGCGGACAAATGGGCGTTATAGTTGCCCACCGCGCCGTTGATTTTGCCCAGAATTTCGATTTGCTGCAGCTGTCTGAACTGGCGTTTCAGGCGATAAACCACGTTGGCCATTTCTTTGCCGACCGTGGACGGTGAGGCCGGCTGACCATGGGTGCGGGATAACAGCGGAATGGATTTATATTCCTGCGCCAGACGGGTGATCTCGTCAATCAGTGTTTGCCATTGCGGCAAAATCACCTCTTCGCGGGCGGTTTTCAGCATTAAGGCGTGCGACAGGTTGTTAATGTCTTCCGAGGTGCAGGCAAAATGGATAAATTCGCTGACCGCAGCCAGTTCCGGCAACGCCGCGCTTTTTTCTTTCAGGAAATATTCCACCGCTTTCACATCGTGGTTGGTGGTTCGCTCGATTTCTTTGATGCGTTGCGCATCCTGCAGGCTGAAATTATCCACGATGCCGTCAAGGTAATCGTTTGCCTGCGCGGACAAGAAAGGCACTTCCTGAATCTGTGCGCTGGCCGCCAGTTTTTGCAGCCAGCGAACTTCAACGGTGACGCGGAATTTTAACAGCCCGAATTCGCTGAAAATGCCGCGCAGTGCGCCGGCTTTATCCTGATAACGGCCGTCGATCGGGGAAAGTGCGGTTAATGCGTTGAGTTGCATAAAAATGTGCTCCTAAAGAGATGAATAAAGTTGTTGTGCCATGGTGGCGATTTTACGGCGTGAAAAAAGAATCTGCCATTTGCTGCCGCCGACCTGTCGCCATAATACGGCGGAGCGAATGCCCGCCAACAGGCTGGCACGGATGCGGTTATGGATCGGCAGCTGCTGTAAATATTGCGGCGCGCCAGTCACTTGGATTCTGCTGCCCAGCGGGCTTATCACATCCACATAAATGCCGGCAATCGTGGACAGCATCTGCTCGTCAAACAGCGCATAATGCTGCAACTGGGTCGGCAAATACTGAATTCGACGCGTCAGTTCAGCCTTTGCCTGCGGATTTTTATGCAGTTTGCCTTCCAGCGCCAGCAGGCTCAGCCAATAGCGGTTCAGATCCGGCTCGCTGCCGTTAAGCTGTTCCATTAAGATCTGTAGCCCCAGTTTCAGCTGGCGTTCATGTCCGCCGTAAATGTCCAGAATGTTTTCCGGCGCCGTTTGCAGTAACGTCGTAATCGAGGTATGAAACGCCGCTTCATCCGCTTGTCCGTGCAGGGCAAATTGTTGCACCAGTTTGGCAGACTGGCAGACGCCGGCCAGGGCTAAGGTGATGTCATAGTAATTGGCCATAGGAATTGTAATAACCCGTTGTAATCAAAAGCAACCCGAAAAGTGTGAGCAATATAGCATTTTTCCGCCGTGTTTTAAAGGTCATCACAAATCCTGTTATAATAGCGCCGTTTCAATAATGAAGGATAACAACGATGCATTATTTCACCAAAACACTGCTGATTCTGACCGCACTTTTCCCTGCCCTTGCCGCCGCTGAAATTCAGGTTGAGCAGCCGGTGGTATTCGCCACCCAAAAAGCCGGCGAACCGACGGCGGTTTTTATGCGCCTGACCAATACCGGTGAGCAGGCGGTCAGTCTGGCCATGGCGGAAAGTGCGGTGCCGTCCCGTTTAGAATTGCACGGCATGCAAAACGGCAAAATGCTGACCGTCACCGGCATCGACATTCCGCCGCACGGCAGCGTCGAGCTAAAACGCGGCGGGTTGCATATTATGGTGTTCGATTCAGCTCAGGCTTTGATGCCGGACAGCGAACTGCCGCTGACACTATTTTTTGATAACGGAGAAATCCTGCCGGTGCGGGCGAAAGTTATTGCCCACTAAAGCAGGCTTTTGGAAAAATAATTAAACCGGTTATGCAGCGTCCAGCCGGCTTTCTGCCAGAACACCGCCGCCGCTTCATTGGATTTAAACGCCAACAGGCGGCCTTTGGTGATATTTTTGGCTTTCAGCACCTTTTCCACCCTTTCCAGCAGCGCCGTGGCGATTCCGCAGCCGCGGTATGCCGTCGCCACCGCAGCATGGTAAATGGTGGCGCGGCGTCCGTCGAAGCCGCACATCACCACGCCGACCACCTTGCCGTCCGCTTCGGCGATATAATTCAGATCCGGATTAAAGTCTAAAAAAGCCGCAATGGCAGTCGGATTGTCGTCCACCGCATGCAGATCCATGCCCTCAATACTGTTCCACAAGGCGTAAACCTGTTGGTAATGGGACGGCCGCATCGGTTTAATGATAAAGTTCATATGTCCTCGTTGAGTAGAAAAAGTGCGGTCTTTTTCACCGCACTTTGGCTGAATAGTCAATTCGTTATTTGATTTGCCGTTCTATCACGCCGCCGCCGAGACAGACTTCGCCTTGATAGAACACCGCGGACTGGCCGGGTGTGACCGCAATTTGCGGTTGTTCGAAACGGACTTCGATGCCATCGTCATGCAGCGGGATAATTTGGCAGGCAATATCCGCCTGACGATAACGGGTTTTCACCGTGCAGCGCAACGGCTGACGCAGCGGTTGGCGCTCCACCCAATGCAGCTGGCCGGCGATCAGTCCGCGCGACAGCAGCGCCGTATTATCCAGCCCCTGAGCCACCACTAACACGTTATTTTGCAGATCTTTTTCCACCACATACCAGGCATTTTCGTCTTTGCCTTTGATACCGCCGATGCCCAATCCTTTACGCTGGCCGAGCGTGTGGTACATCAGACCCTGATGGCGTCCGATAATCTCGCCCTCGGTGGTTTTTATATCGCCCGGTTGCGCGGGCAGAAAACGCGCCAGAAAATCTTTGAATTTACGCTCGCCGATAAAACAAATGCCGGTGGAATCTTTTTTCTTCGCCGTCGCCAGCCCCAGCTCTTCGGCAATGGCGCGCACGATCGGTTTTTCAATGTCGCCGACCGGAAATAGGCTTTGCGCCACCTGCTGATGGCTCAGAGTATAAAGAAAATAGCTCTGATCCTTGTTATTGTCCAGACCGCGCAAAAGTTGCGCCCGACCGTCGACATCGCGCCGGCGCACATAATGGCCGGTGGCGATATAATCGGCGCCCAGATCCTCGGCGGCATAGTCCAGAAAGGCTTTGAATTTGATTTCTTTATTGCACAGAATATCCGGATTCGGCGTGCGGCCGGCTTTATATTCCGCCAGAAAATGTTCGAACACGTTGTCCCAGTATTCGGCGGCAAAGTTAATTTTATGCAGGCGAATCCCCAGTTTATCGCACACCGCCTGCGCATCGGCCAGATCCGCCGCTGCAGTGCAATAGTCGGTGTCGTCGTCCTCTTCCCAGTTTTTCATAAACAGGCCTTCCACCTGATAGCCCTGTTGCTGCAAAATAAAGGCGGATACGGAAGAATCCACCCCGCCCGACATGCCGACGATCACTTTTCGTTTGCCGTGTTCGGCAAGCTGCGCGGCGCTGAGCTGCGGGAAATGCTGTTGGTAGGTTTCTGATTTCATTATGTTCTCCGGCACCTAAAGTGCGGTCGTTTTTTATCAAGTTTTCGCCGTCGTTTATTCTTCGCAGGATGTCTCCTGACGCCGTACGGTAACGGTTTTGCCGCCGATTCCCCAGTTATCGGTTTCCACTTCGTCGATCACCACCACGGTGGTGGCCGGATTTTTTCCCAGCACATTGTGCAGCAGTTCGGTCACACCGCGGATAAGTTCCGCTTTTTGCTGCGCCGTCGGCGCTTCCTTGCCGCCGGTCACTTTGATATTAACATAAGGCATAATGTTGCTCCGAAAAATTATTTCACTTCGTAAAACTGCGCGTTATTTTTCTCAAAACGCGCTAACTCCGCCGGATCCGCTTCCCCTTTCGCCACTTTTTGTTTCAGGTTATCGCAAGGTTCTTCACAGTCGCAGACTTTTTTCAGTCCGAGGCTGGAAATGCCGCCGCAGCTGCCGGCGATGGATTTTTTCTTCACGATATAGCCCAGTGACATGCCGAGGATCACCAGAATAAACAGGCCGAAGGTAATCAAAAATAATTGCATAGGTTATTCCTTGTTGTTTAACAGTTTTTCAAACGCGGAGGACATTTTGGTGGAAAAGCCGTCCTGCGTTTTGATGATCAGATAAACCGGCAGATTGTGTTGTTCCGCGATCTGTAGGGCTTTATCCTCGCCCAATACGAACAAGCCGGTGGACAATCCGTCCGCGCGCATAGACGACGGATCCAGCACGGTAATTGAAGCTAAATGATGCTGGATCGGGTAGCCGCTTTTCGGATCGATTTCATGGGAAAAGCGTTTGCCGTTATCCTCAAAATAATTGCGGTAATCGCCGGAGGTGGCCATCGCCAGATTCCCCAGTCCGATAACCTGTTCTACCGCTCTCGAACCGTCAAAGGTCGGCTTTTCAATGGCGATTTGCCAGACTTTTCCCTCGAGATTGCGGCCTTTGGCGCGGATTTCACCGCCGATTTCCACCAGATAATCGGCAATGCCGATACTTTCGATATAGTCCGCCACTTTATCGACGCCGAAACCTTTGGCGATGGAGGAGAGATCAACATAGAGTTCGGGAACGGTTTTTTCAAGGTAAAAACGCCCGTCCTTTTCGCTTAATTTCAGCTTTTCAATGCCGACCCATGCCTGCCGCTGCGCCAATTGCTGTGCTGTGGGTTGTTTTTCAACCCGTTTTTCCGGGCCGAATCCCCATAAATTGACCAGCGGCCCGACGGTAATATCCAGCGCCCCTTCGGTAAGACGGTTTAAGCGCAGCGCCTCACCGATAACGGTGGCCAAATCGGCCGAAATTTCAACCGGCGTATCCGTTTGACGCGACTGATTAAAGCGGCTGAGTTCCGAACTCGGAATATAAGTGGACATTTTATCGTTCACGTCTTTTAAAATCGTTTCGACCTGTTCGTGCGTGCGTTCGGTATCCGCTGCCGAGCTGCCGTCGTCGATATATTTAATATGATAGGTCGTGCCCATGGTTTTGCCGCTCAGCGTCGTGATCTGCGGCTCCTTATTGCAGGCGGCCAGCATCAGGCCACATAACGCCAGACAACACCAGCTAAAAATTCGTTTCTTTTTCATAATGTCGGAATGCCTGCATATCTGATTGAAAATAATAAAGATACCAAGCATAAAAATAGATTATTGGTTTAACGCTTCCAGTAACACCGGAATATGACTTTTTTGCGGATTTTTGACCGCACTTAACAGCAACACATTGTCATATTGTTGCGCTAGAGCTTTCAGCTGTGCCAATCCCTGCTGTTGTTCGGTACCGAGCAACTCCTGATGATACCGTAGTTTAAACAGCTCGAAATTCGCCGCCGGATCCTGATGAAACCATTTGCGCAGTTCATTGGACGGCGTGACGGATTTTAACCATAAACAGTGCTGAAACAATGCCTTATGCACTCCGCGCGGGTAAAGTCGGTCAACGAACACCGCACATTGGTTTGCCTGCGGGGTGAAATCATAAATGCGCTGAAAACTGAACATGATGTTCTCCTTACCGTACTTATCGGCTAAACCGCGGTTGAAAGACGGCATGTGACGGTTTTCTGTGCCGAATAATGGTGAAAGCGGCCAGATTTCTGACCGCTCTTATTTACGCGCTGAGTTTTATCAGCCGCCGAAATCATCCAATAAGATGTTTTCATCTTCCACACCCAGATTTTTCAGCATGCCGATCACGGCGGCGTTCATCACCGGCGGTCCGCACATGTAGTATTCGCAATCTTCCGGCGCTTCGTGATTTTTCAGATAATTTTCATAAAGCACGTTGTGAATAAATCCGGTGTAACCGTCCCAGTTGTCGTCTGGCAACGGATCGGACAACGCCACATGCCAGGTAAAATTCGGATTTTCGGCCTGTAACTGATCGAAATCTTCCACATAGAACATTTCCCGCTTGGAGCGTGCGCCGTACCAGAAGGAAATTTTACGTTTGGAATGCAGACGTTTTAACTGGTCGAAAATATGCGAACGCATCGGCGCCATACCGGCACCGCCGCCGATAAACACCATTTCCGCATCGGTATCTTTGGCGAAGAATTCGCCGAACGGCCCGGAAATCGTCACTTTATCACCCGGTTTTAACGACCAGATATAAGAGGACATTTGTCCCGGCGGCACGTCAGGATTACGCGGAGGCGGCGTCGCAATACGTACGTTCAGCATAATAATGCCTTTTTCTTCCGGATAAGACGCCATGGAATAGGCGCGGATAATATGATCGTCCACTTTGGACACATAACGCCATAAATCGTATTTATCCCAGTCTTCGTGATATTCCTGCGGAATGTCGAAGTCTTTGTAATAAACCGTATGCGGTTCGGCTTCAATCTGAATATAGCCGCCGGCACGGAACGGTACTTCCTCGCCTTCCGGAATCGCCAGTTTGAGCTCTTTAATGAAAGTCGCTTTGTTATCGTTGGAGATAACGGTGCATTCCCATTTTTTCACCCCGAACACTTCTTCCGGCAGTTCGATTTTCATGCTGTTCTTCACGTTGACCTGACAGGAAAGGCGATAGCCCTCTTTCGCTTCACGTTTCGAAATATGGGAAAGCTCGGTCGGCAGAATATCGCCGCCGCCTTCCGTTACTTTTACGACGCATTGACCGCAGGAACCGCCGCCGCCGCAAGCGGAGGACACGAAGATGCCTTTGCTCGCCAGCGCGCCTAATAATTTACCGCCGGCCGGCAGGCTGATCGCTTTGCTCGGATCGTTATTGATTTCAATTGTAATGTCGCCGGAGTTTACCAGTTTGGATTTGGCGAATAAGATGATAACCGCTAAAACCAATACGATAACCGTGAACATTGCAATGCCAAGAGTAATTTCCATTCTATATCCCCTTTGTTACAACTGAATGCCTGAGAAGGACATAAAGCCGAGCGCCATCAGACCGACGGTGATAAAAGTAATGCCTAAACCGCGCAGCCCTGCCGGTACATCGGCATATTTCATTTTCTCAGTAATCCCTGCCAGCGCCACAATCGCCAGCATCCAGCCCGTACCGGCACCAATACCGTACACCACCGATTCGGCGAAATTATAATCGCGCTGAACCATAAAGGATACGCCACCGAAAATCGCACAGTTTACCGTGATCAGCGGTAAAAAGATCCCCAGCGCGTTGTATAACGCGGGAAAGAATTTATCCAGTACCATTTCGAGAATTTGTACTAACGCCGCAATCACTCCGATAAAGGTAATAAAGTTAAGGAAACTTAAATCAATCCCTTCAACCAACGCGCTGTCTTTAAGAATTAAAGAATACACCAGTTGGTTGACCGGCACGGAAATACCCAGTACGACGATAACCGCAATCCCCAGACCGAAGGCGGTGGACACTTTTTTCGAGACCGCCAGGAACGTACACATTCCCAGGAAGAAAGAAAGCGCCATATTTTCGATAAATACGGATTTAACGAATAAGCTAATATAATGTTCCATCGATTATTTCTCCACCTGTTCCGGTTTCCAGGTTCTTAAGCCCCAGATTAAGAAACCAATGATAAAGAATGCGCTCGGCGCCAGTAAGAACAGACCGTTAGTCTGGTACCAGCCGCCATCCTGTAAGGTTTGGAAGACGGTCGTGCCGAATAATTTTCCGGAACCGATTAACTCGCGAATAAACGCCACCGTCACCAGAATCGCGCCGTAACCCAGACCGTTACCGATACCGTCCACAAAACTTTCTACCGGTGCCGATTTCATGGCGAACGCTTCGGCGCGCCCCATCACGATACAGTTAGTAATAATCAGACCGACGAAAACGGACAGCTGTTTTGATAAATCATAAGCGTAAGCACGCAGGATTTGATCCACCAGAATAACCAGTGACGCAATGATCGCCATTTGTACGATAATACGGATACTGTTCGGAATATAGTTACGGATTAACGAAATAAAGAAGCTTGAAAACGCCGTAACCAAACTTACCGCAACCGCCATTACCACCGCGGTCTCAAGTTTGGTGGTTACCGCCAACGCAGAACAAATACCTAAAATTTGTAATGCAATCGGGTTGTTATCGATGACCGGCGATAACAACAGCTTTTTAAGATTTGAACCAGCCATTAGTTAGCCCCCGCTTTTAATTTTGCCAAATACGGACCAAACCCTTTTTGACCCAACCAGAATTTAAAGGAATTGTTCACTCCGTTACTGGTCAGGGTAGAGCCTGATATCGCGTCGATGCCGTGTTCTTTATTGGACGATGCGCCTTTGCCGACAAATAATGCCGCTTTATCGCCGTCAAATAATTTCTTGCCGGCAAATTGTGCCTGCCAGCGCGGATTTTCGATTTCACCGCCCAGCCCCGGCGTTTCGCCGTGCTCATAGTAGGTGATTCCGTTGACGGTGTTGCCGTCCGGCTGTACCGACAGGAAACCATACATGGTGGACCATAAGCCGCGTCCGTAAATCGGCAGCACGACCTGCGAGACCTGTCCGTCACCGCCTTTAACCAGATAGACTTCGGCCAAATTGGCGCGATTGCGGATGCCGGCCTGATCCTCATCGGCAGTCAACGCCTGACTTTGTTTCGGATCTTTTACCGCCGCTTTCGCATCAAAGTTAGCCGGACAATCGGTGTAATCGCCGCTGTCCAGCTCCACGCAGCGGGCTTCGATATTTTTGGCGAAAATATCTTTAATCTGCCCGGCTTTGGTATCCGCATTTAATAAACCGGCCACACTGAGAATATTTTTTTGTTTATCCAGTTGTTTCTGTTCTTCCTGTGTCGGTTTCAGCAATACCGCCGAACCCGCTACGATAACGGAACAAACCAAACTTAACAGCACAACCACCGAGATTGTGCCGCCGATACTGTCTTTATTGAATTTAGCCATTGCGTGCTCTCCGACGTTTAATATTTGCCTGAACTACAATGTAGTCGAATAACGGCGCAAACAGGTTGGCAAATAAAATAGCCAACATCATGCCTTCCGGATATGCCGGGTTTACCACGCGGATAAGCACCGCCATCACGCCGATTAGCGCACCGTACCACCATTTACCTTTATTGGTGAACGCCGCAGATACCGGATCGGTGGCCATAAACAGCATACCTAAGGCAAAACCGCCTAACACTAAATGCCAGTGCCAAGGCATAGCAAACAGCGGATTAGTGGCGGAACCGATAAGATTAAACAAGGTTGAAGTGGCGATCATACCGATCATCACACCGGCGATAATCCTCCAGGATGCGATTCGGGCGACGACGATAACCAGCCCGCCGATTAACAGCGCCAGGGTAGAAACTTCACCGATAGAGCCCGGCAGATTACCTAAAAAGGCATCCATCCAGGTAATCGGCTGTCCGGTCGCCACATGTTTCAGTGCAGCTTCGCCGCCGCTTGACCATTGCGAAAGTGCGGTCGCACCGGAAAAACCATCCGCGGCAACCCAGACCATATCGCCGGAAATCTGTGCCGGATAAGCAAAAAAGAGAAACGCACGTCCCGCTAATGCCGGGTTCATAAAGTTTTTACCCACGCCGCCGAACACTTCTTTCGCCACCACGACACCGAAAGTCGTCGCCAGTGCCGCCTGCCATAACGGTAATGTCGGCGGAACAATCAGGGCTAACAGAATGGAGGTGACAAAGAAACCTTCATTGACCTCGTGTTTGCGCACCATCGCAAACAACACTTCCCAGAAACCGCCGACCAAAAAGACCACCAGATAAATCGGCAGGAAGAAAATCGCCCCCAGCGCCATTTTCGCCAGCACGCCGGCATCCGGTGAAACCAGACCCAATGTGTCAGCAAGCGCGAAATGCCAGTCGTTAGCCGCATTTTGCGCCAGATTCTGCGCGAAATCACCGACGCTTAACGCCAGTATCGACTGCGCCCCGACGTTGAACATACCGTAGAACATCGCCGGAAACAGTGCCAGCCAAACCAACACCATCATACGTTTTGAATCTAACGCATCGCGTATATGAGCGGCTTTTGTGGTGACCGTACCCGGCGTATATAAAAATGTCGCCGTCGCTTCGTATAATGCGAACCATTTTTCATATTTACCGCCCGGTAAAAATGCAGGTTCCATTTTCTCTAAAAGATGTTTTAAACCCATTTTTAACCTTCCTTCTCGATCTTATCCAGCGCCGCGCGCAGCATCGGACCGTATTCGTTTTTTCCCGGACAGACGAACGTGCAAAGCGCCAGATCCTCTTCGTCCAGCTCCAGACAGCCTAATGCTTGCGCACTGTCCGTATCGCCTGCGGCTAAATCACGCAGTAATAATGTCGGAATAATATCCAACGGCATGACCCGCTCATAAGCGCCGATCGGCACCATTGCGCGATGACCGCCGTTCAGCGCGGAAGTAAAGTTAAACAGTTTATGCCCGAAATGTCCCAGTACCGTGCGGGTAATTGAGAATTTATTCGCGCCCGGCATCATCCAGCCTAAAAACTCTTTCTCGCGTCCCTCGGCAATCACGGCAACCTGTAGAGCATAACGTCCCAGATAATCGACCGGGCCGGTCGCGGTATGACCGCTCAGCACGGAACCGGAAATCACCCGATTTTCGCCGTCTTTTAACTCATTTGCCGTCAACTGCGACAAATTAGCGCCGAGCTGGGTATAAATCAGACGCGGATTTTTCACCTGCGGGCCGGCTAACGCCACCACACGCCCGGTGTAAAGTTCGCCGCTGGTAAATAATTTACCAATGGCGATCACATCCTGATAATTAACAGACCAGACGGATTTGGTCGCGCTGACCGGATCAATGAAATGAATATGCGTACCGCTTAAGCCCGCCGGATGCGGCCCGCTGAACTCATGCACCGCCAGATTCGGCAAATCGGCGGTCGGAATCTGACTGCCGGCCGCTTTGCATAAATGTACCTGACCTTCATGCAGGCGACTTAATACGGTCAGACCGTCAATAAAATCCTGCCCGTGTTCTTTTAACACCACTTCCGGATTTGCCGCCAGCGGGTTGGTATCCATGGCATTGACGAAGATCGATGCCGGCACGGCGTCAACAGCAGGAATTTTACTGAACGGACGGGTGCGAAGTGCGGTCCATAATCCTGAAGTTTGCAGATTTTGCCGAACCTGTTCGGCACTCAGGGTTTTCAGTTCGGCCGCCGCGTAGTGAGCGAACGTGACTTGTTCATCCCCGGCAATTTGAATCACTACGGACTGTAATACTCGCTTGGCGCCGCGATTAATCGCGCTAACGGTTCCGCTTGCCGGCGCGGTAAAAAAGACGCCGGGATTCTTTTTGTCTTCAAAAAGCACCTGACCTTTTTTCACCGTATCGCCTTCGCGCACCTTCATGGAAGGCCGCATACCCACATATTCTTCGCCAAGCAAGGCAACTTCAGTAACGGCGTTACCGCTACGGATTACTTGTTCCGGACTTCCCGCAATAGGAAGATCCAAGCCTTTTTTAATCGTAATCATATTGTTTGCACTACTTTTCGTTAGATTAAAAATATAGCTACCGCACTTTTACCGTCGTGACGGCAACATGCGGCAACCTCGTCTTGAGTAATGATTTTCAGAGCTATCCGGACTATCTGCGAACATAACAAAATAGTAATAATAGTTCTCCAACCATATAAAATTTAAAACTCAAATTCTGTCGTTTCGGGCGTCTATTTTATGTACAAAATATAACGTTAAAATTTCGTAAAAATTAGCTGCTCATTTTAACCAAATAATAAAATTCATGCCACTTAAGCGCGGCATTTTTCCCCTGTTTTTGCGAAAAAAAGCAGAATATTTGTAAAAAATCAACTTTTCGGCACAGGAAAAATTTTACTGTACCGCCAATGAGGTATGAGACGGCGCCTTAATGGCCGACGCCGGCACAACGGGTGGACGACGGTATCCGGCGGTTCAGATTCTCCCACTCCGACGGGCTGTAAGTATGCAGCGCCAGCGCATGAATCCCGTTTTGCAGATCCGCCGCCAGCAGCTGATAAACCGCGCGGTGACGGGCAATTTTCGCCATGCCGGCAAACGCCTCGCAGACAATCACGATCTTAAAATGCGACTCGGCGCCGCGTCCCGCGCTGTGAAGATGGCTTTCGTTCTCAATATGCAAAAAGTGCGGTGCAAATTCGGCATGAATTTTAGCCTGTAATTCCTGTTGTTTGGACATCGCGTTTCCTTGTTTCTGTGGTAAATTTTTCGTGCTTTTCGCGCCCAGAGACTATACATTACCCGGGAAGTTTGCAAGAATAACCGTCACTTTTTTTGATTATCGAGGTGATCTATGGGTTTTAAAAAATTTTCCGTTGCCGCACTGATGGCCGGTGCGCTGCTGCTGAGCGCCTGCCAGAGCCAGCCAAGCAGTACATTAAGTTTCACACCGCCGGCGCCGACCACGCAGTTTAACGCGGCGAACCAGAATGCCGTACTGAACATTGCGACGCGTGATGCGCGCACGCAACCTGAAATATCCAGTTATGTCATCAACGGCGGCGTCTTTAAACTGTTTGCCGAACCGACCGTAACACAACTGTTTGATCAGGTCATCAAACAGGATCTGAACGCCAAAGGCTTCCGTATCGCCGCCACACCGGCGCAATCCAACAGCAACGTACTCGTTGATGTCACCGATTTTTATGCCAAAGTCGAACAAGGCGATTTACGCTATAAAATCACGACCAATATACAGTTGAACGTGCAGGTACAGGGCGCGAAAGGGCAGTTCACCAAGAAAATCGGCGGCACCCGAACACAGGAAGGCGCTTTCAGTGCAAAAAATGACGAAATTCAGAAAGTGCTGAACCAAACCTTTTCCGAAGTGGTACAGGCGGTTTACCGCGATCAGGAAATTGCCGCAGCGATTAGTAAATTCAGCAATTAATCCATCCGCACATCCGGCCCTGATCGCCGTACGGCGATCAGGGCCTTTGCCGAACGGAAAGCTTCGGCGTTTTCTTCCTAAACAGGCATCATCACAGCCGTTTTCGCCCGGTATTTTTTCAGCCCAAAAATCATGCTGCTTTTTTTAGCGGTGGCTTTTTGATATCGCGGCTCATACAATAATTGTGCGATTGCCTTATCGCCTTCTGCACAAAAATCCGGATTCGTTATAAAATAGCAGCGCGCAGAAAATCCTCTGACAAGAAAATAATAAAACGGATAACGCAATGAAATTAGACAAAAAAACTGATCAACACACGCCGATGATGCAGCAATACCTGCGTTTAAAAGCAGAAAATCCCGATATTCTGCTGTTTTACCGCATGGGCGATTTTTATGAATTATTTTACGATGACGCCAAAAAAGCGGCGGCATTGCTGGATATTTCGCTGACCAAGCGCGGCCAGTCGGCAGGTCAGCCGATTCCCATGGCGGGCGTGCCTTATCACGCGGTGGAAGGCTATCTGGCCAAACTGGTGCAGCTTGGCGAAAGCGTGGCGATTTGTGAACAGATCGGCGACCCGGCCACCGCCAAAGGGCCGGTGGAACGCCAGATTGTGCGTGTGGTTACGCCCGGTACGGTGAGCGACGAAGCGCTGCTGCCGGAGCGGCAGGATAATCTGATTGCGGCGGTATATCAGGAAAAAGAGCACTTCGGTCTGGCGACATTGGATATGACATCGGGGCGCTTTCAGCTCAGCGAACCCGATTCGCAACAACATCTACAAGCGGAATTACAGCGCATCCAGCCGGTCGAACTGCTGTATTGCGAAGATTTCGCCGCACTGCATATCATTGAACATGCCAAGGGTTTGCGCCGGCGTCCGGTGTGGGAATTTGAGTTAAACACGGCGGTTCAGCAATTAAACCGCCAGTTCGGCACCAAAGATTTACGCGGTTTCGGGGTGGAAAAGGCATTGCTGGGGCTGTGCGCCGCCGGCTGTCTGCTGCAATATGCGCAGGAAACTCAACGCACCGCTCTGCCGCATATTCAAAGTATCAGCCTGCTGCAAAACAGCGATACCGTTCAGCTGGATGCCGCCACCCGGCGCAATCTGGAGCTGACCCAAAATCTTGCCGGCGGCACGGAAAATACGCTGGCATCGGTGCTGGATAAGTGCGTCACCCCGATGGGCAGCCGCCTGCTGAAGCGCTGGATCCACCAGCCGATTCGCAATGTTAAAAAGCTGCAGCAGCGCCAACAAACGATCAGCGCGATTTTACAGCAGGATCTGATCAGCCAACTGCAACCCTGTCTGCAGCAGGTGGGCGATATGGAACGGATTCTGGCTCGCGTGGCGTTGCGTTCCGCCCGTCCGCGCGATTTAACCCGCCTGCGCACCGCGCTGACACAGATTCCGTTGCTGAAACACATTCTGCAAGCGGAAAATTGCCCGTTTTTGACCGCACTTTGCCAGCAAATGAACGATTTTTCGGCACAACGGGAGTTACTGCAACGGGCGATTATCGATAACCCGCCGCTACTGATCCGCGACGGCGGTGTGATCGCCGCAGGTTATCACGCCGAACTGGATGAATGGCGTTCGCTGGCGGAAGGGGCGACGCAATATCTGGACGATCTGGAAAAACGCGAACGGGAAAGCACCGGCATCGATACCCTGAAAATCGGCTTTAATGCGGTACACGGCTATTATATTCAAATCAGTCAGGGACAGGCGCACAAAGCTCCGATTCATTATGTGCGCCGGCAAACCCTGAAAAATGCCGAGCGGTATATCATTCCCGAACTGAAAACTTATGAAGATAAAGTGCTGAAAGCCAAAGGCGCCTCTCTGGCGCTGGAAAAACAGCTGTATGAAGAAATTTTTGCCCAATTATTACCGCACTTGGGCGAATTGCAGCGCGCCGCACTGGCGCTGGCGGAGCTGGATGTGCTGAGCAATCTGGCGGAACGGGCGCAGACGCTGAATTACATCGCGCCGCAGTTCAGCGAGCAAATCGGCGTCACGATTGAGCAGGGGCGTCACCCGGTGGTGGAGCAGGTTTTAAAAGAGCCTTTTATCGCCAACCCGGTGCAATTGGACAGCGCGCGCCATTTGCTGATCATCACCGGCCCGAATATGGGCGGTAAAAGCACCTATATGCGCCAGACCGCACTGATCACCTTAATGGCGTACATCGGCAGCTTCGTGCCGGCGGAAAGTGCGCGGATCGGGCCTGTCGATCGCATCTTTACCCGCATCGGCGCCTCCGATGATCTGGCCTCCGGCCGTTCGACATTTATGGTGGAAATGACCGAAATGGCCAATATTCTGCATCAGGCCACCGCCCACAGCTTAGTGCTGATTGATGAAATCGGGCGCGGCACCTCCACCTACGACGGCTTGTCCCTGGCCTGGGCTTGCGCGGAATGGCTGGCCAAACAGTGCCGCTCGCTGACCTTATTCGCCACCCATTATTTTGAACTGACCGTATTGCCCGAACAACTGCCGGGCAGCGCCAATATTCACCTTGATGCGCTGGAACACCACGATACCATCGCCTTTATGCACGCGGTACAGGAAGGCGCAGCGAGCAAAAGTTACGGCCTAGCGGTCGCCGCGCTGGCGGGCGTACCGCAGCCGGTCATCAAACTGGCGAAACAAAAACTCAAACAGTTGGAACAACTTTCCCTGCAAAACCGTAGCCTAGACCCGCACGAACTGCTCACCGGCCGACAAACCCAAGGCGAACTGGCGTTAATGGAAGAGGAAGAAAGCCAAAGTGCGGTGCTGGAAATGCTGGAAAAACTCGAGCCCGACGACATGACCCCGAAACAGGCGCTGGCGTATTTATATCAATTGAAAAAAATGATTTAGAAAACGGCAGTACGATTACATAAAAAGCATAACATTATCATTTTGTTATGCTTTTTTATTGGTTTGAAGGAATAAAACCGACTATCCATTGACGGCTGAACCCGGTTAAATCGGCATAAAATACACCGGCGTTACCTCCGGCACGGTTTGCTATCCGCAAGCGCCGGAACGGCATTAATATCATCTCGTATCATCTCGCCTGACTTCAGCAACGCGCAATGCCGCCGGCGCGCTATTCGCCCGCATCCTCCTCTGCTTTTAGCGCAATCAGTTTTTCTACCTCCAAATCCTGATGCAGCAGCGCCACATCCGGCAGGGTTTTGGTGGCTTTGGCGGATAAATCGCGGAAACGCTCGACTTTTCCCGCCAGTCCTTGCTGGCCTACCAGCGCCGTGACCGTGCTGTTGTAATGGCTGCTGACGGTGCTGAGCGTGCCGCCCAGTTTGGCCAGCCGTTCGGCGACCAGACAGATCTGATTGTAGATTTCGCCGGCTTTGGCGCTGATTTCCTTCGCCTCACGGTTGCCGCGCTCAATCCGCCACAGGTTGGCGACCGTACGCAGAATGGGCATCAGAGTGGTATGGGAAACCAGAATCACGTTTTTCTCATAGCCGTAGTTAAACAGCGTGCTATCCAGTTTCAGCGCTTCCATATAAGCCGGTTCCAGCGCAATAAACATCAGCACGAAATTCGGGCTGCGCATGCCGATCAGGTTGCTGTAATCTTTGTGCGATAAATCGTCGATATGATTTCTGATCGCCTTAATATGCTCGCGCAAAAGCGACTGCCGTTGGTTTTCGTCTTCCGTATTGACCGCACTTTCGTAAGCGACCAGCGACATTTTGCTGTCGATAATAATATGCTTATCATCCGGCAGATTCAGGATAAAATCCGGGTAATTATGTTTGCCGTGTTCGTCTTTAAAATGCGCCTGCGCGCTGTAATGGGCGTCTTTTACCAGCCCCGCCAGCTGTAGCGCCCGTTCAAGCTGCACTTCGCCCCAGTTGCCCAGCGTTTTTTTCTCGCCTTTCAGGGCGGAAGTCAGATTATTGGCCTCCTGCGACATACTCAGCCCGATTTGCAGCACTTTTTTGATTTCCGCTTCCAATCCCGCATTGCCTTTCAGCGCTTCGGAATGAATCTCGTTCACCCGTTTCTGGAATCCGTCGATTTGTTCACGGAACGGTTTCAGCAGCTGATCCAGCGCCGCTTGGTTGCTCTGGCTGAAACTGCGGCTTTTCTCCTCCAGAATCCGGTTGGCCAGATTCTGAAACTCGACGCTGAGCTGCTGTTTGCCGTGCTCGAAATTCTGTTGCTGGGCGGCAAAGTGTTTTTCCTTTTCCGCCAGACTGGTTTTCAGCGCGGTCAGCTCACGCCAAAGTGCGGTGTTTTTTTCGCTTAAATCGGCATATTCCCGCTCTTTGCGCGCCAGGCCGTCGCGGCTTTGTTCAAGCTGGCGGCTTAAACTGTCCGCCTGCGCCCGGGCGGCGCCGAAACGTTCATTCAGGGCGGTGATCCGGGCGGCGATATTTTCATGCCGCGCCTGTTCCTCATCCAGCTCTTGTTGCAGGTAAGCGAGTTTTTCATCACGCTCCCGTAAACGCACCTGCAATCCGTCGGCGCTGGTCTGCGCTTTAATCAGCCCTTGTTCCGACAGGATTTTTTGCTGTGACAGATGCTCGTATTTTTCCAGCAACTGATTATAATCATTGATATTTTTATTTAAATCCTGTTGCAGACGGTAAATCGTCTGTTTACGCCGCACGGCAATAAACAGCAGCGTCAAACCGATCAACACACACAGCAGCACCGCCGCCAACCATTGATTCTGAGTAAATTCAAACATAGCTATTCCTTATTTTGCCGCTTAAGTATAAACTAAATTCCTTCCGAATAAACAACCGATCAATGTGATGTCCACAACCCAACTTTATCTGGCCTCAAACAGTCCGCGCCGCCTACAGCTTTTGCAGCAACTCGGGCTGCATGTCGAAGTGTTTGCCGCCGCTATTGACGAAACTCCGCTCACAGGGGAAACGCCGGCGGATTACGTTATGCGCATGGCGCAGCAAAAAAACCGGGCGGCGGTGGCATTATGGCAAAAACAGCAGCAAAAACCACCGCACTTACCGTTTCTGTCCGCCGATACCATTGTGGTCGCGGAGGGGCAAATTCTCGGCAAACCACGCAATGACGCGCACGCCGCACAGATGCTGCGTCGCCTGTCCGGCCGTACTCATCAGGTGATGACCGCCGTTTGCCTGTTCCACCAAGCCCGCCGGCATGACATTGTGCAAACCAGCCAAGTATGCTTTACCGCGCTGACGGAGGATGACATCCGGCGTTATATCGCCGGCAAAGAACCGATGGATAAAGCCGGCGCCTACGGTATTCAGGGCATGGGTGGCATTTTCATCCGGCATATTGAAGGCAGTTTTACCGGCATTATGGGACTGCCGGTGTTCGAAACCGCGCAGCTGCTACGCCATGCCGGCATCGTGCTGCCGTAAAAGGCGACGGCGGCACATTGCGTTCGGCGCCATTGTCGCTTAAAATTGCCGACGGCAAACGCAAAAACGACATGCCGGCGCCAAACATTCGGCTTAATCGTCCCTAATCAGCAAGCGGAAATATTATGAACAAGCGTCTTTTTCAACCGACCAAACAAACCGAGCCTTGCCCGCAGTGCGGCTCGCCGCTGGTGATGAAAAAAGGCAAAAAGGGCTTGTTTTTAGGCTGTAGTAATTACCCGGATTGCGATTACCTCAAACCGTTACAGCCGCATCACAACACGCAAATTATTAAATCGCTCCCTCAACGCTGCCCGCAGTGCGGTCATGTTTTACAGTTAAAACAAGGCAGCTACGGGATGTTTATCGGTTGCAGCAACTATCCGCAATGTCAGTTTGTGGTGCAGGAAGAGGCCCCGCCGCCGGAACAGACGATCGGCTGTCCGGAATGCGGGCAGGGAACGCTGGTAGCCAGACGCGGACGGCAAGGAAAGTTATTCTACGGCTGCAGCCGATACCCGAAATGTAAATTCACCTTACCCGACAAGCCTTATGCCGTCAGCTGTCCCGCCTGCGGCGGACAGGTTTGCAGCTTAAAAAAAGAAAGCGAAACGCACCGCACTTGGCAATGTGCGGCACGAGGCTGTCGGCATATTTTTGACACGGCACTATGAATACGCAACACCCCGCCAATGTGCAATATATCGTTGAACAACTGAAACGCAATCAGGTTGTCGCCTATCCCACCGAAGCGGTATTCGGCCTGGGTTGCAATCCGCTGAACGAAAGTGCGGTACAAAAATTATTAGTTTTGAAACAGCGTCCTGTGGAAAAAGGCTTGATTTTGGTCGCACCGACCTTAAGTTATCTACAGCCTTTTATTAATGTCACCACCCTTGATGCCGCACAGTTGCAGCGCCTCACCGCCCGTTACGATCGCCCGACCACTTGGCTGGTTCCGGCGGCGCCGGGCACGCCGGCCTTTTTAACCGGGCGCTTTGACAGCATTGCAATCCGTTTATGCCGCCATGAGGCGGTGCGTTTGTTGTGCGAACAAACGGGATTTGCGCTGATTTCCACCAGCGCCAATTTAAGCGGATTGCCGCCGTGCCGTACCGCACAGGAAGTGAAAGCCCAGTTCGGCGCGGATTTCCCGGTGTTGGAAATGGCGACGGGGCAGGCGGAAAATCCGTCGACCATCCGCGATCTGCTGACCAATCAAGTAATCAGACAAGGATAATCTATGGATAAATACGCGGTTTGGGGCAATCCGATTGCGCAAAGCAAATCCCCGCAAATCCACCGGCGGTTCGCCGAACAATGCGCTCAGCAGCTGGAATATACGGCAATGCTGGGCGATTTACAGCACTTCGAGCAACAACTGGCCGCCTTTTTTGCCGCCGGCGCGCAAGGCTGCAATATCACCGCGCCGTTTAAAGAGCGGGCGTTTCAGCTCGCCGATTGCCACAGCGAACGCTGTCTGAGCGCCGGTGCCTGCAACACGCTGAAAAAACTGGCAGACGGCCGGCTTTATGCCGATAACACCGACGGCGCCGGACTGGTCAGCGATTTACAGCGTTTAAACCTGCTTAAAGCGCGGCAATCGGTGCTGGTTCTGGGAGCCGGCGGCGCGGCGAAAGGCGTTTTGCTGCCGTTATTGCAGGCGCAGCAAAATCTGACTCTCGCCAACCGCACGTTAAGCAAAGCGCAGGCGCTGGCAGAACATTTCGCTCGCCGCGGCGCAATCCGGGCGCTGGCCATCCATGCCGTTCCGTTGCAGAAATTCGATTTGATCATCAACGCCACCTCGCTGGGCTTGCAGGGCAAAACCGTGGACATCGACCCGCAGATTCTGCAGCAGGCCGGCGCGGTTTACGATATGCAATATGGCAAAGATGCCGATACGCCTTTTGTCGCGCGCTGTAAACGCCTCGGCGTACCGCAGGTGTACGACGGTTTCGGCATGCTGGTCGGGCAGGCGGCGCATGCCTTTTATTTATGGCGCGGTGTGATGCCGGATGTCAATCCGCTGCTGAATCATTTCCGCTGACGCTTCAAAAGAGAAATCCTGGTTGACCTTAATGCCGCATAAAACGCGCTTTTTTATTGCCAGCGTTTTATGCGGCGGTTTCCGCGCTTTTTGGCAAGATAAGTTAATTTCACGCTAAAAACAGATTATTTATTCAAATTAAAACCACAAAACAGCATTAAAAACTATAAACATAAATAAAATACGCCGCCTGATGATATTTTTAACTATTGACTAGAAATAATATTGCGCTATATTCCTAACCCTTAGCACATTCATCTAACAATAAAAAAGGTAATTATATGGCTCAGTCAACTGCTAAAAGAGAAACTTTCTCAGGCCGCAGAGCCTTTATCATCGCCGCCATCGGTTCCGCCGTCGGACTCGGCAACATCTGGCGTTTCCCTTATGTCACTTACGAAAACGGCGGCGGCGCGTTTATCGTGCCTTACGTTATCGCCCTGCTCACCGCGGGTATTCCGCTGCTGTTTTTAGATTACGCCATCGGGCACCGTCACCGCGGCGGGGCGCCTTTATCCTATCGCCGTTTTAACCGCCATTTCGAAACTTTCGGCTGGTGGCAGGTGATGGTAAATGTGATCATCGGTCTGTATTACGCCGTCGTTCTCGGCTGGGCGGCAAGTTATACTTATTTTTCCTTTACTTCCGCTTGGGGCGATAAACCGATTGATTTTTTTATCGGCGAATTTCTGCAAATGGGCGATATCGCACAAGGCGTCAGCTTTGATTTCGTCACCATGGTGACCGGCCCGCTGATTGCGGTCTGGCTGGTTGCCTTAGGCGTGCTGGCGCTGGGGGTACAAAAAGGGATCGCCAAATCCTCCGGCATTTTAATGCCGTTGTTGGTGGTTATGTTTATCGTGCTGGTGGTTTCCTCGCTGTTCCTGCCGGGCGCCGCCAAAGGGCTGAATGCGTTATTTACGCCGGACTGGTCGAAGCTGTCCGATCCGAGCGTGTGGATCGCCGCTTACGGGCAGATTTTCTTTTCGCTCTCTATCTGTTTCGGCATTATGATTACCTACGCCTCTTATTTGAAAAAAGACTCGGATTTAACCGGCTCCGGCTTGGTAGTCGGTTTTGCCAACAGCAGTTTTGAACTGCTGGCCGGCATCGGCGTATTCGCCGCACTCGGTTTTATGGCGACCGCCGCCGGCCAGGAAGTGAGCGAAGTGGCGAAAGGCGGTATCGGTCTGGCCTTTTTCGCCTTTCCGACCATTATCAATCAGGCGCCGTTCGGCCATATTCTCGGCGTGCTGTTTTTCGGTTCCTTAACCTTTGCCGCGCTGACCTCGTTTATTTCGGTGATTGAAGTGATTATTTCCGCGGTACAGGATAAATTACGCACCCGCCGGGTGAAAACCACGTTTATCGTCGGCCTACCGATGATGTTCGTCTCGGTGATGTTGTTCGGCACCACCACCGGTTTGCCGATGCTGGACGTGCTGGATAAATTCATTAACTATTTCGGTATCGTCGCCGTCGCCTTCGTGTCGCTGATCGCCATTGTAGCCAATGAAAAACTCGGCGTGCTGGGCGATCACTTAAACGAAACGTCGTCATTTAAAGTGGGCTTTTTCTGGCGCCTGTGCATCGTGATCACCACCGGTATTCTGGCCTTTATGTTATTAAGCGAAGGCGCCAAAGTCTTTTCCGAAGGCTATGAAGGTTACCCAAGCTGGTTTGTGAACACCTTCGGCTGGGGCATGTCGATAAGTTTGGTGGTGATTTCCTTCCTGCTTTCCCGTTTAAAATGGAAAAGCGAAGCACTCACGCAGAAACAAGGAGAATAATATGAATGCCAGCGCAATTATTATGATGATCGTCGCTTTAGTGATTATCTGGGGCGGGCTGGTTTACGCGATTAAACGTCTGCCGAAAGAATAAAACCTCGCCGAAACGCACCGCACTTTTCTCATTCGGGCAAAAGTGCGGTGCTTTTTTTAATCTTTTATGCCGGCTTGCCGTTGCGGCCCAAGCGCTGCAAGAAAAGCTTACGGGTTGTTCTCATCGGCAATCCGTTTTTGCATGAATTGAGCGGTGTAATCGCTGTTCGGATGATTTTGCAGCTGCTCGAACGTTCCGCTTTGCACCACACGCCCTCGTTCCAGCAGCACCACAAAATCACTGAGCAAACGCACTTCATCCAAATCGTGACTGACAAACACAATGGTTTTGCGCCATTTCGCCTGTAAGGTCAGCAGCAAAGTCTGCAAGGCCTGCCGAGTGATCGGATCCAGCGCGGAAAACGGTTCATCCATCAGCAGAATCGGCGTATCGCAGGCGAACGCGCGGGCAATACCGACGCGCTGTTTCATCCCGCCCGACAAGGCTTGCACCGGACTTTGCGCATTATCCGCCAGCCCCACTTCGTTCAGCCAGCACAGCGCCCGCTTGCGCCGTTCGGGGCGCTTAACTCCTTTGACTTTTAAACCGTATTCGATATTTTCGATCACCGATAAATGGGGCAGTAAACCGAAATGCTGAAACACCATACTGACCTGATTACGGCGAAACTGCTGCAAGGCATGCGCATCGAACGCCGCCAGATTTTTCCCTTCGATCAGGATTTCCCCCTCGCTCGGCTCCAGCAGACGGTTAATATGGCGCAGCAAGGTGGATTTGCCCGAACCGGACAGCCCCATTATGCAACTGATCTTTCCCGCCGGCAAACCGAGACTGACTCGATCCAGCGCACGGTGCGTGCCGTAATATTTACTGACATTATTGAATTCAATATTATTCATCGGCGAACCGCCTTAATCTGCGTCGTCATTGCTTTCCTCCATAGCCCTGCGTAATCCGATCGACAATAATCGCCAGAATCACAATCGCACCGCCCGCCTGCAACCCCTGCCCGACATTTAACGTTTGGATCGCCTGCAAAATCACCTGTCCCAGCCCGGCCGCGCCGATCATTGACGCCAAGACCACCATCGACAGCGACATCATCACGGTCTGATTAATACCCGCCATAATCTGCGCTTTGGCCGAGGGCAGAATAATCCAGCACAACATCTGCCAGCGACTGCTGCCGAACGCGCGTCCGGTTTCCAGCAATTCCGGCTCGATACGGCGAATTCCCAGCACTGTGAGGCGAATCAGCGGCACAATGGCGTAAATAATACAGGCGAACATCGCCGGCACTTTGCCCAGCCCGAACAGCATCAGCACCGGAATCAGATACACAAAGCTCGGCATAGTCTGCATCACATCAAGCAGCGGCAGCACCAAACGATAACAACGCCGGCGCTTGGCCAGCACAATGCCGAGCGGGATGCCCAATATCACGGTAAACCCGATAGACACCACCATTAACGCCACGGTCTGCATAGACGCCTGCCACACGCCCAGCGCACCGAGCAAAAACAACCCCGCACCGCTAAACAGGGTGAACAGAGGGCGTTTGGTGCTGTGCCAGACCACCAGACACACCGACAGAATAAACAGCCACGGCGGCAGAGAAAGAAAAAATCGCTCCACCGGATTCAGCAGTGAATGCTGCAACGTTAAACTTATGTGACGGAAATAATCGCCGTAATGCTGAACCGTATTTTTCAGCCATCGGTTAAAGGGTTCCTGAATCGACCAATGCGGAAAAAATCCTTCGCTCGCAGCCGGTTCGCTAAACTGTGCGGACAGCCGCTCTGCGATTTCGGCAGACACCCATTTTTGCCAGCGCTGCGGATATTGCGCCAGAAACTGCGCCGCCTGCTGCTCTCCGCTGTGCTGCCGCTCGTTCATGAGCAGAATCTGGCGGTTCAGGGTATCGGCATCCAGCTCAACCTTTTGCAAAAACGCGATCAGCTCGGGGTAGCGCTCGGCAAATCGGGCGGACACCGCAACCGACAGCCGCGATACGGGAAATCCCGACACACAACTATCCTGACTGTGCGCATTCAGCAATTCCGCCCAGCAGCGCCCATCAAAGGCGGGAAACTCCAACGGCACGAAAGCGTATTTCGCCATTAACCCGGTTGGCTGCCAATAATAAAATAACAACGGTTTTTGCTGTTCGTAATAAGCGGAAATTTCGCTGTCCAGCGCCGAGCCGGTGCCGGTCGGCACATTGTTGAACTGCGCCTCCAGCTTCAAATTGTGCAGCAAACGGGTATTGAACACTTCACAGGTCCAACCGGCGGGACAATTCAGAAAACGGGCACGTTCGGGGTCATTCGGATCCCGAAACAAATGGGCGAAGCGCGGTAAATCCGCGACGCTTTTCAGCTCAGGATACTGGCGTCGCACATAATCGGGAATATACCAGCCTTGCGTGGCGCCGCCTTTCAGCGTATCGCCGACAATGCGGATCCGCCCTTCGGCAATAGCGCGCGTCATCACTTCCGAGCGGCCGACCCAGACTTCACCGATAATCTGAATATCATTCTGCATCAGCGCATTTTCCAGCGCCACGCCCGCCCCGGAAATTTCTTCCGTCGGATAGCCATACCCCTTTTCAATGATCATCCGCAGCAGGGCGGTGGTAAACTGCCCGCTTTCCCAGTCTAAACGGGCAAATTTTATCGGCTGCGGCGCCGCCTGTGCAAACGCGCTGAATAAACACAACAGCAACAGCGTTCGGATCCGTTTGTGCATGCTTTTTTACCTTTTGATTGTTCACCTTGATTTCCGCTTTATACTTTAAAGCAAAAAACGCAAATCACGAAACGATTGTGCGGAATAAGTCGGCAAAGTGCGGTCGTTTTGGCGCGATTTTTTAATTGAGACGGGCGGTTTTTTCCAGCAGAAAATCAATAAACACTTTCACGCGCTTGGCTTTCTGGCTATTCTGTAGATAAAAAAGGTAAGACGGCGGGAACATCACCCAATAATCCGGCAGCACCGGAATCAGGTTTTTGGTGCAGGGATGCAGGCTGAAAATCCGCCCGATGCCCATGCCCTGCTCAACGGCATCAATGGTTGACATCATGTTATTGGTGATAATGGAAAGCGGAATATCCAGCGTTAGCTGTTCGCCGTCGTCGTCATACACGTTGGTTTGCGCCAGTTTATTTGAAGTGGTAAAACGAAAGCCGACCTGCTTGTGCCGTTTCAGTTCCGCCGGCGTTTTCGGCACGCCGTATTGCTCGGCATAGGCTTTGGACACATAAAAGCCCATTTTTCCGGTTTCCGTCAGTTTGCGCGCGACAAAATGATCGTCCAGCCGATCGCCCATTCGAATCCCGACATCAAACCCTTCTTTCAGAATATCCACCATGCCGTTATTAATGGAAATTTCCAGCAGCACCTGCGGATAACGCCGGCAAAATTCCGCATAATGCGGCTGCAAAATACTGTAATAATGCAGATCGGAAAGGGTAATGCGCACTTTGCCGAACGGCATATCGCTTAAATCCCGCACCTCTTCCACGGCCAAATTGAGCGACTGCACCAGCGGAAACGTACTGTCAAATAAACGCTGTCCGGCGTCAGTGAGTTCCATTTTGCGGGTGGTGCGATTAATCAGCGGCAGGCCGATATGCTGCTCCAACGCTTTCAGCGACTGGCTGACAGAGGGCGAGGCCACCTCCAGTTTACGCGCCGCACCGGCGATACTGCCTTCAATAATAATGGTATGAAACACCACGAGATAACCGTAAATTGAACCGTTCATCCGATACGCTCCGATTATTAGGATCATCCTAAGAAAGAATTAGGTTTGTTCGGTCTTATCATAATAAAGCAAAGGACTATAATCAACCGCATCGAACGCAGTTTGTTCGTTACTATGAACAATGAACTTAATGAGAGAATTCAACATGAAAGCAATGAATAAATTAGCCCTTGTGCTGTTCGCCGGCGCCGTATCCTTAAATGTGATGGCGGACACCCCTGACAGCGAAGCCGATTATCAGGATTATATGGCGTTAAACGGCGTACAATCCGCTAAAAGTGCGGTGAATAATCGCGCAGATTATACCAACGATACGCTGACTGACGGCGAACAGGATTACCGCGATTATATGTCTCTTGCCGCAGAAGCGCACAATCATATTACCGCCAGAAAATAACCCAAAAACCGACCGCACTTTGGTGCGCATAACATTAACCAAGCTAAGCTCAGGACTGAATCCGGTTGGGTTCGGTCCTTTTTTAACGGCTGACATTTGCCGGAAAACACGCTATCGGCGCGCGCAGTGTCATGATATATACTTTTCCGCCGCTTACGGCGCTATGCCGCGATATTGCTCAATTTGTTGCAAAATAAACGCTTGAATAGTCCGAACCTCATCAACCTGAACCACGCCGATGGCCAGATTCAGCCATAATCCATCTACCGCACATTTCAGTAAATTCAGTGATGAATTTCGCGTCTCGAAAGCCGGCATTGTCCGATTCAGCCAATCCTGCCAGTGCAATTTATAATCCTGATAAGATAAAAACTGCATGACCCAAATCACGCTATCGTGCGAGACCGTTAAATCTTCAAAACTTGCCTTCGTGTAAGCATACAAAAAATCCGCGTAAGTCGGATTCGGCGCTAAATGCCGCAGAATACCGCGTTCAAAATCGGCCAGTAAATTCGCAAAAAACGCGGAGAGCAAGGCATCTTTATTGGCAAAATGATGAAACAATGCGCCTTTACTCACACCGGCTTCCTGCGCCACTTTTTGGAGAGACAATTCTGCGATGCCCTGTGCCAACAATAATTTCCCTACGGCATGCAATAATTGTTCGCGCACTTGCGCGGGATTGTACTTACTCATCATTTAATGCCCCACGCTGTGTGAAAATAAATTCATTATCACCACGCCGGTTACAATAAACCCGATACCGATTAACGCGGGCAGATCAAGCGATTGTTTTAATACCAAAAAGCCCACCAGCGCCGTTAAAATAATCCCGATTCCTGACCAAATCGCATACACCATTCCCAAAGGAATCACCTTGATCACATGTGATAACAGATAAAATGCCAACACAAACATGATAACGGTGATGCCTGTCGGAATCAGTTTAGTAAAACCGTCTGATTTAGCTAAAAACGTAGAGCCGGTCACTTCGCAAACAATGGCACAGCCCAACAAGGTATAAGCGGTTGTTAATACATTCATCTTCCTTTCCTTTATAAAAAAACCGAACGGTCGGAATTTTAATAAAGAAAAAAAATTTGTCAAGATTTTTAATTAACACAACACACTGTCAGCGCGCACTCGACACCGATAAAATCGCCCGAAAATTGACCGCACTTTTACATAACCAATTGAAAATTTTCAGGCCGTTTTGTTACGCATATAACATCACGCCTTTGGTCAACTTATCTACCGTATTTTTCTTGCCGCGAATGGCAATACCCACCAAATTTAAATCACATGTTTGATGTTTTGCGACTTCAGCACGGTTAGCTTCGTCATTATAGGTTTTAAACAATTCTTCGGTATAAAGCGCAACCGCCATTTCTTTTTCGTTCGCTTTTTGCAAAATTTCAGACAACTTTTTACCGCTTGCTTGATGAATCATTATCAGCTGTTGACTCATCGGCAAATATTGCACGCCACTGCGATCTTGATAATTTTCGCCGACAATATTTTGTGTCGCGCCCATACCGGTCATCAAAAACGCAGTAACATTAAGCGCTTGCCATACCATTAAATCATCGCGCAAAATCACTTTAATTTTACTATCGAATTGCATAAGAACCCCCTTACATCATGGAAAAATAAAATATTTTCTGAACCTGCTCGCCGCATAACCATAGCGCCATAACGAGCATTGTCAGCGCCGAACCGCGTCCGAATAGTTGTGCATAATCGGGGCGTTTTTTCAGTGCAACGCCTACGCCCAAGCCCACCATCGGGTAAAGCAGTAGACAATTTGCCATGTGTATCAAACCTAAAATAAAGCTTTGCCAAACCGGATTTAACGCGGCGTGTTGATCCATAAATTGCGGTATTACCGCCAGAAACAACAGCAACACTTTAGGATTAAAACCGCTAACCACAATGCCTTTAAGCAGCCACTGTTTAGCGGAAGCGAAGGCGTTTTGCGTCTCCTGTACCCGAACCGGCGTACGCCATGCCAGAATCGCGATATAAAGCAGATACAACGCACCGGCAATATTTACCGCATACATCAAAAACGGATGATTGACTAAAACGCCTCCTACGCCCAGCATCACCAACAAACTCACCAGCAAATAGCCAAGCAGCACCCCCGCCAAGGCAGGCAATACCCGATGCAAAAGCCCTGCCGACATCATATATGCCCAGTCAATTCCCGGCACCAAACACATAGAAAAAGACACCAGCCAAAACGCCGATAACAATGCAGTATTCATATTAACTCCTTAAAAACGTTAAACACAGTTTACGCAAAAAAGCATAAAAAAGGTTTGCGAACTTTGCTATAATCTGGCTTATTTTTAGAAAAATTTTGCGCATGGATAAATTAGATAAGAAAATTTTAGCGATATTACAGGAAAATGGACGAATTTCTCTCACTGAACTGGCGGAAAAAGTAGGACTTAGCATTTCGCCCTGTCAAAGACGCGTAAAGCAATTAGAGCAGGACGGTATTATCACAGGCTACCGCGCCGAGGTTGCACCTGAAAATGTGGGGTTGAATTTTTCAGCGATTGTATTTGTCAAAATGAAAAACAATAAAGGCGACAACATCCGCGAATTTGAACGGGCGCTTTCGGATATTCCTGAAATCGTACAGGCGCAGTCTTTACTTGGCGATCCTGATTTTATTTTGCACATCGTCACGGCAGATATGAAAGCCTTTCAGGATTTATATGACCGCCGTTTAACCAAATTGCCGCACATCACGGGCATTACCTCAACGCTGGTGATGAAAACCATCATCGCACCGAGGGCGTTGTTAATTCCGTAACATGCGGCTTTTTTAATCAAAACACTCAAAAAAACGACCGCACTTTTACTTCACGGCCACAGCTTTCGAACCCCAAATTACCGGGTCGGTTTCAATCACTTTGCGGGATAAAATCATTGCTTTTGCGCCGTTCAGCCATGTTTGGAAATGCTCGGATACGCGGTGCGCCTGATAAGCGGCTTCATCAGCATAAACTTCTACGATATAGAATTTCGCAGGATCTTGCTTGTCGGTCAGCACATACATTGCCAACACGCCCGCTTCGGTATTGACCGATTGGCGAATATTATGTTCACCTAACTGTTTAAATTGCTCCACGCTTTCAGGCTTAATCTGCATTTCAAATATGCGGATAATCGGCTCGGCGCGGCTTAACGCTGCCGTCATTAAACTTGCTCCCGGAATTTTGAAAGTTTATACGAAATCTGTGTTTCAATGCGGGTTTTACCGCGACATGAACTGCAAGCGCCGCAAGCCAATTAACCGAACACTTGCTGCAAATGTCGTTGATAATCGGCCATAAACCGCGGCACATCGGGGGATTTTATCACATCATTGCAGATAAACGTCGGCAGCCTACCCATTCCGATAAATTCATGAGCTTTGAAAAAATGCAAATAAACCTCGTCCACGCCTTTGCCGGCAAAAAAATCGCCGGGCTCGGTGAACGCTTCAATCGGTGCGTTCCATGTGAGCGAAAGCATACAATTTTTGCCCTGCATTAGCCCGCCTTTGCCGTAGTTTCGGGTCGGATCGTTCCGGTGGCGGCCATCGCTGGTATAGAGCTTGCCATGCCCTGCGGTGAACACATCATCCATGTATTTTTTCACTATCCAAGGCTCGCCCATCCACCAAGCGGGCATTTGCCAGATCACGGCGTCCGACCAAAGAAATTTGTTTACTTCCTGCTCAATATCATAGCCCTGTTCAATAACGGTTTCCTGCACTTGATGCCCGAGTGTTTGCAGGGTCTCTTTGGCAACCGCCTGCAACGTGTGATTTAAAGCTCCGCCGGAATGGGCAAATTTCATACCGCCGTCCAATAATAAAATATTCATCTTTTTCTCCATAAATTCAAAAAGTTACAGGCTTAACTTGGCTTTTGCGCTTTTCACAATGCCGTCCAGCCATTCCTGGTGTCCGTTAATCATTGGGTTCGGCACGGTTTTGGCAAGCTGCTTGGCAGGTTCGCCGTTTTGCGATTCTTGGGTTAAAATCCGCACCCGTCCGCCGTCTAATGCTTCAATCAGCCAAGCGTGAATCACGTCTAAACGCTCTGCCGTACCTTGCTTGCCCGCCCAGCCGTGCCACGAAATTCGTCCTGCTACGCCGGCTTTCGGCTCAACGTATTCGACGATTTCCGCTTCCACAGGAAAACCGAAGGTTTTAAAGAAAAAACGGGCGTTTTCATAAAGTGCCGTGCCTTGATAGCCGTTGTAAAAACGTACGTCCGCCACGTTGCTGTAATAATGCGGCCAGAATTTGGTATCGTTTAAATAGTGCCAAACTTCTTCAACGCCTAAACCCGCCACAATCACTTCGTTGGAACAGAAATTATCGGTAAAGCCCGGAATATAACCTTGCGGCCAGTTAATTGAATGTTGCATTTTAATGTCCTCTGTTGAAAATCAATGCCGGCATTGTACTTTTGCTTTAGATATAAGTACAATCGTTATCCTTAATAATTAACATCAATTAAAATGATATGAAAGAGTTACGCACGCTGGATTTGAATTTACTCAAAGCCTTTCATGCCCTGATGGAAGAAAAAAGCGTCAGCCTTGCGGCACAACGCCTTGCGCTGACCCAACCGGCGATGAGCGGCACGCTGGCACGGCTACGCGACAGCTTTGACGATCCGCTGTTTCTGCGCGCACAACGTGGCATTCAACCCACCACCTTTGCCGAACAGCTCGCCCCACAAGTGAAACAGATTTTAGATCAGGTAGAAGCCTTGCTTAAACCGCCGGTGTTTGACCCTCTCACCGCGGAAATGACAATGAATATCGCCGCCACCGATTATGCTATGCGCGCCGTATTATTGCCGTTTTTGCAGTTGTTACAGCAAGCCGCCCCGAATATCAAAGTGGCCGCTTTCGCCCTTGATGAAAGTACGCTTGCCGGTCAACTCGCTCAAGGAAAGCTGGATTTCGCGCTCACTACGCCGGATTTTCAGGCGGCGGATATTCACGCCAAACCCCTGTACGACGAGCATTATCTCTGCGCCATGCGTGCCGACCACCCGCTTGCAGAAACAACACTGGATATCACCGCTTTTTGTCAAGCCAATCACGCTTTAGTGTCTTATCACGGCGGCGGATTTTCTGGCGTAACCGACCAAACGCTGACACAACTCAATCAACGTCGGAACGTCACCCTTTCTGTGCAAAATTTCCTGATTTTGCCCGACATTTTACGCACGACCGACTTAATCGCCGTGCTACCGGCACGATTGTTAAACGGCATTTCAGGCTTAAAAACCGCCGAACCGCCAATTCCTGTGCAAGGTTTTACCAAAACGCTGGTGTGGCATGCCAGAACACACCGCGATCCCGCTTTTATCTGGTTGAGGGAGTTGATAGGAAGGGCTTGTAAATAAGCGGTCGGGTTTTTCAGAGATTTTATAAAGTTATTTCAAATGGTAAATCATTCAATCACACACCAACGGTTTATCATGTTGAACAGGCTTGAACGCACATTCCAATCCCCATTTTATTTCCGTGATGGCTTTTTCAATCACCACCTTTTTATCGCACACCGCCGTGCCTTCGGCTCGTACCAAATGGCGTTTTTCAAAGCCTAATTTTTTGAACATTGCTTCCAGATAAAAATAGGCAAATTCCAGCTCGGCAAATTCGCTGTTACCTGAAAAAATTGAACCGCTTGTTTGGATAAAAATCACTTCTCGTCCGTCGTTGAGCAGCCCTGTGAGTTTGCCGTCTTCGCTGTAACGGAAAGTTTCTCGTGGCACAAGCACGTTGTCTAAATAATCTTTGAGCTTGGCGGGAATATTGTAGTTAAACATCGGATAGACAATCACTATGCGTTTGTGGGCTTTAAATTGTGCCAAAAGTGCGGTACGTTTTTCGGCAATTTTTTGCTCATCAAAAGACAACGTTTCGCCGATTTGTTGCTTGTAAATTAACGCCAAACCTTGCTCGTTCAACGCAGGCAAATCAGGAATTTTATATAAATCCACAAATTCGCTCTCTGCGGGTAGCATTTCGCGAAGTTTCGCCAAAATTTGGGCGAAAACGGATTGTGGCGACGTGGCGGGTGTGGCGTTGATAACGAGTGTTTTCATTATTTTTCTCCGTTGTTATTTTTCTTTGTGAAGCATAAACCATTGTGGGTGGTAATCAAATTTTTGGTATTTGAAATTGCCGTTTGCATCTCTAACGATTTCCACATCGTAATACGCACCGAACAATTTTTCACCGTTTTCGGTGTGGGTTTGCTCAGGGATAATGCGACCGAGTTTAACGGTGGCGTGTTTGTCGTCAATCTGCGTGATTTCCAGCACTTCGGTGGCGTGGAACAATTCGCCTGCCGCCAAGCGAAAAGCTCGCAACTGCCCAAAGGTTTCACGCAGGGTCTGGCGTTTGCCCATTGGCGTTAAATCCGATGTGATATTTTCGTCAAACACGCTGGCAAGCAAGGCGAAATCGGCAAAATCCAAGCCCCAAGCGTATTTGGCGTATAGTTCGGCGATTTGCGTTTCGGCGGTTTCGGCGTGAAATTCGTTATCGGGGAACAAATGCCAAGGGCTGTCTAGTTCGCTGACAATCGGGCGTGTTGGGTCGGCTGGCTGCCAATCTCGGCGAACCTGTTTGCCGTTTAGCCAATGTTTTGCCAACGCATTGCCGTTTAAGGCGTGCGTGCTACGGATTTCGTCAATTTGCCAATCTTGTTGCTTGGAGAGTTTCAACAGCAACACGCCGTGAAAGCTGTGTTCGCCCAGTTTGCCGTAAATATAGGCACTGACCGCCGCTTTGTCGTGTTTGCCAGCGATGTAAAGATTAGTGTATTGCACATTAAGCGGCAATGCCGAACGCTCGTTTTGAAGTTGGGTTAAAACGTCTTCTTTACCGAAAAAGCTGCCTGAAAAATTATGCAGTTGCACGTTTTCGCTTAAAAAAGGCGATGCTTCGTTGTCGTTCGTCCAAGCATTTAAAAAATCGGTAAAACGGTTTTTGAGTGTTGTTCTGGTCATTTTTTATTCCTTAAATTAAGGCGGTCGGATTTTTGAAAAATTTGCAAAATTCTCAAAAAAACGACCGCACTTTTCGCTATTTATTCCACCTATTTATTTAATTTCGCCAACACATTCTCCGCCAAATCCTGCAAGGTTTCCGCCGCTGGGCGTTCGGTCGGTTTGAGATTGACCGTAACGTGCGCCAAGCCTTGCGCTTTCTGCTCTTGCCAAAATTCCAGTAAACCTTTTGAACCGCCACGCAGATAAATGTTGTTGAACAATCGCGCAGGCTCGTTCGGATTTTCGGCAAGTTCCACAAAATTCGCGTAACCAAACGGATGCCACGCGCCGTCTTGATTGAGTTCCGCCAACGTCTGAACAATGTTCTTCGTGTCTTTTGGATTCACGCCGTGCCAAATCCAAGCGTCCGCCGTGTTCGCCAACCAGTCCAATTCTTGCCGTGCACGTCCAATCGCCACCATCGGCAGGGCAGTTTTGACTTTCGGCGTAACGTCAATATTGCCCGTCAAATTGCCGTAATGGCTGCCTGAAAAATGCGGAAAATCATGGGTTTGCGGATTAGTCAGCGTGCGGATTAAATCCCAACTCTCACGAAAACGCTCGGCGCGATTGCCAAATTCTTTTTTGAACGCAGGATATTCCACAGGGCGGTCGCCGCTGGAAAGTCCGAGAATAAAGCGACCGTTGGTTAAAGCATCCACGCTTGCCGCGCTTTTGGCGATATGAATCGGCTCACGCAGCGGCGACACAATGCCCGCCGTGCCGAGTGCAATGGTTTTGGTGCGCGCCGCCAAATAACCCAAGCTCACAAAGGGATCAAGCCCTTGCCCCACATCGCCAAAATTCGGATCGTAAAACGGCACATCACGCAACCAAAGGGCAGAAAATCCCAATTTTTCAGCGAGTTCTGCCACATCGCCCAAATCTTCCACATTCGGAATCGGCGTATCGGCATAGCCCTTGAACGGTGCAATCAAACCAAGCGTCAATTTATCTTTTTGGAACACTTGCGAAAACGCCTTGTGATTCGCCAAATGGTCTGGCAAATCCGCTTGGGTATTGGCGACGTTGTTTTCGTGGAATAGTTGGCTATTATCTTGACCGAGTACAGAAAGATTAGGCACGTTTAATTTTGTCATTTTGAAATCCTTGTAAATGGAGTAAAAAATCCGACCGCTTGTGGGTCGTGTTCTGATGTGGTGCAGTATAGATTTTTCTGTTTAAAATGATAATATGGCAAAATTTAGAAACTCTTTTGCATTTTCCGCAAAATAAGGATCACTAAAATGGACTACTTCTCCGCCTTAAACATCTTCCACCACGTTGCCGACACGGGCAGTTTTAGCCGCACGGCACAGCAACTTGGCGTGGCGGTGTCGTCCGTTACACGCCAAATTGACAGCCTTGAAAACGAACTCGGCGTGGCGTTGTTTAGCCGCTCCACGCGGCAGATTTCGCTCACCAACGCAGGAATGCTTTATTTGCAAAGCACCCGCCCGATTTTGGACGACTTGGACGCAGCGAATTTGTCGCTCAAACTGGAATTGGATCAACCACAAGGCAAGCTCCGCATTACTTTTTCGCACTCCTACGGCTCATCGGTGCTTGCCCCGATTTTGACGGAATTTGCCTTGCAATATCCGAAAATTAGGCTTGAAATTTGGGCGTCGGACGATTATGTAGATTTGCAAGCGGAACGCTTTGATTTGGCGGTGCGACTCGGCAAAGTGGACGACCCAAATCTCATCGCCAAACGCCTTACCCCACAACGCCGCTTGCTCTGTGCCAGCCCTGAATACTTGGCTCGTAAGGGAGAACCACAAACGCCAAACGACCTACAAAACCACAACTGTCTGCTGTTTTACTATCGTGGCTACACCCAACGCTGGCATTTCAAGCAGCCTGAAACGTCAAGCCAAATGGTTAGCGTTAAAGGCAGTTTGCTCGGCAACAGCACCGAAATTTTGCGTGAATACGCTTTGCGTGGCATCGGCATCGCCCACTTGCCCGATTGGTTGATTAAAGACGAACTGGCAAACGGCAAACTCATCAGTGTCTTAAACGACTGGCAAATCCAACCCACCGCCAACCCCGCCGACGACGCAATTTACGCTGTTTACCCCGCAGGCAGTCGGCAGATTGTGAAAATCAATTTGCTGGTGAAGTTTTTGGCGGAGAGATTGGGGGAGTAAGTGGTTAAAAACGTTTCAAAAAATCACCGCACTTTTACTTCACGTCCACGGCTTTCGAACCCCAAATTACCGGGTCGGTTTCAATCACTTTGCGAGACACTATCATATCCTTTGCCCCGTTAAGCCACGCTTGGAAGTGGGCGGAGTTTCGATGGGCTTGATAGGCGACTTCGTCGGCGTAGGCTTCGACGATGTAGAATTTTGCAGGATCTTGCTTGTCGGTCAGCACATACATTGCCAACACGCCCGCTTCGGTATTGACCGATTGGCGAATATTATGTTCACCTAACTGTTTAAATTGCTCCACGCTTTCAGGCTTAATCTGCATTTCAAATATACGGATGATCGGTTCGGCATAGGTGAATGCGGCGGTCATTAGGCTTGCTCCTAAAATCAATAATTGGCTGAGTTTTTTAAACATTGGTTTTCCTTGTTTTTAGGTAATGGCCGTTAGATTTTAAATTGCGCTATATTTTCCGCCACCATTTTCGGCACAAATTCGCTAATTTCGTATTTGGCCACATCGGGATAATAACTGTCTTCTGCCAAAATGCGATCCAACTCGGCACGGTTTGCGGTTTGGGCGATGATCACGCCCGCCCGTTCACGTTCGGTGAAAGGTCCGACAATTAAAAAATTGCCGGCCTGAAAATATTTTTGAAACCACGCAACATGTTGGGAAAACAGGATTTCCTGCTGTTCGGTGGAAACATCTTCGTTTACGCGAATATCAATAATGTACATTTTTTGCTCCTATAATGCTTGAATTGCGGCGATTAAGCGCTCGGCGTGTTGTTTAGCGACAATTTTTTGCTCGGCGATTTTGGCTTCGTCTCGCCCAACATAGCTAATGCCATTGGTGTAAATCGGGGCTTGATAATCCAAGCCGCAAAGCGTGGCGAAGGTTTCAAATTGCGGCAAATAATCTTCTACGCAGTGCTTGAAAAAACCGTCTGCGGAATACACTTTGCCCGGTGCGCCTGTGGTAAACGACACGATAAATTTTTTGCCTGCGATTTTAGCCGTTGAGCCGTGGGCAAAACCGTGTACGAACACTTTATCGATCCACAATTTCATCAAGCCCGGCACGGAATACCACGAAAACGGAAATTGAAAGACGACAATGTCAGCTTTTTCAATTGCCGCTTGCTCGGCGGCGATGTCAAATTGATAGTTGGGATAAAGCTCGTCCAAACGGCGAATTTCGGCGGTTGGTAAGGCGTTTGTCACTTCGTTCAAAATGGTTTGGTTGGCGACAGAGTTGGCTAAATCCGGGTGTCCGGAGACGATTAGAACGTTTTTCATTATGTGTCCTTAGAGTGTATTTAAAAGTGCGGTCAATTTTTCAAACGTTTTTACCGCTTGCGTTAATGAATGTATTATACGCAAGAAAATTGTTATGATTAGTCACACAATTTCAAAAACACTTTTAGGAAAAAGCGAAAAATGGATAACGCGTTTTACGGACAACTGCATATTTTCCAAACCATCGCCCAGGAAGGCAGTATTTCCGCCGCCGCACGCAAATTAAATATCGCCGTGCCGTCCGCCAGCCAATCGCTCAAACTGTTGGAACAGAAAATCGGCGTGCCGCTGTTTTATCGCACCACACGCCAAATTCAGCTCACGGATGCTGGCGAACAGCTTCTAGAACGCACAAAGCAAGCAATGGCGACCATTCATCAAGCCTTTGACGAGGTGCAGAATTTCGGTGAAACGCCGAGTGGCACGGTGCGGATTACCCTTGCCCGAATTGCTTATCAGCTCATTTTGCGTCCGTATCTTGCCGAATTTTCGCAGCGCTACCCGCAAATTCAGCTGGAAATTTCGCTTAATGACGGCTTATCAAATTTGATTGAAGAGGGTTTTGATTTGGGCGTGCGTTTTGGCAACCGCTTGGACGAAGGAATGGTGGCACGCCAACTGCTGCCGCCGATGAAAGAGGGCTTGTATATCAGCCAAAGTTACGCCGAACGCTACGGCATTCCCAAAACGCCTGCGGATTTGGCAAGCCACAAATTAATTGGCTACCGCTTTATCTCGTCCAACCGCATCGAACCTTTGGTTATCAGCCAAAACGGACAAGAAGCCGCCCTTGAAATGGCAACGCCGATTGCCTGCAATGATCCCGAAGTGCTGCTGGATGCTACTCGCCAAGGCATCGGTATCGGACGCATTTTCGAGCGCAATATGCAACTTTTGGACGACAAAACGCCGTTTATTCCCATATTGCAAAAACATTGGCGGCAATATCCGGCGCTTTATTTGTACTATCTGCAACACAGCCAAAAAGCGAAAAAAATTCAAGTAGTGATTGATTTTTTATTGGAAAAAATGGGCAAAGGATAGAAAAAGCAACTTGCGAACGATGCAGGTAGCAAAAGAGCGGTCAAATTTTTCAACGGATTTGCAAACAAATTAGCCTTCTCTTTTCAGACGGCCTCGAATGTACGCAAGATATGTTAAGCAAATACCTTTTTCATTATATCCGTCAATAAATCAAACACTTTCAGCACTCTGGGCGGCGTAATCGTTTGATAGGGGCGATAGAGATAAAGTTGCCATTTATCGATTTGAATTTCAGGGAAAAGCTGCACCAATTCGCCGCTGGCTAAATAGGGTTTGGCTTGAAAATCATTGATTAAGCCGACCGCTTTGCCTGCCAAAATTACTTGCAAGGCACTGTAATTGTCCACCGAATAAAACGCTGGCTTGCGTGGCGTGAGCGTGGTTTGTTCGTTGAGATACAACGCCCAAGGTTTGCCTGTACTGGCGTTAATCGGCATAACAAACGGAAAACGGCGTTGCAAATCGTCCAAATCTTGCGGATTGCCGAGTTTTGCCAGCAATTTCGGCGAAATTAGCAACAAATCGCCAATTTCCACCACTTTTCGCACCACAAAATCGGGGTTGGTTTCCAGCCCAACACGCACGCCGATGTCGATCCGATCTCGCACCATATCTAGCTTCATCATATCTTCTCGCCAGTCAATCACGATGTCGGGATAGGCTTCCAACGCCGTCATCAATTCGCTGACGATGCGGTCATTTTCTCGCCACGCAGGCACGGTAATCCGCACCACGCCTGCTAAATCCGCCGCTTTTTTACCTGCCTGAAACAGCTTTTCGCTGTCGGTAAGCCATTGTTTGGCTTGCGGCAAAAATTGCTCGCCAAAGCTCGTTAGGCTGATGTTGCGTGTGTTGCGTTTAAACAGCGGTTCGCCTAATTCATCTTCCAACTCATTGATTAAACGGGTAATCACAGACGGCGAAATGGCTTGCTGATTGGCAACTTCCCGAAAATTCAGCGTATCGGCAGCCAAGCAAAAGTAGCGAATGGCGGTGAGTTTATCCATTGTTTATTCTCTTAACACAAACAGTCTATTCTAAATTTATTGATTCTATAAAAACAAAGTCGATTCTACAATATGTTCATCAGTAACATAGGAGCAAAAAATGAAACTTAAATTAAAGCAAATTACCACCGCACTTTTACTTGGTTCAACTTTATTCGGAGCAACAACAATGAGTTACGCACAAAACAGCAGCAATGCAACCCTGATTGAAATCCCTGCACAAAGCATTCAATTAACGCAAAATTGGGACAAGGTTTTCCCAAAATCAGACAAAGTGGAACATCGCAAAGTGACCTTTAAAAACCGTTTTGGCATTACGCTGGCGGCGGATTTGTATCTGCCGAAAGGCGTTAAAGCTGGCGATAAGCTACCCGCAATCGCTGTGGCGGGGGCGTTTGGGGCGGTGAAAGAACAGATTTCAGGCTTGTATGCACAGACCTTGGCGGAGCGTGGTTTTATCACGGTGGCGTTTGACGGTTCGTTTACAGGCGAAAGTTCGGGCTTGCCACGCAATATGGCTTCGCCTGAAATCAACACCGAAGATTTCTCGGCGGCGGTGGACTTTTTAGGCAGTTTGCCCGAAGTAAACCAAGAGAAAATCGGCATTTTGGGCATTTGCGGTTGGGGCGGTTTTGCCTTGAATGCGGCGATGACCGACACACGCATTAAAGCGGTGGCAACCAGCACAATGTACGATATGACCCGTGTCGCCGCCAAAGGTTACAACGACAGCGTGGACGCAGACGCTCGCTACAAAATGAAGCAAGAACTCAATAACGCACGTTGGGCGGCGGCGAAAAACGGCTATGCGGATCTGTTGCCAGCGAACAATTTGCGTGGCGAACAAATTACCAAAGATACGCCAAAATTTATCAAAGATTATTCGGATTATTACACCACCAAACGTGGCTTCCACCCACGTTCGGTAAACTCTAATCCTGACGGTTCTTGGGCAACCACAATGACGATTGGCTTAATCAATATGCCGATTTTACAATACGCCAATGAGATGAAAACGCCTGCGTTAATCGTCCACGGCGAAAACGCCCACAGCCGTTATTTCAGCGAAGACGCATTCAAAGCAATTGGAAGCCAAGATAAAGAGTTGTACATCGTACCAAACGCCAGCCACACGGATTTATATGATGATGTAAACGGCAAAATTCCGTATGACAAGTTTGAAGCCTTCTTCAAGGCGAAACTCAACTGAACGCAACCCAACACCGCCGCTCCGAATATGCAAGCGGCGGTGTGCGTGAGATTTCATTATTTATGCGGAAAATAATCGTGGTGGACGATTGTCCGCCACTTTACACAGAGAAACCAATGAAAAATCCCTATCCAATCAATGAACTCATTGCAGAAAACAGCCCCATTTATCAAGAAATTCATCAAATTGTCGCCGAAAATCAACCGAAAATTGCCGAACTCAACAATGGCTATAAAACACCTGAACAAGTGCGGTCTCTATTAAGCGAAATTACAAATGAACCCCTTGATGAAAGCGTGGTCGTCAATCCTCCGTTTTACAGCGACTTCGGGCGGCATATTCAATTCGGCAAAAACATTTTTATCAATATGGGCGTGATGATGACCGATCTTGGCGGTATTGTGATTGAAGACAACGTACTTATCGCCCCACGAGCCAACATTATCAGTGTCAATCACCCAATCAATCCGAAAGACCGCCGTGGCGTGTTACTCTCGCCTGTTCATCTGAAAAAAGGCTGTTGGATCGGGGCAAACGCCACCATTTTGGCAGGCGTAACGGTGGGCGAAAACGCCATTGTCGCCGCAGGTGCGGTGGTAAGTCGTGATGTGCCAGATAATGCGATTGTCGCCGGCGTACCTGCGAAAGTGGTGAAGTATATTAATAAATAATGAAGTGATTAATTTTCAGACGGCCTGAAACGACATTCTGCAACGCAAAAACTCTCCTTTCAGGCAGCCTTTTCTTTTCCCACAATCGTGCGAAAGGTTAAATTGACGCGCGGTTCGCTGATTTTGCTGCTTTTCATCACGGCGTGTTGCCAGTGGCTTTGGGTTGTGCCACGCATTACGATGAGTTGTCCGTGTTTGAGCCACATTTCGCGTTTTTCAAGGCTTAATTTGTGTTTGAACGCGAATTTGCGTGTCGCGCCGAAACTCAATGACGCAATCACCGTGTTTTTGCCCAGTTCGCGTTCGTCATCGCTGTGCCACGCCATACCTTCGTTGCCGCTTTGATACAAATTCAACAAACACGAATTAAATTGCGTAGGGCTGACTTGGACAAGTTCGCTTTCTACGCGTTGTTTTAATGGCAAAAGCAAGGCATTCCACGGCAAAGCAATGTGCGACACGCCAGAATAAGTGTAGGAAAAATCCGCGTCGCCATACCACGCCACTTGCCGTGCGGTTTGAATGCGTTTGCCGCCAATCATCGCTTCATCGTGTCGCCACGGAATGTGCGTGAGCAATTCATGCAACAAAAAATCGGCCTTATCAGGCGCAAAAATCACGTCGTAATCGTTCACAATGCCGTCAAACGGCAAAAAATTGTCCGCAGGATTGGGCGGAAAATCAAAAAGATCAAAATTCATTGCGGCTCAACTCCTTTGCCAACAACGCCATTTTGCGTCCGCGTTGCCAACGGTAGCCGCCGATAATGCCGCTTTCACGAATCACACGATGACAAGGAATCAATACCGCCACTGGATTGTGTCCGATTGCCGTGCCCACCGCGCGGGCGGCGGTCGGTTTGCCGATTTGAGCGGCAAGCTCGCCGTAACTGCTTAATTTTCCGGCAGGAATAGACAACAAGGCTTGCCACACTTTCAACTGAAACGGCGTGCCCTTTAAATGTAAGGGCAGTGGCGCTGTCGCATTACCGCCTAAGGCGGACAAGGCTTGTTCGTGCAAAATGTTGGAATGCTGACGAAAATTCGCTTGCGGATATTCGTGTTGCAAATCTTGTAAGGATTGGCGGCGATCGTCCGCAAATGCCAGCCAGCAAATACCTTTTGGCGTGGCGGCAATCAACACATCGCCAAACGCGGTCGGCGCAAAAGCGTAATCCACCGTCAAACCTGCGCCGCCATTTTTGTATTCGCCCGGTGTCATACCTTCAATGGAAACAAATAAATCGTGCAAACGAGAACTGCCGCTTAGCCCGCTCTCAAATGCCGCATTTTGTACGCTGCCTTGCGCTTGTAACACGGTTTTGGCGTGTTCTATGCTGATAAATTGCAGCATTTTTTTCGGGCTAATGCCCGCCCAATCCTGAAACTGACGCTGAAAATGGGCTGGGCTGACACCAATTTTGGCCGCCACTTCGTTCAAACTCGGCTGCGTTTGAAAATGGTCATATAAATATTCAATCGCTTCGGCAATGCGGATAAACGGCACGCTGGTTTCATTATTCATTTTGCTTCTCCCTTTATTTACCTCATCATTATTGCCCAAAGCCTAAACGCAAGCGACCCGATTCTTGCGGTTTTTGAAAATTTTATAAATAAAAAAGAGCGGTCAGATTTTGGCAGGAATTTGGAAAACCCCACAAAATCCTCACCGCCAAACGCTTGCCGGCTATCGGCATTAAAGTAAAAACGGCAATCGTTTGCCTGACGAATTTGTGTGATTTTCCTCACATAACGCCATTTATTTTGTACAATAATCGGCGGATTTTATTATAGTTTGCGCTGTTAAATAAACGCCACGTTGTGGTGCAGGAGAGAGAACATGGACAGAAGACAATTTCTTAAACTCGGCGCGGCCGGGATTTTGGTGCTGACCGCCGGTCGTTATGCCGGTGCGGCGGAGAACAACATGACCACATTACGCATTATCGCCACCACCGATGTACACAGCTTTTTAACCGATTTTGATTATTATAAAGACGTGCCGACGGAAAAATTCGGCTTTACCCGCGCCGCCAGTTTAATCGCTCAGGCACGTCAGGAAGCGGTTAATAGCGTGCTGGTGGATAACGGCGATTTGATTCAGGGCAATCCGATCGCGGATTATCAGGCGGCGGTAGGTTATAAAGCCGGGCAAGAAAATCCGGCCATCGCCGCGCTGAACGCAATGGGATATGACGCGGGGACATTGGGCAATCATGAATTTAATTACGGTTTAACCTATCTTAATGACAGTATCAAACAGGCGAAATTTCCTATCGTCAATGCCAATGTGGTGAAAGCCGGTACCGATGAGCCGATGTTTACGCCTTATGTGATTCAGTCAAAGGAAATCCGTGATGAGCAGGGCGGCACACATAAGCTTAACATCGGTTATATCGGTTTTGTGCCGCCGCAGATTATGGTTTGGGATAAAGCCAATTTAGAAGGTAAGGTGCTGGCGCGCGATATCGTTAAAACCGCGCAGCAATATGTTCCGCTGATGAAAAAAGCGGGCGCGGATATTATCATCGCGCTGGCGCATACCGGCCCTTCCGACGAGCCTTACCAAGAAGGGGCGGAAAATGCGGCGTTTTATCTGGCGGATGTGAAAGGAATTGATGCCGTGATCTTCGGCCATGCTCATCGTTTATTCCCGAATAAGGAATTTGCCGCCTCGCCCCATGCGGATATCCGAAAAGGAACGATGAAAGGAGTGCCGGAAAGTATGGCGGGATATTGGGCGAATAATATCAGCGTGGTGGATTTAACCCTGACGCAACATCATGGCAAATGGGTCGTCACCGACGGTTCGGCGGCCTTGCGGGCGATTTATGATGCCGAGAAGAAAACCGCCAATGTAGAAAATCATCCGGAAATCACCGCACTTTTACAGCCGGTGCACGAAGCGACGCGTCAATTCGTCTCCCAGCCGATCGGCAAAGCCAGCGATAATATGTATAGCTATCTGGCGCTGGTGCAGGATGATCCGACCATTCAAATCGTTAATCAGGCGCAAAAAGCCTATGTGGAAAACGCCTTACAGGCGCTGCCTCAGCTGGCGGGTATTCCGGTGTTAAGCGCCGGCGCGCCGTTTAAAGCGGGCGGCCGCAAAAACGATCCGACCGGTTATACCGAAGTAAATAAAGGTGAACTGACCTTCCGCAATGCCGCGGATTTATATCTTTATCCGAATACGCTGGTGGTGGTGAAAGTCAGCGGCGAAGAACTGAAAGAATGGCTGGAATGCAGCGCCGGCATGTTCAGACAAATCGATCCGCACAGCGACAAGCCGCAAAGTCTGCTGGATTGGGAGGGCTTCCGCACCTATAATTTCGATGTTATCGACGGTGTGGAATATCAATATGATATTACTCAGCCGGCACGTTACGACGGCGAATGCAAACTGATTAACCCGCAATCTCACCGCGTTATTAACCTGACTTATCAGGGAAAACCGGTTAAAGCCGACGCGGAATTTCTGATTGCCACCAATAATTACCGCGCTTACGGCAATAAATTCCCCGGCACCGGCGACAGCCATATCGTGTTCGCCGCACCGGATGAAAACCGTCAGATTCTGGCCAACTATATCAGCGCGCAAAGCAAAGCGCAGGGGCAGGTCAGCCCGAAAGCCGATAAAAACTGGCGTTTGGCGCCGATTCAAAGTCCGACTCAACTGGATATTCGGTTTGAAACCTCGCCGAGCGACAAAGCCCGCGCTTTTATTGCCGAAAATGCGCAATATCCGATGCAATTTATCGGCACCGACGATATCGGCTTTGCAGTTTACCGGTTGGATTTGAACAATTAATTCGCCGTACGATGCCGGAAGCCTGCGTGCTTACCGGCATTTTGCTCTTTTCCCGGCTGCCATCTTACACGGTTTTACGGCATAAATGACCGCTAGTTATCGCCGGTCGCCAGTATTTGACTAATCAACGCCCGAGATTGAGTTAACAGTTCAATTTGTCGTTCAATGTCTTTCTGTTTATCGCGCAGTTTATTTCTCAACTGGGGACAAAAATGTTGCGGATTGTCATACAGACAATCCTGCAACAAGGCAATCTCCTTTAACCGCAATCCCGCCTGATTCAACAGCATCACCTTTTTGACATAAGCCGCATCTTGCGGTGAATACAGACGATAACCGTTCTGCATCCGCGCCGGCACCAATAAATTTAACTGTTCATAAAAACGCAGCATACGCACGCTGGTATGACAAGCTTTTGCCAGTTCGCCTATTTTCATTCCGTTTTCCTACTTGACCCTGACACAATGACATCCTTTATATTATGCCTTATCGACACATAAATTAAGCGGAAGATTAATGAATTTTAGCAACGCTTCACCATATATATTCTGTAGCGAAATTGTGCCGTTTGTCGTCTGTGCTATATGGCAAAAAGTTAATTAATTGAAAAAAGGAAATTATTATGTTTAAAGTCATTATGCTGGTTAAGAAAAAAGATTCGCTGACACAAGAAGAATTTGTTGCGTTATGGCAGGCTCATTCACAAAAAGTCATGACATTTAAATCGGCACTACAAATTCAATACTACAGCAAAACGTTCCCGTTGTCGGCAACTCATTCACCCTCCACACAACGTGAAACCGAACCCTTTGTTTATGATGCGATGGGAGAATTATGGTATGAATCCAAAGCGGCGTTTATTCAGGCCAGAAATTCGCCGGCCGGGCGGCAGGCATTGGCGATTTTAAAAGAAGATGAACGGCAATTTGTTGATCTGGCCCGCTCGGTGATGTGGTTGGGCGAAGAAGAACCGGTATTATCATGGTATTAAGCCTAAGCGGCGGATTATTCAATATTGATTGCAATCGGTGTTTATCGCCGTTGATAAACACCGAAAACCGGCGAAAAACCGACCGCACTTTATTCAGCCCAAATGGGTGACGTCATTGATTTTTTCGATGATAAAGCGTCCGCTTTGGGCGCTGTCATCCTGCATATAGTGCACCACATTGATCGCGGTGTTCGCCAGACTCGGGATCCGCGTGTTGGCGCGGTGGTTCTGCCAGCTGGAACCGTCCAACAGAGCAAGCAATAAACGCAAAGTATGACCGTGGGAAACCAACAGAATATTACCTTTATCATGCACCTGAATAATATCCTGCAACGCGCCCATCGCCCGTTCGGCAAGTTGTTCGTAAGTTTCGCCCTGATTGATTTCCGCGGTGTAATTGGCCGGGTCATGCTGAATCTGCCAGAACGCTTCGGTATCACGAATAGTGTCGATAACAATGCCTTCCCAGCTGCCGAAAAACTGCTCGTTTAAGCCCTGATGCTGAAATAACGGCACCGAACGGTTGCCGATAATATAGCGGGCGGTATCGATAGTGCGGCGTAAAATACTGGAATAAGCAGCGGCAAAGGGCACATCTGCAAGCGCCCGCCCCGCCAGACGGGCAGCGGAAATGCCTTGCTCCGTCAGCGGCGAATCGCCGTGTCCCTGCAATAATCCCTGATCATTCCACACGGTGCGTCCGTGTCTGATTAAATAAAATCTGAGGTCTTTTTTCATGTTACATCTCCAAATATCCCGATTATAATGCGCAGACGAAAAACCGCCAACCAAAACGCGCCGGCCGCGTTTTTATTTGTGCGCCTGCCGGATATAATACGCGTTCACACACACCACGAAAATATTTAATCCGACCACCGGAAAAGACCCGATCAATAAACCGTAAAGCACAAAACAGGCGGCGCCGACGGAATTCACCCATCTCAGTTTAACCACATCTTTTAATAAAAACGACCCTGCCACCAGACACATGGCGAGATAGCCGAGAATCTCAATAAGCATTTTTTCTCCTTAAATATAAATGGGATTGGTTAATGCGAACGGATATTCTAACGATTCTTGCGGCAAATGTACGGACGGCAAAAACGCGCAAAGGATTGCTTCATCAAAAAGTTAAACTAAATCAAAAAAAGATTTATTTTTATCGGAAAATTTATTGCGGCGGCACGGATAAGCGATCCGCGCCGCCGTGTTGTTTCGCCGATTACGACAGTCGGCCGTTTTCAATTTCAATCACCTGATCGCAAATCGCCATGGTGGAGGCGCGGTGACTGACCAGCACGATCAGTTTCTCCGCTTTGACATTCAGCAAAGATTGCAGAATGATCGCTTCGTTTAAACTGTCCAGATTGCTGGTAGGTTCATCCAGCAAAATCACCGGCGCATTATGCAAAAAGGCGCGCGCAATGCCGATCCGCTGTTTTTCGCCGTCGGATAAACTGTTGCCCAGCTCCGTCACTTTGGTGTCATAGCCTTGCGGCAGACTCATGATAAAATCATGAATCGACGCTTTTTTCGCCGCCTCGATCACTTGCTCGCGCGTACAAGTGCGGTTCGCCATCAGGATGTTTTGATAAACGGTTTCGTTGAAAATATAGGTTTGCTGCGTAATATAGGCCATATTATCGCGCAGATTACGGGTATTCAGGGCGGTCAGCGGTTCGCCGTTCAGCCGGATTTCGCCCTGCTGCGGATCATAAAACCGCATCAGCAGTTTTAACAGCGTGCTCTTGCCGCTGCCGCTGCGTCCGTGGATGCCGAGAATCTGTCCTTTATTCAATTGCAGCGAAACGTCGGATAAAATCGCCTGTTCGGCGTAAGCAAAATGAATGTTGTCCGCCTCCAGACGCTCAACCGTGCTAAGGTTTTTGCCCGTCGTGACGTCTTGCAACGTCGGCTGTTCCGCCAACAGGCTTAGCACCCGCTCACCGCTGGCCAAGGTTTGCAGCAGATTATTGGATAAATTGCTCAGCGCAATGACCGGGCCGTAACTGGACATTAACAGGATAACCGCAATCAACAGGCCGTCAAAGCCGATGTGCCGGCCATAAAACAACGCCAGTGCGGCGAATAACATCAGAATATTAAACGCCGAGACCGCGATTTCCGTATAAGTGCGTACCTTGGCTTCCTGTTGTTTAATGCGCCGGAAGGCTTGATCAATCTCTTCGCTGCGACGGTTGATTTGCGCCAGACGCCGGCTTTCGTTGCCGAACAGCTGAATTTCTTTCATGCCGCGCAGGCTGTCGAGAAAATAATCGTTCATTTCGCCCACCAGTTCACGGTATTTGCGCCCGTCATCGCGTGCCATTTTAGTGGTCAGCACCGGCAGGAAAAACCCGACGGTTAAATACGCCAGCAACGCAATCAGCGCCAGCCACGGCGAAAGATGCACAAAAACCAGCAATAATATCAGCGAGGTCAGCAGCGCGATCACAATCGGCGCAATCGTGTGAGCATAAAACACTTCCAGCAGTTCAATATCATTAGTCACCAGCGACAGCAGCTGACCGGCCTGTTTGCCCTGCAATTTGACAAACGCCAGTTTACGCAATGCGCCGAATACTTTGTCGCGCAGCAGCGCCAGTAATTTGAACGCGATATAATGGCCGGACATCTGTTCCAGATAACGCAACACACCGCGCAGTGCCGCCAGCACTAAAAGTGCGGTCAAAATCTGACTGAAATTTAAATGGGTGGCAAAGCCCAGCAGATTTACCAGCCCCATGGCGCCGAGCACCATAATAAAAATTGCCGCCAGAAAGCCGAGCGTGCCCATAATCACGGTAAAGCTCATAATATGCGCCAGCGGTGCCACCAGTTTGAGCAAATGCCACATTACAATAAACCCGTTTCTACGCATGTTTTGCCTCCGCTCTGAGATTTTCCAGCTTTTTCTGTTGCTTGAACATCGCGGCATAAACGCCGTCTTGCGCCATCAGCTGCGCATGGCTTCCCTGTTCGGCTAACGTGCCTTCCTGTAGCACATAAATGGCATCCGCCGCCACGGCATTGGCCAAACGGTGAGAAATCATCACAATGGTTTTATCCTGTTTTAAGCGCTGAATAAAATTGAGAATAATTTCTTCGCTTTCCACATCAATATTGCTGGTGGCTTCGTCGAAAATATACAGCGCGGCATCATGCAGCAAAGCACGCGCCAGCGCCAGACGCTGAATCTGACCGCCGGACAGATTACTGCCGCGGCTGAGCAACGGCATTGCCAGTCCGCCGTTTTGCCGCACAAAATCGGCTAAATTCACCTGTTCCAGCGCCTGATAAATTTGCTCGTCCGTCGCCGTCGGGCAGGCCATTTGCATATTTTCCCGCAGCGTGCCTTTAAAGACATAACTGCTGTGGCTGACCAGCGCAACATGACGGTAAAAAGAGGCTCGGTTCAGTGATTCCGACGGCTGACCGTTAAACAGAATCTGCCCCTGCTGCGGGCGATAAAATCCCATTAGCAGCGAAACCAGCGTGGATTTGCCGCAACCGCTTTTCCCTACAATCACGGTCAGCCGTTTCGGTTCGAGAGTCAGGCTTAAACCGTTTATTGCGCTTTTTGGCGCCGAATAGGCAAAATGCACATCACGAACCGTAACCTGCACGCTATTTTCCGGCGCAAAATCCACCGCACTTTGACGGGCTTCCAGCGGGGTATCCAATAAGGTAAAAATCTTTTCCGATGCGGCTTTGCCGTTCATCGCCACATGGAAAAAAGAGCCCAGCAGACGCAGCGGAATAAAAAATTCGGAAGACAGCAAAATAAACAAAATGACCCCGAAAATGCTTAAGCTGCCGTTTTGATATTGCAGCAGCGCGGTTAAAATGCCGATTGCCGCTCCGCCGTAAGCCAGTAAATCCATAATGGAGACGGAATTGAGCTGCATCGTCAGCACTTTCATGGTAATGGTACGGAAATTTTCCGCCTCAATATCCATTTGTTTGGCTTTGTAGGCATCGTCCTGATAAATTTTCAGCGTTACCAATCCCTGTAGATTGTCCAGAAAACTGCTGCCGAGCCCCACATAAACCGACCAGTATTTGCTTAGCAGCCGTTTGGCGATTTTATTCACCGCGATAATCGATAGCGGAATCAATGGCACGCAGACCAGTAAAATCAATGCAGTGGGCAAATTGAAAAAAACCAGAAACACAAACAGCGTCAACGGCGCAAGCAGACTGTAAAACAGCTGCGGCAAATAACGCCCGAAATAAATTTCAATCTGTTCCACACCTTCGGAGGCAATCTGAATCACCGATGAGGTGGATTGCCGATTAACCTGATTTAACGGCATGGCGCAAAGTTTGCGGTAAATCAGCGTGCGCAACTGATGCTTAACCTTGGTACTGGCGTAATAAGAGGCGTTTACCGCTTTTTTTCCGGCCAGCGCCCGCAGGATTAACGCCAGCAGCAAAACGGCGGCAAAACCGACCGCACTTTCTGCGCTCAGGGTTTGCGCAAACGCCGCCTGCAGGCACAGCGCAAACGCCACCGCACTGACAATCGCGCCAAGCAGCGCAACCCAGTTCCATAACACCGTTACGGCAATCCATTTTTTGCTGTCCGGCACCGTATTAATTAATCGTTTATCGATCATCATAAAATGATTTCCTTACTGCGACGATTGAAAATAAGAAAACTTGAGTGACGCAACATCACTCAAGTCGGTTAAAAAAATCATAACGGATTAAAATATAATTTCAGCGCTTAACCTGAAATTTCTGCCCGGCGAATAAAAACGGTTAATGCCTCTGCCGGTGGCCTGATCGATTAAGTTGCTCGTACCGAACGGCTTAATCGATCGCGCCGATTCCCAAGTAATGTATTTACGGTCGGTTAAATTATAAATCCCGGCCTGCAGCGTCAGATTTTTTATCGGTTTGTAATAACCGATCAGATCAATCATGGTATAAGCATCACTGCGCCATTTCATATAACTGTCTTTCGAGCCGTCTTCTTTGTGATACATATTATAGGTATCTTCTTTATTTTTCCGCCCCACATGGGTCACGAATAAATCTATACCGAAAATATCCTCCGCATGCCGATAGCCTAAGCCATAGACGCTGGTGCGCGGCTGAATGGCGTTCATCGGGATCGTGCCTTCCATCCGACCTTTCTGATATGTGTATTGATAACTCATATGAAGACCGTCAAGTGCGGTTAAAAATTTGCCTAATTCCAGTTTGGATTGCACTTCAAAGCCGTTTACCACCGCATTCTGACGGTTTTTATTCTGGTACAGTGAGAACGGAATCGTGCTGCCGCCATTGGTGATTTTGTAGTTTTTCTGCCCCAAATAAACCAAATCGATAAAATTCTGATACTTCGTTCTGAAAAAACCGGCGGTCACAAATCCCCACTCATCGTGATGCAGGGTTAATGCGATTTCGCGGGTGCGCGCAACTTCAGGTTCCAAATGCAGGTTCGGCAAAATAGTAAAGTCCGGATGTTTAAAGGTGAAATAAATTTCATCCTGTGTCGGCGCTCTGAAACCTTTTGCATATCTGGCCTGCACGCGCAGGAAATCCAGCGGATCAAAAGTGGTACTAAAATCGTAAGAATGCGCTTTAAATTTTTTCCGTTGCGCAATGTAATTGATATTATCAATGGCATTTTGTCTCTGCACGTCTTCACTCGGCGGATCATAGCTTCCCATCCAGTTTTTCTTGCCCGGCGGCAATGGAATGTACAGATCTTTCACCATATCATCCGATAATTTCGGGGTCACGCCCGGAATATAATTAGGCTGATATTGAATATGATCATAACGATAACCAAAATCAAAACCGAGATAATCGTTCAGCTTGATTTTGTCGATAAAATATAACGCCCCGTTTTTCGACTTCACCGGCAGCAGAAAAGAGAACTTAGGATCGGTTTTCGGGCAAAGATAACTGTTGGTATTATAACCGCACTCTCTTAACCGACCGTTCCAGTCCAGACCGAGAGAACTTTCCGTCCACCATCTGGCTTCCGTGGCATCATGACCGGCCTGATTAACCATTTGTTTTTTAGTGCGGTTATACACTCCGCCGTATTCCACCTGATGTTCGGTACTGAGCAGGGTAAAACTTTTGGTTAAATCAAGATTGAGCTGGCGGGATTTGGTATCCAGATCACGCTCCTGCCATAAACGGCCGAGATAACCTTTGCTGTTAGGAATGATGATGGTATCTTTCCAACTGGCCGCCGAAGAAGAGGCAAAGGTTTTTCCGGTGTTCGGATCGGTATATTTTTTATCTAACGTAAGCGGCACTTTTTCATAATTATCCGTCCAGCCGATTTTCCGATCGGCAATAAGCGGCGAGTTACAGTCAAATATCGAACAGTCGAACCAGAAACTGTTTAAACTCTGGCGTCTGAAACTGCTTTTCGTCGGATCGCCCAAACCGTAATAAGGGAACGGATTGCCGTTTTTATCGACAATTTCTTCTTTACCGTCAATGATTTTTGTCCGCACCGGATCGCCGTTGGCATCAACGATTTTACCGTTTTTCAGCTGTAATCCCACCGGATTGCGGTTTTCCTCACAATGAGCGCCGTCACAGTATTCATCGGTTCTGGCACGGTTTTTGATGAATTGATCGGAATAACTGATCTTTAAGCTATCCCAGAACAAATTACCGGCATAATTTTCATAACTGACAAAATAGTGCTTGCGCTTACTTTTATCATTGGTACGGCGCAAATCTTCCGTATCAAAATCAATGGTTTTCGCCTTATTCAGATTATAGGAAAAATCATGCCCCCGACTGCGGTTTTCATACAAATCCGTACCGACGGTCAAACGATGATTTTCATTCGGCGCAAAAGAAAATTTCACCAGCGTACTGTCTTTCTCAATGGTGTAAGGATCGGTTTTTTCCCTTAATTTTCCTTTAATTTCTTCGGCATATTTATAATCATAATTTTCCAGTTCATGCCCTTTGCGTTTGGTTTTAATGATTAACGCATCAAACCATTTGTAACGACCGGCCAGCGTTAAAGTATTCAGCTGCTGATTATCGCGGGTGGTATAGCCGGTTTTGTAACCGATGTGATAATCCTTATCAAGCAGAAAATCCCTCGCATCTTTGGTTTCAAACATGACCGCACCGCCCAGCGCACCGCTGCCCGCTTTAACGGAATTCGCACCTTTGGTAATGGAAACCTGTTTTAACGTTTCGATTTCGACCGAATTACGCGTATTGTTAAAATTGCCGTAACCTTCGAATAATTCTTTAAACCCTTGAGAAGACAGGGTTTCCGCCTGATGCAGGCCGTCCACCGTAATCGCCACCCGGTTTTCATCCACCCCGCGGATAGCATAACCGCTACTGCCGAAACGACCGCTTTCTACAACGCTGACCCCCGTTTCATAGCGGACTAAATCACGACTGTCCTGAACCTGTTGCTTCGCCAGCGTTTGCGCCGTTTTTTTGATTTCGCCGATTTTACGTTCGCGGATGTTTTGCTGCTGCATATCGCCATCCACATGAATGGTTTCCAGCGCGGCCGCATCGGTTGCGACCGTTTCGCTTAACGCCGCAGCGCTGTAACCCCAGATTGCAATTGTTATTATTGAAATTTTAAATAGCGTTTGATCACAAGGCATAAGTTAATCCTTTTAAGACCCCAAAATATAAAAACCGCGCTATTTTAAAGAGTTTAACTTAATAAAACAAATGATAATTATTACCATTACATAATATTTTTGAAGAGGATCACATTTTCTTGTAAAAACGGATAAAAAAATGACCGCACTTTTGAAGTACGGTCATCAATTGGAAGAGGATTATCTAAATATCCAGATTGGCTCTCAGCGCATTGGCTTCGATAAATTCGCGGCGCGGTTCCACTTCATCGCCCATCAGCGTGGTGAACAGCTGATCGGCGGCGACGGCGTCTTTAATGGTGACCTTCAGCATGGTGCGGGCTTCCGGATCCATTGTGGTTTCCCATAACTGTTCCGGGTTCATTTCGCCCAGCCCTTTATAACGCTGTACCATCAAACCGCGGCGCGATTCTTTTACCAGCCAATCCACCGCCTGCTCAAAAGTCTGCACCGGATACTGACGTTCGCCGCGCGCCACATAGGCGCTGTCTTCCAGCAGGCCGTTCAGCTGATGGCCTAATTTGACAATGCGCGCATATTCATTGCCGTTGGCGAACTGGAAATTCAGCGCATAATCCGTATCAATGCCGTGAGTGCGGACGGTCAGCACCACTTCATGCAGATGACGTTCGCTGTTAAACTGTATCTGATAGCGATAATGATTGCCGCTGCTTTCTTTTTCCGCCAGTTTGTCCACCAAAGATTTCGCCCAGAAATCCACCGCACTTTGTTGCTGCATCAATTCGGTGGTCAGCACCGGATGATAAATCAGTTCTTTCAGCACATTTTCCGGGTAATGACGGGATAACCGGCCGATCATGCGCAACACGCCGTTATATTCGGCCACCAGTTTTTCCAACGCCGCACCGTTCATCGCCGGCGCATTTTCGCTGATATGCAGCGCGGCGCCGTCCAGCGCGAGATTCAGCTCATATTGCGCCATCGCTTCATCATCTTTGATATATTCTTCGTTTTTGCCTTTTTTTACTTTATACAGCGGCGGCTGGGCAATATATACATGGCCGCGCTCGATTAACTCCGGCATCTGACGATAAAAGAAGGTCAGCAGCAATGTACTGATATGGGCGCCATCCACGTCCGCATCGGTCATAATGACAATGCTGTGATAACGCAGTTTGTCCGGATTATATTCATCGCGTCCGATACCGCAGCCCAGCGCGGTGATTAGCGTTCCCACTTCCTGCGAAGACAGCATTTTGTCAAAACGGGCTTTCTCCACATTCAGAATTTTCCCTTTTAGCGGTAAAATCGCCTGATTTTTACGGTTCCGTCCCTGTTTTGCCGAACCGCCGGCGGAATCGCCTTCCACCAGATACAGCTCCGACAGCGCCGGATCCCGCTCCTGACAGTCGGCCAGTTTTCCCGGCAAACCGGCAATATCCAGCGCGCCTTTGCGGCGGGTCATTTCACGCGCTTTACGCGCCGCTTCACGGGCGCGCGCGGCATCGACGATTTTGCCGGCGATAATTTTGGCATCGTTCGGGTTTTCTTCCAGATATTCCTGCAAACGTTCGTTCATAGCCGATTCCACCGCGCCTTTCACCTCGGAAGACACCAGCTTGTCTTTGGTTTGCGAGGAAAATTTCGGATCCGGCACTTTCACCGAGATAATGGCGACCAAACCTTCACGCGCATCGTCTCCGGAAGTTTCCACTTTATCTTTATCGCTTTTGCCTTTTTTATTCAGCCCGGATTTGTCCATATAGGCGTTCAGCGTGCGGGTCAGTGCGCTGCGAAATCCCGCCAGATGGGTGCCGCCGTCGCGCTGCGGAATATTATTGGTGAAACAATGGATATTTTCCGACTGATAACCTTCGTTCCACTGCAACGCCACTTCCACGCCGACGCCGTCTTTTTCGGTGGAAAAATAAAACGGTTTCTGGTGAATCGGGTTTTTATTTTTATTCAGATACTCGACAAACGCCTGAATACCGCCTTCGTAGTGGAAATGATCCTGTTTGTCGCTGCGTTTATCGAATAATTTGATCGAAACGCCGGAATTCAGGAAGGATAACTCCCGCAGGCGTTTAGCCAGAATATCGTATTCGAATTCGATATTATTAAAAATTTTCGGGCTCGGCCAGAAACGTACCGACGTACCGGTTTGTGCGGTTTCGCCGATAATCGCCAGCGGCGCCTGCGGTTCGCCCAGATGATAAAACTGTTCGTGCACATGCCCCTGACGGCGAATGGTAAGCTGTAGTTTATCCGACAGCGCATTCACCACCGACACACCGACGCCGTGTAAGCCGCCGGAGACTTTGTAAGAATTGTCATCAAATTTACCGCCGGCATGCAGCACGGTCATGATCACCTGTGCGGCCGACACGCCTTCTTCCGGATGAATATCCACCGGAATACCGCGCCCGTCATCCTGTACCGAAACGGAATTATCGCCGTGAATGGTTACGATAATATCTTTACAGTAGCCCGCCAACGCTTCATCAATGGCATTATCCACCACTTCAAAAACCATATGGTGCAAGCCTGTGCCGTCGTCGGTATCACCGATATACATACCGGGACGTTTACGCACCGCATCCAGCCCTTTCAGCACTTTAATACTGTTGGCACCGTAGTTTTCAGGAGTATTTTCTGACATAAAATTTCTCTGTTTTTATTAATAAAAATTGAGCGGATTATAGCAAATTTTTGCGTGTTTGGCTAAGGTTAAAGTGCGGTCGTAATTTCGCTATTTTTTAATCGCCATACGGCCCTGATATATGCTTGCAGGCCTTTTAGTCAACTTGAAAAAACATCACAAAAAACGACCGCACTTTATAACTGAAAACACGGCCGGCAGAAAATCCGGCCGCATAACCGGTCGATCAGGCACCGATCAAACGGTAAAGTGCGGTGTCTTTACGGTCTAAATAATGGGTGGACTGAATGCGCCGGATAGTGCGCGAACGGCCGCGAATCAGCAGGGTTTCGGTGGTGGCCAGATTGCCGCGGCGGTGAATGCCGCGTAACAGATCGCCGTTGGTAATCCCGGTGGCGGAAAAGACCAAATTATCATCACGCACTAATTCTTCCAGCTTAAGCACCACATTGACTTCAATGCCCATTTCTTTGCAGCGGCGGATTTCATCGGCGGCAATCGCCTGATTTTCCGGCGAACTGCCTTTGACCTGATGACGAGGAATCAACCGCGCCTGCATTTCGCCGCCCAGCGCACGAATCGCCGCCGCAGCCACCACGCCTTCCGGCGCACCGCCGATGCCGTACAGCATATCCGCCCCGCCATCCGGTAAACAGCATAAAATCGCGGCCGCCACATCACCGTCGGGAATCGCCAGCACTTTAACGCCGAGCCGCTGCATTTTTTTAATCACCTCGGCATGGCGGGGTTTATCCAGCGTAATGACCGTCAGTTGAGACAGCAGCTTGCCCATTTTGGACGCCACCCGGCGCAGGTTTTGTTCAAGCGGCAGGTTTAAATCGATCATGCCTTTGGCTTCCGGCCCGACCACCAGTTTTTCCATATACATATCCGGTGCGCGCAAAAAGGTATCCTTGCCGCCCGCCGCCAGTACGGATAACGCATTGGCCTGACCCATTGCCGTCATTCGGGTGCCTTCGATGGGATCAACCGCAATAGATACCTCCGCGCCCTTACCGCTGCCGAGTTTTTCACCGATATACAGCATCGGCGCTTCGTCGATTTCGCCTTCACCGATGACGATTTCTCCCGCCATATCAATTTGATTCAGCATCAAGCGCATCGCCTGCACGGCGGCGTCATCCGCCGCATTTTTATCGCCGCGCCCCAACCAAGCAAAGCCGGCCAGCGCCGCCGCTTCCGTTACTCGTGAAAATTCAATGGCCAATGCTCTGTTCATTTTCTTATCCTTTCAAAATAGTTAACCGACAAAAAACCGCGCCTATTTTAGCACCGGGCAAACGGTTGCTCTATTAAAAATAAAAAATTTGCGCTAATTTTTTATACCGCAGTAAAAAATATGCTAAGGTAAGCAGAAATTTGATTCAAAGCTTTAACAATCGCCGTCAACTAAGGTAAAATACGGCCACATTCACAGAGACACATTTAGAGGAAATTGACCATGTCACTAGAAATTTTAGATCAACTGGAAGAAAAGATTAAACAGGCGGTTGAGACCATTCAGTTACTTCAATTGGAAGTAGACGAATTAAAAGAGAAAAACACTCAGGCGCAACAGGAATGCCATAATCTGCGCAGCGAAAACGAGCAGCTTAAAAGTGAACACAACAATTGGCAGGAGCGTCTGCGTTCACTGTTAGGTCGTATTGATAACGTCTAAAAATAGTCGGCATAAATCAAGGCTTAGGTAATCATCTAAGCCTTATTTTTTAGGAGTAAAGATGACAGCGAAAATCTGCATTATCAGCGGCAGCACCCTCGGCGGGGCGGAATATGTAGCGGAACATTTGAACGATGTATTACAGCAACAGGGCTTTATTACACAATTGATTCACGGTGCGTACCTTGATGAAATCCCTCATCGCGAGGTGTGGTTAATCGTAACCTCAACCCACGGCGCCGGTGAGCTGCCCGACAACCTACAGCCGCTGTTTAAACAAATCGCCGCACAGGATCCGGATCTGTCTACGCTGCGTTTTGCCGTCGTGGGATTAGGTAATTCCGATTACGATACTTTCTGTTATGCGGCGGACAAAGTGGAAAACGCGTTGCGGGAAAAAAGTGCGGTGCAAATTTGCCCTTCTTTAAAAATTGATATCCTACAGGTGGATGATCCCGAACAATACGCCGAACACTGGCTACCTAACTTTACCGCGCAATTATCATAAAAAACCGGTGGCAGGCGATCGCTGCCGCCGGATCATCATTAAAAATACTGTCTTTTCATTTAGGATCCGATTGTGGATAAGATCCGATAAACCTGTCAAAAACCTGTCATTATGCGTTGAACAAAAATGATATGCCGGCGAGCTGTGGATAACCTCGCTGGTTATACACAGCAAATACGCCTGTACAGGATCTGGATCTTAACACCTTAAAAAGGGATCTAACTTTTTCATTTTACGGCAAAATTATGCCTTACCCACAGCGATCTGCGATCCTAATAATTATCATCATAAGATCTTTATCTATAAAAAGAGATCTTATATAAATAAGCGCACGATCAAAAACGATCCTGTGTGCGGTCATTTGCGTTTTTCCGCATAAAGGATCCGAAATCTTATTTTATGGGCGGCGTAATTTGGGGTAGAATACGGCGCAGATTAAATAATGAGATAAATTACATAAAGGTGATTATGTTTTATACGGAAAGCTATGATGTGATCGTAATCGGCGGCGGTCATGCAGGAACAGAAGCGGCGTTGGCACCGGCCAGAATGGGATTAAAAACCCTGTTACTTACCCATAATGTGGATACGCTGGGACAAATGTCCTGCAATCCGGCCATCGGCGGGATCGGTAAAGGTCACTTAGTTAAGGAAATCGATGCCATGGGCGGCTTAATGGCCACTGCCGCGGATAAAGCCGGTATTCAGTTTCGCACCTTAAACGCCAGCAAAGGGCCGGCGGTACGGGCGACCCGTGCGCAGGCCGATCGCGTGTTATATCGTCAGGCGGTCAGAATTGCGCTGGAAAATCAGCCGAATCTGGATATTTTTCAGCAGGAAGTCACCGATATTATGATTGAGCAGGATCGTATCAGCGGTGTGCAAACCAAAATGGGTTTGAAATTTCGCGCCAAAGCGGTGATCCTGACCGCCGGTACTTTTCTGGCCGGGAAGATCCATATCGGACTGGAAAATTATGCCGGCGGACGGGCGGGCGATCCGGCTGCGGTGAATTTAGCGCATCGTCTGCGCGATCTGAACCTGCGGGTGGATCGTTTAAAAACCGGCACGCCGCCGCGTATTGATGCGCGCACCATTAATTTTGATATTCTGGCGAAACAGTACGGTGATGCGCAGTTGCCGGTATTTTCGTTTATGGGATCGGTGGCGCAACATCCGCGCCAGATCCCGTGTTTTATTACCCATACCAATGAACAAACCCATGATCTGATCCGGCGCAATCTGGATCGCAGCCCGATGTACACCGGGGTGATCGAAGGGATCGGGCCGCGTTACTGCCCGTCCATTGAAGATAAAGTGATGCGCTTTTCCGATCGGAATTCTCACCAGATCTATCTTGAACCGGAAGGCTTAACCAGTCAGGAAATTTATCCGAACGGCATTTCCACCAGCTTACCCTTTGATGTGCAGATGGGGATCGTCAATTCTATGAAAGGGTTGGAAAAGGCACGGATTATTAAACCGGGTTATGCCATCGAGTATGATTATTTCGACCCGCGCGATCTGAAACCGACGCTGGAAACCAAAGCCGTTAACGGGTTGTTTTTCGCCGGTCAGATCAACGGTACCACCGGCTATGAAGAAGCGGCGGCGCAAGGATTGCTGGCGGGGATTAACGCGGGATTATTGGTGCAGGACAAAGAAAGCTGGTTTCCGCGCCGTGATCAGGCTTATGTGGGCGTCTTGGTGGATGATCTCTGTACGTTGGGCACCAAAGAGCCTTATCGCGTATTTACTTCCCGTGCCGAGTACCGTTTACTGCTGCGTGAGGACAATGCGGATAGCCGCCTTACACCGATTGCCCATGAGCTTGGTTTAATCGATGAGCAACGCTGGGCGCGCTTTAATCAGAAAATGGAAAATATTGCAAAAGAAACCCAGCGTTTGCGTCAGATTTGGCTGCATCCGCGTTCTGAATATGTCGAGCAGGCCAATAAGGTGCTGGGCAGCCCGTTAGTGCGGGAAGCCAATGGGGAGGATTTGCTGCGCCGTCCGGAAATCAATTACCGCCTTTTAACCGCGCTGACACCTTTCGCGCCGCCGATGGAAGATAAAGAAGCGGTGGAACAGGTCGAAATTGCGGTTAAATATCAAGGTTATATCGAACACCAGCAGGAAGAAATCGAACGCCAGAAACGGCATGAGAATACTGCGATTCCGGCGGATTTTGATTATGCTTCGGTTTCCGGTTTGTCCAACGAGGTGCGGATAAAACTGCAGCAGCACCGCCCGGTTTCCATCGGACAGGCCGGCCGCATTTCCGGAATTACCCCGGCGGCGATTTCCATTTTACTGGTTAATCTGAAAAAACAGGGCATGCTGAAACGTGGTGAATGATGACTGACTTACAGCGACAATTAACCGACAGATTGAATTCTCTGTTAAAACAGACCGCACTTTGTATAACCGATCAGCAAAAATCGCAGTTGGTGCAGTTGGTTTTACTGCTGCATAAATGGAATAAGGCCTATAACCTGACATCAGTGCGCGATCCGGCGGAAATGCTGGTTAAGCATATTCTCGATAGTATCGTGGTGAGTCCTTATTTACGGGGTAAACGCTTTATTGACGTCGGAACTGGGCCGGGCCTGCCCGGTCTGCCGCTGGCCATTATTAATCCGGATAAACAATTCGTCTTGCTTGACAGTCTGGGCAAGCGCATCAGTTTTATTCGCAACGCCGTACGCGAGCTGGCACTGACCAATGTGGAGCCGGTATTAAGCCGGGTTGAACAATATCGGCCGGCGCAATTGTTCGACGGCGTGTTAAGCCGCGCGTTCGCCTCTTTAAAGGATATGACCGACTGGTGCCGGCATCTGCCGGCCGAAGAGGGGATGTTTTATGCCTTAAAAGGCATTTATCAGCCCGATGAAGTGCAGCAACTGGCGCAAACGTTCCGTGTCAATCAAGTGATAAAGTTGAAAATTCCTGATTTAATTGGAGAGAGAAATTTAATTTTGTTAAGTTCAGGTTAAGTTTTTGTTTTGTTTGTTTTTATTTTTTTATAAAAATGTGATGAATTTAACGCTTTTTATGTAGTTTTAAGTTGAACGCAGGTAAAACTAGCGTATAATTAACGAGATTTTTTTTGATTAAATTGAGTCTATTTTCAGGCAAAGACAATAATCGTAATGTCGGCAATTATTAAACAGGCTAAAAGACAATATCAATTTGCTTTAGGCATAGAATTACTGGTTTTACTGGTGATTTTTTCCGTTTTAATTGCACTGCAATGGAATATAGCGGTTTCTTTTGTATTAGGAGCAATATCAGTTTTTATTCCTCATTGTTTTTTTGCGGCGTCGGTTTTTTTTACCGAACGGCAATATGCAAATAAACTGAGCGCGTTTTATCGCGGTGAAGTGATTAAGTTTGTCTTCACGATCATCTTAATTATCGTTGCTTTTAAACTGTTTTTATCAATGAATTTTATTGCTTTTTTTGCGGGCTATTTTCTGGGTCTTGTACTCAATAATCTGCTTCCGTTTTTGATAAGTAAGTACGTTAGAATTTAGTTTTAAATATCAAAGGATTAACTATGGCTGAGCTCACTACTTCAGGGTATATCCAGCACCATCTGGAATTTCTTAAAACCGGGGATTCGTTCTGGAATATTCATATCGATACGCTTTTCTTTTCCGTTTTATCCGGTGTCATTTTTCTTTTCCTGTTTTATAAAGTTGCGACCAAAGCCACTTCCGGCGTGCCGGGCAAATTACAGTGTTTAGTTGAAATTCTGGTGGAATGGGTCGATGGTATCGTGAAAGAAAATTTCCATGGTCCGCGCAATGTTATCGCGCCTTTAGGATTAACCATTTTCTGCTGGGTATTTATTATGAATACCATTGACCTGATTCCGGTGGACTTTTTGCCGCAAATCGGTAATTTGTTCGGTATTCATTATTTAAGAGCGGTGCCGACCGCCGATATCAGCGCGACGCTCGGGATGTCAATCTGCGTATTTTTCCTGATTCTTTTTTATACCGTCAAATCGAAAGGCATCAGCGGATTGGTTAAAGAATATACCCTGCATCCTTTTAACCACTGGGTGTTTATTCCGGTCAATTTTATTCTTGAATCCGTCACCTTGCTGGCTAAACCGATTTCCCTGGCTTTCCGTTTGTTCGGTAATATGTATGCCGGCGAACTTATCTTTATTTTGATTGCGGTCATGTACAGTGCCAATATGGCCATTGCCGCACTGGGGATTCCGCTGCAGCTGGCATGGGCGATTTTCCATATTCTGATCGTGACCCTGCAGGCGTTTATCTTTATGATGTTAACCATTGTTTATTTGAGTATCGCTTATAACAAAGCGGATCATTAAGACGGTCATGTAACAGTTTGCGGCCGTAAAGCGCAGCAGATTGTTAATGAAACGATTTACTAACTAACCCGGTCGTCAGGCCGAATTTTAAAAATCTAACGGAGAAAATTATGGAAACTGTAATTACAGCTACTATTATCGGTGCATCAATCCTGCTTGCTTTCGCTGCATTAGGTACTGCGATTGGTTTTGCTATTTTAGGCGGCAAATTCTTAGAGTCATCTGCCCGTCAGCCTGAATTGGCAAGCAGCCTGCAAACCAAAATGTTTATTGTTGCCGGTCTGCTTGATGCTATCGCGATGATTGCAGTGGGTATTTCTTTACTTTTCATTTTCGCAAACCCGTTTATCGGATTATTACAATAATTGTCGGCTGTGCCGATCACGGCAAGGATTACTCGCAAAGAGTAATGATTAGACATTATTGAGGAGGGCGTTGTGAACTTAAATGCAACATTAATCGGCCAGCTGATTGCATTCGCACTGTTTGTGTGGTTCTGCATGAAGTTTGTATGGCCACCGATCATTAAAGCGATCGAGGAACGTCAGAGTTCGATTGCCAATGCCTTGGCATCGGCGGAAGCCGCTCGTAAGGAGCAGGCCGACAGCAAAGTACTGGCGGAACAGGAAATTAATCAGGCAAAACTTCAGGCGCAGGAAATTGTGGATTTAGCCAATAAACGCCGCAATGAAATTTTAGATGAAGTGAAGACTGAAGCCGAAGCATTGAAAGCGAAAATTATTGAACAGGGACATGCGGAAATCGAATCCGAACGTAAACGCGTTCAGGAGGAATTGCGTGTCAAAGTGGCTTCGCTTGCCATTGCCGGTGCGGAGAAAATTGTGGGTCGTACGGTTGATGAAGCGGCAAACAATGACATTATTGATAAATTAGTTGCAGAACTATAAGAAGGTTGAGCTTATGTCAGAATTAACTACGATAGCTCGCCCTTATGCAAAAGCGGCATTTGATTTTGCGGCGGAGCAGTCCGTCACTGATAAAAGTGCGGTTGAAAAATGGACTGAAATGTTAAATTTTGCCGCGCAGGTGTCGGAAGATGATGCCATGCAGGATTTGCTGACCAGTTCATTATCGGCAAAAAAACTGGCCGATATTGTCATTTCGATTTGCGGCGACCAACTTGATCAATATGGGCAAAATCTTATTCGGTTAATGGCTGAAAATAAGCGTTTAACGGTACTTCCCGCTGTGTTTGAAGAATTTCAGCATTATGTGAAGGAACATCAGGCTAAAGCGGAAGTGGATGTGATGTCGGCGCAGCCGTTAAGTGCGGCACAGCAACAGAAAATCGCCGACGCAATGGAAAAAAGACTTGCCCGTAAAGTTAAATTAAATTGCAGCGTAGATAGCACGTTAATTGCAGGTGCTGTTATCCGTACAGATGATTTTGTAATCGACGGCAGTAGTCGCGGACAACTGACCCGTCTTGCAAATGAGTTGCAATTATAAGAGGAATAAAAGATGCAACTAAATTCGACTGAAATTAGTGAATTGATTAAAAAACGTATTGCCCAGTTTGACGTGGTCAGCGAAGCGCGTAATACGGGAACCATTGTTTCCGTCAGCGACGGTATTATTCGCATCCACGGTCTAAGCGATGTGATGCAGGGCGAAATGATCGCCTTACCGGGTAATAACCGTTATGCCATGGCGCTTAATCTGGAAAGAGATTCCGTAGGTGCGGTGGTAATGGGGCCTTATGCGGATTTAGCGGAAGGCATGGAAGTACAGTGTACCGGCCGTATTCTTGAGGTGCCGGTCGGTCGCGGTTTGCTGGGGCGTGTGGTAAATACTCTGGGTCAGCCTATCGATGGTAAAGGCGAAATCGAACACGACGGTTTTTCGCCGGTTGAAGTTATTGCGCCGGGCGTAATTGATCGTCAATCCGTTGATCAGCCGGTGCAAACCGGTTATAAAGCGGTTGACTCCATGGTACCGATTGGCCGCGGTCAGCGTGAGTTGATTATCGGCGATCGTCAGACCGGTAAAACCGCATTGGCTATCGATGCCATTATCAACCAACGGGATTCCGGCATTAAATGTATTTATGTGGCCATCGGTCAGAAAGCTTCGACTATCGCTAATGTGGTGCGCAAGCTGGAAGAACACGGTGCGTTAGCCAATACTATCGTAGTGGTGGCATCGGCTTCCGAATCGGCCGCATTGCAATATCTGGCGCCATATTCCGGTTGTGCGATGGGGGAATATTTCCGTGATCGCGGCGAAGATGCGTTGATCGTTTATGATGACCTGTCCAAACAAGCGGTGGCTTATCGTCAGATTTCCTTATTATTACGTCGTCCGCCGGGTCGTGAAGCCTATCCGGGTGACGTTTTCTATTTACACTCCCGTCTGTTGGAACGCGCTTCCCGCGTAAACGAAGACTATGTGGAACGTTTTACCGAAGGAAAAGTGAAAGGTCAAACCGGTTCGTTAACCGCCCTGCCGATTATCGAAACTCAGGCCGGTGACGTTTCCGCTTTCGTACCGACTAACGTTATTTCCATTACCGATGGTCAGATTTTCCTGGAAACCAGCTATTTTAACTCCGGTATCCGTCCGGCGGTTAACCCGGGTATTTCGGTTTCCCGTGTGGGTGGTGCCGCGCAGACTAAAGTGGTGAAAAAATTAGCTGGTGGTATTCGTACCGCACTTGCGCAATATCGTGAGTTGGCGGCATTTGCTCAATTTGCTTCCGATCTGGATGATGCAACCCGTAAACAGTTATCACACGGTCAGAAAGTTACCGAATTGTTGAAACAGAAACAATACGCGCCGCTAAGCGTTGCGCAGCAGGCATTGGTATTGTTTGCGGTAGAATTCGGCTATCTGGATGATGTGGAATTGGATCGTATCGCTTCTTTCGAATCTTCGCTGTTAGAGTATGCGAAAAACAACCATGTGGAATTTTTGGCGGAATTAACCAAAACCGGTAATTACAATGATGAAATTAAAGACACATTGAAAGGTATTTTGGATAAATTTAAAGCCAACAGTACATGGTAGTCAGAAATTAACGGAGAAACGAAATGGCAGGTGCAAAAGAGATAAGAACCAAAATTTCCAGTGTGCAAAGTACACAAAAGATTACTAAGGCAATGGAAATGGTTGCTGCGTCGAAAATGCGTAAAACGCAGGATCGAATGTCTTCTTCACGTCCGTATTCTAATGCAATACGCAACGTAATCAGCCATGTCTCGAAGGCCAATATCGGTTATAAACATCCGTTTTTAGTAGAACGAGAAATTAAACGCGTCGGTATTCTGGTGGTCTCTACGGACCGCGGATTATGTGGCGGTTTAAACGTTAATTTATTTAAGACCATCTTAAATGGAATGAAAGACTGGAAAGAACAGCGCATTGAAGCGGTTCTCGGTTTAATCGGTGCGAAAGGTATCGGTTATTTTCATTCTCTCGGTCTGGAGATTAAAGCGCAGCTTTCCGGTATGGGCGACAGCCCGTCCGTTGAGGAATTGATCGGTATCGCAAACCGTATGTTTGAAGATTATAAAGCAGGTGAATTGGATGCTATCTATATTGCCTACAATAAATTCATCAATACGATGTCGCAGAAATCGACGCTGCAAAAACTCGTTCCGTTGCCGGAATTAGATAACGATAATTTAGGCGAAGTAAAACAAACCTGGGATTATTTATACGAACCGGATCCGAAAGAACTGCTGGACAGTTTGCTGGTTCGTTATCTGGAATCTCAGGTTTATCAGGCGGTAGTTGAAAATCTGGCCTCTGAGCAAGCGGCTCGAATGGTGGCGATGAAAGCGGCAACTGACAATGCGGGTAATCTGATTAAAGAATTGCAGTTGGTGTATAACAAAGCTCGTCAAACAAGTATCACAAATGAATTAAATGAAATTGTAGCCGGTGCGGCAGCAATTTAATCAAAATTAGAGGATCGGTAATGGCAACTGGAAAAATTGTACAAATCATCGGTGCGGTTATTGACGTTGAATTTCCACAAGATGCAGTACCAAAAGTATATGAAGCCCTTAAAGTTGAAACGGGGTTAGTCCTTGAAGTTCAACAACAATTAGGCGGCGGTGTCGTTCGTTGTATCGCGATGGGTTCATCGGACGGTTTAAAACGCGGATTAACGGTAGAAAATACCGGCAGTCCAATCTCGGTTCCGGTCGGCGTGAAAACGCTGGGCCGGATTATGAACGTACTCGGCGAACCTATCGACGAACAAGGCCCAATCGGTGCGGAAGAAAACTGGTCCATTCACCGCGCGGCGCCGGATTATGAAGATCAGTCCAACAGTACGGAATTACTGGAAACCGGGATTAAAGTTATCGACTTGATTTGCCCGTTTGCAAAAGGGGGTAAAGTCGGTCTGTTCGGTGGTGCCGGGGTAGGTAAAACCGTGAATATGATGGAATTAATCCGTAATATCGCTATCGAACACTCCGGTTATTCCGTATTCGCCGGGGTGGGGGAACGTACTCGTGAAGGTAACGACTTCTACCACGAAATGACCGAGTCCAACGTATTGGATAAAGTGTCGCTGGTTTACGGTCAGATGAATGAGCCGCCCGGCAACCGTCTGCGTGTAGCGTTAACCGGTTTGACTATGGCGGAAAAATTCCGTGATGAAGGTCGTGATGTGTTGTTCTTCGTGGATAACATTTACCGTTATACGCTTGCCGGTACCGAAGTATCCGCCTTATTAGGCCGTATGCCGTCAGCGGTAGGTTATCAGCCGACCTTAGCGGAAGAAATGGGTGTGTTGCAGGAACGTATCACTTCCACCAAAACCGGTTCTATCACTTCCGTGCAGGCGGTTTATGTACCGGCGGATGACTTGACCGACCCGTCGCCGGCGACCACCTTTGCTCACTTGGACTCTACCGTGGTATTAAGCCGTCAGATTGCCTCGTTAGGGATTTATCCGGCCGTTGACCCGTTGGATTCCACTTCCCGCCAACTGGATCCGCTAGTTGTCGGTCAGGAACATTATGATGTGGCACGCGGCGTGCAGGGTATTTTGCAGCGCTATAAAGAATTGAAAGATATCATTGCCATTCTGGGGATGGATGAACTTTCCGAAGAAGATAAACTGGTGGTGGCGCGTGCGCGTAAAATCGAACGCTTCTTATCGCAGCCGTTCTTCGTCGCCGAAGTGTTTACCGGTTCGCCGGGTAAATATGTTTCGCTGAAAGATACCATTCGCGGTTTCAAAGGTATTTTGGACGGTGAGTACGATCATATTCCGGAACAGGCGTTCTATATGGTTGGTTCAATTGAAGAAGTGCTAGAAAAAGCCAAAAATATGTAATCACTTCAAGCCTGATTAACAGAACACTTGAAGGAGAATAAAATGGCAACATTTAAATTAACAGTCGTAAGTGCGGAACAGAATATTTTCAGCGGTGACGTGCGAAGTATTCAGGCAACCGGGAGCGAAGGTGAACTGGGTATTTTACCGGGACATACGCCGTTGCTTACCGCGATTAAACCGGGTATTGTAAAACTCACGCTGGAAAACGGCAGTGAGGATGTGATTTACGTTTCCGGCGGTTTTTTAGAAGTTCAGCCGAATGTGGTGACGGTGCTTGCCGATGTCGCAATTCGCGGTAAAGAGCTGGACGGTGATCGTATTCGGGAAGCTAAACGCCGGGCCGAGCAAAATATCGTATCCGGTGCGAAAGATGCCAATTATGAATTACTGGCATCCAAACTTTCCAAAGAACTGGCGAAACTGCGCGCTTACGAATTAACGGAAAAATTAGTAAAAAATAAACGCTGATTTGACCGCACTTTTAACTAAAACCACCTTCGGGTGGTTTTTTGTTTGCGCTTATGCTTTAATTTTCCATATTATAAAATATATGACTAGCCGAGGAAGTTATGAGCACATATAAAGCCGTCTTCAGCGATATGGACGGCACGTTGTTAAACAGCCGACACCAGATCAGCCCCGCAACTTTTGCCGCAATCCGCCGCATTATCCGCCGGGGCGTTGCTTTTATTCCCGTCTCGGCGCGCCCGCCTTATGCGATCACCCCTTACACTCAACAGCTGCAAACCCGGCAGGCGATTATTTGTTACAGCGGCGCATTAATTCTGGATAAGGATTTGCATCCCTTGTATTCGGTAAGTTTGCAGGCTCAGGATTTGCCGGCATTAGAGAAAAAACTGGCCGATTTTCCTCATTTATCGGTCAGTTATTATACCGGACTGGATTGGTTCACCGATAATCCCCAAAGTGATTGGATTAAACAGGAAGCGGAGATTACCGGTTTAACGGCAAAAAGCAAACCGAATCATTTACCTGCGGTACATAAAATACTGGTAATGGGCGAGGGGGCTGAAATTGCGCGGCTGGAAAAACAGCTACAGCACCGGTTTCCGCAGCTGTCGGTGCATCGTTCTAAAGGCGAATATCTGGAAATAATGCATAAAGCCGCCAGCAAAGCGAAAGCCATTCGGTTTATGGAAACGTACCTCAATATTTCGGCACAAGATGTGATTGCGTTCGGAGATAATTTTAATGATCTGGACATGCTGCAATATGCCGGATTCAGCGTTGCGATGGGAAATGCGCCGGATGCCATTAAGCAAGCGGCCAAGCTGGTGACGGCCGGCAATGATGACGACGGTATCGCCTTGGTGCTGAACCGCCTTTTTGCTTAAAACGTCACGGTGAAAACGTTCGTTATTTTCACCGCACTTTATTACTCGATTACACTTATCCGCAATACAAAAAGCGCCGATCATAACGGCGCTGCGGAAAATTATGTCGAATTATTTGCGCGCCAGTGGCGGTACAAAGCAAATGCCCATATCCCAAGGTTGTTCGATCCAAGTGTTTTGCGGAATATCCACGACGTAATCGTCCACCAGCTGTGCGCCGGCTGGTTTGGCAAACACAGTAACAAAACGCGCGTTCGGATATAATTCCCGAATCGCGCGCGCGGTGTTGCCGGTATCGACCAAATCATCCACCACAATAAAGCCTTCACCGCCGTTTTCCACTTGAGCGGCGTGCAATACGTTCAGTTCGCCCTGTTTATTGTGATCATAGCTGGAAATGCAGACGGTTTCCACATGGCGGATATTCAGTTCACGGGCAATCACCGCCGCCGGAAACAAACCGCCGCGGCTGACGGCAATCACGCCTTTCCATTGTGCGGCAGGCAGTAAACGTTCTGATAATTTGCGGGCATGCATTTGGAACATATCCCAGGTCACAACATATTTTTCGCTCATAATTCACCTTGACTTATCATAGAGGGCAAAACATTACCCAAGAAATAAAATTGCGTTAGCATAACCCGAAACAGGTTTTTATGCTATTATTTTGCATAAATTTTTTCGTTTCGGAGGAAAACAGAGATGTCAGAGATTCAACAATTACAACCGCACTTATTATGGCAATGGTTTGATCGGATTTGCGCCGTGCCGCATCCTTCTTACCATGAAGATCAATTAGCCGACATGATTCTCAATTGGGCGAAAAGCAAGGGATTGTTTGCCGAACGCGACGAGGTCGGTAATCTGCTGATTCGTAAACCGGCGACTGCGGGCATGCAAACGCGCAAACCGGTAGTATTGCAAGCGCATCTGGACATGGTACCGCAAGCTAATGAAGGCACCCAGCATGATTTTACCGTCGATCCGATCAAACCTTACATTGACGGTGATTGGGTCACGGCGCAAGGTACTACGCTGGGTGCCGATAACGGTATCGGTATGGCGTCGGCGCTGGCGGTGCTGGACAGCGACGATATCGCTCATCCGGATTTGGAAGTGCTGCTGACCATGACGGAAGAGCGCGGCATGGAAGGGGCGCTCGGATTACGTCCCGGCTGGCTGCGGTCTGATATTTTAATCAATACCGATACTGAAGAAAACGGCGAAATTTATGTAGGTTGCGCCGGCGGCGAAAATGCCAATATCCGGCTGCCGGTGGAATGGGAAAGTAATACCTATACGCAATCGTATCAGCTCAGCTTAAAAGGGTTGCGCGGCGGCCATTCCGGTTGCGATATCCACACCGGCCGGGCGAATGCGATTAAACTGCTGGCGCGTTTTCTGGCACAATTCAGCCAAAATCAACCGCACTTTGCCTTCAGCCTCGGCAATATTCGCGGCGGTTCCATCCGCAACGCGATTCCGCGCGAAGCCTTTGCCACACTGGTATTTAACGATGATGCGACAATACTGAAAAGTGCGGTGGAAAATTTCGCCGTTTTAGTCAAAAATGAACTGGCGCAGGCAGAACCGAATCTGGCTTTCAGCATAGAGGCAGCGGATAACCCGTCGCAGGTGTTTTCCCGCCCAACGGCACAGCGTGCGATTAACCTGCTGAATTTGCTGCCGAACGGGGTAATTCGCAACAGCGATGTGATTGCAGGCGTGGTGGAAACCTCACTCAGCGCCGGCGTATTAAGCACCGAAGAAGACAGCATCAATATCACGATTTTAACTCGTTCGCTGATTGAAAGCGGCAAAGCCTATGTGGCGGGGTTATTGCGTTCTCTGGCCGATTTAACCGGCGCCTCGGTGGCCTTTTCCGGTGATTATCCGGGCTGGGAACCGCAAAGCCAAAGCGAAATATTGAATCTGACCCGCAAACATTATGCCGAAATTTTAGGCCATGAACCGGAAATTAAGGTGATTCACGCGGGATTGGAATGCGGATTATTAAAGAAAATTTATCCGGCTATGGACATGGTTTCCATCGGACCGACGATTGTCAATGCTCATTCGCCGGATGAAAAAGTGCATATTCCGGCGGTTCAGACTTATTGGCGGTTATTAACCGCACTGTTGGCAAACATTGCGCCGAAATAATGGTACGGGAGCTAATGCTCCCGGTTTTGCCGCAGTTTATTGATCACCATCACTCTGGCGTTATCGTAACACCAGTTGAAAATAAAGGTATAAACCAGAATCAGCAGGGTCAACCCCACATCCATCATAAAGGCGGTGAGCCAGTCCACCTCGAGAACATAAGCCACCATCGGAATGGTGAAAATCAGCAAACCGCCTTCAAACAACAGCGAATGTACGCAGCGCGTCAGTACGGAACGCTTTTCCCGGGCGCCGGTGACGAATAAATCGAACACCCAGTTAAAAATAACATTCCATACTACGGCGATTACGGAAATTAGCACCACTACTAGCGTCAGACCGTCAGTTTGGTGATCGGTCACCAGTTTAAGCGCCAGTATGGAAATGACGATTGCCAGCAGCTCAAATAGCACGGCATGAAAAAGGCGTTCTGTTGCGCTCATTGCGGTTAAGTGCTTCCTGTGTAGATAAAAGTGCGGTGAAAATATTAAACGTTTTTTAAAAGGGCGAGTATAGCACTAAAAAACGGACAGCATAACCCTGCCCGGTGTGAGCGGGCAGGCAAGTGACGGCGATTAAGGAATATCATGCCCCTGCGAGGCGACATACACCTTAATCCATTCCTCTTGGCTGAACGAAATATTCAGCGCATCGGCCGCATTTTTTACCCGTTCGATATTACCTGAACCGATAATCGGCATAATGTTTGCCGGATGCGCCAGTAACCAGGCGTAAGCCAGCGTATCCAGCCGCCGTTCGCCCTTCGACTCGCCGATTTCCAGCAAAGCCTGCGCCGTTTTTCGGCTTCGTTGATCCGGTCGGGTGATTAATTTCCCGCCGGCAAGGGGCGACCATGCCATCGGTTTGATGCGTTTTTCCAGTAAAAAATCCAGAATACCGTCATCAAAAGGCGTCAGATGCAGCGCGGATATTTCGATTTGGTTAGTGATCAAAGGTTGGCTGAGGTAAGATTGCAGCATGGAAAATTTTGCCGCGCTATAATTGGATACGCCGAAATAGCGTACTTTTCCTTCCTTGTGCAACTGTTCAAAGGCGCGCGCAATCTGTTGCGGATCGGCGCAAGGTGACAAACGGTGAATCAGCAGGACATCGATATAGTCGCATTGCAGTTTTTGAATGGAACGCTCCGCCGACCAGACGATATGCTGATAACTGTTATCATAATAATGGCTGCGGATGTTCGGCAATTCGTCATTCGGATATAAAATACCGCACTTGGTGACCAGCGTCAGCTTGTCGCGCAGGGTTTTATCCAATGCCAGCGCCCGGCCGAATTCGCCTTCGGTTTTAAAGCCGTCGTAACAGGCAGCATGATCCAGCGTATCAATACCCAACTCCAGCCCTTGTTTGATGAAAGTCAGTAATTGCTGCGGTGTTTTTTGCCAGTTTTTCAGCCGCCAGAAGCCCTGAATCAGGCGGCTGAAGCGCAAGCCGCTCTCCAGTTGAAGATATTGCATTGATTTCTCCCATAAAAATACCTTGTTATGTTGATGTCATAACAAGGTATCCGGTTTTTAACGATTACATGATCACTGAAACGTATTTCAGCATCACCCCGGCGGCAATGGCAGAACCGATAACGCCGGCGACGTTCGGCCCCATGGCGTGCATCAGCAGGAAGTTTTGGTGATCGGCTTCCAAACCGACTTTATTGGCAACGCGCGCCGCCATTGGTACGGCAGATACGCCCGCCGCGCCGATAAGCGGGTTGATTTTGTTTTTACTGAAGCGGTTCATTAATTTCGCCATTAACACCCCGCCGGCAGTACCGATGCCGAAGGCAATAACGCCGAGCACTAAAATACCCAGTGTTTGCGGTTGTAGGAATTTATCCGCCACCAGTTTCGCGCCCACCGATAAGCCGAGGAAAATGGTGACGATATTGATCAAAGCGTTTTGTGCCGTATCGTTTAACCGTTCCACCACGCCGCTGACGCGCATCAGATTACCGAAACAGAACATCCCCAATAACGGTGCCGCATCCGGCAGCAACAGCGCGACCAGCACAAGCAATACGATCGGGAACAGGATTTTTTCGTGTTTGCCGACATTGCGCAATTGTACCATGCGGATTTTACGCTCCTGCTGTGTGGTCAACGCTTTCATAATCGGCGGCTGAATTAACGGCACCAGCGCCATATAAGAATAGGCCGCTACCGCAATCGCACCGAGTAATTCCGGCGCCAGTTTGCTGGCCAGATAAATCGCCGTCGGGCCGTCGGCTCCGCCGATAATCCCGATGGCTGCGGCCTGCGGCAGGGTAAAATCAATAACGCCCAGCCAGTTAAGCCCCAACGCTCCCAATACGGTGGCGAAAATACCGAACTGCGCCGCCGCACCGAGCAGCAGCGTACGCGGATTCGCCAGCAGCGGGCCGAAGTCGGTCATTGCGCCGACGCCCATAAAAATAACCAGCGGCGCTACCCCATAGCCGATCGCCACTTTATAAAACAGTGCCAATACGCCCGCGCTGTAGCCCATATCGCCAGCGATGGCTTCCAGTTCATTCACGGTGGAAGGCAGGGCGCTGTTAAGTGCGGTCTTAATTGCCGCCGGATCCGCTGCGCTATTCAGCTTCGCCGCGACGATCGCCAGTTGTTCCGTTGTTCCGCCGTGCAGCAGGTTATCCAGTGCGGTCATTGCCATGCCCGCTTCCGGAATATTGGACAATAAACCGCCGAAACCGATGGGTAATAACAGCAACGGTTCGAATTTGCGCGCAATAGCCAGCCATAACAGCAGCAGACTGACGACAATCATTACGGCTTGTCCCCATTCCATGTGCATGATGCCCATACCGCGTATCAATGCTAAAATACTTTCCATGGTTTACCGCCTATGCCAAGGTCATTAGGGTATCGCCCACCGCGACCGCATCGCCGGCTTTCACTGTGATACCGCGAACCGTACCTGCCTGTGCGGCACGGATTTCGGTTTCCATTTTCATCGCTTCCAGAATCAGCAATACGTCGCCTTCCGCAACCTGCTGCCCTTCGCTGGCAACCACTTTCCAAATATTACCCGCCATCGGTGCGGTAACCGCGCTACCGCCGCCGGCAGCGACCGGTGCGCCGGCCGGCGTTTGTGGTGCGGCAGGTTGGTTCGGTGCGGCGGGTGCCGGTGTGATATTGCCGATATCGCCGCCTTCGCTGACTTTCACCACAAAGGCTTTGCCTTCCAGCTCAACGGTATAAACTGCCGATCCGCCGGCCGGGGCGGCTTTGGCCGCAGGTGCGGTAGTTTTTTGCGCTGTTTTCTCTGCTGTCGGCGCCGGTTCGAATGCCGCCGGGTTGCCGCGATTTTGCAGGAATTTCAAACCGACCTGCGGGAACAGGGCGACGATCAACACATCGTCGACTTTATTTTCCGCCAGCGTAATGCCTTTTTCCTGCGCCAGTTGTTCCACTTCCGCGGTCAGTTTATCCATTTCCGGTGCAAGGTGATTAGCCGGGCGATCGGTAATCGGCTGCGCGCCGTCCAGCACTTTCGCCTGTAATTCGGCATTTACCGGCGCCGGCGTGCGGCCGTATTCGCCTTTCAGAATGCCGGCGGTTTCCTTGGCAATGGTTTTATAGCGCTCGCCCATTAATACGTTGATGACCGATTGTGTTCCGACAATTTGCGATGTCGGTGTCACCAGCGGAATATAACCCAAATCCTGCCGCACTTTCGGAATTTCCTGCAACACCAAATCCAGTTTATCGGACGCGTTTTGCTGTTTTAACTGGCTTTCCAGATTGGTCAGCATACCGCCCGGCACCTGTGCGACCAGAATGCGGCTGTCAACCCCTTTCAGCTGACCTTCGAATTTGTGGTATTTTTTGCGGACGTTACGGAAATAGGCGGCGATTTTTTCAAGCTGCGCAATATCCAGACCGGTGTCGTACTGGGTATCTTTTAGCGCGGCTACCAAGGCTTCGGTGGCCGGATGGCCGTAAGTGCCGCTCATGGAGGAAATTGCGGTATCAATGCCGTCGATACCGGCTTCCACCGCTTTTAATAAGGTCATTTCCGCCATGCCGGTGGTGGAATGGCAATGCAGGTGCAGCTGCACGTCGAAACGTTTTTTGATTTCACTGACCAGCTTATAAGCCTCCACCGGACTTAAAATGCCGGACATATCTTTAATCACTAAAGAGTCGATACCGATTTCGAGCAATTGTTCGGTGGTATCCAGCCAGGTTTGCAGCGTATGCACCGGGCTTGTGGTATAACTTAGGGTGCCTTGCGCATGGGCGCCGTTTTTGCGTACCGCTTGTAGCGCCTGCTGCATGTTGCGCGGGTCGTTCATGGCGTCGAACACCCGGAAAACGTGCATGCCGTTAGTGACGGCGCGTTCGACGAAGCGATCCACCACGTCGTCGGCGTAATGACGATAACCCAACAGATTTTGACCGCGCAACAGCATTTGCAGCGGCGTGTTGGGAATGGCTTTTTTCAGTTCACGCAGGCGAACCCAAGGGTCTTCGCCTAAAAAACGAATGCAGGCGTCGAATGTCGCACCGCCCCAGGCTTCTAATGACCAATAACCTACTTTATCCAGTTCCGCGGCAATCGGTAACATATCATCCAGACGTAAACGGGTCGCGAAAAGAGATTGGTGAGCGTCACGTAAAACAACGTCGGTAATTGCAATTTTTTTTGTTTGTGCAGTAGTCATTATTTTCTCCAACTAAATTATTTAAGCCCTTGTTGACGGCGATGATGTGCGACGGCGGCGATGATCACCGGACGTAAACGTTCCAGATCACTGATCGCTGCGGTTTGAATCGGTTTGGCTGAGGGGGTGGACGGGACGGGTTCGGGAAAGAATCGGTTAACCAGTTTTGACATCAGTCCGATTGCGAGAATTAAAATCCACAAAAAGACTAATACGAATCCCATTCCCGAGATCATCAGGTTTACACCTTCCTGCATTAGCGCTGCATTTGTCATTGTTATACCTCTTTATGAAAAACAACCTTGCTATCATACCTGCTTTAAAAAAGAAAGTATTTGAACCGGATCACATTGTTAACGCTTTAGGAGTATCGGCCACGACCGGATTGGCATAGTGCGGTTGAAAAATCCGTTAAATTTCGACCGCACTTTTATGTTGCGGTCAACCCACCTGCGTGAAGAAATCGCGAATGCCGACCAGCATATTATTGATGGCTACCGCCGCCAGAATTAACCCCATCACCCGGCTGATAATGGCCGCGCCGGTATTGCCGATTAGACGCTGAATATTGTTGGCGGCTAAAAACAGCAGATAGGTAATAAACAAAATCGCCAGCATGATAAAGGTGGTTAATACCTGATCAAAAAAACTGAAGCGGTGATTATCCGTTAACAGCACGATCGCCATCATCGCGCCGGGCGAGGCGATGGACGGCACCGCCAGCGGATAAACGGCGATTTCGCTGATACTGGAGGAGATTTTCATTTCCTGTTCCGGTTTGCCTTCGCCGAAAATCATGGTTAATGCGAATAACAGCAGAACCAGACCGCCGGCGATCTGAAACGCGGTGAGCGGAATCTGCATCGCTTCCAGCAGCGCCTGACCGACAATCAGGAAGAACAGTAAAATACCGGCGGAAATAAGGATCGCTTTTAACGCGATTTTGCGTCGGTCTTCGAGAGATAAACCGACGGTTTTGGTTGAATAAACCGGAATGGAACCGATAGGATCAATCACCGCCCATAACACCACAAATTGAACAATAAGAGAATCAAACATTTGCAACCCCGGTAAAAAAGTGGAAAATAATAAAAAAAATTTAACAATGAATATCTTATAACAAATTCTAAGCAAAATAATGATTTTTTTTACAAATCTTACCTTAAAACGCGGCCAGTCGCTTTTACTGGAAAACGCCGATGCCGCCGTTAACCCCGGACAAAAAGTGGGCTTGGTGGGCAAAAACGGCTGCGGTAAATCCTCCTTGTTTGCCTTGTTAAAACACGAAATGAGTGCGGAAGGCGGCAGCGTCAGTTATCCGGCCGCTTGGCGGGTGAGTTGGGTGAATCAGGAAACCCCGGCCTTAGCCATGTCCGCTCTGGATTATGTGATTGAAGGCGATCGCGAATATTGCCGTTTGCAGCGTCAATTGCATGCGGCCAATGCCGACAACGACGGTAACGCCATTGCGGCAATTCACGCCCAGCTTGACATTATCGACGCCTGGACCATTCATGCCCGCGCCGGCGCACTGCTGCACGGCCTCGGCTTTGAACCGCAAGCGCTGCAACAGCCGGTAAAATCCTTTTCTGGCGGCTGGCGGATGCGCTTGAATCTGGCGCAGGCTTTATTATGCCCGTCGGATTTGTTGCTGTTGGACGAACCCACCAACCATCTGGATTTGGATGCGGTTATCTGGCTGGAACGCTGGCTGATGCAATATCCCGGTACCTTGATTCTGATTTCTCACGATCGCGACTTTCTGGATCCGATTGTGAACAAAATCCTGCATATGGAAAATCATAAGCTGAATGAATATAGCGGCGATTATTCCTCGTTTGAAGTACATCGCGCCGAAAAACTGGCGCAACAGACCGCACTTTTCCGCCAGCAACAGCAGAAAATCAGCCATTTACAACGTTATATCGACCGTTTTAAAGCCAAAGCCACCAAGGCCAAACAGGCACAAAGCCGGGTCAAGGCGCTGGAGCGGATGGAATTAATCGCGCCCGCTTACGTGGACAACCCCTTTACCTTTCATTTCCGTGAACCGCAGGCGCTGCCCAATCCGCTGGTGACTATCGAAAAAGCCGCCGCCGGTTATGCGGAAGGAGAGCAGGTGCATACCGTGCTGGAACAGATTAAGCTCAATCTGGTGCCGGGCTCGCGCATCGGCTTGCTGGGCAAAAACGGTGCCGGTAAATCCACCCTGATCAAATTGCTGGCGGGCGAACTGAGCGCGTTGTCCGGCCGGGTGCAACTGGCGAAAGGCGTGCAGCTGGGCTATTTCGCTCAGCATCAGCTGGACACCCTGCGCGCGCAGGAAAGCGCCCTGTGGCACTTACAGCAAATCGCCCCGCAGCACACCGAACAGCAGCTGCGCGATTATCTGGGCAGCTTTGCCTTTCACGGTGAGAAAGTCAATCAGCCGGTGAATGCCTTTTCCGGCGGCGAAAAAGCCCGTCTGGTGCTGGCGCTGATCGTCTGGCGGCGGCCGAATTTATTGCTGCTGGACGAGCCGACCAACCATCTGGATCTGGATATGCGTCAGGCTTTGACGGAAGCGCTGGTGGATTATCAGGGATCGCTGGTGGTGGTATCCCATGACCGCCATTTATTGCGTAATACGGTGGAAGAATTTTATCTGGTGCATGATAAACAGGTGGAAGAATTTAAAGGCGATCTGGCGGATTATCAACAATGGCTGAGCGATACCAACGGGGCAACACAACATGCCGCCAAAGCGGAGAACGCCGCCGACAACCCGGGCGAAAGCCGCAAAGCGCAAAAACGCCGCGAAGCGCAATTGCGCCAGCAAACCGCGCCGCTGCGCAAAAAACTGGCGCAGTTTGAAGCCGAAAGCGCACGGTTGTCGGCACAGCTGGCGGAGATTGAAGCGCAATTAGCGCACGGCGAATTGTATCAGCCGGAAAATAAAGAAAAACTGACCGCACTTTTAGCCGAACAGGCGGAATGCAAAAAAGCTCAGGAAATCACGGAAAACCAATGGTTCGAATGTCAGGACATGCTGGAACAACTGCTTGATACGGAATAAACAACATATCGGCGGCGCAATGTCGCCGAATTCATTTTTTGTGAAAAAAAGTGTGCGTTACTAATTCTGCCCTAATTTTCCCCGCTTAGAATACTCCCCATCGAAAGACGAAAGTCTTCCGATACGAAACAATCAATCCTCTATTTATTAGATTGCAGAATTAAGGAGACGACGATGTCACATTCAGGTAAAACATTACTTTCAACTTGGTTAGCGGCGGCTATGGCGTTCGGCGCTGTGGGAATGGCGTATGCGGCAATGCCGGCGGCAAAACAGAACGCACTGAATCAGGCGCCGATCAGCGCAACTCAGGCGATTAAGCAGGCGACGGCAACGGTGGCGGGCGATGCGACGGAAGTGGATTTTAAACATAAAAACGGCGCCGGCTATTATGCCGTGGATATTCTGGCCGGCGGCGAAAAACATGAAGTTAAAATCGACGCTAAAAGCGGTGAAGTATTAAGCAGCAAACAGGCATCCCATAAAAAAACCGTACAAAAACCGACAGTGGCGGTATCTTTATCGCAAGCCATCGATATCGCATTGGCGAAAACCGGCGGTAAGGTAAAAGAAGCGGAACTGAAATATAAAGACGGAACCCCGCGTTACAAAGTGGAAACGCTGGCCGGCGGGCAGGAATACGACACGATTGTGGATGCCGGCAATGGGAATATCATCAGTTCACAGGCGGATTCCAACTAGGTCGGATGTGCCGAAAACCGCAAAAAAACGACCGCACTTTCGGCTGATGAACAGCATGGAAAGTGCGGTTTAAATTCGGCTTGTTTCCATGCCGGTATTTTCTTATGCTTGGCTTATCGGTTAATGGGTTATAACGGTGGACAGCATGCGTATTTTATTGGTGGAAGATGACAGAATGATTGCCGAGGCGGTTGCCGCCGGCCTGAAGGATGCGCGTTATGCGGTGGATTGGGTGAATAACGGCAACACTGCGGAGCAGGCCTTATTCGCCCAGCATTATGATTTGGTGTTGTTGGATCTGGGGCTGCCCGGACAGGACGGTCTGCTGGTGTTACAGCATATGCGCCGGGAGAAAAACACTATTCCGGTGCTGATTGTCACCGCCCGGGATGAGCTGGCAAGCCGCGTATCCGGGCTGGACGGCGGCGCGGACGATTATATCGTAAAACCCTTTGACATGGCGGAGTTGCAGGCGCGCATCCGCGCGGTGCTGCGCCGTCATCACGGGCAATGTTCGCCGAAACTCAGCAACGGCGTCATTACGCTTGATCCCGCCTCTTATCAAGCGGAAGTGCAAGGTCTGGCGCAGCCGGTGGCGCTGAGCAACAAGGAATTTACCGTATTGCAGGCGTTGGTTTCACGCCCCGGCATCATTCATTCGCGCGCGGAGTTGGAAGATAAGGTGTACGCCTGGGGTGAGGAAGTGGAAAGCAACGCTATTGATTTTCTGATCCATGGTCTGCGTAAAAAAATCGGCAAGGCGCATATTAAAAATGTGCGCGGTGTCGGCTGGTTGGTGGCGAAAAACGGGGAAACGGCGTGAAAAACTCAATTAAGCTGCGTCTGACAATGGCGTTTTTGCTGGTTGCTGCCCTTGTCGGTACGGTAGCGGGCGGTGTGGCGTTTTATGATACTTACCGTGAAACCTACAAATTGCAAGACGATTTGTTAAAACAGATTTCCGCTTATATTGATCCGCAAAATATTCACCTGCAGCGGGTGAACAGCGACAATGACGCCCGCATATCGGTATTCGTGTTTAACCGTTTGAATCCGCAAAACAAAATTCAGTTGCCGGCGGACAGCAAAGATAATTTTTATACGTTAAAAAAAGACGACGGCAAATTTAAACCGGTGAATGAAAAAAAACAGCGACGCCTTTTCTATACCTTGAAAAATGCCGGTGAGCTGTACCGCGCTTATGTTCGTTCGACCCCGGCGGGAACGATTGTGGTGATGCAGGAAAACGAATACCGTGAGGAGCTGGCGAGCCGTTCCGCCTGGGCGAGTGTGATTCCGCTGCTGGTGATGCTGTCGCTGATTACGCTTCTGACGGTTTTTATTGTCGGGCGGGCGATGCGACCGATCACCCGTTTATCAAAAAAAGTGGCGCAACGGCGGGAACAGGATTTAACCCCGCTTTCCACCGCCGGCATTCCGACTGAAGTGACGGGCTTTGTGGTGGCGATCAATGAATTGCTGAGCCGCACACAGCGCTTTATTCAGCAGCAACAACGCTTCATCGCCGACGCCGCCCATGAACTGCGCAGCCCGATGACGGCATTATCCTTGCAGGCGGAACGTCTTAGCGCACAGACATTGCCCGATCCCGCACGGGAGCAGCTGGCACAACTGAAACAAGGGATTCGCCGTAACCGCGCGTTGCTGGAGCAGCTGTTGTCTCTGGCGCGGGTGCAAAATGCGCCGCCGGTGCCGTGGGAACGAATTTCCCTACAGACGATATTTGCCCGGGTGATTGAAGATCTGCTGCCGCTGGCGGAACAGAACGCGCAGGATGTCGGAGTGGTGTCGCAAGGCGATGCGGTTTTTTACGGGCGTGCAACCGATATCTATTTATTAATCAAAACCTTGGTGGATAATGCGATTCGCTATACGCCGGCAGGCAGCCGGATTGATTTAAGTGCGGTGGAAACTCCGTCAGAATTGCTTATTCAGGTGGAGGATAACGGCCCGGGCATTGCGCGGCAGGAACGCGAACGGGTATTTGATCCTTTTTACCGTATTCTCGGCAGCGAGCAGCAGGGGTCAGGTTTGGGACTGGCGATCGCCGCCGGTATCGTTAAACATTATCAGGGCGAAATCCGTCTGCGGGACAGCGTTCATTTCGAGCACGGCTTGCTGGTAATCGTCAGATTAAAAAACCGCAAGCAACACAACCTGTGAAAACCGGTATGGCTATCGGCTTGCACGGGATGAAAAAACGAAAGAAAAAACCACCGCACTTTGCTCAGCATAAAACAGGAGCCGCAATTGCATGAAAATGTAAAAAAGAAATAGAAATTTCCGCAAATCCCGTTATCATTCATCAGGAATATTGATGAACAGGAATAACCACATGAAAAAACTGATTTCGATTTGCCTATTAAGTTCGTTCCTCTTTCTGCTCGGCGGCTGCGGTGTGAAAGGGCCGCTTTACTTTCCGGACAAAGCGCCGGCGCACACACAGCAACAATAAACGGCGGGAGAACCTATGGATTTTTTCCACTATCAAAACGGTCAGCTTATGGCCGAGCAACTGCCGGTGCGGCAAATCGCCGAACAATTCGGCACGCCGGCTTATATTTATTCCCGCGCCACGCTGGAGCGTCATTGGCATGCCTTTGACGACGCGCTGGGCGAACATCCCCATTTAATCTGCTTTGCGGTGAAATCAAACCCGAATATTGCCATTTTAAATCTTATGGCGCAGCTTGGTTCCGGCTTTGATATTGTATCGCAGGGCGAGCTGGAGCGCGTGCTGGCCGCCGGCGGCGATCCCGGCAAAGTGGTTTTCTCCGGTGTGGCGAAATCGCCGACGGAAATCCGCCGTGCGCTGGAGGTGGGCATCCGCTGTTTTAATGTGGAAAGCCGCGCGGAATTGCTGCGCATTAATGACATCGCCGCCCAGCTGGGCAAAATTGCGTCGATTTCGCTGCGCGTCAATCCCGACGTGGATGCACACACGCATCCTTATATTTCCACCGGTCTGAAAGAAAATAAATTCGGCATCAGCGTGAACGAGGCGCGCGAGGTTTATCGCACCGCAAGCCGGCTGCCGCATATTAAAATCAGCGGTATGGATTGCCATATCGGTTCGCAGCTGACGGAATTACAGCCGTTTCTGGACGCGGCGGATCGCCTGATCGTACTGATGAATCAGTTACAGCAAGACGGCATTGCGCTGCAACATCTGGATCTGGGCGGCGGTCTGGGCGTGACGTATCACGATGAAAACGCCCCGCACCCGACACAATACGCCGCCGCCCTGCTGGATAAATTAAAGGATTATCCGGCGCTGGAAATTATTCTCGAACCGGGGCGCGCCATCACGGCAAATGCGGGGATTTTGGTCACCAAAGTGGAATACCTGAAAAGCCACGAAGACCGCCATTTCGCCATTGTGGACACCGGTATGAACGACATGATCCGCCCGGCGTTGTATCAGGCTTATATGAATATCGTCGAAATCGACCGCACTTTAGCGCGCGAACGCCGGGTTTATGATGTTGTCGGCCCGATTTGCGAAACGGCGGATTTTCTCGGCAAACAGCGCGAACTGACCATCGCAGCGGGCGATTTCATCGCACAACGCTCCGCCGGCGCTTACGGCGCCAGCATGGCCTCCACCTACAACTCCCGCCCGCGCGCCATTGAAATCATGGTGGACGGCAATCAAGCTCACCTTATCAAACGCCGCGAAAGTTTCGACGAATTATGGCGCTTAGAGGCGATGTTGCCGTGATATCACCGGCTATTTTGGCGAAAGAAAAACCACCTATTGATCATAATCGGTGGTTTTTTGTTTATGTTTGCAAATAAGTTTAGCGGATATTCTTTATATTATACGAGTTGCAGCGGAATATTCAGCGCAGCTAATTCTTGTTTGTTTTTGTTTGGTAAATTGTTATCGGTAATGATTAAGTCCAGTTTATTCATCGGCAATACCTGATTAAAACCGTTTCGATTGAATTTTGTTGAATCCACAACGGCGACAACTTTTGCGGAAATATTCGCCATTACCGAACTGATGCTGTAACCTTCGTTAAACGTCGTTAGCCCGGTTTTAGCATCAACTCCGTCGGCACCGACAAACATAATATCACCGCGGATACCATGCAGGGCGTTTTCCGTAATGCTACCGTGCATTGAACGGGTTTTATGACGCACGGTTCCGCCACAAATCACCAAGGTAATATCCGGTGAATCGGAAAGTACGAATGCAGCGGGCAGATTATTGGTTATAACGGTAATATTTTTTATTTTCAGCAGCTCATTTGCGACCATCATCGTTGTACTGCCGCTGTCCAGAATAATCGTGTCGCCTTCTTTAATTAATTGCGCTGCAGCTTTGGCGATTCTGGCTTTGGGATCTTGTGACAGATTGTAACGTTCTTCCAAAAAGGTTTCGTTATCCGTACTGTTGGTCATAATTCCGGCGCCACCATGAAAACGGATTAATAACCCTTGTTCTTCCAATATACGCAAATCTGTTCGTACGGACACCTCTGAAATATTAAATCGTTTTGAAAGATCGTTCACTAAAACGCTGCCGTTTTCTTTTAATAATTCGATAATTTGATTGCGTCTTTCAAAAGTATTCATCGTGTTTTCCTGTTTAATAAAAGCGTATGAAAGTTTCATACGCTTTTATTATATTCGTTTTCAGTTAAATTTTAAGACTATTTTTCCGCTCATCGGTTTTCCGTCTAATGCATTGACCTCTTTAACGTAATCTTCAATTTCATTAACGGAAGAAATAAGCGGGGCGATATTAATCTTATTTTCGGCGATTAAACGTGTCGCTTCCGTCCATTCTTTACCCGGCCAGGGTGCAGAATAATTCATCCAAGAACCGAGAATCGTAAGCTCTTTACGCAAGATCAGACCGAAAGTAGGATGAGTTAATAATAACTCTTTGTGTAATGTACCGATTAATGCCAGTTGCGCACGGGGGCCTGCGATTTGCAGACAGAGTTCTACGGTTTTCGGTACGCCTGCGGTTTCCAGAATAAGCTGATCAAAGCGGATATCGCTAAGCTGACGAGCAATATCTTCCGGCGTCATTGTTATTGTATTAAAGACATTATCTGCGCCGAGTTGCTGTGCTAAATTCAGTTTTTCATCATTAATGTCAATCACGCTCACCGAATTTGCACCCAATGCTTTAGCACATTGTGCGGCAAGCAAACCGATAGTACCGGCGCCGACAATGATAACATTTTTACCTTCGCAACCTTGAGCCAGATAAATGGCGTGTAAGCCGACCGTGATAGGTTCGATGAACGAACTTTGTAACGCATTCGCATCGGACGGAATTTTGAGCAGATTATGTTTATTTACACAAATATATTCTGCATTGGCGCCGAAGCGTCTTGAACCTACGAAATTGTAATTTTTGCACAGCGAATAAAATCCTTTGCGGCATTCCGCACATTGGAAGCAGGGTTGCAGCGGTGCGCAGACCACCGCATCACCTTTAACAAATTCGTGAACACGATTGCCCGTATCTTCCACGATACCGCTGAATTCATGCCCTAATACGATAGGATAAAAATGTGTACCGTGGTGAAAAATGCGCGGAATGTCCGAACCGCATAAGCCGGAATAGCGTACTTTAACCAATACGTCTTCGTCGTGTTGTACAACCGGTTTAGCAATCTCTGCAACGACAAGCTGACGATTCGCTTGAACAATAGCTGCTTTCATTGAAAACTCCTTAATTTTTTACCGCACTTTCAGCGCTCTGTGCTTTATCGTAAGCCTTTGCCCGCCGCCAGGTTAAGAATACGCCGGTGAAATAAATCGCTGCGATAACGATGAAACCCGTAACATTTTCTAAGGTTAAGAGTTGTACCAGTAAATAAGTGACCGGTGAGCCGCCTTGATCCATTGATGCCACTTGCTCTCCGGCTTTTAAGGCGCCGGCGTTAGCGGCCAATTGAGTATTTAAGCCGATGGTTTGTGTGGCTATCCACAAGGTGACGGACATAATAATGGTGCCGGAAATTAGCGTTCTGAACAAATTGCCCTGATGGATTGCAACCGCCATGGCGACAAAGAAACCGATTGTCGCTAAATCACCGAATGGCAATACCTGATTGGTTGGCAGCAGCACTGCGATTAAAATTGTCAGCGGAATAAAAATCAGACTTGCCGAAACGACCGAGGTATGACCGAGCAATAATGCCGGATCTAAACCGATTAAAAAATCTTTACCGCCGAAACGAGCCTGTAATTTTTTACGCGCTTGTTTTGCGATAGGCGTTAAACCGTCCATAATCGGTTTGATCACGCGCGGCATCAGCAACATGACTGCTGCGGTTTTGATAGCAAGCTGTAAAGTGTCTTTTACGGAATAGTTTGCCAACAAACCGATAACAATACCCATTACAAATCCGACGGTAACCGGTTCTCCTAATGGTCCGAAACGTTTTTGCAGATCATCGGCGGAAAAATGGATTCGGTTGAGCCCGGGAATTTTTTCGATAACGGTATCGACTAATACCGCAATCGGTCCTAAATAAGCCGATGTACCGTGCGGAATAGCGATACCGTCCAATTCAAAGAAATTTTTGGTATCACGGCTAAACCAGTCACCGAGTTTATACGCGAACGCGGCATGAATGACGACACCGAGAATACCCAGCCAGTAAGATCCCGTTGCAATATGTACCAGCGCACCGGTAAAGGTCATGTGCCAGATATTCCAGATATCGACGTTTACGACCCGGGTCATTTTTAATATCAGCATTAAAATATTGACTGCAATGGCAATCGGAATAGCGATTAAAGCGATTTGTGACGCCCAGGTAATCGGTGCGGCGCCGGGCCAGCCCAAATCGATAACGTTAAGATTAATATCAAAGGTATGCGCCATTGCTTTGGCCGCAGGCCCTATAGAATCCAGCATCAGACCGATCACCAGTCCGATACCGACGAACCCGATACCGATCTGCAGACCGGCTTTGAAAGATTCGCCGAATTTCATCCCTAAAGCGAGAGAAAAGATAATGATTAATATCGGTAGCATTACCGCCGGACCTAAATCCAGAATGTATTGCATAATTTGCGTAAACATAATAATTAACCTCTCAAAATATCCAGAATCTTAGCTTTCAGCTGTTCAATACCGACACCAGAGACAAAGGGCATGCCGTGTACCACAGGGATATCGCCGAAAGTTTGGGTGATTTTCGCGGTGGTACAGATAAGATCCGCATCATCAATATAACTGCCGATCTCATTGACCCGGCATTGCACCAGTTCCAGCTGGATGTTATTTTCGGTACAGAGATCTTTAATCTCTTCCGCGGCTAAAGTCGAAGTTGCCACGGCACCGCCACAAGCGACAATGATTTTCTTTTTCATAATTCACCCCTTGAACTTTAGTTAAAGTTTAAATGTTGATTGATTAATATCGGCAAATGTTCATCTGTTGCCGTCAATAGATTTTCGACAAACTGATTATCCTGCAATTTTCCGAATAAGGTTTTCAGCACATTTAGTTGCGCCTGCGGATCGGTGACCACTAACGCAATGATGATTTCTACATCCACCATACTGTCTTCATCCGCACGCTGAAATGCGACTTTTTGTTGTGGGCGGATAAAATAAATGGCCGGTTTTAACGCGTGTTCCGCTTCGCAGTGAGGAATTGCGACGGCGTGATGTTCTAATGCGATACCGGTCGGAAAATCCGCCTCGCGTCGGAACAGCGCTGCACGATAGCTTTGTTTTACGATTCCTTTGCAAAGTAATTCATCGGCGATATGATTTAGCGCTGCATTGAAATCACTGAAAGAAATATTGGTTTTAATGAATATCTCCGTGCTCATGGTTGACTCCTAACTTGCTTGTTCTATATTGCAGCCGAACGCATAGTCGGCTAACACCTGCTGAATTTTATCCAAAATAAGTGCGGTCGGTTTTGCTTCAATTTCTCCCGCAATCACACGCTGATATTGTTGCGGTAAATACTGGCTTAATAAACCGAGAGGTATAGTTACGGCGGACAAATTTTCGGTTAATTTTTGTACCGCACTATTGATCCGTTTATTCGGCCAATAATAACGAATTCGATCGGACAGGCTAAAATGCAGATCGATCATCGCTTTTGAATGTTGCGGCGAATAATATTTTTGCCAATATTCCGGTTCATCCTGCATGACCTCATCGATTATCGCTAATAAATAACTTTTTTTCTCCGGTGGTACCAGCTCATCTTCTATTTTGGCCAAAGCGAATAATGCCTCGCGTAATGCAAAGGTTAGTGCGGGGCCGACTTTCAGAATGGCGAAATGATCTTTTACTAATTGCCGATAAGCCGTGCGTGTTTGATAATCGGTGGAATGCGCCTCGAAAATATAAGGTGTCGTTTCGATAAATCGGGAGAGATCCGCCGCCAGTTCCGGTTTGTATAAAATAACGTTGGAATGATCAAATTCCACGCCCGGTTGAACGACAATGCCGATAACCCGTTGCAACGCTTCGTGCAGGCCTAAATCGGCAAAGGCTTTTTGATGCGTGAAGATGGTTTCCTGTGTACTGGTTACGGAAGTGATATTGACAGTCTGGATCGTCTGTGTCTCGCCGCCGGGTACCGGCACTTCCGTACCGATGATATAGCTGATTTTCGCGCGTTCTTGAGCCGTTAAAGCGTTTTCGACAGCCTGACACAAAAGTGCGGCACGTTCCGCCACCACGCGGGGTGATAACGGAATCGGATCATCCGCACAAGACATTGACGCATCCAAATGTATTTTGGTAAAACCGGCCTTTGCATAGTCTGCAACTAACGCTTTGGATTTTTCTATCGCTTGTGCGGCAGGCTCGTTTTGCCAACAATTAGGGCCTAAGTGATCGCCGCCTAACAGGATACGTTCGATAGGAAAGCCGACTTTTGCAGCGATATCGTAAACGAAAGTCTTGAAGTCTAACGGCGTCATTCCGGTATAGCCGCCGAACTGATTCACCTGGTTGGAGGTCGCTTCTATTAATACCTTATTATTGCTGTGTAAATCGAAACGTAATGCCGCTTCAATCACTAAAGGATGAGCAGAACAGACCGAGCAGATGCCGATGGATTTACCGTCTTTGTGTTGTTTGACTAAATTTTTCATCGTTATTTCCTTATTATGCTGCAGCTGTTGCCGTGTTTGCCAATAGGTTATTTAGCGCACGGATATTTTTTATTCCTTGCTGCTGCAGCCAATGTTGCGCTTGCTGTTCGCTATGTTTGAATGCTTCCGCACTTCCTGCCCAAGTCGCGCGACCGCAGAGTACGCCATTAAATGTTGAACCCGCTTGTTTTGCGAAATTTAAGGTGGATTGAAATAATTCCGGGCTAACTCCCGCACTTAAAAAGATAAATGGTAGTTCGGTACATTCGCTTTGTGCCCGGAAAAATTCTTTTGCGGTTTTTTGACTGTACAGTTCGTCACCGGTCGTAAACCCTTCCACATAGTTCATGTCCACCGGCACTTCAACTTTCAGTACATCAACATTGAAACGCTTGTCGGAGAACAGGATCATCGCATCAATAACCTTATGCGGTTTTAATATTGCGAATTGTTTCTTATCCGAAATTTTATGATCGTAAGTTAAAAGTTCTAAAAAGAAAGGCATGTCTTCTGCTAAACATTCGGAGCCGACCCGTTCCACAAATGCCTTTTTTATGTCATTAATCCGCATATCCTCATCAATATCAATATAAAGCAATAATTTCACCGCATCGGCACCCTGTTCTTTTAAACGTTTAACCGACACCCCATCGATTAAATCCGGAAAACGACCGGTTTTCGTTTTGTCATAGCCGGTTTTTTCATATGCCATAATTAAGCCGCAATTATTATCTTTAACCGCCGCGGCAGCCCAGCCGAATTCAGGATCCAAAAGAATCGCGGAGGCATAAGGCGTAAGTTCTTTGGAAACCAGCGTTTTAAAGGTTTGTATATGCGCGTATGTGGTATTTTCACCCAGCATGCTTTTCAATGCGCCGCGCTGATCGATCGCTAAAGCACGAAAAATTTTTTCCGGTCCGTATAATTTATTTAAACGTTGTTGCTTTGAAATTGTCATAGCCATTCGTTCTCCATGTTTCGATTCATAATGAAATCTTTTGAATTGTTTCGATGTAATATTATTCGAAAGGTTTTGGAAATAAAACAAAAAAGATCTAAATTTTAGAGTTAGATCACAAAATAAATAAAAGAATAAAAAATAAATCGAAATAAAAGGGAAGAGACAGAAAGGTTATTTTAATAATATAAGAGATAATATTCGCTAGGTCTTAGCCAAACAAAAAGCCAGCAGATAGAGATATCGCTGGCTTTTGCGGAAAAAACGGCGGATTTTAAACTAAAACCCTGCCTGTTTTTCCAGTTGTTCCACTAACGCATCGTCTAAATTCAATGCTTCGGCGAGGTTGGACAGGAAGACGATTTCTTTGCGATCCAATTCGGCGCAGGCGATGCGGGCGGCGAGATACACTTGCGCGGCCAGTGCCGGGTCGTTGTTGGTTTGGGCGGCGATTTGTGCGATGGAAATCGGGTTGGCGATTTGCTGTTGCAGCCATTGCGATAATTCGGGATTATTGCCCGCTTCGGTGATGATCGCCTGTTTTTCCTGTTCGGTGATGTTGCCGTCAGCGGCGGCTGCGGCGATCATTACTTGTAGAATTAACCGGCTGTTGTCGGCGTGGTGTTCCGTGGCGCTGAAATCCTCTTGCGCCACTGGTGTGACGCTTTGGGTTTGGCTTTGCTGATATTGTTGGTAGGCCTGATAGGCAAGGCTGCCTAAGGCGGCTAATGATCCCAGCTTGGTTAAGCCGGCACCGCCGTTGCGTCCCAGAATCATCGACAGAATACCGATTGCCGCCGCACCGCCGCCGGCTTTGGTGATTTTGTCCACGGTGGAATCACTTTCCATGGTTTTGCCGACCTGTTCTTTCGCGGCGGTAAAAACCTGATTCAAAATGCTGTTAAAATCCATAATTGAGTTCCTTATTGTGTTGTCTTGATTGACATTTACTTTGTCGCTTTTTTTATGGATTAGTTCAAATGCAAAATAGCGCGGATATAAAAAGTGCGGTGAAAATAGGTTGAATTTTCACCGCACTTTGTTGACAGGTCATTATGTCATCAGAAACTGAAGCCTATCCGTCCGTTGAGGGTGGTGCCTTTGCCGCGCTGGAACAGTCGCTGTTTGAGCTCCAGCCCGATAGACCAGCCGTTGCGGGCAAGCTGGGCGCCGGCGCCGAAATCCAGTCCGTCCTGTCCGAAGGAGGTGGCTTGGCTGTCCAGCGTGATGGTGTCAAATGTGCTGTGCAGTTTGGTTTTTCCTCCGTTCAGGCGGTAGGCGTAATCCAGTGCGATATCCGGGGTGATCCGCCAGCCGGACAGCTCAAGGGTTTTGTTCAGCCGCAGACCGGATACAAGATTAACATCCGTGCGGTTAAAGCGTGCGGTGGACAGCGCAAACTCGCCGCTTTCCTGTAAGGCGTTGAGGTGAGTATGAACCAGCTGTACGCCGACCGTCGGTTCAACGCGCCAGTTGCGGGACGGCAAGCCATAACCGCCGCGCAATTCAGCGCCGCTCAGCCAGCCTTTGGTATTGCCGGCCGCCAGCGTTTTGCCGTTAAAGGTGCGCTGCTGACGATAATAAATATGGGCGAGATCGGCGGATAATTCGGCAAACCAGCCGTTTGATGCCGGCATATAACGCAGCGCCACGCCGGCGTGACGCTGTTTGAGCGTGGCATCGGCCTGTTGTTTGCGAATATCGGATTTAGCGTGACCGAAACGGGCGCTGAGCAGCAGTTTATCGTCGGCTTTATAGGCCAGCCCCAGCCCGCTGCCATGGGTTTCGAACTCGGCTTTTTGCGCCGCCGGCGAATTATCGGAACGGTAGTTATCGCCCTGCGATTGCGCCCATACATTTAGTTGATGCAGCGCGGCATCACGATAGCGCAAGTGAGTGCCGCTTTGATTCAGCTGTGCGCTGAAGCGGTGACGCAGAAATTCAATGCTGTCGGCATAAATGCCGTTGCTGACGGCGTAATGGAAGTGCTGTAGGTTGTGGTTTTCCAGCGCCTGTTGCAGCCAGTCGTTATAAATTCCCCGCCGCCATGCCATTTTGCCGTCGCGCAAGGCATTCAGCAGGCGCAACCCGCTTTGCCCGTTGACATCGGCGTTCGGATCACTGATGGCCTGATTTTTATTGGCTTTTAGCTCAATTCCGTCCGCTTTGAAATACAGATCCTGACGTAATCCTTGTTGAAAAAGTACCGCACTTTGGCTGACATTGCTGAAGCCGCCTTGATAGGTCGCACCGTTTTTAACGGTCAGAATCCGGCTGATGGTTTGCCCCGCTTTGCGGTTTTGCAGCAGGGATTCCGCCGCGCTCAGTGCGCCGTCTAACGTCACTCGGGTATGTTTGCCCTGTGCGGTGATGCCTTGTGCGGACAACATATCCAGACGGCTGTTTCGGTCGGCGAGAAATGCGCGGTTTACCGTTAAGGCGTTTACTCCTAAGGCGGCATGGTTGTTGACATTATCAGCGGAGGTGGCGCCGTTGAGCACCAGTTTTCCTTGGTTGATATTGAGGGTTCGAATGCGGTTATTGGCGCCGTTTAAGGTTAATGTGGCCTCGCCCGTTTTAGTCAAAGCAAATTCCGTGGTCAGCGTGTTGGACCAACTGTCATCCCGGTTTAGCCGGTAGGTTTCGTCGCGCAGCAGCGCCGCCGGGCCCCGAATGGCTTTTGACAGATTGACCAAGCCCCAGCCGTATTGCTCGTCCACGCCTTTTTTGCCTAAATCCGTGGCGGTCGTCAGCAGAGTATCCCGCACTTGAGTCGGGGTGAAATAGTCAAACCGCTGTTTCAGTACCGCCAGCGAACCGGTGACGGTTGGCGCGGCGAAAGAGGTACCCGATTGGTTTTGCAGATTCGGGATTTTTTGCCCCTGTTCCGCGCCGCCGGTCGAAAGCACGGTTAAATCGCCGGGCGCGGCGATGCACCAGTTTTTGCTCACGCCGCAACGGTTGGAATAACTGGTGATCCGTTTGTTTTTATCCACCGCCACCACGGATAAATAATGGGATTCCAGCTCGGGCAGATAGCGCGGCAGGGCGGCAAGAATGCCCGGTTGCTGTTTGTTTTCGTTGCCGGCGGCGAAAACCAGGAATACGCCTCTTTTAGCCGTTTGTCGGATCGCGTCTATCAAACGGTTTTTATCCCCTTGATGACGAATGGGGTTTTGGTAGCGCTTATCCAGTTCCTGTGCGCTGTTGTCGACGGCGTCTTCGTTCCAGCTGTTATTGATCGCCAGCACATTATGTTGCGCGACTTTTTGCAGCGCGGCGGCCAGCAGCACGCGTTGTCCTTCGGCATCTTTACCGAACAGCAGGGCGTCATCCTGTGTGTTGGATTGGCCGCCGGCCAGATGACGGTTTTGCCGTTTATCGTTATTTTCTTCGTCATCATCACGATCGCCGTTCGGTTCATATTGGGCGACGTAAAGCTGGCTGCCTTTGGCCACTCCGCCGTAATAACCGACCTGCGGCAGGGATTTGGCGCCGATTATGCCGCTGACCTGACCGCCGTGCATGGCGTACACCTTATGTTTTTTACCCTGTTCGTCTTTTTCCATTTCCGTATCGTAGCGGCGCGGATCAATGCGGATTTTCTCGCCCTTTTCTTCCACCTCCAATATCAGCGCATGGATTTTGTCGCGGTTGAGCTGCGGATGTTCCAGCATAAACCCGCTGTCCACCACGCCGAGATTAACGCCCTGACCGGAATATTGCGCCGAGATTTGCGGATTTAATCCGATCAGTTCATGCGGATTTTGCACCGGCTCGTTTGTGTCTTCCTCGCCGTAAGCCGGTGCGCTCAGCGCGCAGGCGACGGAAAGCACAGTCAATGTGTGACGAAATGCGTGACTTTTCATCAAAGTACCCCTTAAATGTATTAAAAATGGTTTTTTATTATTGTTAATGATGCAAACGCGTTATTTTTTAACAAAAAATAAGAAAACACAAATAAATAAAGGTCTGACCAGATAATAATGAAAAATCGACGATTTCAGGCGGCTTAATTATTGAATAAAAATAAGCCGGTAGATTGCCGGCTTACAGATTGATGAAAGGGAAAAGCGGCGCATTGAGCTAAAAAACAGGCAAAAATAACACCGCACTTTTTTATTGCGGCGGCATCACCGGTTTCGTTTCTGCCAGACAAGGATATAAGGCGTTCATGCGTTGCGCCCATTGGGCTAACTGCGGCATGGCGGTATAATCGTCGGCGCCGGTCACATTCGCGCGGAACAATAAAAAATCGATCAGGCAAACGGTATAAAGCGTGCCGATGTTTAATGCCGTGCCGAAAGGTTCCAGTTGTTGGGTGATGAGTTGTAATGTGCGGTCGTTGCGTTGCAGAATTTGTTGATGACGGCTGAGCCACCATTCCTGCTGCGGGCGAAACATGCGTTCCGGCAGCATTAAACCTACCAGATTTTCCAGCACGCCTTCCGCCAGCGCATACAATTCCATGACTTTCCAGCGCTTTTGATCTTGCGGGAACAGAGTGGGTTGTTTGCCGATGGAATCCAGATATTCCGCGATCACGCTGCTGTTCAGCAGCCAGTCGCCGTTATCCAGTTGCAATGCCGGCACGCGGCCTAGCGGGTTGTCCTGATTGTGCGGGGATTGTGCCGAAAACGGGCGGGTGACCAGCAATAATTCGATGTGATCCTGTAAATCATGATAGTGCGCGACGGCGCGGGCTTTGCGCACAAACGGGCTGGTGGTGGAATACCAAAGTTTCATTTTTCCTCCTGAGCGAAATAAAAAAGGCGGAAATTAATCCGCCTCGGTTTGCTTTAGCCTTGTGAAGAAATGCGTTTCATATCGGTCATATAGCCGCGCAATTCCTGACCGATTAATTCGACCGGGTGATTGCGGATGGCATCGTTGACATCACGCAGGGTGATATTGTCGATCGCGCCGGCCGGGGTCGGTTCGCCCAGATCACCGCGTTGCAGCTGCGGCACGATTTCTTTGGCCAGAATCGGAGTCGCCACGTTGGCGAACAGATAGTTGCCGTATTCCGCCGTGTCGGAAATCACCACGTTCATTTCATACAGGCGTTTGCGTGCGATAGTGTTAGCGATCAATGGCAGTTCGTGCAGCGATTCGTAGTAAGCGGATTCTTCATAAATACCGGCGGAAACCATGGTGTCGAATGCCAGTTCGACGCCGGCTTTGACCAAGGCGATCATAAATACGCCGTTGTCGAAATATTCCTGTTCGCTGATTTGGATGCCGTCGGCTTTCGGTGCGTTTTCAAATGCGGTTTTGCCGGTTTCTTCACGCCATTTCAATAAGTTGGCGTCGCCGTTCGCCCAGTCTTCCATCATCACGCGGGAAAATTCGCCGCTGATAATATCGTCCATGTGTTTTTTGAACAGAAAATCCAGTTTTTCTTTGATTTGCTCGGAAAGTTCGAAGGCGCGTAATTTAGCGCTGTTGGATAGCCGATCCATCATCAGAGTGATACCGCCCTGTTTCAGCGCTTCGGTGATAATTTCCCAACCGTACTGGATTAATTTGCCCGCATAGGCCGGATCTTTGCCGTCCGCCACCAGTTTATCGTAACAAACGATGGAACCGGCCTGCAGCATGCCGCACAAAATGGTTTGTTCGCCCATTAAATCGGATTTTACTTCCGCCACAAAAGAGGATTCCAGCACGCCCGCACGATGACCGCCGGTGGCCGCCGCCCAGGCTTTGGCAATGGCCAGACCTTCGCCCTGCGGATCATTTTCCGGGTGTACGGCGATTAATGTCGGCACGCCGAATCCGCGTTTGTATTCTTCGCGCACTTCCGTACCCGGACATTTCGGCGCCACCATGACCACGGTAATGTCTTTACGGATCTGTTCGCCCACTTCAACGATGTTCAGACCGTGGGAATAGCCGAGCGCCGCGCCTTTTTTGATTAACGGCATGATATCCGCCACCACTTTGCTGTGCTGTTTGTCCGGCGTCAGGTTAATGATTAAATCCGCCTCCGGGATTACCTGTTCATAAGTGCCGACCTTAAAGCCGTTTTCTGTCGCCCGCCGGAAAGAGGCGCGTTTTTCCGCAATGGCCTGCGGGCGCAGGGCGTAGCTGATATCCAGACCGGAATCGCGCATATTCAGCCCCTGATTCAGGCCTTGCGCACCGCAACCGACGATAACGATTTTTTTGCCTTTCAGAAAATTCGCTTCATCGGCAAATTCTTCGCGCGCCATAAAGCGGCAGCGGCCTAATTGATCTAATTGTTGACGTAAATTTAAAGTATTGAAATAGTTAGCCATGTTTTATCCTCTGTGTGTGAATAACGGGTGTGAGCTTGGGTTTGCATATTGTAATGGTAAAAATTATACGCCTTTTTATTGTTGCGTAAATTGATATTATCGGGATGTAATATTGCGTTTTTTGCAATCAAGGATTATGCTACCGGACAAAAGTGCGGTACATTTTTCTGCGTTTTAAAAAACCGGGTAAAAACCGACCGCACTTTTGCCTGTCCGCAGACCTTTATTTTAACGGCGAAACGATGAACTTTGACGATCTCGAGCTTTTCTTACACCTCAGCGAAAGCACTCACTTCAGTAAAACCGCGGCGCAGAACCATATGTCGCCTTCCACCTTATCCCGCCGGATTCAGCGTCTGGAAGAGGAGCTGGGGCAGGTGCTGCTGATCCGCGATAATCGCCGGGTATCGCTTACGCCGTCGGGCGAGCTGTTTTTGCATTTCGCCCGCCAGTGCGGGCAGCAATGGCAGCAGCTGAAACAACAGTTAGCCACTTATCACGCGGAATTGAGCGGCGAATTAAAGCTGTTTTGTTCGGTTACCGCCGCTTACAGCCATTTGCCGCCGCTGCTGGAGAAATTTCGTTTCCGCTATCCGAAAGTGGAAATTCAGCTCACCACCGGCGATCCGGCACAGGCGGTACAGCTGGTACAGACCCAGCAGGTGGATTTGGCACTGGCGGGACGGCCGGCGGTATTGCCGCATAATCTGATTTTTCATTATATGGACGACATCACCCTGTCGCTGATTGCGCCGCGTATCGCCTGCACGGCGACACAACTATTGCAGCAAAGCCCGCCGGACTGGCAGAAAATCCCCTTTATCCTGCCGGTGGAAGGCCCGGCACGGCAGCGTATTGATCAATGGTTTCGGCAGCAGAAAATCAAACATCCGACCGTTTACGCCACCGTAGCCGGCCATGAGGGCATCGTATCTATGGTGGCGCTGGGCTGCGGGCTGGCGATGCTGCCTGATGTGGTGATTAAAAACAGCCCGCTGAACAGTCAGATATCGACGCTGGCGGTAAATACGCCGATCGCGCCCTTCGAGCTGGGCGTTTGCGTGCAAAAGAAATCGCTGGCATTGCCGTTAATCCGTGCATTTTGGCAAATGTTGGGGTAAAGTGCGGTATGATTTCGCAACGTTTGGGGGAAATATGTTAAAGGGTGTCGCGTTCTCGCTTTCCGCATCGGTGTTATTCGGCTACATTTATTATTTTTCCACCCTGCTGTTGCCGTTAAACGGCGAGGACATTTTCGGCTATCGCGTGATTTTTACCACCCCTTTTATCATCGCCGCGATTTTTGTCTTTAAACAGAAATATGTGCTGGTGGCACATTTAAAACGGATAAAACGACAGCCGTGGTTATTGCTGGTTTTCTGCTTTAACAGTGCGATGATGGGTTTTCAAATGTGGCTTTTTCTCTGGGCGCCGAATAACGGCAGCGCGCTCAGCGTGTCTTTCGGCTACCTGCTGTTACCGTTGGTGATGGTGGCGGCGGGACGGTTGTTTTTTAAAGAAAATATTTCCACACTGCGCGCCTGGGCGATTTTTATCGCCACCGCCGGCGTTATTTCCAATATTGCACTCAAAGGCGGCTTATCCTGGGAAAGCAGCGCCGTCTGCGGATATGCGGTTTATTTTATGCTGCGAAAATGGCTGAATTTAGCCGATATCGCCAGTTTCGCCATTGAAATCCTGCTGCTTTTGCCGGTATGTATTTATTTCGCGTTTCAAGTGGATATCGGACAAATCGAAAACCTTAATCCGAATATTATGTGGCTGTTGCTCGCCCTCGGTTTATTCAGCGGGATCGCTTTTAATGCCTACATCGCCGCCAGCAATATATTGCCTATCAATCTGCTGGGCCTGCTCGGCTACGTCGAACCGATCATGATGCTGACCATCTCCCTGCTCATCGGCGAAACCATCCACCCCGAAACCTATCCGCTGTTTATCTGCCTGATCGTCGCCATGGGGCTGATTGTGGGGGATGGTATCCGGGCTATGCAAAAAAACCGATATATGCGGTAGGGAAAGGATGAGTAAATTATTGAAGTTTTTTAATTATCTAAAATAGTTAGACGCAAGTAATTTAGCCTTGATAGCTATAATCATGATATAAAAAATATTATTTAATTCAAATTCTATACCAACAAAAGATTAAAACTCCCTCCGGTCAGTTCTTTTTTATCGTTGGCGGATAGCCCCTTATCGGTAATAATATCGGTAAATTGATTTAATTGTGCGGCACAAAATAAGGAATATTTGCCATATTTGCTGCTGTCGGCAACTAAAACGCGTTTTTTCGCATTTTGTTGTAAGTATTTTTTCAGGCAGGCTTTCTCTTCCGTTGGAGCCGTTACACCTTTGTGCATGCTCCAGGAATTGCAGCTTATAAATGAAATATCCGGGTTCAGGTTTTGTAGAAACGTTAATCCATGATTCCCGATGCAGGATTGACTGCTGTTATCCACCCGACCGCCGGTAATAATCAATTCGATTTGTTTATATTCGGAAAGTAACAGGGCAATATGTAAATCCGTCGTAATTACCCGCAGGGGAATATGGGCAATTTTTTTCGCAATGCACAGAGTGGTTGTTCCCGCGTCTAAAACGACGGAATCCCCCGGAGAAATTAAAGACACCGCATATTCGGCAATGTGATCTTTTTCGACGATGTGCTGGAATTGCTTTTCATTGGTTGTCGGCTGAAAAGGGATGAATTGATTCAGACTGACCCCGCCATGGGTGCGGATAACCGCCCCTTCTTCGCTGAGTTTAATCAAATCACGACGAATGGTGGCGGGTGATGAATTGGTGACTTTGACAAGCTGTTCTACCGTGGCGATATTGTGGCTTTTTAAGAACAGCATTATTTGTTCTAGGCGATTTGGGGACATAATATTCTATTTATTTTAATTGGTCACCCATTTTAACAATGAGTGACCATTTTTTCTACACTAAATTAGTTGTTTACCAGATCTTTGTTGTTTTCGAAAATTTGTAAGGTTTTATCTAAATGTTTAATTAAATCTTCAGTCCCTACAAATGTTGGCGAAACACTATATGCATCTTCCGTTTTTTTACGAAATTCTGGTTTTTCAGTAACGGTTTTAATTGCTTTTTCCATTTTCTCTATAATTTTGCTATCGGTTCCTTTAGGGAAGCTCAGAAAATAATAGCGTTCCGCAACCCAATCTATACCTTGTTCTTTGGCTGTAGAAACATCGGGAAATAAGTTATTACGTTTATCACTAATCACTGCAAGTGGGATAAAGTCACCGGAATCGAAATAAGATTTCATTACACCATACGGGTTGACATTAACATCAATTTTACCGGCTAATAATGCTGCATTACGATCGCTGCCTCCACCGGCATCCACAATATTAAAATCAATTCCGACATCTTGTTCTAATAAACGGCCTAAATAATAAGAATATCCTCCAACAGATGAGGCGTAGATTAGTTTTCCCGGTTCTGATTTTGCTTTATTGATAAGATCATTGAGGTTTTTATAACTACTCTTTGCATTTGCCGCAATAACATAGGAATTATCTATAATTGTTGCTGCAACAGGAGATAATGCTTCATGAGCTTGAGTTGAAACGCCGACAACCTTATTCGTCAACATTGATTCATGAAAAAATAAGGCGGTATAGCCGTCTGGTTGGGCATTGACGACCTGTTTCATACCGGCATTACCGTTTGCACCGGAAACATTATTTACAATAATTCTGGTATCTAACTCTTTTTCTAAATAATTGGCTAAATTACGCGCATGAAAATCTGTATCTCCACCGGCACCAAAGGGTACGACCAATGTTATCGTTTTTTGTGGCCAGCTATTTTTTTCTTGTGAGGAGGTACTATTGGCTTTTTGATCACAACCAATGATACCTAAACCTAATATCCCTACAAAAATTAGACTAAGTGTTTTTTTCATAAGAAACTCCTTTATAGATTGATTTTATTTTTTTATTCTGGATTTTATGGCAAAAAGAATGATTAGTGCCGTGAGAATAAAAAATGTTGTTGCAATAGGGGCTTTAAAAAACTCGGCGAAGTTTCCTTGAGAAAACATCAGTCCTCGTCTTAAATTAATTTCTGCTAACGGTCCTATAATAAATCCTAATATAAATGGTGCAGATGGAATTGATAATTTATAAAAACCAAATCCTATCACCCCAAATAGTACTGTCGCCCATACATCAAAGAAGTTATTTCTGACGCCAAATGCACCGATAATACAGAATAAAAAGATAGCCGGTAATAGAAAATGCTTTGGTATAGAAAGAACTTTAGTAAATATTTTTAAACCGTAAAACTCCATCATAAACATTATAATGGCACCAAAAAACATCGCTGAAAAAATGGCATATACAATGCTAATGTTCTCAGTAAACATTAATGGTCCCGGGATAATACCGTGTAAGGTTAATCCTCCCAGTAAAATTGCTGTCACCGTATCGCCGGGAATACCTAATGCTAATAGGGGGACTAATGCACCACCGATTGCGGCATTATTTGATGCCTCGGAAGCTACAACGCCATCAATAATTCCGGTTCCGTATTTTTCCGGATATTTAGATGTTGATTTGGAAACAGTATATGCCATTACGTTTGCTGCTCCCCCTCCGATACCGGGTAAGATGCCGATTCCCGTACCTAATGATGCAGAGACTAAAAAATTTTTAGTTTGGCTGAAAAATTCTTTTATGGAAAAACCGAGCCCTTTTTCTATTTTAATAGCATTAATAACCTGCATATTTTGATGCTCGGATTTAACTGTATCTGCCTTGGTGATAATTTCATTGATTGCAAATAATCCGATAAGAACAGGAAGTACGTCGAAACCATAAGCAATTTCTTCTGAACCAAAGGTAAATCTATTTACGGAAGCAATACTATCCATTCCTACTGTTGCAAACATACACCCCATTAGCCCTGAGATTAAGCCTTTCCAAATATTATTGCCAGATAATCCTACGAGCATACTTAAAGAAAATAATGCTACGGCGAAATACTCATAGGCACCAAATTTAATCGCTATTTTAGCTAAGACTGGTGATAGAAATATCAGAATAATCGTTGAGAATAGCGTTCCCAGAAAAGAGAATGTCACACCAACTCCCAATGCTTTAAAGGCCTGGTTTTTCTTTGTCATCGGATATCCATCAAAACATGTGGCAATTGACGACGGTGTGCCGGGGATACCGGTTAAGATAGCAGTGATTAATCCACCTGAAATACCGCCGATATAAAGTGCAATTAGCAAAATAACGGCAATATTAGGATCCAGTGCATACGTGATAGGTAAAAACAATGCTAGTGCCATTGTTGCCGATAATCCCGGTACTGAACCGAAAATGATCCCGATAAACACACCGCCCAATAGACAAATTAAACCGCTTATCGTGAATAAAGAGGAGGTGGCCTGAAATAATGAATCAAACATAGATTTATTTCCTCTCTAAAATAATAAACCTGAAGGCATTGTTAAGTTTAGATAATAACTGAATATATGATATGCAATAATCGGTAATACGATCGAAAATACAGCATATATCCAATACACTTTTTTTACATATTGAGGAGTTAATAGTAAAGATAAAAGAAATAAAAACGGTATTGAGGTCGAAATAAAACCCAGATACTGCATTAATAATACATAAACGAAAATTAATCCGATAACAGAAAAAATTCGTTGCCAATCTGTCTTTTTCTTTAATTCCTCAGATGATTTCGTTTTAATTTTAAAAAATGATGTTATTGTTAAAATTATTGATGAAAATAGCAACAATGAGCCGTAAATTTTGGGCATAAAATCAGCTTCAACACTAACGAGATCTTTCGTTTCAATCAGAAATGCATTAACTAAATAAAATAATGCAATAAAGAAAAAGATGATTCCGGCCAGAAAGTTTTTATCTGAGATATATTTATTCATATGACTGTTCTCCATACAATAGCAGTTTTATCAGTAGAGTTAAGTTACTATTTAATCATTCTGTTAAATAATCTTCTGATAAATTAACCGGATATCTGTTTTGGTCATCTCTTTAGGGTTGTTGTCCAATAAACGTCGAACTGTGAATGCCGAATCGACCAGTTCATCTAATACATCCTCAGTAATCCCAACGGATTTAAGATCACATTTAATTTCAAGATCACGGATAAGAGCATACAGTTCATCAATCATTTTTTGGGCTGCTTGACGCTGTGTCAGCCCTTGTACATCTAGGTTCATGGCCTTTGCCACATTAGCAAATTTTTCTTCACAGACATCAAGATTAAACTGCATGACATCAGGTAGTAGAATGGCATTAGATAGACCATGAGGAATATGGTATTTACCGCCCAAAGGATAAGAAAGCGCGTGAACTGCAACTGTGCTTGAGGTCGCAATACAAACTCCGCCGAAATAGGCGCCTAAAATCATATCTTCTCTTGCATTTAAATCTGCTCCGTTTTGGTAAGCAGTTCGAATACTACGAGAAATTAATTTGATAGATTTCAATGCAAAAGTATCACTGAACGGATTAGATTTTCTCGAGATATAACATTCAATCGCATGACATAATGCATCGATACCTGTATTTGCTGTTATATGCTTTGGCAATCCAACAGTCATTAGCGGATCTAAAATCACACAGTTCGGTATCATTTTTTCATCAACAATACCTACTTTTAACTCACGTTCAGGGATAAGAACAATGGAGTTCGGTGTGGCCTCAGAACCTGTTCCGGCAGTGGTCGGGATCATTAAAGTCGGAATCCCTTTATTGCGGAATTTTGCTTTACCGTCTATAACAGCGCTTAATTCCACATCATTATTTAACAAAATAGCCACCAGTTTGGCGGTATCCATCGCACTGCCGCCGCCGATACCGATAACCATGTCGGCATTAAACTGTTTAGCCGTATGATAAACTTGATTGATTTTCTCTAACGGAGGTTCCGGTGGCGTATCGTGAATGATATGAACACCGATATTTGCATTGTCTAAAAGTGTCTTCGGTTTTGCGACTAATCCCGCATTAAATACGCCCGGATCGGTGATAATAATGACATTATCGGCATTATGTGCTTTCACCACATCAGTAATTTGCTCAATACTATTTGCTCCGCCGATGACTTTATTTGTATGACATAATGAATAAAAATGGTCCATTGTCTTCACCTCTGTTATTTATTCCATCTAGGATGTTCGTAAACTTCCGGATTACATACATAAGGCCACCGCTCGCCGTTAATAACGGCTAATACACCTTCTGTAGCCATTGTGGCCACACCTGAGGCGGCCTCTTTAGTTTGTCCGGCCATATGCGGCGATACTGTCACATTATCTAATTTAAACAGCGGTGAGTTGATATTAACGGGTTCATTAGCGAATACATCGAGACCAGCACTGTGAATAATGCCTTGTTCCAGCGCGTGGATTAATGCGTTTTCATCCACGACTTCGCCTCGTGCACAATTAATTACGATTGTATTTGCATTCATTAAGTTAATTTCCCGTTCACTAATAAGATTCCTTGTTTCTTTAGTTAAGGGAACATGAATAGAAATAACATGTGCTCCTTTAATTACATCGTCTAATTGAGCACAGTATTGATATCCTTCTTTCTCAATCGCCTCAGGTGAAACAAAAGGATCATAAACTTTAATATTCATTCCGATAGCTTTTGACATTTGAGCTAAAATTGAACCGATACGACCGTATCCGATTAACGCTAATGTTTTCTTATGCAATTCGTAAGCCTTATAACTGCTTCTTATATTAAAATTGCCTTTGCGCATTTCGTTATCTGAGCGGACAATATCTTTTGCGCAGGCGAACATCAATGCAAAGGCATGTTCTGCAACGGAACGCGTATTTGCTCCCGGTGCAATAACAACAGGAATACCTAATTCTGTTGCTGTTTTAACATCCACATCGTCAACACCAACGCCGGGTCTGCCGATTACTTTAAGATTTTTTGCCTGCAGCATTGTTTTTCGATCGATAGATCCGATACGAATAATCAATCCATCCGCATCTAATAATTCCGGTAACATGACATGAGGATCGCCACTATTCGTAATGACGATATCAGTATTATGTTTTTCTAATACTGCCATTCCATCATCATGTAACCGATGAGATATAACCACTTTCACCATAATATAATTCCTACTCATATAACTTAAATACATCTTGCAATGCGTTATCAATCACCGCATTAGCGCAATTTGATGGTTCTCTGGCCGGGCCGACGTGGTGACCGCGTAAAAGTGCGGCGCGTTTTACCACAGAATTCGGGTTGCCCATTTGCATGACGTTGCGGAAATCACGGATTTTTTTCTGCGCTTCATTGGCCTTTGCGAAATCTCCTTGTTTCCAGTATTCATAAATGGAAACCATCAGTTGCGGGAATACGTTGGAGCAGCCGCTGATAGCTCCGGTGCCGCCGGCTAACAATGTCCACAGAATCAATGAATCGCTGCCCGCCATAACACTTAATCTCGGATTCGTGTTTTCAATATATTTCAATGAATTATCGAAATTTCCGCTGCTGTCTTTAATGCCGATAATATTGTCGAATTCGGCCAGTTTTTTCAGGGTGGTATAATCAATGTTATTACCCGTGCGGGCGGGGATGTTGTACATCAGAATCGGGGCGTTTACGTTTTGGGCGATGGCGCTGAAATGGCGGTAAAGATCATCCTGACTTACCGCAACGAAATAAGGTGAGATCACCGATAATACATCTACGCCGAGATCCCATACCTGTTTTGAAAATTCAATGGTTTGTTTGGTCGTAATACAGCCGGTGCCGGCATAAACCGGTACGCGACCGTTTACCGCTTCAACGGCGGTTTTGATGATTTCCAGTTTTTCCTGCTGATTAAAGGCATAAAATTCACCGTTTGTGCCCAGCGGAAAAATGCCGTGGACGCCCGCATCAATCAGATAATCGATAAAATCTTTATAGGCGGTCGGGTTAAAGCGTTCATTTTCATCCAGCGCGGTCAAAACCGGCGTGACGATACCTTGGGGTTTAATCATCTCTTTCTCCTTAATTATTTGCTGGTTGCATATTTCACATTGGCCATTTTGGCGCCGAGGTACAGCGCTTCGGTCATACTGCGGCTGTCGGCGATGCCTTTGCCGGCGATAGGAAAAGCGGTGCCGTGATCGACAGAAGTGCGGATAAACGGCAGTCCGACGGTGACATTCACGCCAGTATCAAAACCGAGCACTTTAATCGGGATATGTCCTTGATCGTGATACATCACCACCACAATATCGAATTCGTTTAAATTTGCCGCGCGATGAAACACGGTGTCCGGCGCAATCGGTCCGCTAACGTTGAGGCCGTTTTGGCGGGCCTGTTGTACTGCCGGCAAAATTTCTTTGGCGTCTTCGTCGCCGAACATGCCGTTTTCGCCGGCGTGCGGGTTCAGGCCGGCGACTGCAATACGGGGTTCGGCGATGCCGAGCATGCGGGTATATTCGTCCGCCAGTTCAATCACTTTCAACACGCGTTCTTGTTTCACCAGATCACAGGCTTTACGCAGCTGCACATGTGTGGTGACATGAATAACGTTCAGTTTTTCACTGGTCAGCATCATGGAATAGTCACTGGTGCGGGTCAGATGCGCCAGAATTTCGGTGTGTCCCGGAAAAGGCTTACCGCCGGCGTGCAGGGCTTCTTTATTTAACGGTGCGGTGACAATGGCATGAATTTTTTTATCCAGCGTTAGGCGCACCGCTTTTTCGATATAGTCGTAAGCGGCGCGGCCGGCGCGCGGATCAACCCGGGCAAAGGGCAAATCCGCCGGCAGGTTATCCAGATCCAGAATGTCGATACGGCCGAACAGGGCGCTGAAGTGATCGATATCCGCCACTGTGTTTAACACCAATTCCGAATTAACGATGTTCAGCGCGCGCTGCATGATTTTCTTATCGCCGATCACAATAGGATGCGCCAGGTCATAAATGCGTTTATCTTCCAGCGCTTTAATGATGACCTCCGGGCCGATGCCCGCCGCGTCGCCCATGGTAATGCCTAGTATTGGTTTCATTATTTACTCCTTGTTGAAATGCTGAATAAAATCCAGCGTATTTTGTAAAACCGAAACGGAACCCAGCCCGCCGGCCTTAGTGATGACCGGAATGTGAGCCAGTTCGGTGGACGGAAAATAACCATAGGGCACGCCGTTTTCGATTTCACCGAGAAGACGGTAATGGTTCAGCCCCAATGTTTTTGCCACCGCGACGGCAATATCGCCGCCGGTTAAAAACAGTGCCGATAGTTGAACGTTGATTTGCTTTAAAATCAGCCCGGTCAATGCCGCCAGACGCAGACAAATCTGTTCGCCCAATTGGCTGCGGCTGAGTCCCAACGCCTGACATCGCGCCGCAATCTCCTTGCGCGCCTGTGCTGAACTGTCCGTTTTTAAAATAACGTGTTGTTTTTGTTTGAGAAAATCTACGGCTTGAGCCGCAAGCAAAGCAGTGTAATGCGCCTCGTTCAGCAAGGGCTCAATATCAATACGGATTAACCGAATGGAATTTTGCGGCGTAACATAATCCACCTGCCGAGCGGTAATCTCGCTCATCGATGCCACCACAAATAACATCGGCAGGGCTTTTGAATGTAAAAAGTGCGGTGGTTTTTTCGGCAGAATATACTTGGCAAGCCCGGACGAACCGGCAATTACGGCGGGTTCATTGCTTTGCCGAATATAACCGGCGATACGCGCCAAATCGCTGTCTTGTTCCGCATCAAAGGCGATGATGCAGGGGGATTGGGCGGCGATAGTTTGCTGAATCATTGGCCGGCAATCGCTATGTCTAAGCTGTTGCAGCGTGATTTCAATCACCGGTATTGTCGTTTGCGCCGCGATGATCTGTTTTATCGTTGAGGAAATAACCGGCGTTTTCGGATCGGTGGCGAATTCGGTTTCCCGTAACGGTCGGTCGCCCACATAACAGATACCGTTTTTAACCGTTCTGTTCGCTGTCGGCAGTGCCGAACAAAGAAAAACCACGTTGCGCCGGCTTGCACTCAGACAACTTTCCAGCTCGGCGCCGATATTGCCTCTCAGGGTCGAGTCGATTTTTTTATAAATCATGCTCACGGCCGGTTGATGTTGAATGGCTTGTGTTACACGTTTTTGAGCGTTTTCAATCGTTTCTGCCCGACTGTCGGTATTGATAATGACCACATCCGCACCGCCGCAATAAGGGCGCTCCGAATTAAGCATCACATCCACCGAAAATCCCTGATGGGTAAATTGAACCCCGGTATCATTGGCGCCGGTAAAATCATCCGCAATCACTAACATTTCCATAAAGCCGCTCAGGTTAATTAATTTCAACGGCGGAAAGTATATAGAAAGTTTACTGCGTAAACAGTGATACAGATCACAATAATGACTAAAAATAATCTTTTTGATTTTTTATAATCAAATTTAGGGTAAAAGATTGTTTAACTGAAATCCGCATGAAGCGGAAAAAACCGGGCAGATCAATAAAATAAGATGACAATGAGCATAGAAAGCAGGGAGCGCTGCGACGGAATAAACGGAAAGCGTCATAAGTGCGGTGAAAAATACGTCAGTTTTTACCGCACTTTAGCATGACCGTTTGATTAACGATATTTATCTAAAAAGCGATAATAATTTGTACCGATGAATAAGGCCGCTTTTTTGCTTAAACGCCCGCCGCGCACGGTCGGCACTTTGAGCACCTCAAAGGTGCGCAGGCGTTCGTCGTTGCCTGAAATCGCCTCGGCAACAATGCGGCCGGCCAGCCCGGTCAGCGCCACGCCGTGACCGGAATAGCCCTGTGCGAAGTAGATATTCGGCGCAATCCGGCCAAAATGGGGATTGGCATTGATTGTCATGTCGATAGGCCCGCCCCAGCCGTAATCGATTTTCACGTTCTCCAGCTGTGGAAAAACCTTCAGCATATTTTGACGCATAATCTCGATCATATGGTGTTCGGAGCTGGAATCGCTGCCGAACAGCAGGCGATTGTCCGCGCTTAAGCGGTAATAATCCAGCAGATAATTATTGTCGCAGACCGACATGCCGTTGTTGATAATGCTGTCGGCGGTTTTTTGATCCAGCGGTTCGGTGGCGATGATAAAACTTTCCACCGGCAGAATTTTTTTGGCAATCCCGTGGTGAATGCCTTTCGGTAGTGCGGCAATGTAGGCGTTGGTGGCTAATACGACGTCTTTGGCGATCACCGAGGCGTTTTCCGTTTTGACCTTGACTTTGCTCTTGCCGATACGCAGATCGATCACCGGTGATTGTTCGTAAATTTGTACGCCCAAATCCAGACAGGCTTTGGCCAGGCCGAGGCAATAATTCAGCGGATGCAGATGACCGGAATTGCTGTCAAACAGCGCCCCTTGATAGATGCGGCTGCCCAAATGCCGCTCCAGCTTGGCCTTATCCCAAAGCTGCATATTACGATAACCGAACAGCTCGCGGCTGGTTTGTTCCACGGCGATCAGATCATCCAAGCGGCGGTGATTTAACGCCAGCGTGGCATAGCCTTTGCGCCAATCGCATTGAATGTGATACTTTTTAATACGTTCATCAATAATATCAATGGCTTCCAGCGACATTTTCCAGAGTTTTTCAGCGGTTTCAAAGCCAACCTGTCTGACATATTCGTCGATCCCGTCTTCAAAGCCGTTGATCGCCTGACCGCCGCTGCGACCGGAAGCGCCGAATCCTACTCTGGCGCCTTCCAGTACGATGACGCTTTTGCCCTGTTCGGCCAACTCCAGCGCGGCCGATAAACCGAAAAAACCGGCGCCGACAATGCAGACATCGGCGGATTGGCGATGGCTTAACGGCGGACATTGCAGATAGATATTACGGGTTTCGGAATAATAAGAGCGGACGTGATCTTGATGTGAGTAGGTGAGCAGCATAAAACCTTGATAGTATTCGGATTTAATGATTATTTTGCGTTGTCATATCAGCCTGCCGCAGGCAACTGCGCAACGCCGCCAAGTCAGGCGAATCTTACTCTTATTGCAAGAGATGTCAAATCTTTAACTATAAAACCGGTAAATATTTGTTATACTTAGCGCCGAATTGTTATTCAGTCGGCGTTTTAAAAACGCCATTATTTTTAACCGCACTTTGCCTATCCGATGGCTTGGGAGGACTCTAAATTGAAAAAAATCGTTGCCGCGTTACCGAAATGCCTTTTTCTGATTGCCGCCGCGTTGTTTACCACGCTGAGTTTCGCGAAAGAGAAACTGTATGTTTATAACTGGACCGATTATATTCCGTCCACGCTAATCGCACAATTTACCAAAGAAACCGGTATTGAGGTGATTTATTCGACCTTTGAAAGCAACGAGGAAATGTATGCCAAGCTGAAACTGATCTCGCAGAATGCAGGCTATGATTTGGTTTTTCCGTCCAGCTATTATGTCGGCAAAATGGCGAAAGAGGGCATGCTGCAACGGCTGGATCATAATAAACTGAGCAATTTCAAGCAGATCCCGGCGCATTTATTGAATAAGGCGTTTGACCCGAACAATCAGTATTCGCTGCCCTATGTGTACGGATTAACCGGCATCGGGGTCAATGCGGAAGAGATCGACCCGCAGCAGGTGACAAGCTGGGCCGATTTATGGAAACCGGAATATCGGGGCAAAGTGTTGCTGACCAGTGACGCGCGCGAAGTGTTTCATATCGCTTTGCTGCTGGAGGGCAAATCGCCGAACAGCCGCGATGAAAACGAGATTAAATCCGCTTATGAGCGCTTGTTAAAACTGATGCCGAATGTGCTGGTGTTTAATTCGGACTCGCCGGAAGTGCCTTATGTTCAGGGCGAGGTGGCGCTGGGCATGATCTGGAACGGTTCCGCGTATTTAGGCAATAAGGAAAATCCGAATATTCAGTTTATTTATCCGCGCGAAGGGGCGATTTTCTGGATGGACAATTACGCAATTCCGCAAAGCGCGAAGAATGTGGAAAACGCCTATAAATTTATTGATTTCCTGCTGCGGCCGGAAAGCGCCAAGGTGGTGATCGAACGGATGGGCTTTTCCATGCCGAATGAAGGGGTGAAAGCGCTGCTTGACCCGGCGTTGGTTGATAATCCGGTGTTGTTTCCGCCGGCCGCGGAAGTGGAAAAAGGCGTTTTGCAAAGTGATGTGGGCGATGCCGTAGATATTTATGAAAAATACTGGAATAAACTGAAAACCAATTAATGACATCACATGCCGGCAGAAAGTGCGGTGAAAATTACGCGATTTTTTACCGCACTTTTAATCTGCCGTCAAACAATGGCCTTTTTTCTAAAAGGCAAATGCAGTGTTGCGCCGCCTTCAGTTTAATGTTATTCCGCCGATATAAAAAATCGCCTCTAATGAGGCGATTTTTGCGTTTAACCCTTAAGCTGTCGTTGAATAAAGTCGAGCAGGTGATCTTGGGCGATCATCTGTTTGTCGGCGCAACGACGGTTTTTATATTCGATTTCGCCGTTGGCCAGATTTTTCTCGCCCACCACCAGCATGTGCGGCACGCCGATCAGCTCCATATCGGCAAACATCACGCCCGGCCGCTCTTGGCGATCATCAAAGATCACCTCAATGCCTTGCGCGGTTAAGGTGCGGTATAAATTTTCACAGAATTGGCGCACGCTGTCCGATTTATGCATATTCATCGGCACAATCGCCACACTGAACGGCGCGATGGCATCCGTCGGCCAGATAATGCCGCGTTGGTCGTGGCTTTGTTCAATGGCGGCGGCAACCACACGGCTGACACCGATGCCGTAGCAGCCCATCATCATGGGTTGCAGGCGACCGTCTTCGCCTTGTACGGTCGCATTCATCGCCTCGGAATATTTGGTGCCCAGCTGGAAAATATGCCCCACTTCGATGCCGCGTTTAATTAGTAATGTGCCTTTGCCGTCTGGGCTGATATCGCCTTCCACCACATTGCGCAAATCCGCAATCTGCGGCAGGGCGGCATCACGTTCCCAGTTAATATTGAAATAATGCTTACCGTCCATGTTGGCGCCGGCGGCAAAATCGCTCATCACGGCCACGCTGCGATCGATAATCGCCGGAATCGGCAGATTCACCGGCCCCAGCGAACCGACACCGGCGCCGATGGCTTGTTTAATGTCCTGTTCGTCGGCAAATTCCAGCGGATCCGCGACTAAGGCCAGTTTCTGCGCTTTAATTTCGTTTAATTCATGATCACCGCGGATAATCAGGGCGACCAGCGGCTGTTCCGCAGTGGCGCCTTTTACAATCAGGGTTTTGACCGTTTTTTCAATCGGCAGATTAAATTGTTCCACTAAGGCGGCGATAGTTTTGGCATTCGGCGTATCCACTAATGTCATTTGCGCCGTTGCCGCTTGACGTTCGCCGCTTGCCATGGCTTCCGCCAGCTCAATATTGGCGGCAAAATCGGACTGCGTTGAAAAGACGATATCGTCTTCACCGCTTTGCGCTAAGACCTGAAATTCGTGCGACGCACTGCCGCCGATAGAGCCGGTATCGGCCTGAACCGCACGGAAATCCAGCCCCAATCGGCTGAAAATATTGCTGTAGGTCTGATACATTACTTCATAGGTTTGTTGCAGGCTTTCGCGGCTGGTATGAAAGGAATAGGCGTCTTTCATCAGAAACTCGCGGCTGCGCATCACGCCGAAACGCGGGCGGACTTCATCACGGAATTTGGTCTGGAACTGATATAAATTCAGCGGCAGCTGTTTATAAGAACTCACTTCACGGCGAACTAAATCGGTGATGACTTCTTCATGCGTCGGTCCTAACACGAAATCCCGCTTTCCGCGATCGGAAAAGCGCAGCAGCTCCGGCCCGTACTGCTCCCAGCGCCCCGATTCCTGCCACAGCTCGCCCGGTTGTACCACCGGCATTTCCACTTCGATGGCACCGCTTTTATTCATTTCCTCACGGATAATATTTTCCACTTTTTTTAATACCCGTAATCCGGTCGGCAGCCAATTATAAAGCCCTGATGCCAGCGGCCGCACCATGCCGGCACGCAGCATTAACTGATGACTGACCACTTGAGCATCATTCGGGGTTTCTTTTAAAGTCGAAAACAAATAGTTACTCGCACGCATTATTATTCCTGTTTCATCTGATTTGAATTAAAAAAATTGGCGTTAGTTTATCATTGAGCGGGGTTTGTACAAAGCGGAATAGCGGGATTTGGGCGGAATATTTATCCGATTCAAATTCAATGCAGTGTCATGTTATCGCACACATAAAACACGCCGGCTTGCATTCGTTGCAGCCGTTACAAGAATGCAAAGAAAATGTTCCGGCGCCGTAAAAGACGGTTTTGCAGTCTGCCGGCGGTAGAATCACGCGGTTAGTATTCTTCGTCTTCACCGCTTCCGACGAGCGCGGTAAATTCTTCGGCGGAAAAACCGTGCGATAGCATATAGCGCCAGATTTTCTGTTTGGATTTATAATCCCGCATTTCACGGTAGTCGGGAAATTTTTTACGCAGTACGGATTGCGCCAGCGCCGGCCAGTCAATATCGCTTTCCGACAATACCGCATTGATCGTCTCTTTGGGGATCCCTTTCAGCTGGTATAATTCCTGTTTGATCCGGTTGACGCCGTAACCGCGCTGGGAACGGATATGCAGATAGTTTTCGCTGAAGCGTTTATCGTCCTGCCAGTGTTTTTGCTGGCAATATGCCAAGGTTTGCGCAATCTCCTGCTCGGAAAAGCCTTTTTCCTGCATTTTGCAACGCAGTTCAAATTCGCTGTATTCACGTCGCGCAAGCAAGCCGACCACATAACTGAGCGCTAAAGATGACACTATCGTCTCCTGTGAACCTAATCTGATTCAAGCAAAAGTGTGGTCAAAATCACCGCACTTTTTCCGCCCGAAGTCCGCATTAAAAATCGCTGTCTGTCTCGGCGATATTTTCCTGTTCCGATAATTCAATATCTGCCATCAGGCTTTTATCCGGATTAGCCAGCAATTCGGAACGCAGTTTGGCTTCCAGCGCCGCCGCCTGCTCAGGATGTTCGGTCAGCCATTTCATTGCATTGGCTTTTCCCTGACCGATTTTTTCACCGTTATAGGAATACCATGCGCCGGATTTTTCAACCAGTTTATGCTTCACGCCGAGTTCAATCAGTTCGCCGTTTTTGGAAATGCCTTCGCCGTAGAGAATCTGGAATTCAACCTGACGGAACGGCGGTGCCACTTTGTTTTTTACCACTTTGACGCGGGTTTCGTTACCAATCACCTGATCACCGTCTTTAACGGCGCCGGTACGGCGAATGTCCAGACGCACGGAGGCGTAGAATTTCAGTGCGTTACCGCCGGTGGTGGTTTCCGGATTACCGAACATAACACCGATTTTCATACGGATTTGGTTAATAAAGACCACCAGACAATTCGAGGTTTTAATCTGTGCCGTTAATTTACGCAATGCCTGCGACATTAAACGCGCCTGTAGCCCCATGTGGGAATCGCCCATATCGCCTTCGATTTCCGCTTTGGGAGTCAACGCGGCGACCGAGTCCACAATCACGACATCGACCGCACCGGAACGCACTAAAGCATCACAAATTTCCAGCGCTTGTTCGCCGTTATCCGGCTGAGAAACCAGCAATTCTTTGACGTTAACACCGAGTTTTGCCGCGTAAATCGGATCCAGCGCATGTTCCGCATCAATAAATGCGCAGGTTTTTCCTTCTTTCTGCGCCTGTGCGATGACCGAAAGGGTCAGAGTGGTTTTACCGGAGGATTCCGGTCCGAAAATCTCTACAATACGTCCCATCGGTAAACCGCCGATACCCAGCGCGACGTCCAGACTGAGCGAGCCGGTGGAGATGGCTTCCACATCCAGCGTTTGGGTTTCACCCAGTTTCATAATTGAGCCTTTACCGAATTGTTTTTCAATCTGACCTAATGCCGCCGCCAGTGCTTTTGCTTTGTCTTCCTGTGTAGCCGTAGCCATTGTCATACCTCTGCCGAAATTGTGTGTTCTAAATCAGTGTATAATGTTAACTGTATTGATATACAGTATCAAGTGAAATTTTGATCTTTTTATGCTGTTGTGCATTATGCATGAGATATAGGCCGTTAATGTCAAATGCACAGTGGCGATGTACATGTTTACCAGTAGTTTATCGATGGTCCATTTTTAGCCCTGACCTTTCCTGTTCGCAAGCCGTCAGCTTGAATTTTCCGTGGTTTTTAATGCAAAAAATACCAGTTTCACGATCTGTATCACAAATTCGTAATTTGCTTATTAATAAACTCCATATGAAAAATAATCATATGCTATAACGTTGTTTCGGCGCTTTTTTAATCAAGGAGGAATGAGTTATGACAATGACCGTGACAGAAGCAAACACGCTGGAGATCAGACAGTTACTAAACGAGCTGATAGGGCATGTCACCGCCAGAAATTTATTTACCGGATACGGATTATTTAAGGACGAATTGATGTTCGGTATATATCAAAACGGAAATTTTTATCTGCGCGCCGAAGATGAGCTGGCGAGTCATCTGGAACGTCAAGGCGCGGTATCTTATTCCTCCTTAACGCACAACATCGGTTTAAATATCAGTAATTATTATCGCTTACCAAAAGCCATTTTGCAGAACAAAGACTATTGCCGGGAATTGATTTTGCTTTCCATTGCGCAAATTAAATCGCAACGGCTGGCCGAAGCGCTGGCTAAAAAGAACCGGATTAAAGCATTGCCTAATTTATCCGTTAAGCATGAAAGATTGCTGGCTAAAATCGGGCTGAACAGTATTGCCGCATTTAAGGCGGTCGGAGCGGCTAATTGTTATGTCCGTTTAAAACAGTGCGGCCTGTCGGTTAATATGATTTTGTTTTGGAACCTGACGGCGGCGCTGCTGAATAAACATGTTAATTTATTGACTGCAAAGGAAAAAGAACAGGCGTTATATGACTTGAATAACAAGCTGAACTGTGCCGGATTTCGCCCGGTAAAATCTTCTGCCGGCGGAATAAGGTAACGGTCTGTAAGCCGGACGAACTGCCGTCTTATCCGTAATCAAGCGGTATCCGTAATTCATTGGATAAAAACGATTGGCTTTTATTGTCCTTGTGTGATGAAGTCGGTTGCTTTTTGCCGGCGTCATGAAATAACTCGTTGTTTTTATTTGATCGGGATCACGGATTTTAAAAAATATATTTGACGCCGATTTTATACGGATTAAACTCAGCGACGTTTTAGCAAACGTTTGCTTTATTTTTTGATTTGCTTGCTGAAACGATTTTTCAATTCTTTTGATGAGATGGAGGTTATTAATGACCCATATTATCGTTGCGACACATGGTAAATTTTCACAGGAATTAGTTAATTCTGCTGCGATGGTGTACGGCGAAGATGAAAATACCCATGTCGTGACCTTTCTGCCCGGCGAGGGCGGCGAGCATTTGGTGGCGAAATACAATGCGATCATTGCAACGCTGGCGGAAAATGAGCCGGTGTTGTTTCTGGTGGACTTATTCGGCGGCAGTCCTTATAACGCGGCGAGCCGGGTAGCGGCGCAACGCGGTGAGAATACCGATATTGTAACGGGAGTCAGTTTGCCGATGCTGCTGGAGGTGCTGGATGCCAAGGCGGAGATGACGCTGCCTGAATTGGTTGATACGGCCAAAGAAGTTGGCGTGGCGGCGGTGAAATCTTTCCGCCAACGGCAGGAGCCGGTTAAACCGGTTGAGAAATCCGTTGCGGCAGAAACAGTGCAAAAACCGACCGCACTTAACGGCAAGATGAACATTTCCTTACTGCGCATTGACAGCCGTTTGATCCATGGTCAGGTGGTGACGTCTTGGGCGAAAGCGGTGAAATGCGAGGCGATTTTTGCGGTGAGCGATGAGGTCGCCAATGATGCGTTGCGCCGTGATTTATTGCTGCAGGTGGCGCCGGAAAATTTGAAATCTTATGTTATTCCGGTGGAAAAAGCGATCAAGGTTTACCATAACCCGAAATATGCCGGTAAGAATATTTTATGGCTTGTGACAAACCCGGCGGATATTTTACGCTTGATCGACGGCGGTGTGAAAGTGGATAAAGTGAATGTCGGCGGCATGACTTATAAAGAAGGCAATCAGCAACTTTCGCAGGCGGTAACGGTCAGTCAGGCCGATGTCGAGGCATTCAATAAGTTATTGGATTTAGGTGTTGATCTCACACTGCAACAGGTTGCCAGCAGCCCGCGGGATGTATTGACTAAACAAAAACTTAATGCAGTTAAATTTTAATGAATAGAGGATAACAGTATGACTCCTATGGAAATTGTGCTTGTGACGCTGGTCGCGGCGATTTGTGGAATGGGCAGTGTGCTTGACGAGCGTCAGACGCATCGTCCTTTGGTGGCCTGTACTTTAATCGGTCTGGTGTTGGGGGATTTGACCACCGGGATTATTATCGGCGGTATGCTGGAAATGCTGGCGCTGGGCTGGATGAATGTCGGGGCGGCCATGGCGCCGGATGCGGCACTGGCCTCCGTTATTGCGGCGATTTTGGTGATCAAAGGCGGACAGGATAAAGGCACAGCGATTGCGATAGCCATTCCGGTTGCCGCAGCCGGTCAGGTACTGACGATTTTTGTGCGTACGCTGACGATTTTTCTGCAGCATAAGGCTGATGATTTTGCCAGTCGAGCTAATTTCCGCGGTATTGAATTCTGCCATTTCGCGGGGCTTTCTTTACAGGCGCTGCGTGTTGCGGTACCGGCTTTTTTTGTCGCTTTAGTGGCGGGAACGGATACCGTAACGCACGCGTTGGATGCGATTCCGGAAGTGGTGACCCGCGGTTTGCAGATTGCCGGCGGATTTATTGTTGTGGTCGGTTATGCCATGGTGATTAATATGATGCGTGCCGGCGCGTTAATGCCGTTTTTCTTTATCGGTTTCGTGATCGCCTCGTTCTCTAACTATAATCTGGTTGGTTTAGGTTTGCTGGGTGCATGTTTAGCGTTGGTTTATATTCAATTGAATCCGCGCTTTAATCAAGCGACGCTGCCGCAAAGCTCGTCGCACAAAACGCTTGCTGATGATGAACTTGAAGGTCTATAAGAAGGAATTTTATTATGTCAGAGAAAAAACAATTAACATCAGGTGATATTCGCAGCACTTACTGGCGTTCGACATTTTTGTTAGGTTCCTTTAACTTCGAGCGTATGCAGGCAATGGGATTTTGCGTATCGATGATTCCTGCGATTAAACGGTTATACAGCAATAAAGACGATCAGGCTGCGGCATTAAAGCGTCATCTTGAGTTTTTCAATACGCAGCCTTGGGTCGCCTCATCAATTATCGGTGTGACGGCGGCGATGGAGCAGGAACGCGCCAATGGGGCAACGGATATTAACGATGCTGCGATCAGTGGGGTGAAAGTCGGTCTGATGGGGCCGCTGGCCGGGGTTGGTGATCCGATTTTCTGGGGAACTTTGCGTCCGGTATTGGCGGCATTGGGCGCAGGTCTTGCCATCAGCGGCAGTTTACTGGGACCATTGCTGTTTTTTATCGGTATTAATATTTTTCGTGCGCTGACCCGTTGGTACGGTTTTCAATACGGCTATGCCAAGGGTACTGAAATTGTGCAGGATATTGGCGGCGGCCGTTTGCAAAAGCTGACACAGGGAGCGTCGATTCTCGGCCTTTTTGTGATGGGTGCATTGGTCTCGAAATGGACCAGCATCAATATTCCGTTAGAACTCTCCCGTTATACCAATCAAGCCGGCGAAGAAGTGGTGACTACGGTACAGAGCGTATTGAATGAATTGCTGCCGGGGCTGGCCGCACTGGGATTGACGTTTTTATGTATGTATCTGTTACGTAAGAAAATCAATGCGATGTATATTATCTTCGCCTTATTCGGTGTGGGTATTCTGGGTTATCACTTCGGTATTTTGGCATAATGTTTCGTGATATGATGTCGGGCGGCTCAGGCTGCCCGATTTTTTGTTGATAAGGAACGGATATGAAATTCAGAGAATTGTTTAACGCACCGCCTGCGGAAGGGTATATAAAAAATAGTTCGATTTTAGTGACCGCACTTTTTGTGATCGGCGGCATATTGTATTACCCGACCGATGGCTATGGCACAGTAATCGCGTTAGTGGTGGCATTAATTGTATTATTTGGGCAGAAATTGCTGATTTCACAGATGAATAAAGACCTTGCGGATATGTATTTTGCTAAAAAACAGTATGAGGCAACGGGTAATCTGGATTATCTGAAATTTATTCTTGCGCGTTCAAGCCAGATTCTGACGGATAACAAAGTGTTATCAGACAAAGGCAAGCAAGAGGTGCAGATGTTGCAGGAATGTGCGAAAAAAGCATTAGAAATAACCGAATAGGTTAAAAAAATAACGGTTAATAACATTTCTATAAAAATTACTTGATCCCATAAGCCAAATCTCTATAATACGCCTCCGCAGCCGCGATGACGGCGGGCAGGCGAAAGCGGCGGTCGATTTTTTACTGAAACGGAAAAATAACCGCTTGACGAGATGAACGATTGTGTTTATAATTACACGCCTTGCTTCATGCAACTGTTCTTTAACAATTTATCAGACAATCTGTGTGGGCACTTGTTGATTGACTTTATTTGAAAATATTTTTTAATTTTGAAGTCTTAATAAGTGCTTAACTTGAAATTCATTACTTTTGTAATAGTTTTTAGCTAGTAGCAGTTATTGAGCGATTGAACTTGAATTGAAGAGTTTGATCATGGCTCAGATTGAACGCTGGCGGCAGGCTTAACACATGCAAGTCGAACGG
>NZ_CAXSXF010000002.1:0-555645 GCF_964241405.1 Necropsobacter rosorum
AGGAGATGAAAACTGAGGGTGTCGAATAATAAACAGACAGTAAACAGTAGAAAGTATCAGCTTGTTTCGGATTGAAGGATAGCGAGAGCAACCGAAGAGAACAAAAGAGAAGAAGAGAAAAGACAACGAAGACGAATATCATAACGGAATATTCCGGCGGCGATAGTGCAGTGGGCCCACCTAATCCCATGCCGAACTTAGAAGTGAAACGCTGTAACGCCGATGGTAGTGTGGGGTTTCCCCATGTGAGAGTAGGACACCGCCGGGTTTTAATTAGAGAAGAGACCACTTGCCGAGGGCAGGTGGTTTTTTTGTTTTTGGGGAAAACCGGCAAAAAGCCACCGCACTTTTGCTGTTTCGGCCGGCGGTGAATCAAGTAAAAAAGTCAAAACATAAACTCAACCCAATCCAACTCAACACAACTACCAGACAACAATAAAAAAACAGGTAAAAAAGTCACCGCACTTTTAGGTTAATCAAAGATAACGGGGGTAAAGTGCGGTGGGTTTTGAGAGAATTTTTTTCTAAACAAATCAAAATATAAACCAAACTCAACACAACCAAACCACAAAAAACAGACAAAAAATTACCGCATTTTTGGGTTAACCGAAGATAAAGGGGATAAAGTGCGGTGGGTTTTTGATGAGTTTTTAATCCTGTGATGCAAGTAAACCGAGTATCCTAAATCTTATATTCTAAATCTTATTTTTATAAATTAAATTCAAAATAATTAACTTTTTTTTATATTTTATCTTTTTAAATCGATTTTTATTTAAATTTAATTTTATTAATGTTGACTTGCTTTGAATTTAGATTAAAATTAGCTGCATCGTTTTAGTGATAGGATTTTTAATATGTGTGGATTTGTTTTTTCGTCGGCGCCGTATTCTGAAGATGTTAAACGCGGGTTTGATACGCTGTTTCATCGCGGGCCGGATAATCAATATTTAGCGTCTGAAAGTAACGGCGTCTGGGGATTTCATCGTTTATCTATTATGGATTTGACGGATAATGGCAATCAACCTTTCAAACATGATGGTATTGAGCTGATTTGTAATGGCGAAATTTATAATTATCCGCAGCTGAAACAACTGTTGGAAAACGACTATGATTTCCGTTCCGGCAGCGATTGTGAGGTATTGATTCCGCTTTATCAGCAGGTTGGAATTGACGTGATGATGAAAATGCTGGATGCGGAATTCGCACTGGTTTTAGTCGATACGCAGCGCGGGAAGATTTACGCCGGACGTGATCCTATCGGCATTCGCCCGATGTTTTACGGCTACGATCGACAAACCGGCGGCATTGCGTTTTCTTCTGAAGCGAAAGCGTTGCTGCCGTTTTGTCGCGATATCGCGCCTTTCCCGCCCGGTCATTATTATGACGGCAGTCAATTTGTTTGTTACAACGATATTGCCGATCCGAAAACGATTGTTGAGCAGGATGTCGATAGCATCGCGCAGAATTTGCGTGAGAAACTGGAAGCCGCGGTAATTAAGCGCCTGAGTGCCGATGCACCGCTCGGTTTTTTACTCAGCGGCGGGTTGGATTCATCGTTGGTTTGTGCCATTGCGCAAAAACATTCGGATACGCCGATTAAAACATTTGCCGTCGGTATGGATACCGATCCTATCGATCTGAAGTATGCCAAAGAAGTGGCGGATTTTTTAGGCACCGAGCATACGGAAGTCATCATGACAAAAGATGAGGTGATCGCCTGTCTGGAAAAGGTTATCTGGCATCTGGAAACCTGGGATATTACGACGATTCGCGCCAGTATCGGCATGTATTTGGTATGCCAATATATTCGTGAAAATACCGATTTAAAAGTGTTGCTGACCGGTGAAGTCAGCGACGAGATTTTTGGTTATAAATATACCGATTTTGCCCCGAGTGCGGCCGCTTTTCAGCAGGAAGCGCAGAAACGTATCCGCGAACTTTATATGTATGACGTATTGCGTGCGGATCGCTGCTTGGCGGCGCATTCTCTGGAAGCCCGCGTGCCGTTCAGTGATATCGATTTTGTCAATTATGCAATGAGTATTAATCCGCAGCGTAAGATGAATGTCTATCACAAGGGAAAATATCTCTTGCGCAAAGCGTTTGCCGGTTTAGGCTATTTGCCGGACAGCATTTTATACCGGGAAAAAGCCGCGTTCAGTGATGCCGTGGGACATTCTATGGTCGATCATCTTAAAGCCTTTGCCGAAAATAAATACAGCGATGATGAATTAATGCAGGCGAAAGAAAAATATCCGTATGCCACGCCGTTTACCAAAGAATCATTGCTGTACCGCGATATTTTTGAACGGTTTTACCCGGGACAAGCGCACTGGATTAAAGACTTCTGGATGCCGAATAAAGACTGGGAGGGCTGTAATGTTAATGACCCGAGCGCAAGAGTATTGGGCAATTACGGTGACAGCGGGAAATAAATTATGCGTGCGGTTTATTAATAAAAAAGTGCGGTGTTATTTTAATCTGTTTTCTTTCTGCGCGGAATATCATCCGCTTTTTGAAAGCAGATCTGTTTTTGTGCTTATTTCTGACAATGAAAAGAAAAATCCCAAGTCAACTGACTTGGGATTGAATATGGTGCGACTAGCTGGACTCGAACCAGTGACCCCCACCATGTCAAGGTGGTGCTCTAACCAACTGAGCTATAGTCGCCTTACGAAAGTGCGGTAATAATATAGTCTTTTTTTCATTAAGACAAGGCGTTTTTCCGATTTAGAATTTGTTTGTCATAAAATTAACCAATTGTTCAATTTCTTTACGATTTTTTTATAATTTGTGATCTCGATCTGATTTTGTTTTCAGCGTATAATACCCGCAGTTTTTCGCCGTCGCGGGTATTGTGCGGTCGGTAAAAGAATGTTTTAAATTAATTGTAATAATTGACGGAGTAAATAATGTCTAGAAGACTGAGAAGAACGAAAATCGTATGTACTATGGGGCCTTCAACAGACCGTGGCAATAATCTGGAAAAAATTATTGCGGCCGGTGCAAACGTTGTTCGTATGAATTTCTCACACGGTACGCCGGATGATCACATCGGTCGTGCGCAGCGTGTGCGTGAAATTGCAAAAAAATTAGGCAAAACGGTGGCTATTCTGGGCGACTTGCAAGGGCCTAAAATCCGTGTTTCGACTTTTAAAGATGGTAAAATTTTCTTAAATATTGGTGATAAATTTATTTTAGATGCCGAATTGCCGAAAGGTGAAGGTTCGCAAGAGGCGGTCGGTCTGGATTATAAAACACTACCTCAGGATGTTGTTCCGGGTGATATTCTGTTATTGGATGACGGCCGCGTGCAGTTGAAAGTCTTGTCCACCGAGGGTGCGAAAGTCTTTACCGAAGTGACTGTCGGCGGTCCTTTATCCAATAATAAAGGGATCAACAAGCTAGGCGGCGGTTTATCGGCAGATGCCTTAACCGAAAAAGATAAAGCGGACATTATTACCGCCGCGCGTATCGGCGTGGACTATTTAGCGGTGTCGTTCCCGCGCTCCAGCGCCGATTTGAATTACGCCCGTCAATTGGCCAAAGAAGCCGGACTTAACGCGAAAATTGTCGCCAAAGTCGAACGCGCCGAAGCGGTGGCGACCAGTGAAGCAATGGATGATATTATTCTGGCTTCCGATGTGATTATGGTTGCCCGCGGGGATTTAGGGGTGGAAATCGGCGATCCTGAATTAGTCGGCGTGCAGAAAAAATTAATCCGTCGCTCACGTCAATTAAACCGCGTGGTGATTACGGCAACACAAATGATGGAATCCATGATCAGCAATCCGATGCCGACCCGTGCGGAAGTGATGGACGTTGCGAATGCGGTGCTGGACGGAACCGATGCCGTTATGCTTTCGGCAGAAACTGCGGCGGGTCAATATCCGTCGGAAACGGTCGCCGCCATGGCGAAAGTGTGTTTAGGGGCGGAAAAAATGCCAAGTATCAATGTTTCCCGTCATCGTATGGATGCACAATTTGATACTATTGAAGAGTCCGTTGCCATGTCGGCGATGTTTGCGGCAAACCATATGAAAGGGGTGGCGGCAATTATTACCATGACAAGCAGCGGCCGTACACCGCTATTAATGTCGCGTATCAGCTCCGGTTTACCGATCTTCGCGTTATCCCGTAATGAAGCGACATTAAATTTATGTGCGCTTTATCGTGGAGTTACGCCGATTTTCAGTGAAGAAGTCAGCCGTACCGTTGAAGGGGCGAAAGCAGCGATTCAGTTGTTAAAAAACAAAGGATTCTTAGTGACCGGCGATCTGGTTCTGTTGACGCAAGGTGATGAACTGGCGAGCGGCAGCACCAATACCTGCCGTACATTAGTGGTCGAATAAGCTTTTTGCTCTTAACTAAAAACGGTGAGAAATTTCTCACCGTTTTTTTGTGACGGTTTTATGATAAATAAAGCCGTTTATTATGGAATTGCCGCAAGGTACAGCGATGTCCGATACTCAGTATAATCATCTGAGGCAATCGGTGTCTGATCATGCCGTAGAGTAATTCTTCCGTCGGTTCATCCAGTGCCGAGGTGGTTTCGTCTAAAAACACCACATCCGGTTTGCTTAATAAAATCCGGATAAATGCCACCCGTTGCAGTTCTCCCGGAGACAAAATAACCTGCCAGTCATTTTCAATATCCAACGCGCCGAGATATTTTTCTAACCGGCATTCCCGCATCACCTGTTCCAATTCGGCATGGTGAATGTCAATTGTCGGATAACAAATCGCTTCGCGCAGCGTGCCTTGCGGCATATAAGGCCGTTGCGGCAGAAATAAGGCTTCCGCGCCGCAGGGGCGTTCGGCATGCCCCTCGGTGGCGAAAGGATAAATGCCGGCGATGGCTTTTAGCAAGGTGGTTTTACCGGCACCGGACGGACCTTGAATCAGCAGCGCATCGCCGTTGCTTAACTCAATATTGATGTTATCCAGAATAATGTTATTTTCCTGATCGCGAATGCCGAAATGGCGCAGAGAAACGCGGTTTGTGCATTCTATCGGCTGATGAACTTGGGTATTATCCAACTCATCCAGTTTTTGCATAAAACCGGCAAGACGGTTTAAGCGCGCCTGATACAGGGTAAATTCTTCATAAAACAGGCGAAAAAAGGACAACGCGCGCATCAGGCGATTGAATGACTGCACGGTCTGGTGCATATCGCCCAGTGTGACCTGCCCGGCGAAAAAACGCGGCGCCTGCAGCATTAACGGCAGGATCATGGCAATCTGCGTGACGCCGGTATTAAATCCGTCCAGCCCCAGCATTTTACGCACAATTGCCCAGCGGTTTTGAATGACGGTATTAAATTTCTCGCTTAAATTCGACCGCTCTTTTTGCTCGCCTTCGTAAAATGCGATACTTTCCGCATTATCGCGTACCCGAATCAGAGAATAACGGTAGTTACCGCTAAAATGTTCTTTATTAAAATTCAGTCTGACTAACGGGTAGCCGATCCAGACTGACAGGGCGGTCGCGGCGAGAATAAAACCATAGATAAAAAAGACCACGCCTTTGGGAATCGCCAGCCCGAATAACACCAGCAGACCGGATAATCCCCACAGAATAATGGTAAATTCGATGGTGGAGACCACGGAATTAATCACCCCGCGCACCAGTTCGGTGGTACTTGAAATAAATTCCCGCGCATCCTGTTCAATACGCTGATCAATATTATCGGGAATTTCCTTCACATATTTCAGGCGATAATAATTTTTATTGGCCAGCCAGCGCGCTAGCATGTCCGCGTTGAGTTTTTCCAGCCAACGAATTTCAAATACCTGCAGCATCAGATAATTTACGATGGAGTGAATAATTTTAACCAGCACCAGCATAACGTTGACGGTGGCAAAAAACCAAAACGCCTCGGCCTGTTTATTTTGCAGCGAACTATACAACCCGTTGTAGAAAAACGTATTCAGCACGCTGATACGCACTTCCAGCAAAATTAAGGTAAATAAAATCAGAATCAGCCCGCAGGTTTTCAGCCTATTGCTTTTGGTTAAACAAGGCTTCGTGATTAACCAGAATTTCCGACCGAAATCCGTTTGCCGCAACATCACCGCCGTCAGCGAAAAACACAGCGCCACCCAAAACAGTGCGCTGACAAGCCAGTAAAAACTATTATTCAGTTCCGTTTGCCAGTTCATGATTGATTCCGTAAAAAACGACAAAAGGGCAGTGACACTGCCCTTGGGGAGGATTGGGGTTAGAATGAATATTCAGCATTTAACCAGTATGTACGCGGCAGCCCGACCACAGCGAAACTGCGATCATAGCGACCGCGCTGTACTTGCCAGTAATTCTCATTAAATAGATTTTCGATTGCGCCGCGTAATGTGAGCATTTGTTTCTGGCTCAGATGAATCACATATTTAGCACCGACATCTACTGTAGTATAAGGTGAGAATTTATATTTTTTGCCGTAATCCTGATAAGAGGAACCGTAATATTGAATGGCCGCATTTAAGGTTAAATCTTTAATAAACGGCGTATCCCATTCGATTGCTCCTTTATAAATAATGCGCGGGCTGGCAACCTGCACGCCGCTAACAATCGTTCCCTTATCCGCATAAGCGGTGCCGAAAGTGGTGTAATCAATCAACTCACCTTTGTTATAGGTAATACCGAAGCTTGGGCGCAATGTGCCGTTTAACAGTCTGGCATAAGCGTTAAATTCGATACCGCGATTTCGTTCTTTGCCTTGTTCTTCACCGGTTAACACGTTAATACCCGGCCGGCGGATTTGGTATAAACTTAATGTCGTAGTGAATTGTTCACTCCAGTTTTTGCGCACACCGATTTCAATCTGGCGACTGACGATTGGCTTAGCCATTACGCCGGTATTTTCGTCAATGGCACCCGGTTCTAAATCTTCCAGATAGTTTCCGTAGAACACTAAATTCGAATTAGGCACATAAGCGAGAGTCGCCATCGGGCTGAAACGATTTTCATGGGCTTTGATCCCCGCACTATAGTCATGCTGTTTGATCCATTGATAACGGCCGCCTAAAGTTAGACGAATTCGGTTGTCGGAAAAGCCCAGCGTATCGGCAAATGCTAAGCTGTGTGCCTGTACTTTTTCATCGGTACTTTGTGCCAGATCCGAGTATGTCGGAGAAGCCGGGAACTGCGGATGATAAATATTTAATCCGGCATAGGCTTTTTTTAAGGTGCCGTAATTTACAACCGGCGTCTGATCGAAATCGCGATAACGTGTGACGCTGTCAAAGGCCATGCTCCAGTTGTTTAGTACGGAGGCAATTTCAAATTCCCCCTGTAATTTCAGGTTGCCACTGGTGGTGCGGGTGCGGTAATCCATACCGCGCATGGAACGAATGCTGTAATTGCCGGCAGAATCAACCATTCGTACCTGACCGAAGGAACCGTCATATTTGGATTCAAGATGACCGACACCGCCGGATAACATCATGTTGTATGGCAGATCATATTCAAAGGTGGTCATAACGGTTTGATCTTCTGTCGTTTGTCCGGACCAGCTCGGAATTAAATTGGTTTTACCGTTCGGTGCGGACGGTAAAGCGAAATCCAGCATCTGAATATCCTGTACACGGGCGCGTCCGCCGTCGGTTTTACGCTTACTGTACATATAATCTACGCCGACGCGTAATTTTTCACCCCGATAATCAGCACCGATAGCCAATTCTTTATCACGCTCGCTGTAACCGACGCGGGCGGTATCGCCGTCACGGTATTTTCCGTTAATACGCACGCCCCATTCTTGATGAGTGCCGAAGCGACGTCCGAAGTCAAAACTTTCCTGCAAACGGTTATTACTGAACCAACCGAAACCGATTTTGTTAATTTCTTCGTCGGTGGCTCGTTTGGTTTCGATATTCATTGCGGCGCCGGCCGAACCTTCCGGATCCATGCCGCTTGTCACCGTGGAAGCGCCCTTAATTAATTGCGCGGCGCTGACACCGGCAGTCGGAGAGTTATAGGTGGAGTATAAACCGGCTAAGCCGTTTAGGCTGATTTGGCGTGCGTCTAATTGTAAACCGCGTACATAAACGCCTTGCAGGGTATTGGTTTCGCCGCCGAAATTCATTACGGATGCGTCAGTTTTGGCAATCGCGTCCACCACATTGCGCGGTTGCTGATCTTCAAAGGCTTTTTCATCATAATTTACCACGCTGATCGGCGAGGTAAAGGCAAGCTGGTTACCGAGCAGGCCGAGATTAGCCACTTCTTTTTGTTTACTGCCGGCCGCTTTGGCTTTTTCCACCTCGGTGACAATAGTAATTTGTTCTAAACTTCCATTATTAGGCTGCTGATTTGTTTCAGCCAGTGCGCCGAAAGAAACACCGGCAAAAAGTGCGGTGTAAATTACGCTTAATTTAAACTTCATAAAAATCCCATTATGCTAAAAACGTATTGAAAATCCGCGCGATTATAGCGAAAAGACTTTCTTTTAACAATAGGAATTGTTCTCATTTTAAACCGACGTTCGGTTTAGCAAGAAAAAGGTTTACTTGAGTTTTTCCAGTTTAGCCAGTAATACCTGATCCGGCAGCGCCTGAATTTTGCGCATACGCCGCATAAGCAGTATTGCGGCAACGGTTAAGCTGACGACAAAGCCGATCCAAAATCCTGCCGCCCCGAGGCCGGGGACAATCAGATCGGTGCGCGCCAGCGTATAGCCGAGCGGCATGCCGAGAACCCAGTAACAGAACAGCGTAATATATAAAATCGCCTGCGTATCTTTATAACCACGCAGTGCGCCGCCGGACACCACTTGGATCGTATCGGAGAACTGATATAACGCGGCAAGCAGCAACAGGCTGCCGGCCATGGAAATCACCGTTTGATCATTAACGAAAATCGACGCGATGTCGGTGCGGAAAAATACCGTAATCAGCGCCGTGACCAGCGCGATGGATAATCCTACGCCGAGTGCGGCATAAGAGACCTGTTTGGCATTTTTGGCCGAGCCTTCGCCTAAACGTTGTCCCACCAGAATGGTGGTCGCCATTCCCAAAGACATCGGCAACATAAACACAAAGGAGCTGGTGTTTAAGGCGATTTGATGGCTCGCCACCACATTGGTACCGAGCGGAGAAAGTAATAACGACGCTAAGGCGAATAACGCCACTTCGCAGCATAAGGCCACGGCGATGGGAAAACCCAGACGCAGCAGCTTGGCGAGAGTTTTTAGATCCGGTTTTTCAATCGGCGGTGAAAATATCTGAAGATCGCGCTGATTGGCGGCTCGACGGCTGTAGGTGATCATCATAATACACATTGCCCAGTTGACGATTGCGGTTGCAATCCCGCAGCCTACCGCGCCGAATGCCGGTAGCCCCAGTTTGCCGTAAATAAAAATATAATTTAACGGAATATTCAGCATTAAGCCCAAAAACGTGATCACCATCGCCGGCTTGGTTTTAGCCAGCCCGTCGCTTAAACAGCGGAAGTTGATCATCAACAGATAGCCCGGCAAGCCCCATAACATCGCATGCAGATAACCCATCGTGATGTTCGCCAGTTTTTCCTCCATTTGCATATATTGGATGACAATGTCACTTTTATAGATTAAAAAACATAGCGGAATCGCGCTTGCCAGCAGAATCCATAACCCCTGACGCACCTGATGGGCAATTCTGTGACGTTGTCCCGAGCCGTTCAGATAGGCGATCGTCGGCGGCAGCGCCAGCAGTAAACCGTGCCCGAACAATACCAGCGGCAGCCAGATAGAGGCGCCGACGGAAATGGCGGCCATATCGGCGGCACTGACGCGCCCCGCCATAATGGTATCGACCAAGCCCATGGAATTTTGCGCGATTTGGGCAAATAAAATCGGGACGGCGATAGCGATAAGTTTGCGGGCTTCAAAATGGTATTCTTTAAGATGGCTAAATTTCATAAAAATCCGGGTTTTGTTATATAATAGCGACACTATTTTCAACACAGAGAGAACATCATGTTTACAGGAATCGTACAAGCAACGGCACAAATTCATGCGATTGACGAAAAAGCTAATTTTAGAACACAGACGTTAAAAATGCCACCGGAATTACTGCCGGGACTGGCGGTCGGCGCTTCGGTGGCGAATAACGGCGTTTGCCTGACGGTGACGGGCATCAACGGAGATTTGGTCAGTTTCGATTTGATGATGGAAACGCTGCGCATTACCAATCTGGGCGGGTTGCAGGTCGGCGATTGGGTAAATGTCGAGCGCGCCATGCGCATGGGCGATGAAATCGGCGGGCATGTGTTGTCCGGTCATGTCTATTCCACCGCGAAAGTGGCGCAGCGTATTCCGTCGCCCAATAATCTGCAAATTTGGTTTGAATTGCCGCAGCCGGAACTGATGAAATATATTCTGACCAAAGGATTTATCGCCATTGACGGCATCAGTCTGACCATCAGCGAAGTCAACGGGCAGCAATTCTGCGTGAATTTGATTCCGGAAACTATTCAGCGCACATTAATCGCACAGCGCGCCGTGGGAGAGGCGGTGAATATCGAAATCGACCCGCAGACACAAGCGATTGTGGACACCGTGGAGCGCTATTTGGCCCTAAGAGTTTAGCCGACGAAAGTGCGGTAAAAAACAGCAAATTTTCACCGCACTTTTCGCGTTCACCGAGATAATAATCTATGCAAAACAATGATTTCCTTTCTTCGCTGATATTTTCGGCAAGTGTGACCTGTCCGATTCTGTTTATGCTGATTCTCGGTATGTTGCTGCGTAAGCGCCGCGTGATCGACGACCGCTTCTGTGAACAGGCGAGTAAAATGATTTTTAATCTTACGCTGCCGGTGCTGCTGTTTTTTAATCTCTATAACAACCCGATTGAGCATCTCGAACAACAACTCCGGATTCTGACGGTGTGTATCGTCGGCACGCTGTCTTTGTTTATTCTGGCCGAACTGTTCGCGGCGAAATTTATCGCCGAAAAACGCGAACGCGGCACCTTTGTACAGGGCGTTTACCGCTGCAATGCCGGCATTCTGGGGCTGGCTTTTTGTATCAATGCGTACGGCAACGCCGCTTTAGCGTCGGCCTCCATTTATACCGCGGTTTCGGTGTTTTTATATAATATTCTGGCGGTGATCACGATTAGCCGCTCCCTGTCTGACGGCAAGGTCAGCCCGCGCAAGATGTTGTGGAACGTGCTGAAAAATCCGCTGATTATCGGCATTGCACTGGGTTTATTGGCAAGCGTGCTTAAACTGGAGATTCCCAAGCCTTTGATGACCGCCGGGAATTATCTGGTCAATATCACCTTACCGTTGGCGCTGATCTGCACCGGCGCCAGTATTGAGGTCAGAAATCTGTTCAAAACTTCCGGTATATCCTGGATGGCAACGATCGGACGGGTGATTGTGGCGCCGGTTTTTATGGTATTGCTGGGCAAAGCCCTCGGTTTAAGCGGCATGAATCTGGGCATTGTCTTTTTAATCACCGCCACGCCGCTGGCCGCTGCAACCTATGCCATGGTGCGCGGGATGGGCGGCAATGCGGTGACGGTTGCCAATATTATTGCCTTAACCACTTTCGGATCGATGTTCGGTTCCGCCATCGGCGTGTTGCTGTTAAGCCAGCTCGGTTGGATTTGAATTAATGCGCGAAATATCCCCGCCGCTTCGACGGGTATGGACATTCGATTAAGCCAATTTAATCCGCGTGCGAATCTGTTCGCCTTGCGATAGAGGGTGATTGATGCGCGCGCTTTCGACACAAACCATAGTCTTATAGCCCTGTTCGCTCATGCCGCTTGTGGCTTTGTGCCACGGATTCCACAGTACCACCTCGGTGGCATTATTATGTTCGATCACAATATTACGCTGATAAACCGGATCATGAACGGTTGTTGTAAGTGGGGAAGCGACGGCATAAATACCATCGACGTTGGCGCTAATCCGGCGCGGGGACGGAACCGGTTCGTTCTGTTGCTGCAAGGAGTTAAAACAGGTGGTCGGTAAGCCGGCAACGGATACGGATTCAATATCGCCGATATGGAAATAACTGTGCAATGCCGCCTGTGCCGGCTGTTGCCCGTAGTGAGTAAAAGTCAGTTCACAGTGGTCGCAAAATTGCATGCTGATTTTCGCCTCGATCAGATTTTCGGCGGAAAACAGGCTGAATTTCAACCGCACTTTGTCTTCCGCAATCGCATAATCGCTGAGCTGCCAGAGCGAAATGCGGGCATAGCCGTGAGGCGGCGATTGCACCGAGCCGAACCACGGATAACAGATCGGTACGCCGCCGCGAATGGCATTGCCGGCACTAAAGGGTTCGACTTCGCTTAACCAGAAAACATCCTGCGCTGCGCCTTGCGGTTTCCAGCTGAACAAATGCGCCCCCTGAAGCGCGATTAAGGCGCTGCCGACGCGATGTTGCAGGGCGATGACGGGAATCTCGTTATATTGTTGCAGGCTGAGTTCCGGTGTGATTTGCTTAAGTAGGGTAATTGTGGTCATTTTTCTTTTCCTTTAATCGGGTTTCTTCGGCGGCAAAGTCCGCGGCGTTGCCGATGAAATGCGCAGCAGTCGCTGCCGAAGTCTGATACAATACGCGCCAATAAAAACGGCATAGAAATGATAATGGCGAAGATTGAACAAATAATCAAGATATTTTCCGCAGACGGCGAGCTAAGCCGGAACATTCAAGGCTTCCGCCCGCGTGCGGAACAGCTTGAGATGGCGACGGCGGTGGAAGAGGCCATCGCACATAACACCACGCTGGTGGTGGAGGCGGGAACCGGAACGGGCAAAACCTTTGCTTATCTTGCGCCTGCGTTATTGTCAAACAAGAAAACCATTATTTCCACCGGCTCCAAGAATCTGCAGGATCAATTATTCAACCGCGATTTGCCGGCAATCAAACGGGCGCTCAACTACAGCGGTAAAATCGCGTTGTTAAAAGGGCGTGCGAATTATCTTTGTCTGGAACGTTTAGCGCAGGTGATTGCGCAGGGCGTATTGGGCGATCGCAGCGTGCTGGCGGATCTTGCCAAGGTCAGAGCATGGCATAACGCCACCAAAACCGGCGATCTGACTGAATGTGTGACGCTGGCGGAAGACAGCCCGATTGTGCCGCAACTGACCAGCACCGCGGAAAGCTGTCTGGGCAGCGATTGCCCCAATTATGCGGATTGTTATGTGGCGGCGGCGCGCAAAAAAGCCTTGAATGCGGATTTGGTGGTGGTTAATCATCATCTATTTTTTGCCGACATGGCGGTGAAAGAAAGCGGTTTCGGCGAGCTGATCCCGCAGGCGGAAGTGATTATTTTCGATGAGGCGCATCAGCTGGCGGACATCGCCAGTCAGTATTTCGGCCAGTCGGTGACCGGGCGCCAGCTGTTTGATTTGTGCAAAGATCTGCATATAGTGTATCGCACCGAAGTGAAAGATATGGCGCAGCTGGGAGTGGCGTCGGATAATCTGCTCAAAGTGGCGCAGGATTTCCGCTTATTACTGGGCGAGGGCAGCCGGCGCGGTAACTGGCGCGAGCTGCTGAATCAAAGTGCGGTCAAAAAAGGCTTTGTTTTATTGCAGGAAAAACTGGAGTTTACCTCGCAAGTGGTGAAGCGGGGATTGGGGCGATCGCAAACGCTGGACAGTATTTTCGAACGTCTTGCCACGCTGAAAAATATGCTGGCACGCCTACAGGATACTTCAATTGTCGGCTATTGCTACTGGTATGAAACCATGGGGCGGCAATTCGGTCTGCATATTACTCCGCTGACCGTGGCGGATAAATTCGGCGAACAGATGAAAGCCAAACAGGCCGCATGGATTTTTACTTCCGCCACGCTGGAAGTGGGCGGCAGTTTTACGCACTTTTGCGGACGATTGGGCATTGACGGCGGCGCACAAAAAATTCTGCCCAGCCCGTTTAATTATCCCGAACAGGCGCTGTTCTGCGTGCCGCGCTATTTGCCGGCAAGCAACCAAACCCGCACCGCCGCGAAACTGGGCGAGATGCTGCTGCCGGTGATCGAACACAATCACGGACGCTGTTTCGTGCTGTGCACTTCCTATGCCGTGATGCGTGAGCTGGCGGAGTATTTCCGCGCCAACAGTGAGCTTGCGGTATTGTTACAGGGTGACATGCCGAAAGCCAAATTACTGGAGCAGTTCGTTCAGCAACCGCAAACGGTATTGGTCGCCACCTCAAGCTTCTGGGAAGGGGTGGATGTGCGCGGCGATGCGCTTTCGCTGGTCATTATCGATAAACTGCCGTTTACCGCACCGGATGAACCGCTGCTCAAAGCGCGCATTGAAGACTGCCGTTTACAGGGCGGCGAACCGTTCCGGGATATTCAGATTCCGGAAGCGGTGATCGCGCTGAAACAAGGGGTAGGACGATTAATTCGTGATGTGACGGATCGCGGTGCGGTGATTATCTGCGACAGCCGTTTGGTGATGCGGCCTTACGGTGAAACCTTTTTAAAAAGTTTGCCCGACGCAAGGCGTACCCGGGATTTAAACAACGTGGTACAATTTCTGGCAACGATTCAACAGGAATCATAACAATGACAACATTATTAGCTTTAGACACCTCCACGGAAGCCTGTTCGGTGGCGTTATTTTATCGGGGAGAAACCATTGCCGCGGACGAATTGGCGCAGCGCGCGCATACCAAACGGATTTTACCGATGGTGGACGACATTCTGGCGCAGGCGGGCATTAGATTAAACCAAGTGGACGCATTAGCGTTCGGTCGCGGGCCGGGCAGTTTTACCGGCGTGCGGGTCGGCGCCGGCATTGCGCAAGGGCTGGCGCTGGGCGCGGATTTACCGGTAATTCCGGTGTCCAATCTGACGGCCATGGCGCAGCAGGCCTATGAACAATATGGCGCGACGCAGGTATTATGCGCCATTGACGCCAGAATGAACGAGGTGTATTTCAGCCGGCTGGCAGGTGAAAAAGTGCGGTCGGATTTCGGCGAGTTTATTCAATGGCGGTCGGTTATCGATGAGCAGGTGTGCCGCCCGGAACAGGCGATCGCACAATTATCGGATTTAAACGGACAATGGATGACGGTCGGCACCGGCTGGAACGCCTATGCACAGTTTGCCGCCGCCGGACTGGCAAGCCATTCGGCGGTGGAATTACCGTCGGCGCGTTATATGCTGTCGCTGGCATTGCCGTTATATCAGCGCCAGCAATGGATAAGTGCGGTGGATATTGAGCCGGTTTATTTGCGCAACACGGTCACCTGGAAAAAATTACCCGGACGGGAATAAGGATTTTATTGACAATACATCCTGATTAAGGAGAACAACATGAAAAAATTACTCTTGTTTCCTTTGTTTATCTTTACGCTGAGCGCCTGCGTTTCCGCGCCGAAAGGCTTAGAGCGTGACCGATACGCTATCCGCAGTCTGTCACAGATCCAGACGGAAGATTATGCCTGTCGCTGTAAATCGGTTCGTCTGGGCGGTAAAGTGCTGGCGGTAACGGCGTTAAAACAGCAGACTAAATTAGAAATTCTCAGCCTACCGATCGCCGAATATTCGGCCAAGCCGCTGCTGGACGGCGCGACGAACGGGCGGTTTATCGCTTATATTCAGGGCTTTGTCGATCCGGAAAGTCTGAAGGATCAATATGTGACCGTCGCAGGCCGGCTGACGATGCAGGAACAGGGCAAAATTGACGAAGCGCCGTATCATTATCCGGTGGTCGCGGTGGAAAATTATAAGCGCTGGACGCTGATGCGCGAATATTATTATGATCCTGATGATGATTACTGGGGCGGATTCTGGGGCTTTTCCCGTTCGCGCTGGGGACTGGGCGGCGCGTTTTGGCGGCCGGAACCGAGATTTCGTTACGGTTTGTACTAAGCCCGCCTAACGTGCTAAAATCCGACCGCACTTTTCCGATGACAATAATAAGGATAACAAATGGAAAAACCTTGGTTTAAAAATTATCCGGCGGATTCCGAATTTGAATTGAATACGTCCGAATATGAAAATATCTTGGATATGTTTGACCGGGCGATAAGAGCCCATCCTGATCGCGCGGCGTATATCAATATGGGACAGGTTTTAACTTTCCGTAAACTGGAAGAACGCAGCCGGGCGTTTGCCGCCTATCTGCAAAACGAATTAAAACTGAAAGGCGGCGAACGGGTCGCCTTAATGATGCCGAACCTGCTGCAATATCCTATCGCGTTATTCGGTATTTTGCGCGCCGGGCTGGTGGTGGTGAACGTCAATCCGCTTTATACCCCGCGCGAACTGGAACATCAGCTGCAAGACAGCGGCGCCAAAGCGATTGTGGTGGTGTCTAATTTCGCTTCCACACTGGAAGAAGTGGTATTTAACACCAATGTCAAACATGTGATTTTAACCCGCATGGGCGATCAGCTGTCTTTCGGCAAACGCACGCTGGTCAATTTTGTGGTGAAATATGTCAAAAAATTAGTGCCGAAATATAAACTGCCGCATGCGGTGACTTTTCGTGAAGTCTTGGCCATCGGTAAACACCGCCAGTATGTGCGCCCGCATCTGGAACGCGATACGCTGGCGTTTTTACAATATACCGGCGGCACCACCGGCGTGGCGAAAGGCGCGATGCTGTCGCACGGCAATATTATCACCAATGTTTTTCAGGCCAAATGGATAGCTTACCCCTTTGTCGGGGATCGCAGCCGCGAACGTAAAGCGGTGCTGGCGCTGCCGCTGTATCATGTGTTCGCCTTAACGGTGAATTGCCTGTTGTTTATCGAACTGGGCGTGACCGCACTGTTAATCACCAATCCGCGCGATATCGACGGTTTTGTCAAAGAGCTGAGAAAACACCGTTTCGCCGCCATTACCGGCGTGAATACCTTATTTAATGCCTTGCTGAATAACGAAAATTTCAAAGAAGTGGATTTTTCCGCGCTGAAACTGTCTGTCGGCGGCGGCATGGCGATTCAGCAATCGGTGGCGACCCGCTGGCATGAGACCACCGGTTGCAGCATTATTGAAGGCTACGGCATGACGGAATGTTCGCCGTTAATTGCGGCCTGTCCGATCAATGTGGTGAAACATAACGGCACCATCGGCGTGCCGGTGCCGAATACGGATATCAGAATTATTAAAGAAGACGGTTCGCCAGCCGCCTTGGGCGAGCCGGGCGAGCTTTGGGTGAAAGGCGAGCAGGTGATGCAGGGATACTGGCAGCGTCCGGAAGCCACCGCGGAGGTGCTGAAAGACGGTTGGATGGCCACCGGCGATATTGTGATTATGGATGAAAGCTATAGCCTGCGTATTGTTGATCGCAAAAAAGATATGATCATCGTCTCCGGCTTTAATGTTTATCCGAACGAAATTGAAGATGTGGTGATGCTGAATTATAAAGTCGCCGAAGTGGTGGCAATCGGTGTGCCGCACGAAGTGTCCGGCGAAACCATCAAGATTTTTGTGGTGAAAAAAGACGACAGCCTGACCCGCGATGAATTGCGCCAGCATTGTCGCCGTCATTTAACGCGCTATAAAGTGCCGAAAGAGATCGAATTCCGCGACGAGTTGCCGAAAACCAACGTGGGGAAAATTTTACGCCGAGTGCTGCGAGAAGAAGAAATCGCCAAACGCGCGGCACAGTAATTCAGTATAAGATGGGCTTAACCGCCCATCATTTTTGCCCGTAAAATTAAAAGATTAACGGGCGACTTTGGGTTTACATTATGTCCATATTAATAAAAGAAATCGAAAATGCACCGCACTTTAGGCTGATAACGACCAATCAGGCGCTGGACGAGGTTTGCCGGCAGGCACGGCAACAACGTGCGGTGGCGTTAGATACCGAATTTGTGCGAACCCGCACTTTTTATCCGCGCTTAGGCCTGATTCAGCTGTATGACGGTGAACAGGTCAGTTTAATCGATCCTAATCAGATTGATGATTTTTCGCCTTTCGTGGCATTACTGGCGGATCCGTCGCTGTGCAAAGTGCTGCACGCCAGCAGCGAGGATCTGGAGGTTTTCCAGCATTATTTTCAGCAGCTGCCGCGCCCGATGATGGATACGCAGGTGATGGCGAGTTTTCTGAATCTCGGTCATTCTCTTGGTTTCGCTGCGCTGATTAAACATTATTTTCAGCTGGAGCTTGATAAAGGCGCATCGCGTACCGATTGGCTGGCACGTCCGTTATCGGAAAATCAACTGCGCTATGCAGCGGCGGATGTGTGGTATTTGCTGCCATTGTATCGGCGGATGCAGACGGCTTTAGCGCAGACCCGCTGGCAAAGTGCGGTGCAAAATGACTGCGAATCGCTGCTGAATAAACGGGAAAAAAGCAAAGACAGCGACAAGGCGTATTTGGCTATTGCCAACGCCTGGCGTTTGGATCGGCTTGAGCTGATGCGGTTGAAACTGCTGGCAAAGTGGCGTTATCAGGAAGCGAAGAAACGGGATCTGGCGTTAAATTTTGTGGTCAAAAGCGAGCATTTATGGCTGGCGGCCAAACATCATCCCAAGCATACTTCCACCTTGCTGGAAATGGGATTTTCGTCTTCCGAAGTCCGTATTCACGGCAAAAAAATCCTGCAACTTATTGATCAGGTCAAACGGATCGATGAACAGGCGTATCCGCCGCTGATTGAGCGCCTTGCCGATGATCCGCGTTACCGCAGCACGTTGAAAATGCTACAACGCGAATTAAAAGCCCTGACCCCGCCGGATCTGCCTGCGGAAGTGATTGCCGGCAAAAAAGCGCTGGAAGAACTGATGCGCTGGTGCTGGCAGGCCGAGCGGGATGAGGCTCAACCGCCCGAGTTATTGTGCGGCTGGCGGCGGGAGTTCGGCTTGCCGTTGCTGGCATCTTTACAAAACTTTTAATTTATCGATTGGCAACTTTGCCTGCCACAGAGTAAAATTAAGCGCTCATATATCATCTATGTGAGATTTTCACTAACATATTAAGGACAGTACAATGAATAAAGTATTGAAAATCGGAGCGGCAATCGTGTTCGCTCTGTTCGTAGCGGCATGTAACAAAGCGGATCCAGCGGCGGATTTTAAAAAGCTGACCGATTGGGGGGCGGCGAATCAACAGGCGCAGGCGGCGTTCCAGGCGGAATTTCAGAAAAAAGTCGCCACACAGGATCCGCAGCAAATTGAACAGGCGGTTAATGAGTTAAATACCAAAATCAGCGAAATTGAAAAAAGCCTCAATGCGCTTGATATTCAAAGCCCTGAAATCAAACCGTTGAAAGAAAAAATGAAATCCACCCTGGCATTATCCAGTGATTTAATGAAAGACAGCCTTGCGCTGATGAAAAATCCGACCGACGAGGGCGTGAAAGCGTTACAGGATAAAACCCAGCATGCGGTGCAGGCGACTAATGAATTACAGCAATTACAGTCGCAGCTTGCCGAAAAATACGGTGAGAAAAAATAATTTCACCTCACGCTTTTCGCTTACAGCCATTCGATATCCCGAATGGCTTTTTTGTGGCCACCATAAACTTTTTGCCTTTTAGATTCACTTCCTATACACTCAACACCGTTAGTCGGGGTGCTTCCGTGCGGAGGCTGAGATAACACCCGTGAACCTGATCCAGTTAATACTGACGTAGGAAACTCATTATGCAAAATACTTTTTTCACTTATCCGTTCCGTTCGCTATTTTCCCTTATTCATCTTTTTCCTTTATTTACGCGATGACAGCAAAAATCCGAATGCTGTTTAAATTGAAAAATTGACGCCGATTTATGATCAGGAGTGATGATGTTTGATATAAAAACAATGCTGACGTTATATTTTGTTGCCGGCAGTCAGGATTGCCGGCATTTGGCAGGTGATCGCGCGCAACATTTGCTGCGTATTTTGCAGCAGGCGCTGGAAAGCGGCATTACCTGTTTTCAGTTCCGGGACAAAGGGTTCGGTTCACTGGAACAGGATCGCGCGGCGCAAAAACAGTTGGCGCTGCAATGCCGGGATTTGTGTCGTCATTATCGGGTGCCGTTTATTGTGAATGATGATGTCGAACTGGCGCTGGCGGTTGCGGCGGACGGCATTCATGTGGGGCAGTCGGACATGCAGGCGGCGCAAATCCGCGCCCAAACCGACCGCACGTTGATCGTCGGGTTGTCGGTCAATACGCTGGAGCAGGCACAGCGTGGTGCGGCGTCAGCGGATGTTGACTATTTGGGCGTCGGCCCGATTTTTCCGACCCAATCGAAAGCGGATCAAAAACCGGCGGTGGGAAGCGAATTTATCGCACGTTTAAGAGAGCAGGGCATAACTAAACCGTTAGTGGCTATCGGCGGTATCACCCAAGAAAGCGCCGCGCAGCTGGCCGCGTTCGGGGCGGACGGTATTGCGGTTATTTCGGCCATTACGCGCGCGCAGGATGTGCCGGCTGCGGTTAAAGCCTTACACCGGCAGCTGGGATAAACGCAATAGCCGGCGAGCGAATACGGATAAATCGCGGCGCTAATGCCGGCCGGCATATCCGTCAATGGGCGGCCAGCTTTTCGAGTAACGCCTGATTGATGTCGCGCAGGGAGGTTAATTTGGCATCCGCCAGCGACCAGCGGGGATCGGTTTTTGTGGCATTATCCGGAATGACGACACATTTCATGGAGGCGGCTTTCACTGCGGTCATGCCGATCACCGAATCTTCAATACCGAGGCAGTCACCGGGCGCGGTCTGTAATTGTTCCGCCGCGTGCAGATAAACCTGCGGATGCGGTTTGTTGTAATCCAGTTCGGTGGCGGAGGATAAATAGGCAAAATACTGAGCGATGTCGCAGCGGCGGGTGATTTCCTCCAGCAATTTGCGCGGCGAGGCGGAGGCGACCGCCAGCCGATAACCCAGTGCGGTCAGTTTTTCCAGCGTTTCCGTCACCCCGGGCATCAGAGGTTTTTGCTTTAAAATCATGTCGATGGCGTGCGTATTTAAACGGCTCGCCATTTCGTCGGCCGGCACCGGCGCGTTGTGATATTTTTGGTAGATTTTTTCCACGATAGCCCGCGAAGGCAAACCGGTCAGGGCGACCATGTCCGCCCAAGTCACGGGAAGATCAAAGGCGTTGAAAATCTCAACGCCGGCTTGTTTCCATAAGGGTTCGGAGTCGATCAGCACTCCGTCCATATCAAAAATGATTGCTTTAACAGTCATCTATTCTCCTAACAGTCGATGAATAAATTTGCGCGTCAATTCAATGTAATTGCCGTGAAAACGGTGGCTGAAATTGAGTAAATAATACAGCTGATACAATGCTTTACGTTCCTGATAAGCCGCTTGCAGCGGATAAGTGCGGTCATAATTCTGATAGAATTCCGCGCCAAAGGGCTGGAACAGTTCGCTAAACGCGATGTCGCATTCCCGATCGCCCCAGTAACAGGCGGGATCATACACCACCATATGTTCATTTGCTACGGCGCAGTTTTCAATCCATAGGTTACCGTGTAACAGCGACGGTTTGGGATTGTGTTTAGCCAGCCGGGCGGCGACGGTGCGGACGATAAGCGCGATATCGCCGAAATCCAGCGCTTTTTCTTTACAGATTTGCAACTGCCAGCCGATACGTTGTTCGCTGAAAAATTTCGCCCAATTATCTTTCCATTCGTTCGGCTGATAAACCGGCCCCAGCCAGCTATCGAAATCCAGTCCATAATGTTCGGCATTGCCGGCAAGATGAAGCTGCGCCAGCTGACTGCCGAATTCCGCCATTGTCCGAGCGGTCGGCGGCGTGAGGCGCAGCGCCTCCAGCAGCAGGAAACTGTGTCCCTGAGAACATCCCATACCGTAAACCTGCGGAACGCGGACGGTATTGGTTTTGGCCAACAGAGTCAGCTGATCGGCTTCTGCGCGGAACATGGAACGGTATGATTTGGCATTGACTTTAACAAAAACCGGTTGGATACCGTCATCAATCACCCAGGCTTCGTGCATTTCGCCACTGTGCACTTTCACCTTTTCTTTGATGGAATAGTATGCGCCGAATTGATCGGCCAACACCTGAGATACGGATTTCCACATCGTTTCCTCCTTTGCTCATCACATTGGTTCGTGTTGATAATAAAGGGAATTGTGTGAATATTCTGTGATTGAAGTCAAGTTTTGATAAATATTCCGCCCATTCCTTGCCACATCGCCGGCGATTGCGCTACAGTAAGCACCGAGTTGGACTAAGCGGAGGAAAAGATGCAACTGTACATTTATGATCATTGCCCGTTTTGCGTACGCGCACGCATGATTTTCGGTTTGAAAAATATACCGGTGGAAACGGTGGTGCTGCTAAATGACGATGAAGCCACGCCCACCGGGCTGGTCGGCAAAAAAATGGTGCCGATTCTGGTGAAAGATGACGGCGGCGCGATGCCGGAAAGTCTGGATATTGTGCGTTATATTGACGATAACTACGGCGCCAAACTGCTGTCGGATCAGGTTCGCCCGGCACTGGAGAACTGGATGAAAACGGTCGGTGCGTATTATAACCGGTTATTGTTGCCGCGTTTTGTGCAGCTTGGGCTGGCGGAATATGCCACGGAAAGCGCGCGGCGTTATTTTCTTGCCAAGAAGACCGAAAGTATCGGCGATTTTGCCGAAAATCTGGCCAATACGCCGCAATATATCGCACGCTTAAACGCCGATTTGGCGGAGCTCGCCCCTTTGATTGTGAATGAAAACGCGGTCAATGGCGAATTATCGCTGGAAGATATTCTGCTGTTTCCGATGCTGCGCAATCTCACCTGCGTGAAAGGGCTGGTGTTTCCGGAGCGCGTGCGCGCTTATATTGAGCGCATGTCGGCGTTGAGTCATGTGGCGCTTTATACCGATAATGCGGTGTAAATCAGCGCCTTTTTCGTTGCGCGAAACTGTGCTAAAATGCACCGCACTTTTATTGTACATTGTAGGTATGTATAAAAGTGCGGTGCAAAAACAGCACGATTAACCCGAGGGATTATTATCCCTTATTTTATTTTTAACTACTGCACATGTAACCTTTGGTATGGGTTACCACTGTATAAGGATTTAATATGCCTATTATTACTTTACCTGACGGTTCCCAACGTCAGTTTGATCACCCCGTTTCCGTGTATGACGTCGCGCAGAATATCGGCGCAGGACTTGCCAAAGCCACCATTGCAGGGCGAGTGAACGGCGAGCGGCGCGATGCCTGCGATCTCATTGAGCAAGATGCCACCCTTGAAATCATTACCGCAAAAGATGAAGACGGTCTGGAAATTATCCGTCACTCCTGCGCGCACTTGCTCGGTCATGCGATTAAACAGCTTTTCCCGGATGTCAAAATGGCTATCGGCCCGACGATTGACAACGGCTTTTATTATGATGTGGATTTAGACCGCGCCTTGACCCAAGAGGATTTGGCGGCACTGGAAAAACGCATGCTGGAGCTGGCGAAAACCAATTATGATGTGATCAAAAAACGCGTCAGCTGGCAGGAAGCCTATGACACTTTTAAAGCGCGCAATGAGCCGTATAAAATGGCAATTCTTGACGAAAATATTGCGCAAACCGATCACCCGGCGTTATATCATCACCAGGAATATATCGATATGTGCCGCGGCCCGCATGTGCCGAATATGCGTTTCTGCCACCATTTCAAATTACAAAAAGTGGCGGGCGCATACTGGCGCGGCGACAGCAAAAATAAAATGTTACAGCGTATCTACGGCACCGCTTGGGCGGATAAAAAACAACTGGCCGAGTATTTGCATCGTCTGGAAGAAGCGGCGAAACGCGATCACCGTAAAATCGGCAAAGCGCTCGATCTCTATCATATGCAGGAAGAAGCGCCGGGCATGGTGTTCTGGCATAATGACGGCTGGACGATTTTCCGCGAGCTGGAAACCTTCGTGCGTACCAAACTGAAAGAGTACGATTATCAGGAAGTGAAAGGGCCGTTTATGATGGATCGCGTGTTGTGGGAAAAAACCGGTCACTGGCAGAATTACGGTGATCTGATGTTTACCACACAGTCGGAAAACCGCGAATACGCCATTAAACCGATGAATTGCCCGGGCCATGTGCAGATTTTCAATCAGGGATTAAAATCTTATCGCGATCTGCCGATCCGCATGGCGGAATTCGGTTCCTGCCACCGTAATGAGCCGTCCGGTTCATTGCACGGCTTAATGCGGGTGCGCGGGTTTACTCAGGATGATGCGCATATTTTCTGTACCGAAGCGCAAATCGAAAGCGAAGTAACCAGCTGTATCCGTATGGTGTACGACATTTATAGCACCTTCGGGTTTACCGCCATCGAAGTGAAATTATCCACCCGGCCGGAAAAACGCATTGGCGCCGACGACATGTGGGATCGCGCCGAAGCCGGCCTTGCCAACGCCTTGCGGCATAACGGGCTGGAGTATGAAATTCAGGCCGGCGAAGGCGCATTTTATGGGCCGAAAATCGAATTTGCGCTGCGTGACTGCTTAGACCGTCAATGGCAGTGCGGCACCATTCAGCTGGATTTCGCCTTACCGGGTCGCTTGAACGCCTCTTATGTAGCGGAAGACAACGAGCGCAGAACGCCGGTGATGATTCACCGCGCCATTTTGGGATCTATCGAACGTTTCATCGGCATCATCACCGAAGAATACGCCGGTTTCTTCCCGCCGTGGCTGGCGCCGGTTCAGGCTGTGGTGATGAACATCACCGACAGTCAGGCGGATTATGTGCAACAGGTGGTTAAAACCCTGTCCGATGCCGGTTTGCGCGTGAAATCCGATTTACGCAACGAAAAAATCGGTTTCAAAATCCGCGAACACACCTTGCGTCGTGTGCCTTATATGCTGGTCTGCGGCGATAAAGAAATCGAAGCCGGCAAAGTCGCCGTACGCACCCGTAAAGGTCAGGATTTAGGCACTTTCACTGTGGAAGCATTCTTAGACATGCTGAAAAAACAGGTGCGCGGACGAGACTTGAAATTACTTGGTGAAGCATAGTTTCTGCTGACATTTAGTCGGTTAATAGCATTAAATGAAAGTGCGGTCGAAAATTTAAGTATTTTTGACCGCACTTTTTTGTTTCCGGCTGATTTTTGACGCCGGCTTTTTGTCTGAGATTGTGAACAATGTCACAGATGTGTATTGGCTAAGTTGTTATAATGTAATGCAAATGTTGCTGAATCAGGAGGTAAATTTACTCATAAACCGGTCGTTTCATTTTTCGATAAAGGATTTATACGTCAAAATAATAATTTCCAAAGGAGGAAATCATGATTATCGGTTGTCCAAAAGAAGTCAAAGTACAAGAATATCGGGTGGGCTTAACCCCGGCAAATGTGCAATCTTATACGGAAGCGGGGCATAAGGTGTATGTGGAGCATAGCGCCGGTGCGGAAATCGGGTTCTCCGATGAGGCTTATCAGGCCGCCGGCGCGATACTCACCGATAAAACCACCCTGTTTGCCGAAAGTGAGATGATTATCAAAGTCAAAGAACCCATCGAAAGCGAATATCATTTTTTCCGTGAAAACCAGATCCTTTACACCTATCTTCATTTAGCCGCAGACAAACCGCTCACCGACATGTTACTGGCGCGCAAGATTCAATCCATCGCTTATGAAACTATTAAAACCCCTGCCGGTTTGCCTTGTCTGGCGCCGATGAGCGCCATCGCCGGACGGCTGGCAGCGTTGGAAGCGGCGAAATACAGCCAGAAAACCTTTGGCGGTGCGGGCATATTATTAAGCGGAACGGCAGGCACGCCGAAGGCGAAAGTGGTGATTTTAGGCGCCGGCGTCGTCGGGCTGAATGCGGCACAGATTGCCATGGGCATTGGTGCGGATGTGACGATTCTGGACATTAATGCCGCCCGTCTCAGTTATATTGATCAAATTTTTGCCATGCGGATTAAAACCTTAATCAGCTCGCGCGGCAATGTTCTGGCGTTATTGCCGGAAGCGGATGTGGTTATCGGTGCAGTGTTGATTCCGGGCGCAAAAACACCGCACTTGTTGCGTCGTGAGGATCTCAAATTAATGAAAAAAGGCGCGGTATTGGTGGATGTGGCCATTGATCAGGGCGGGTGCTTCGAAACCTCGAAACCGACCACCCATAATGATCCGATTTATGAGATTGACGGCGTGATCCACTATTGTGTCGCTAACATGCCGGGCTGTGTCGCGCAAACCTCCACATTGGGATTGACCGATTCCACTCTGGAATACGGCTTGAAAATCGCGGCGTTGGGCGTGAAAGAGGCCTGTTTGTCTGATCTCGCGCTATTGCAAGGGCTGAATACCTACAATGGCAAATGTACCTTTAAAGGCGTCACGGAAGCCTTCGGGCTTGTCTATACCGAGCCGAAAGCCGCGTTAAGCGCATAAAACGTCTTACTATCCGTTCAACATTGTTTGCAAAATATCCTCTGGTTTTTATCACGAGGGGATATTTTTGATCCCTGAAAGAGGTGAAATCATGCATCGGAACACAACAAAACATGCGCGTCACGCCTGGTCCAGTCAATTAACCTATATATTAACCGTGGCGGGGGCCACCGTAGGCTTCGGCGCAACTTGGCGTTTTCCTTATTTAGTCGGTGAAAACGGGGGCGGCGCCTATGTATTATTATTCTGTATCGCCATGATCATCATCGGTATTCCGATGATTCTGGTGGAAAATGTTATCGGGCGTCGCATGCAGGTGAATGCTATTGATGCGTTTGGCGGTCAAGCCAACGGGAAAAAAATTCATCCCGGCTGGAAAATACTGGGTTATATGGGCTTGCTGGGGGCATTCGGTATTCTGGCCTATTATATGGTGCTGGGCGGCTGGGTCTTGACCTATATCGGAAGCCTGATTTCCGGTGATTTGGATCTGTCGCAGCATGTAACCATTGAAACCACATCGGCATTTTTTAATGATCATATTCGCGATGCCCCGAAAACAGTGTTAATTTATACCGCACTTTTTGTGGCGATCAATTACGTTATTCTGATCAAAGGCATTAAAGAGGGCATTGAGCGCTCGGTGAAGATGTTAATGCCGTTATTGTTTATTTTTCTCATGATCATGATTGTCCGCAATATCACGTTACCGGGCGCGATGGAAGGGATTAAATTTTATCTGGTGCCGGATTTTTCCAAAATCAGCAACACGCTCTTCGTATTTGTGTTAGGGCAGGTGTTCTTTGCCTTAAGTTTGGGATTCGGCGTATTGATTACCTTATCCAGCTACCTTTCCAAACAGGAAAATCTGGTTAAAACCGCCATGGTAACGGGCGTTATCAACACATTAATTGCGCTGGCGGCGGGATTTATGATTTTCCCCTCCTTATTTACCTTTAACGTTGCGCCGAACTCGGGGCCGACTCTGGTCTTTCAAAGCCTGCCGATTGTATTTTCGCATATGTGGGCAGGCACGCTGTTTGCCGTGATCTTTTTTGCTTTATTGATTACCGCGGCATTAACCACCTCCATTACGATTTATGAGGTGCTGGTGACCGCCCTGCAGGAGAAAACGGCCTTGACCCGCGGACAATCCATCAGTGTGATTCTGTTCGGCGTTTTTGTTTGCGGTAATGTGCCGTCCGTGCTGGGCGATAACCTCTGGCGCCATGTGCATATTATGGGGCTGAGTATTTTTGATGCGTTTGATTATGCCAGCGGCAATATTCTATTTATCCTTACGGCATTGGGCAGTGCAATGTTTGTCGGTTATGTATTAAAAGACGAGGCGAAACGGGAGCTGGGCGCAGGTAAAAAACTGACCGCACTTTGGTTCAATTATGTCCGTTATGTGATCCCGGTTATTATTCTGGTGATTTTTATTCATTCGCTTTAGCACTTGCAGGCAATATGTCGTTATTTTGCCTTTTAAGACGCCTATACAAAGCGCAATCCGCACGTTTTACCTGCGGATTGTTCTATCTGACGGGATTAAATCGCTTACTTTATCCCATAGGCGATGAGCATATATGCCGCAATGCCTAATAAAATAAGGCCGAGTAATTTTCGGGCAATCGCGGGGGATAAAATGCCGCGGATTTTCATGGACAAAAAACTGGTGGCAAAGGAGCTGAGCACAACGATGATTGCGATGGAAAAATTGACATAACCGATTTGCCAGCCGTATTGAATGTGAAACGGGGCAGTTTTGGATAAATAACCGTACAGGCTGCCCAGTCCGCCGATGACCATCATATAATTGGTGTAAGGGGCGATTTGATAGGCCGAAATACTGCGTAATTGCCCGATAAGCGGTGCCATAATGGAACCGCCGCCGATGCCCGTCATACCGGCAATGCTGCCACCGAAGAAACACAAGGCGATGCCTTTGAGATTTTCGCTTGGCGCGGCCGTGTCATGTGAGGCGACCGGTTTACAGAAAAGCGTTCTGAGGGCCAGTGTCGTCAAGGTCATAATAAAAACGCTGATGATAATGGTCTCATGGACATAAAAACTGGCTTCAAAACCGAGTTGCACGCCCGCGATCATCCCCAAAGACCATAACAGCATTGCTTTGTAATTAATCCGAATATTTTGTTTATAGAAATAAAAAAGATTGATGAGCGATGAACCTATCACAATGGTGAGCGAGGTTGCCGCCACCATCTGAAACGGGAACTCCGGAAAAAGCGTGTACAGCATGGGAACCATCAAGACGCCGCCGCCGATACCAAAAATTGCCGACATTAAATTCGTCAACATGCCGCAACAGACTAAAATAACAATAAGTTGTAAAGCCATAATAACAGCCCTCTTAATTTTTTGCGTATTATGGTGCGACATCATGTCGTCGGATTATGATCATGCTCATAATGTTGAAATTTCTTTGCCGAACTGTGATCCGCTTCACACTATCCCTATGACAACTATCATAGTTTTTTAATTTTGCGTGTATTACCCTAACAACGTATCTAAGTATAAAGGGGATAATAATATGTTAGTTACGATCATATCTTTCTTACTTGTCACAGGTCTTGTGGCGTATATTTCCTGGTTGAAAACCAAGAATGATGACCTCAGCACGTCCAACGGTTATTTTTTGGCCGGACGCGGTTTGAGTGGTTTGGTTATCGGTTGTTCTATGGTGTTGACGTCACTTTCTACGGAGCAATTAATCGGCGTCAACGCGGTGTCTTATCAAGGCAACTTTTCCATTATTGCCTGGACGGTGCCGACAGTGATTCCACTTTGTTTTCTGGCCATTTATATGTTGCCGAAGTATTTGCGTAACGGTTACACCACCGTGCCGGAATTCTTTGAAAGCCGTTTTGACCGTCAAACCCGTTTAATTATGTCTGCGCTGTTCTTAGCGTTTTATCTTTTAATCGTTATTCCGACCGCACTTTACACCGGTGCCATCGCGTTCAATAAAATTTTCAATTTGGAAACGGCATTTGGTTTAAGCTACGGCGCGGCGATTACTTATACGGTGATTGCCATCGGCGTGGTGGGCGCGATTTACGCCATCTTCGGCGGTTTAAAAGCAGTGGCGGTTTCTGATACCATCAACGCGATAATTCTTGTTATCGGTGCATTGCTTGTGCCGTTTTTTGCCTTGATGTATTTGGGTGACGGCAGCGTTTCCGCCGGCCTGCATACCATTACAACCACCCACATTGAAAAGTGGAACGCGGTGGGCGGGCCGGACGATGCCACACCATGGCCGACTATTTTCACCGGGATTATGGTGGTGCATTTCTTCTACTGGACGACTAATCAGGCTATCGTACAACGTTGTCTGGGCGCGAAAGATTTAAAATCCGGTCAAAAAGGCATTCTGACTTCCGCGTTATTTTTATTAACGCTGCCCATCATTTTAAATGTGCCGGGGTTATTGAGTTTTCACATTCTGGGTGACGGTGTAAATCCGATTGACGCCTCTTACCCGCTGTTAGTGAATAAAGTGTTGCCGACGTGGTTGCAAGGCTTCTTTATTGCGGCATTGTTCGGGGCGATTTTGAGTACCTTCAACTCGTTTTTAAACTCCGCCGCCACCATTTACTGCAAAGATTTATTGCCTTTCATCAGCAAAAAAGTGCGGTCGGAACAAGAGTTAATCGTGTATGCGAAAAAAGTGTCCACCATTATGGCGATCGTCACCATGATCTTCGCGCCGTTATTGATGTTCGGTACGGACGGGATTTTCCTGATCACCAAACGATTTGCCGGTTTCGTGAATATTCCGATTGTGGCATTATTCGCGGTCGGGATGTTTAATAAAACCGTCTCCGGCAAAGCGGCGCGCATTGCATTGCTCTCCCATGTCATTCTGTATTTCTGCATCGTTTGGGTGTTTGACGTGAAAATTAATTTCGTGTACGTCATGGGCGGGTTATTCGTGTTCGATGTGGCGTTAATGCTCCTCTTAGGTCAATTCTTAAGACGTGAGCCTTATATCGAAAATAAAGAAAACTTAGGCAATGTGGATTTAACCGACTGGAAATATTTAAAAGTCACCAGCGTATCATTAATTTTAGGCTTGTTCGCACTGTATGCTTTCCTTTCTCCGATTGGGATGGCTTCCGAAAACGGCACGCCGTTAATGGTGTTAGGCGTATGGGCGGTATTGCAGCTTATCGTGTTGCTGGTGGTGCGCAATAAAGAGGCAAAACAATGAATATTATCTATATCTTACTGGATCAGGTTCGCAAAGATATGATCGGCGCCTACGGGCATCAGATCGTAAAAACACCGAATTTGGATCGTTTGGCCAAGGAAGGCATTCGTTTTAACAACGCGTTCACCCCGGCGTCGGTGTGCGGCCCAGCGCGTACGTCTTTATTCACCGGTTTAATGCCGTCTTCCCATGGCATTATTCGTAACGGCGAAAAAGGCGGCAGCGGTGAAGTAAGCCGGGATGCACCGCATATCGGGAAACTGGACGCGTATAATACTTATTTATTGGGCAAATGGCACGTCGGCACCAAATCCGTACCGGAAGATTACGGCATTCAAGGACATAACTTCGACGGTTACGGCTATCCGGGCAGCGGGGTGTATAAAAATCTGGTATTTAACCAACCGCCGACTCATTCCAACCGTTACAAAGCATGGCTGGAAGAAAAAGGTTATGCAATTCCCGAGGTGAGCAACGCCTATTTCGGCGATAATCCGCATTTGCGCGTGCAGGAGTTGTGCGGTTTGCTTTCCGGTAGCAAGGCGCAAACCATTCCGTATTTCATCATTGACGAGGCGAAAAAATATATTCGGCAATCCCTCGACGAGGGTAAGCCGTTTTTCGCCTGGATTAACTTCTGGGGCCCGCACACGCCTTGCATTGTGCCGGAACCTTATTATTCTATGTATCGCAAAGAAGATGTGGTGCTGGATGAAAGTTTCTTCAAACCGCTGGAAGGCAAACCGGGACATTATCGCACCATTTCCAAAATGTGGGGCATGTGGGAAGCCAGCGAAGATCACTGGAAAGAAGTGATTACCAAATTTTGGGGCTATATCACCTTAATTGACGATGCTATCGGCGATCTGCTAGCCTTTTTAGAAAAGCAGCAAATTTATGACCGCACTTTTATGGTCGTAACGGCCGATCACGGTGATGCCATGGGCGCCCACCGCATGATTGAAAAAGGCGAGTTCATGTTTGATACCACCTACAATATTCCGCTGATCGTCAAAGACCCGCGTTCCGACCGGGCGAATCAGCAAGATGACAATTTGGTTTATCTGCATGATTTAACCTCGACGGTATATGATTTGGCCAATCAACCGATTCCGCAGGAATTTGAGGGCGAAACCATTTTACCGATCGTGCGGGAAAATAAAGATAACGGACGTCAGGGCGTGTTGGCGCAGCTTGCCGGTCATTTCGTGTATTTCGAACAGCGCATGTGGCGCCGCAAAGACTATAAATTGGTGTTTAATGCCTCCGATTTATGCGAGCTGTATGATGTGCGTAAAGACCCGGGAGAGATGCACAATTTGTTCTATGATCCGGAGTATCGGGCAATTAAAAAGACAATGCTGGAAGAAATGCGGGCGGAAATGCAACGGCTCGGCGATCCGCTGGAAAACTGGGTTTATCGCATTATTGATGAAATTTAGCGATCAATTTTATTAAGAAAGCGACCTGGCTCGCTTTCTTCTCTTATCGCCGGTGACAATAAAAATACCTGAAAAACGCACCGCACTTTTAAGGAAAAAATGAACATGACGGAACACCGACTTATTTTACCTACGGATTTAAAAGACTGCCAATTAACCTATTTACATCAACTTGCCAAAGGCATGACCGTTTACAATCAAGGGGAAAAAGCACAAGAATTTTATTATGTGCAACAAGGCCTGATCGGGCTGTATCATATGCTGGATAACGGCAAGGAAAGTCTGGCGCGCTTGTATAAACAAGGGGATTATTTTGGTTTTCGCACGTTATTCGGTTTGGGCGACAGCCGCTATCACTGCAATGCCAAAGTGTTGATTGAGGCGGAAATTATCCGAATCAAGCCGGAAAATATCGATCGTTTTTTCACCGATAATCTGCAAATGAGTAAAATCTTATTGCAAACCATTGCCAATGAATTAGGCGATGCGGAGCAGCGTTTAGCCAAAAGCGCCTATTTGCACACCCTTGATCGCGTGATTGACAGCCTGTATTTTTTGAACACCAATTTTCCTTATTACAACTGGACATATCGCGAAATCGCCGAATATGCCGGTTGTGAAACGGAAACCGCCATTCGCATTGCAAAAGCGTTAAAGCAAAAAGGGTTGTTGACCGATTTATTGTCTGCTCATAAAGGAAAATAACGCGTAATGGCATTTTTCGCACCACAAGCCCATTTTCATTTAATGGCAAAACCGAGCAGTTTTCATTGTAATATTCAATGCGAATATTGCTTTTATTTGTCAAAGGAAAAAGACTTCGGGGCGCAAGCGCCCTTTATGTCACTGGATACCTTGCGCAATTATGTGAAAAATTACATTGAATCCCATGCCGGCAATCGGGTGGAATTTGCCTGGCAGGGAGGGGAGCCGACATTACTCGGGCTGGATTTCTTCAAAAGTGCGGTCGATTTTCAGCGCGAATTTGCCAACGGCAAAACCATTACCAACGCTTTTCAAACCAACGGTTTGGCGCTCAATCGGCAATGGGCGGAATTTTTTAAACGACATCAATTTCTTATCGGGTTATCCATTGACGGGCTGAGTGCGGTGCATAATCGTTATCGTATTTCAAGCAACGGCAACCCGACCTTTGAGAAAGTGGTCAGCGCGCTGGAATTGCTGAAAGCCTATCAGGTGGATTTTAATACCCTGACCGTGGTAAACGATCAAAATTGGCACAAGGGAAAAGACACTTATTTAGCCCTTAAAGCACTGGGTGCCACTTTTATGCAATTTATCCCCGTCGTGGAACGCAAAGCGCGGCAATCTGCCGAAACCACGGATTTTTCCGTGCCGCCGGAGGGCTTCGGGCGTTTTTTGCTGGATGTGTTTAACATCTGGAAAAAAGACGATGTGGGGCGCATTTTTGTATTGGAGTTTGACAATTTATTGGGGCAATGGCTGGGCTATCCGTCCGGCAGTTGCGTTCATCAGCCCACCTGCGGTAAATCGCTGGTGGTGGAAGCCAATGGCGATGTCTATTCTTGCGATCATTATGTGTATCCGGAATATAAAATCGGCAATTTAAATGAACAATCCCTTGAGCGCTTGGTATTATCGGCCCGGCAGCAACAATTCGGTAGGGAAAAACTCACGCGGCTTACCAGTATTTGTCAACAATGCGAGGTGCGCCGTTTATGCCAGGGCGGTTGTCCGAAACATCGCTTCGTTGCTGTGCCGAACGAGAGCGCTAAACACAATTATTTGTGCGCCTCATACCGCTATTTTTTCCACCAGACCGCCGCCGAGATGCAACGCATGTGCCGACAAATTCGTGGCACCGATTGCGCATAACCGCGAAGAAAGGTCGTTTATCAAAACAGGTTGGATTTTATACGATACAAAAATCCGCTTCAGCGTTTCCGGTTTGACTATGTTCTTATAATAAAAGCGCTTAAAAGCCCTGTTATGCCGTGTTCGGCTATTGCTTAACACGATAAAATTCTGTAAAATGCACCTCGTTTTTTGCGCATTATCAGCGCGCTGAAATGAATTTAACTTCTGTTCTTAATAGATAAAACAGCAGTGTTGTGACTTAATTAATAGAGGAATAATACTATTAAAACCGTAAAAAAAGCACCCGTAGTCAATCGTCCGAATCGTATTAATGATGAAATTCGTGTGAAAGAAGTCCGTTTAATTGATCAAGACGGCGAGCAGGCGGGAATCGTCAGTATTCAGGAGGCTTTGGAAAAAGCCGAAGCATTAGAGCTGGATCTTGTGGAAATCAGTCCTAACGCGGAACCGCCGGTGTGCCGTATTATGAATTACGGTAAATTCCTTTACGAGAAAGGCAAAGCTGCAAAAGAGCAGAAGAAAAAGCAGAAAGTCGTGCAGGTGAAGGAAATTAAATTCCGTCCCGGCACAGACGAAGGCGACTATCAGGTAAAACTACGCAGCCTGATTCGCTTTCTGGAAGACGGGGATAAAGCGAAAATTACCGTTCGTTTCCGCGGACGCGAAATGGCGCATCAAGATATCGGTTTAGACGTGCTGGAACGTGTTAAAAACGATTTGGCCGAGATTGCCGTGGTGGAATCCGCCCCGGGTAAGCTCGAAGGTCGTCAGGCCATTATGGTACTTGCCCCGAAAAAGAAATAGTCAGCGCATTACAAGTAACAAAAGTGCGGTCGAATTTCATGTTGTTTTTTGACCGCACTTTTATTCGCCTGACTATCTGATGTTAAACTTAAACAATGCGGAGTTTATAAAACAATGCCTAAAATTAAAACAGTACGTGGTGCTGCCAAGCGTTTCAAAAAGACGGCTTCCGGCGGTTTCAAACGTAAACAGTCTCACTTACGTCATATTCTGACTAAGAAAACCACTAAACGTAAACGTCATTTACGCCATAAATCCATGGTTGCGCAAGCGGATCAGGTTTTAGTCGTAGCGTGCCTGCCATACGCATAAGCACGGGCGTACGTTCAGTTAAATTTTAGTTCATTAATAGACATAGGAGATTAAATAATGGCTCGTGTAAAACGTGGTGTTATTGCAAGAGCGCGTCATAAGAAAGTTCTTAAGGCGGCTAAAGGTTATTATGGTGCGCGTTCCCGCGTTTATCGCGTTGCGTTCCAAGCGGTGATTAAAGCCGGTCAGTATGCTTATCGTGACCGTCGTCAACGTAAACGTCAGTTCCGTCAGTTATGGATCGCGCGTATTAATGCAGCAGCACGTCAGAATGGTTTATCTTACAGCAAATTCATCAATGGCCTGAAAAAAGCCTCTGTTGAAATCGACCGTAAGATTCTGGCCGACATTGCGGTATTCGACAAAGTGGCTTTCGCTGCGTTAGTTGAAAAAGCAAAATCTGCGCTTTAATTTTATAAAGTACAGAAAATCAGGACGCTTTAGGGCGTCCTTTTTTGTGCCTGACGAAAAAAGCGCCGTAGATAGTTGTTCGGCGGCAGCTATTTGGGAAATAAAAAACCGCTACCCAAAGATTGAGTAGCGGGGAGGTCTTAATATAAGAAAGATTTCTAAAAAGACAACTGCATTTGCAGTGCACTAGCATTAACTAAGACTGGCAAAGTGAGAAAGAGTTCACAAAATTTTTAAAAATATTCGTTTTATGCGAGAAATTCCTTGATTTGCGCAGTGATGCCCGCCGCATCCAGTTTCAGTTCCGCCAGTATTTCCTGTTGCGTGCCCTGCGGGATAAAAAAGTCCGGCAAGCCTAATTGCAGCAAGCGGCAATGATGGCGACCGGTGTTCAGCACTTCCGCCACCGCGCTGCCGGCGCCGCCCTGCACGGCATTTTCTTCCAGCGTGACGATAAGATCATAATCGTCGGCGGTTTGGTGAATGCGCTGTGCGTCGATCGGCTTGACAAAACACATATCGACTACGGTGGCGTTCAGTTCGTCGGCGGCGCGCAACGCGTGCGGCAATAAGGTACCGAAATTTAAAATGGCGATTTTCTCCCCTTGACGTACCAATTTGGATTGACCGAGCGGCAGTGCCTGCAACGGTTCCAGTTTTACGCCGCCGGCGTTGCCGCGCGGATAGCGCACCGCGGCCGGTTTGCCGCAATGATAGCCGGTATAAAGCATTTGGCGGCATTCGTTTTCATCGCTTGGCGTCATAATCACCAGATTCGGAATACAACGCATAAAGCTGATATCGAAGGCGCCCTGATGGGTTTGACCGTCCGCTCCCACCACGCCGGCGCGATCAATGGCAAATAACACCGGCAGATTTTGGATCGCCACATCGTGAATCAGTTGATCATAAGCGCGTTGCAGAAACGTGGAATAAATCGCCACCACCGGTTTATAGCCGCCGATGGCCAATCCCGCCGCAAAGGTGACGGCATGCTGTTCGGCAATCGCCACATCAAAATATTGCTGCGGAAAACGATTGGAAAACTCCACCATGCCGGAACCCTCGCGCATGGCAGGGGTGATGCCGATTAATTTCGGATCCTGCTGCGCCATTTCGCACAGCCAGTTGCCGAAAATCTGCGAATAGGTCGGAGTGGCGGAGGATTTCGGCAATTCGCCGCTGAGGCGGTCGAATTTAGGCACACCGTGAAACCCGATAGGATCGTTTTCCGCCGGCGCATAGCCTTTGCCTTTTTTGGTTTTAACATGTAAAAACTGCGGGCCGCTGAGCGAGCTCATGTTTTTCAGCGTGCTGATCAACTCATCAATATTATGGCCGTCGATCGGGCCGATATAATTGAAACCGAGGGTTTCGAACAGCGTTCCCACCGGCGATACGAAACCTTTCATATGTTCTTCGGTTTTTTTCACGAACTCTTTAATCGGCGGCAGGCCGGACAGAATTTTTTTGCCGCTTTCGCGAATGGTCGAATAGAAGGCGCCGGAAAACAGGCGGGCGAGGTGATTGTTCAGGGCGCCGACATTTTCTGAAATCGACATTTCGTTATCGTTTAAAATCACCAGCATATCGGTATGCAGCGAACCGGCATGATTCAGCGCTTCGAACGCCATGCCGGCGGTAATGGCGCCGTCGCCGATCACACAAACGGTTTTGCGTCCGGCATTTTCTTTTTGGGCGGCAATGGCGATCCCCAAACCGGCGCCGATAGAGGTTGAGGAGTGGCCGACGCTGAGTACGTCAAACTCGCTTTCTTCCCGCCACGGAAACGGATGCAGCCCGTCTTTTTGCCGGATGGTGGACATGCGATCGCGCCGTCCGGTAAGAATTTTGTGCGGATAGGCCTGATGACCCACATCCCAGATAAGCTGGTCAAAGGGCGTTTTAAATACATAATGCAACGCCACCGTCAGCTCCACCGTCCCCAGTCCGGAAGCCAGATGACCGCTGCTTTGACTGACACTTTCCAACAAATAATCGCGCAGTTCGCTGCACAGTTGCGGCAGCTGTTCTTTGCTTAAAAGACGCAAATCATCAGGCGAATTAATTAATGATAAAAGAGGATAATTTTGCATTGTTCATCAATCCCAAAATAGTCTAAATTCGAACCGCACTTTAAATGATCGGGCGTTCCGTTTGTTATGTTTCATTGCGCCGTGTAACGTCAGCTTTGCCGGTTCACGACGAATGCCGCCAGCGCGCGCAAGGCACCGGTGTCGAACGGCACATCATCCAGCGCCTGCAGCGCCTGTCGGTAAAGTTCCTGCGCTTTTTGTTTCGCGCCGTCCAGCCCGAGCAATTTCGGATAGGTGCTTTTGTCGGCGGCTAAATCGGCACCGACGGTTTTGCCGGTGAGGCTGCTTTCGCCTTCAATATCCAGAATATCGTCCTGCACCTGAAAAGCCAGCCCGATGGCCGTGGCATAGCGCGTCAATTGTTGTTCAAGCTGCGAATCGGCGAAATGCGGCGAACAGAGAAAGCCTGCCTTCAGCGCGGCGCACAGCAGCGCACCGGTTTTATTGCGATGGATTTTTTCCAGTTCTGCAAGGTTTACCTGCCGGTGTTCGGCGATTAAATCCAGACTTTGCCCTAAACACATGCCGTTAACGCCGGAGGCCTGCGCCAGATTTGTCACCAGCGCCAGTTTTTGTTGCGCGGCCAAATCCGGGGTTTGGGTGAGGATTTCAAAGGCAAAGGTTTGCAGCGCATCGCCGGCCAGAATTGCCGTCGCTTCGTCAAAGGCGATATGGCAGGTCGGTTGACCTCGGCGTAAATGATCGTTATCCATCGCCGGCAGATCGTCGTGAATCAGTGAATAGGCATGAATGGCTTCAATGCCGGCGGCGGCGTAATCCAGCTGCGCCATTTGTGCGCCCAGCATGCGTCCGGTGGCGTAAGTCAGAAAGGGTCTGACCCGTTTGCCGCCGAGCAGCAGGCCGTATTTCATCGCCTCGGCAAGCGGCGACGGGCGGCTGTCGATGCGGGCGAAACGGTCGGTTAAGAATTGATTGATACGTTGCTGGAGCTGTTGTAAATCCCGGGTAAATTGATACATACGATTCGCTTATTATTCGTCGTTCGGTTGATAATCACTTAATTCCGCACTGTCGTTTTTTTGCAGTAAAATCTGAATGCGTTGCTCGGCCTGCTGCAAACGTTCCTGTCCTTGTCGGGCGAGCGTAATGCCGGTTTCAAAATCTTTTAACGCCTCTTCCAGCGATAAATCGCCGCTTTCCAGACGGGAAACGACCGCTTCCAGCTGGTTGAGCGTCGTTTCAAAATCCGCCGCCGGTTTTTCCACGGGTTTACGAGCCATGTGCAATCCTTGAGTTCAAACTGATTTAAAGTGGATTATTGTACTGTATTTTTGGCGCGTTGTTAAAAAATACTGCGGTTTTTGTGATAGATCTGACAGATTTCGAGAGCTCTTCCTCCGCGTTCAGGCAGGGCGAGGAAAAACGGCTGAAACGCACCGCACTTTACATTGCGCAGGCTAACGTAGCGCGAAAGAGAAGACGGGCGAAAAGGAAATTGGGGATTAAGCCAAGATGTTGTACAATAGCGCCGATTTTTTACAAAACAGAAATAAGCCATTCAACGATGAAATTTATTATTAAACTTTTTCCCGAAATTATGATTAAAAGCGAGAGCGTGCGTAAGCGCTTCGTGAAGATTCTGACCGGCAATATCCGCAATATTTTACATAACTATGACGAAACTATCGCGGTGGTGCGCCATTGGGATTATATTGAAGTGCGGTCGAAAAATGCCGAAAACCGACCGCACTTAATCGAATTATTACAGCGCATTCCCGGCATCCATCATTTTCTCGAAGTCGAGGAAAAACCGTTTACCGATTTGCACGATATTTTTCAGCACACCTTGCAGCAGGTGGCGTCGCAGCTGGAAAACAAAACGTTCTGCGTGCGAGTGAAACGCAAGGGCAAACATACTTTCAGCTCGCTGGAAGCGGAACGCTATGTGGGCGGCGGGCTGAATCAGCACATCGCCAGTGCGAAAGTGAAATTAAGCAAACCCGATGTGACGGTGCGCATTGATATTGAAGATGATCGCATGATGCTGATTAACGCGCGCCATGCCGGCATCGGCGGTTATCCTATCGGCACGCAGGAAGATGTGCTGTCGCTGATTTCCGGCGGTTTTGATTCCGGCGTCTCCAGTTATATGCTGATCCGGCGCGGTTCGCGGGTGCATTATTGCTTTTTTAATCTGGGCGGCGCGGCGCATGAAATCGGGGTAAAACAGATGGCGTATCATCTCTGGCAGCGCTTCGGCAGTTCCCATAAAGTGCGTTTTGTGGCGATTAATTTCGAGCCGGTGGTGGCGGAAATTCTGGAAAAGGTGGACAGCGGGCAAATGGGCGTAGTGCTGAAACGCATGATGGTACGCGCGGCCGGCCGTGTGGCGGAACGTTTCGGCATTCAGGCGATTGTCACCGGCGAGGCGCTCGGGCAGGTTTCCAGCCAAACGCTGACCAATTTACGTTTAATTGACGAGGCGGCGCCGACACTGGTACTGCGCCCGCTGATCAGCCATGATAAAGAACAGATTATCGCAATGGCAAAGCATATCGGTACCGACGATATTGCCAAATCCATGCCGGAATTTTGCGGGGTGATCTCAAAAAATCCGACGGTAAAAGCGGTGAAGGCGAAAATCGAAGCGGAAGAAGCGCATTTTAACTTTGAAGTGCTGGAAAGTGCGGTGCAAAATGCGCAATATTTGGATATTCGCCAGATTGCCGCCCAAACGGAAAAAGACGTGGTGGAAGTGGACACAGTTTCTGTGTTGGCGGACGACGATGTGATTGTGGATATCCGCAGTCCGGAAGAACGCGATGAAAATCCGCTGCAAGCGGCAGGGCGGCAGGTGATTGTGATGCCGTTTTATAAATTATCCGCCCAGTTCGGGAGTTTGGATCAAACGAAACATTATGCGCTGTATTGCGAGCGCGGTGTAATGAGCAAATTGCAGGCGTTGTATCTGAAAGAAAACGGCTTTGACAATGTCAAAGTGTTCAATCGAAAAGCGTAACCTTTTATCAACTAGTGGGATCAGGCGGAGGAAAGTGCGGTGAAAAATCAACCGAAACAATCGGCCCTGCGTGAGGATATTCTGGCCTTTGCGCGGCAACAATACGGCAGCGAAGCGGAATATTTATGGCGCACTTCACCGGATTCGGCCATTTTGCGTCATAGTGATAACCGCAAATGGTATGCGGTGTTTATGACGGTGGAGCGGGAAAAACTCGGCCTCGGCACGGGCGGCAACACGCAGATTATGAATGTAAAATGTGACCCTGTCATTCACGCCGCTTTTCTCACCCAGAAAGGTTTCCTGCCGGGCTATCACATGCATCACGGGCATTGGCTGAGCGTGCTGCTGGACGGTTCGGTAGATAAAGACACGATTGTTTTTCTGCTCAATTCCAGTTTTGATCTGACCGCCAGCCGCCAAACCCATAAGCGGTTCGGCATTGCCCGCTATACGGAATGGCTGGTGCCGGCGAATCCGAAATATTACGATATTGAAAGCCAATTGCATGAAAATGACGTGATTTTCTGGAAACAGAGCAACAATATCGCGGTGGACGATACGGTTTATATTTATGTCACCGCGCCGACCGCCGCGCTGCGTTATAAATGTCAGGTGCTGGAAGTCAATATTCCGCGTAAGTATGAAAAGGGCGATCTGCGTATCAAACGGGTAATGCGGATTAAATGCCTGCAAAAATATGCGCCGCACTTATTCGGACGGGAAAAACTGCGCGAATTCGGCATCTCCGCCGTGTGCGGGCCGCGCCATATGCCGCGTGCGTTGAGCGATGAAATCGCACGTTTAAGTGCAGATAATTAAAAGCCCGGCCGCAACTTACCGCTCAATAGCGCTAAAGTGCGCTGATTTTCAGCTCAGTTTCGGCCATATTCCGGTTAATCAGCGATAATTCAGTTCGCCCAGCAGCTCGTCAATCGCTTGGCATAACAGCGTGCGATCGTGCCGGTAGCTGACATCGTCCGCTCTTAGCCGCCGCGCCATGATTTTGATCGGCGCCGGCTCGTCACAACGGTTCGGATCAAACTGCACCACCACGCCGTCAATAATGTCTTTGCCTACGGTGTGATTGATCCAGTTTATCCGATCCTGTAGGGATAATCCGGCGGCAGGGCTGCGCTCGACACCCAGATTGTCAATAAAGATTTTTTTCGCCGTACTGTGTTTTAACGCATCGGCGATTTCGCTCAGTAACAGCGGCGGAACGATGCTGGTTAAAAAACTGCCCGGGCCGAATAAAATCACTTCCGCCTGATTGAGTGCACGCACCGCTTCCGGTGTCGCCTGAACCAACGGCACCAGAAAAACGGCTTTCGGCAGTTCGGTCAGCTGATCAATACCGACTTCGCCGACGATGCTTGAACCGGAATGCAGCGTTGCCGCCAAATGCACCGGGCTTTCCGACATCGGCACGATAAAGGATTTCACCCGCAGCAAATCACGAATCAGATTCACCCCTTCCGTCGGCCGGATATGCATATTTTCCAGCGCTTTCAGCATCAGATTGCCCAGATTATGCCCGGCAAGTGCGCCGCTGCCGGAAAAACGGTATTCAAACAACGAAGAGGCGGTGCTGGGTTCGGTAATGATCTGGTTCAGGCAGTTACGCAAATCGCCCCAGGCAATACCGCCCTGTTCGGTGCGGATGCGTCCGGTGGAGCCGCCGTTGTCGGTGGTGGTGACAATGCCTGTCAGCCGTTCCTGCATAAAACTCAGCGCCGACATGACGCGACCGAGACCGTGTCCGCCGCCGATCGCGGCAATATGTTTGATCTCATCTAAATTTTCATGGCGGCTGTGGCGTATTAAGTCAGTCATGCTTTTTCCTTTAACGGCATGGCTTGCGGGGTCATGCCGTTTATGCGCAGGTTTTCGTTAAATTATGTCGGTTTTCGGCGGCTAGTATTCCAAACATCGCAGAATAAGTAAAGCCGAGCGCGGCGAACGGTGCGGATTTGTGAAAAATATTCGTTATATAATAAAATATATAATTGATTTTTAACGGATTTTTATTTTGCCGACTGGATCAGGCGTTCACTCTGTATTAGAATAGCCGGACAGTTTACAATTTGAAACAAATTTATCGCATAACTCCGAGCTTGTCAGCCTAAGTTTTCAGTAGCTGGAAATAAGGCGGCAATGCCAGCAGCCGGCAGGTTGCTCAGGGATAATGCTGGAAACGGCTTGTCCTCTCGTATTTTAGAAAGGTGTCCAATGCAACAAACCATTCCGATTAAGCAGGTCGGCGGCGGTCGTTTGGTCGATCCGTTCCGACGTGAATATTATTATTTGCGGCTATCCGTTACGGATGTCTGCAATTTCCGTTGCAATTATTGCCTGCCCGACGGTTATCAGCCCGAACCGACTAAACCCCGTTTCCTCAGTGTGCCGGAAATCCGGCGTATCGTCCGCGCATTCGGCGAATTAGGCATGCGCAAAGTGCGCATTACCGGCGGTGAGCCGACGTTGCGCAAAGATTTTCCGGAAATTGTCGAGGCGATTCGGCAACATCCGGCGATTCAGCATATCGCGCTGACGACCAACGGCTACCGTATGGCAAAAGACGTCGCGCACTGGAAAGCGGCAGGGATTACCTCCATCAACGTCAGCGTGGACAGTCTTGACCCGAAAATGTTTCATGCCATTACCGGCGTCAATAAATTCGCAGCGGTAATGCGCGGTATTGAACAGGCGTTTGAGGCGGGCTATCAGAAAATCAAGGTCAATTCCGTGTTGATGAAAGGCATGAACGCACCGGAATTCAACGCGTTTCTGGCCTGGATTAAAGATAAGCCGATCCAAATGCGTTTTATCGAATTAATGCAGACCGGCGATATGGATAATTTCTTTCATCAGCATCACCTCTCCGGGCAGGTGTTGGCCGAACAATTACGCCGCGACGGCTGGCAATTGCAGCAGAAATCCCTGTTGGACGGCCCCGCCAAGGTGTTTCGTCATCCTGACTATAAGGGCGAAATCGGTCTGATTATGCCTTATGAAAAAAATTTCTGCGCCAGCTGCAACCGGCTGCGCATTTCCGCCAAAGGCAAGCTGCATTTATGCCTGTTCGGCGAGGAAGGCATTGATTTGCGCGATTTACTGCAAGCGGATGAACAACAGACCTTATTGCAGGCAAGAGTTTTTGCCGCTTTACAGGGAAAACGCGAGCATCATTTTTTACATCAGGGCGACAGCGGGGTGAGAAATCATCTGGCCAGTATCGGTGGCTGACAAAAGGAAACACAATGACGCAATTGACACATATTAACCGCAACGGCGAAGCCAATATGGTGGACGTATCGGGCAAACAGGACACGGTGCGGGAAGCGCGCGCAGAAGCGCTGGTGACAATGTCACGGGAAACGCTGCAAATGATTATGGCCGGGCAGCATCATAAAGGTGATGTGTTCGCCACAGCGCGTATCGCCGGGATTCAGGCGGCAAAACGCACTTGGGAGCTTATACCGCTGTGCCATCCGTTGTTGCTGTCCAAAGTGGAAGTGACACTCTGCGCACTACCGGGCAGCAATCAGGTTCGGATTGAAAGTGTCTGCAAGTTAAGCGGAAAAACCGGTGTGGAAATGGAGGCGCTGACCGCCGCCTCCGTCGCGGCGCTGACCATTTACGATATGTGCAAGGCCGTACAGAAAGATATGGTGATCGAGCATATCCGCCTGTTGGAAAAGTGCGGTGGCAAATCGGGACATTTTATTGCAAAGTAAAAAACGGAAACACAAATGTTAAAAGTATTATTTTTTGCCCAGACCAGAGAGCTTGTCGGCGTAGACGAATTGACGCTCGATGCGGAATTTGCCAGCGCAGAGGCATTGCGTTGCGCGCTGGCGGCACGGGGCGAGCGCTGGGCGCTGGCGTTACGGAAAGACAAATTATTGGTGGCGATTAATCAAACCCTGTCGCCGCTGGAAAGTGCGGTGAAATCCGGCGATGAAATCGCTTTTTTCCCGCCGGTTACCGGAGGTTAATATGCACGATGTTCAAATTGCCGTGCAGCCACAGCCGTTTGATCAGAATGCCGTCTATCAATGGCTTGCGGCACCGGATTCGGTGGGTGCGGCGGTGGTGTTTGTGGGCAAAGTGCGTGATCTGAATTTAGGCGATCCGGTATCAACCTTATACCTCGAACATTATCCGGCAATGACGGAAAAGGCGCTGAGGGATATTGTCGCCCGGGCAAAGCGGCGCTGGGCGATTCAACGCGTCTCGGTAATTCACCGCGTAGGCTTGTTGCACACCGGGGATGAAATCGTTCTGGTCGGGGTCAGCGCCGCACATCGCGGTGACGCGTATCACGCCAATGAATTTATTATGGATTATCTGAAAAGCAACGCGCCGTTCTGGAAAAAAGAACGCACGGATAAAGGCGAACGCTGGATTGAACAGCGGAAAAGCGATAATGACGCATTAAAAAAATGGCAGCAAAACTGACCGCACTTTTAGGCGCATTTTACTCATCGTTGCAGGGGAAAAACCGGCGTATTGTCTGCGCCGGTTTGTTTTTGGGGGTTATTCGGCAAGCTGCTCGAATGCCTGCTGTAAATCCGCCAGAATATCTTTTTTATTTTCGATCCCGCAGGACAGGCGAATTAATCCCGGTGAAATATGCGCCGCCGCAAGGGCGTCATCACTGAGCTGGCGATGGGTCGAACTCGCCGGGTGCAGAGCGCAGGTGCGGATATCCGCCACATGCACTTCGCGCGAAATCATCTTCAGCGCGTCCAGCCAGCGGGTCGCCGCTTGTTTCCCGCCTTTGATCTCAAACGAAATGACCCCGCACAAGCCGTTCGGTACATATTTCTGTTGCAGGGCGTAATCCGGCGAACTTTTCAGGGCGGGATAATTCACCGCCTGAACCAGCGGATGAGATTCCAGATAGCCGGCAACGGCCAGCGCATTGTGGTAATGCGCCTGCATACGCAGCGGTAATGTCTCCAGACCGAGATTCAGCAGAAAACTGTTTTGCGGTGCCGGTGCGGCGCCTAAATCCCGCATAAGCTGCACCCGCGCTTTCACGATATAGGCGGCGGCACCGAACGTTTCGGTATAAATCAGGCCGTGATAGGTTTCATCCGGCTGAGTGAATTGCGGATAGCGGCCGTTATGCCAGTCAAAATTACCGCCGTCGATCACCACACCGCCGAGCGCAACGGCATGACCGTCCAGATATTTTGTGGTGCTGTGAACCACAATATTGGCGCCGAATTCAAAAGGGCGGCAGAAATATGGCGTGGCAAAGGTGTTATCAATAATTAACGGTGATTGCGCTTTGTGCGCCAGCCGGGCGAATTTTTCAATATCCAGCACCCGCAGTTCGGGATTGGCGATCGTTTCGCCGAACACCGCTTTGGTATTCGGTCGAATCGCTTTTTCCAGCTCCTCCAGCGACAGATTTTGATCGACAAAGGTGACGGCAATGCCCATTTTCTTCAAACTGTGAGCGAACAGATTATAAGTACCGCCGTAAATTGAGGAAGCGGAAATAAAATGATCGCCGGCTTCCAGCACGTTCAGCAGCGCATAGCAACTTGCCGCCTGTCCCGATGCCGTACACAGCGCCCCGACGCCGCCTTCCAGTGCGGCCAGTTTTTCTTCCGCCGCATTGGTGGTGGGATTGGCAAGGCGGGTATAAAAATAGCCCGCTTTTTTCAAATCGAATAACTCGCCGATATCTTGCGCGCTGTCGTAAGTATAAGTGGTGCTTTGCACAATCGGCGTTACGCGGGGTTCGCCGCTTTTCGGCGTATAACCGGCATGTAAACAACGTGTTTCGAATTCCATAAACGCTCCTTTTCAGACCAGATTAAAGAGAAAAACAGGATGAATTTTAACCGCACTTTTCCGACCTCGGTGCGGTTATGGGGACGGCTATCGGTGATCGTTAAGGTAACATCAGGCTCTCGGATCAGGATTGTCCAATACCGCCGCGGTTTGCTCGGCGCGGAATGCGTTAAGCCGCCGTGCAATATCGTGATCAAACGCGGCAAGTATCTGCGCGGCCAGTAAACCGGCATTGGCGGCGCCTGCCGGGCCGATGGCCAAGGTGCCGACCGGAATGCCTTTCGGCATCTGCACGATCGAATATAAGCTGTCCACACCGCTTAACATAGCACTTTTCACCGGCACGCCCAGCACCGGCACAATGGTTTTCGCCGCGATCATGCCAGGCAAATGCGCCGCTCCGCCCGCGCCGGCGATAATCACTTTATAGCCGTTTTGCGCCGCCGTTTCGGCAAACTGAAATAACTTATCCGGTGTGCGATGCGCCGAGACGATTTCGACATGATAAGGCAGCATTAGTTTATCCAGCATCGCGGCCGCTTCCTGCATGGTCGCCCAATCGCTTTTTGAACCCATTACAATGGCAATTTGTGGTGTTGTCATAGATTTTCCCTGTCACTAAAAAACCGCGCTAGCATAGCATAAAGCGGGATTTAAGCAAACGGTTGCGCCCGCCCTTTGCGCCGGGCGATGAGTTTATTTGGATTAATTATCCGCTTTCGGTTTGAATTTCTATGAAAGGGATCACAAAAATGACATTTCTTATTTTTGTTTCGGCTCGGCTTGAGGGGATAATACGCAGGTTTGATAACAACAATATGAATAAAACGACAGTAGGAGTCTTATATGAAACTGAAAAAATTAGCGTTATTAGCGCTGTGCGGACTGGGGATGTCAAGTGCTTATGCGGCATCTTTGCCGAATATTACCATTCTGGCCACCGGCGGTACCATTGCCGGCAGCGGCAAAAGTGCGGTTGGTTCCGAATATCAGGCCGGGCAGTTGACCGTCGATACCTTAATCGAGGCGGTACCGGAAATTAAAGATATTGCAGAGATCAAAGGGGAGCAGGTGGTGAAAATCGGCTCTCAGGATATGAGCGATGCGGTGTGGTTGAAACTGGTGAAAACCATTAATCGGCAATGTAAAGACACCGACGGTTTTGTAATCACGCACGGCACCGATACCATGGAAGAAACCGCGTATTTTCTGGATATGACGGTTAAATGCGAAAAACCGGTGGTGTTGGTGGGGGCAATGCGCCCGGCCACGGAAAAAAGCGCCGACGGGCCGTTGAATTTATATAATGCCGTTGTGGTGGCGGGAGATAAAAAATCGGCCGGCCGCGGCGTGCTGGTAGCGATGAACGGTGCGGTACTGGGTGCAAGGGATGTCACCAAAACCAGCACCACGGCGGTACAGACCTTTTCCTCACCGAATTTCGGTGCGCTAGGTTATATCCATAACAGCAAAGTGGATTACGAACGTTCGCCGGAAAGCAAACATACCGTCAATACTCCGTTTAATGTGGACAATCTCGACGCGTTACCGAAAGTCGGCATTATTTACGCTTATTCCAATATGCCTACAGAACCGTTGCAATCCTTACTGCAGGCGGGTTATCAAGGCATTGTCGCCGCCGGTGTGGGTAATGGCAATGTCAATGCGGCGAATCTGGAGTTGCTGGCGCAGGCGGCCAAAGACGGCGTTGCCGTCGTGCGTTCTTCCCGCGTACCGACAGGCTACACCACCCGTGATGCGGAAGTGGACGACAGCCGCTACGGCTTCAGCGCCTCCGGCACGCTCAACCCGCAAAAAGCGCGCGTATTACTGCAACTGGCGCTTACGAAAACCAAAGACCCAACGGTAATTCAGCAATATTTCGATGAGTTTTAACGCTTGATCTGCATGGGGAAAGTGCGGTGAAATTTGAGCGGTTTTTTGCCATTACAGGCCAACGCTCGCCGCACTTTCCTTTTTAGATTTAACATGACATAACCGCATTGCCATAAACCCAAAGGGGATTTCCGGTGTTAAGCGGTGTGACAAAACAGTCGAATTTTCCACCGCACTTTTGTTTTTTAAGCAAAAAACGCCAGGAAATACAGGGGCGGACAAACGAAATCTCACTTGCAACTTAGGGCTAAAAATCATATCCTAACGGCAATTTTTCCATTCTATTTCAGGTCGTATTAGGTCGTGATTATGCTCGCTAAAGCTAAATACAGAAAAGATTATAAAACCCCCGATTTTACCGTTACCGATATTTTTCTTGATTTCCAACTTGACCCGCAAAAAACCGTCGTCACCGCGACCAGCCGATACCAACGTTTAAGCCCGAATGCCGAGACATTGCGTTTGGACGGGCATGGTTTTCAGTTTGCGTCGGTTCGCTTAAACGGCAAAACCTTTAAAGATTACCAACAAAACAGCGAAAGTCTGGTGTTGAATTTAAGCGCGATTGACGCGGAAAAATTCGAACTGGAAGTCATCACCAATCTGGTGCCGGCGGAAAACACCTCGCTGCAAGGGCTGTACCAGTCGGGCGAGGCGCTGTGTACCCAATGCGAAGCGGAGGGATTCCGTCAAATCACCTATATGCTGGATCGACCGGATGTATTGGCGCGTTATACCACCAGAATCACCGCCGACAAAAAGCAATATCCTTATCTGCTGTCCAACGGCAACCGGGTGGACGGCGGCGAAACCGAAGACGGGCGGCATTGGGTGGAATGGCATGATCCTTTCCCTAAACCCAGTTACCTGTTCGCACTGGTGGCGGGCGATTTCGATTTATTGCAAGACCGTTTTATCACGAAAAGCGGCCGGGAAGTGGCGCTGGAGCTTTATGTGGATCGCGGTAATCTGAACCGTGCCGGCTGGGCGATGCAGAGCCTGAAAAAGGCGATGAAATGGGACGAGCAGCGCTTTGATCTGGAATATGATTTGGATATTTATATGATCGTGGCGGTGGATTTCTTCAACATGGGCGCAATGGAAAATAAAGGATTGAATATTTTCAATGCCAAATATGTGCTGGCGAATCCGCAAACCGCGACGGATGATGATTATCTGGCGATCGAAAGCGTTATCGCACACGAATATTTCCATAACTGGACGGGAAACCGGGTCACTTGCCGTGACTGGTTTCAGTTAAGCCTGAAAGAAGGGCTGACCGTGTTCCGCGATCAGGAATTTTCTTCCGATACCGGTTCAAGAGCGGTTAACCGGATTAATAACGTGAAATTTTTACGCACTGCACAGTTCGCCGAAGACGCCGGCCCGATGTCCCATCCGATCCGGCCGGAAAAAGTGATCGAAATGAATAATTTCTATACCATGACGGTCTATGAAAAAGGGGCGGAAGTGATTCGGATGATGCATACCTTGCTGGGGGAAAAAGGCTTTCAGGCGGGGATGAAACGGTATATTGCGGAAAATGACGGCAAGGCCGCCACCTGCGAAGATTTCGTCTCAGCCATGGAACGGGCTTCCGGCGTGGATTTAACCCAATTCCGGCGCTGGTACAGCCAGTCCGGCACGCCGGAGCTGACGGTGAGTGACAGTTATGATGAAAAACAGCACATTTATCGTTTGCACGTTTCGCAAATGACACCGCCGACCGCGGATCAAATGGATAAAGTGAATCTGCATATTCCGCTGAAAATCGCATTATATGATGAAACCGGCATTGCCCAGACGCTACAGCACGACGGACAGGTGGTCAGCGATGTGCTGGATGTGGTGCATAAAGATCAGACCTTTGAATTCCACAATATTTATACCCGTCCGGTGCCGGCGTTATTATGCGATTTTTCCGCGCCGGTAAAACTGGATTATGATTATAGTACCAAGCAGCTGATTACCTTGCTGAAATTTGCGAAAAATGATTTTGTGCGCTGGGATGCGGTACAAATGCTGTTCAATGCGGAGTTACGTCGTAACTTATCCTGCTATCAGCAAGGTGAGGCACTGGATTTTTCAGCGGAAATTTTAACCGCACTTTATCAGGTTCTGGCGCAGTATCAGACTAATCCGGCGTTGACCTGTCTGATTTTAACCCTGCCGAAAGAAACGGAATTCGCCGAATTGTTTAAAGTGATCGATCCGGACGGTATCAGCGCGGTACGCGATTTTATGCAGCGTACCATCGCGGATAATCTGAAAGAATTGTTGCTGAGAACCTACAATCAGATTCGGCTGGAAGATTATCGCGTCGAGCAGCAGGATATTGCCTTGCGCGGGCTGCGGAATCTGTGCCTGAATTATCTGGCTTACACTTCGGTGGGCAATAATCTGGTGCATAAACATTATTCGTATGCCGATAATATGACCGATTGCCTCGCAGCGCTGAACGCCGCCACTCAGGCACAGCTGGGCTGTCGGGATAATTTGCTGGCCGATTTTGAGCAAAAATGGCAGCAGGACGGGTTGGTTATGGATAAATGGTTCGCATTACAGGCGACCCGCCCCGACGAACATAACTTATCCCATGTCGTGCAGCTGATGGATCATCCGAGTTTTAATTTTAACAATCCTAACCGGGTACGCGCGCTGATCGGCAGCTTTGTCGCTCAGAATCTGAAAGCGTTTCATGCCACCGACGGTTCGGGTTATCGCTTTTTAACCGATATTCTGATCCGCCTGAATGAAAAAAATCCGCAGGTGGCTTCGCGTCTGGTGGAACCGCTGATTCGTTTCGCGCGCTATGACGCGCAACGGCAGACTCTGATGAAACGGGCATTGGAACGGTTAAGCGAAGTGGAAAATCTGTCTAAAGATTTATATGAGAAAATAGAAAAAGCGCTGCGATAATCCGTCAGCGGCGCTGAGGATATTCTTCCCGAAAAGTGTGCGAAAATCGACCGCACTTTACAATGGCATATTGCGGCGGACGTGATGTTCGCCCTTATTATCCTACGAGAGACAAACAACCATGTATTCATTAATCAGAAAAGCGATTTTTTCCCTGGATGCGGAAAATGCCCATGATTTAACCATTCAGTTGCTGAAAATCGCCGGCAATTCACCGTTAAAACCCTTGCTTAAAGCGGCTTTGGCCTGTCCGAAAGGAAACGAAAAAACGGTGATGGGCGTTCGGTTCAGCAATCCTATCGGTTTAGCCGCGGGCGCCGATAAAAACGCGGAAGCGATCGACGGTTTCGGTGCGATGGGATTCGGGTTTATTGAAGTCGGTACGGTCACGCCGTTGGCACAGGACGGAAACCCGAAGCCGCGCCAGTTTCGTTTGCCTGATGCGGAAGGCATTATCAACCGTAACGGGTTTAATAACAAAGGTATCGATTATGTGGTGGAAAACGTCAAAAGCGCCAAATATCGCGGCGTGATCGGGATCAATATCGGCAAAAATAAAGCGACCCCGATCGAAAACGGCAAAGACGATTATATTTATTGCCTGAATAAAGCCTACAATTACGCCGGATATATTACGGTCAATATTTCCTCGCCGAATACGCCGGATCTGCGCCGCTTGCAATACGGCGACGCCTTTGAGGATTTGCTGCAAAGCCTTAAAGCCCGGCAGAAGATTCTGGCGGAGCAATATAATAAATATGTCCCGATTGCGGTTAAAATCGCACCGGATTTAAACGAAGCGGAATTAGTGCAAATCGCCGACAGTCTACGGCGCCATGCCATCGACGGTGTGATCGCCACCAATACCACCGTTTCCCGTGATACCGTCTCCGGTTTGAAAAATGCCGAACAAAGCGGCGGCCTGAGCGGAAAACCGCTGCAACATAAAAGCACGGCAATCATCGCGCGCTTATATCAGGAACTTAAAGGCGACATCCCGATTATCGGCAGCGGCGGTATTGACGGCGTACAGAACGCACAGGAAAAAATCAACGCCGGCGCAGAATTATTACAAGTCTATTCCGGCCTGATCTACCACGGCCCGGCCCTGATAAAAGAGTTGGTTTTAGCGATCAAATAGAATTGTTGTGCCAAGTGCAAACGCCACTTTTTGATATATCATCATTTAATATCCCCATAAGACCGGATGGTGTTATGGGGGTTTTGTTTTTTAATTCAACAGAGAAAATAAGTCAATTTATAAACGATGACGTGTTTTTTAGCCATGTGATGAAGGCATTAATTTTAGGGCTGTTCATATAAGGCGTGACAATATAGTAACATTGCTGACAGCGCTTTTCTAATTGTGGGAACGGCATGATTAACTGATGAGTGGGAAGATAGGGTTCAATTAAATGTTTTCTTCCCATCGCAATACCCATGTGGTGTATTGCCGCGGTTAAGGCGAGATCAGAGCGATCGAACATCATGCTTGGAATATCAGTCACCTTGAAAGGCAATTGAAAATATTCGAACCAGCTTTGCCATTCTTCAAAGTCCGAATGATTGCTCCATGCTTGCCCGTCGTGCAGTAATGTACATTTTTTCAGACTATCAGTATTTTGATGGAGAGAATACTTTTGAGCATAATCAGGACTGCAAACGGGGATAATGCTTTCAGACATAAGTTTGTAGTGGTGTAATTTTTCATCATAAAGATCGTCGTAATAGATCGCTAAATCGACTTTATAACGCTCAAAATTAATCGTTTCATTACCGGTTAACATATTGAGCGTAATATAAGGGTATTTCTGTGCAAACCCCGCCAATTGAGGGACAAGCCAACTCTGAGCAAGCGAAGGACGGGCATAAATAATTAATTCACCGCTGATTTCTTGATGACGAATATCGAAAATTTCTTTATTTAACATATCAAAGGATTGTTGCAAAGTGTGAAAGAGCTTTTTACCTTCGTAGGTGAGTTCAATTCTGCGGTGATAACGTTTGAACAGTTGAAATCCCAATTCATGTTCAAGCCTGCTTATTTGATGGCTGACGGCACTTGGCGTAATACATAACTCTTCTGCTGCGATAGCAAAGGATAGATGGCGTGCGCAGGTTTCAAAGGTATGTAATTTAGCAAATTGATAGCGATCCAGGCGTCTATTCTTCACTAGATTTCTTTCGATACTATACATATTCCGTCCGTTTGAATTAGTTATTGTTATGCAGTGAGCCAATAATAAGCAAAATTGGGATAAAAATCACACTTTTGAGTTAATTAAATTCACTTAATGCGAAGATATTAATCATTTGTCAGCGGGTTGTCGATAACGTTTAATGTTCATGAAAATTTCATCGGGTTTCCGATAAATTGCGTTGCAACAGGAGGCTATTATGGACACTCAATTTTGGCTCATCGCCGTTCTTATTACGAGTATTGTGCTTATTATTGTGAGTATCGTTAAATTTAAATTACATCCGTTTTTTGCATTATTATTATCCGGTTTTTATGTCGGTGGTTTAATGGGAATGTCGCCCTTAGCTATGGTTGATGCTATTGAAAACGGTACCGGCGGTACGTTAGGGTTTCTTGCCACTATTATTGCTCTGGGGACGGTTTTAGGCAAAATGATTGAAGTGTCGGGCGGAGCAGAAAAAATCGGTATTGCGTTACAAAAAAATCGTTGGTTATCACCCGATGTGATTATGGTATTAGTCGGCTTAATTTGCGGTATTACGCTGTTTGTGGAGGTCGGCGTTGTGCTGCTTATCCCATTAGCGTTTTCTATTGCTAAAAGAACAAAAACATCCTTATTAAATCTTGCGATTCCGTTATGTACCGCACTCATGGCCGTACATTGTATTGTTCCGCCGCATCCGGCTGCACTGTATGTAACGAATGCGTTAGGTGCGGATATGGGAAAAGTGATTGTATATGGTTTGTTAATTGGCTTGTTTGGTGCTTTATTAGGAGGCCCGCTGTTTTTACGTTTATGCAAAAATCGCGTCCCCTTCAAACCTGTACCGAACGAATTTTCTGATTTAAAAATTCGTGATGAACGTGAATTACCTGCTTTATCATCAACCTTATTTACGATTTTATTACCGATAGCCTTAATGTTGATGAAAACCGTGGCGGAATTAAATATGGAAAAAAACACCGCACTTTATAATGCCCTGGAATTTGTTGGGAACCCTATTCCGGCGATGTTTATCAGTGCATTTGTGGCGTACTATATATTAGGCTTACGTCGTCAGGTCAAAATGTCGGAACTGCTTACTCAGACTGAAAGTTGTTTTGCATCGATTGCCAATATTTTATTGATTATTGGTGCCGGAGGTGCGTTTAACGGGATTTTAAAAGCCAGCGGATTGAGTGAAGGTTTGGCGACTATTTTATCAAATTTAGACACACATCCGATTTTATTAGCTTGGTTGGTGGCAATTATTCTTCATGCCGCCGTGGGATCTGCAACCGTAGCGATGATGGGCGCAACGGCGATTGTTTCGCCGTTATTGGTCAGCTATCCGCAAATCAGTCCTGAAATTATTACCTTGGCGATAGGTTCCGGTGCAATTGGCTGTACTATTGTGACAGACTCCTTATTCTGGCTGGTAAAACAATACTGCGGGGCAAGCATGAATGAAATCTTTAAATACTATACCAGTGCAACTTTCATTGCATCGATCTTTGCATTGGGCTGTACATTTTTACTTTCTTACATTATTTAACGCTTTCAGCGACGAGGTGGAATATGAATATTCAACAACTTAAACAACAATATCCGTTAATTGAAAATTTAATTAAGTTAGACCAGGTGACATGGTTTAATCCAAAACGCAGTTCTCTTGCACAAGGTCTGCCTTATGTAGGATTAGGACAAAGCGATGTAACGGAGGCGGCGGCTCGCTTAATGCGTTTTGCACCTTATTTATGTCGGGCATTTCCCGAAACACAAAAAACACAAGGCATTTTAGAGTCTGAATTGGTGGCCATTCCTATAATGAAAAAGGCACTGGAACAACGTTACGGTAAAAAAATCGGTGGGCAATTATTATTGAAAAAAGACAGCCATTTGCCTATTTCAGGCTCAATAAAAGCCCGTGGCGGGATTTATGAGGTGTTGGCTCACGCTGAAAAATTGGCACTTGAAAAGGGTTTATTAAAAGAAACGGATGATTACGGTAAATTGTACAGTCCGGCATTTAAACAATTTTTCAGTCAGTATCGTATTGCGGTTGGTTCAACCGGTAATTTAGGACTGTCTATCGGAATAATGAGTGCGAAGTTAGGCTTTAATGTCAGCGTGCATATGTCGGCAGATGCGCGGGAATGGAAAAAACAAAAATTGCGCTCACAAGGGGTCAATGTGGTGGAATATAAGCAGGATTATGGCATCGCAGTAGCGCAGGGGCGTAAAGCTGCGGAATCGGATCCTAACTGTTTCTTTATTGATGATGAAAACTCAAAAACATTATTTTTAGGTTATGCCGTCGCCGGTGAACGTTTAAAACAGCAATTTAATCAACAGGGTATTGTCGTTGACAAGGAACATCCGCTTTTTGTTTATTTGCCTTGCGGCGTTGGCGGCGGTCCGGGCGGTGTCGCTTTTGGCTTAAAACTGGCATTTGGTGATAACGTTCATTGTATTTTTGCTGAACCGACACATTCGCCTTGCATGTTATTAGGGGTCTATACTGATTTGCACGATGCGATTTCGGTGCAGGATATCGGTATCGACAATATTACTGCGGCAGATGGGTTAGCCGTAGGACGCGCTTCCGGTTTTGTCGGTCGGGCGATGGAGCGGCTTTTAGATGCCTTTTATACGCTTAGTGATCAGGAAATGTATGACTTATTGGCATTATTAAATCAAACTGAGCAGATTCAGCTTGAACCCTCAGCATTGGCGGGTATGGTCGGCGCGATTCGTATCCAGGAAAATGAATATCTGCAGGAATTTTCCGCTTCTCAATTAGCACGGGCGACGCACCTTGTGTGGGCTACCGGGGGCGGTATGGTTCCGCCAGAAGAAATGCAAAAATATTTATCCATGGCAACATGTTAAGTTTTGTGTGAAATTTAGCAGCCGCACTGGTATGTTCGGCTGCTATTAACGATAGTAAAATCCTGCCTAAAGCCATTTGAACCAATTGTTAAAATATTGTATAAAGAATGGCGAGTGAAAAATTATTAGAAATTTGCAATAAACCAACCGCACTTTAATTTTCAGAGAGTATAAATGGCGAGAATTTATGATTTGCATTGTCACAGTAACGCGTCGGACGGGGTGTTGACGCCGAGGCAGGTAGTGTTGCGGGCAGTCGAGCAGGGCGTGGCGGTATTGGCGTTGACGGATCACGATACCACGGCGGGATTGGCGCCGGCGCGTGCGCAGGCGGCTTTATCGGGGCTGGAATTAATCAGTGGGGTTGAGATTTCCACCGTTTGGGAAAACCGGGTGATTCATATTGTCGGGCTGCATTTTGATGAAACCCATGCAAAAATGACCGCACTTTTGGCCGAACAGGCGGAGAAACGCTATCAGCGAGCCGTTGAGATCGGTAATAAACTGGCGAAAGCCGGTGTGGCTGATGCGTTTGCGCAGGCACAAAAACTCACCGACGGGGAGGTAACCCGCGCTCATTATGCCCGTTATCTGGTGCAAATCGGTAAAGTGGCTAATGAGGGACAGGCATTTAAACGTTATCTCGGCCAAGGCAAATCCGCCTATGTGAAGGCGCAATGGGCCAGTATTCCGGAGGCCGTTACGGTGATTCATCAGGCCGGCGGGCTGGCAGTGCTGGCTCATCCGCTGCGTTATACTTTAACGGCCAAATGGATTAAAAAATTAATTGCCGAGTTCAAACAATGGGGCGGCGATGGCATAGAAACGGCGGGATGCGGACAGCGTGACGATCAACGTCAGTTATTGGCTCGTTGGGCAACGGAATATGGCCTGCAAAGTTCCGTCGGCTCGGATTTTCATTATCCCTGTAGCTGGGTGGATCTGGGCAGATCATTACAATTGCCTGCCGAGTGCACGCCGATTTGGCAAAGCTGGGAAAAATAACGCGATCAGGCTTTCGCCTGTGAGGCTGCGAAAGCGGAAAGTGCGGTGGTTTTGACCGCACTTTCGCTGGATTGCGCCGTCGGTTTATTGATCGGCGCAGAGAGGCAATCCGCTGATAAAGTCAATAAACGCTCTGACTTTGGCGGCCAGATGACGGCGGTGCGGATAAACGATATGCAGATCCAACTGTTGCTGGCGGTAGTCGGACAGAATTTCGACCAGCTGGCCGGATTGTAATTCTTGCTCGATAAAAAAACGCGGTGAATTGATAATTCCCAGCCCTGATTTCGCCAGTTCGGCGAGGGTTAATCCGTTATTACAAATCAGTTTGGAGCGCATTTTTATCCGCTGGATGCGGTTTCCGTCGGTAAACTCCCAGTAAATCTGGTTGCCGGTCGCTTTATACAGCAAACAGTCATGGCATTCCAGATCCTGCGGGGTTTGCGGGATACCGTGCTGCGCCAGATAGTCCGGCGAGGCCACAAAGTGCATGGTGGCGGTGGCGATTTTTTTTGCCACCAGCGAACTGTCCTGCAGATAGCCGATACGCAGGGCGAGATCAAATCCTTCGGAGACTAAATCGACCATGCGGTCGTTAAATTCAATTTCCATATGCAGATTCGGATGCGCTTTGATAAATGACGGCAGATTCGGGGCGATAAAACGCAAACCGAAATCGCGCGGGATGGAAATGGTCAGATTGCCCTGCAAAGTGGTGGCTAGATTGCTGATACTGGCTTCCGCATCTTCCAGCTCGGCCAAAATGGGCTGACAGCGTCGGTAATACATCAGGCCGGCTTCTGTCGGTACGATTTTGCGGGTCGTGCGTTGCAGTAAACGGGTTTTGAGCTGTTCTTCCAGTTGGGAAACCAGTTTGCTCGCCATGGCGACGGACATATTTTGTTGCGCCGCGGCCTGGGTAAAACTTTGCATTTCAATCACTTTGCAGAATACGGAAATTGCATTCAGTTTGTCCATTTATATGCCTTTTATATGTCTTTTTTTAAAAAATGGTTGACCTAACCACAGATAGTCAGCAATATATCGGCAATTTTACACAAAATAAAACAAATTAGGTAAATAAAAGATGAGTAAATCCTTGGTTATTGTGGAGTCGCCGGCAAAGGCGAAAACCATTAATAAATATTTAGGGAGTGATTATGTAGTGAAATCCAGCGTCGGGCATATCCGCGATTTACCCACCGTCGGCAGCAGCAACGGCGAAAAAGCCAAACCGGTTTCTACCAAAGGATTAAGCGCGCAGGAAAAACAGAAAATCAAGCAGGAAAAAGAACGTAATGCGCTGGTCAAACGGATGGGCATCGACCCTTATCATGACTGGGCGGCGAATTATCAGATTCTCCCGGGCAAGGAAAAGGTGGTGTCCGAGTTAAAATCGCTGGCCAAAAAAGCGGATCATATTTATCTGGCGACCGATTTGGATAGAGAAGGGGAGGCGATTGCCTGGCATTTGCGTGAGGTTATCGGCGGTGATGAGGCGCGCTTTAGCCGCGTGGTATTTAATGAAATCACTAAAAATGCCATTAAACAGGCGTTTGACAAACCGGAACACCTGAATCTGGATCGGGTGAATGCGCAGCAGACGCGGCGTTTTCTCGATCGGGTTGTGGGATTTATGGTATCGCCGTTATTATGGAAAAAAGTGGCGCGCGGATTATCCGCCGGTCGTGTACAGTCGGTGGCGGTGAAACTGCTGGTGGAGCGGGAGCGTGAAATCAAAGCGTTTAAACCGCAGGAATACTGGGAAGTGGATGTGTTGGCCGACACCGCGCAGCAGGCGACGATTCGCCTTGATGTGACGGAGTTTGAAGGGAAGAAATTCGAACCGAAAAATGCGCAACAGGCGAAAAGTGCGGTGGATTTTTTACAACAATCCGCTTACCGGGTCACGGATCTGGACACCAAACCTACCGGTTCCAAACCGCGTGCGCCTTTTATTACCTCTACGCTACAGCAAACGGCCAGCACCCGGCTGGGTTTCGGGGTGAAGAAAACCATGATGCTGGCACAGCGGTTATATGAAGCGGGCTATATCACTTATATGCGTACCGACAGCACCAATTTGAGTCAGGATGCGTTAGGCATGGCGCGCGATTATATCGGCAAACATTTCGGTCAGCCGTATTTACCGGCAAAACCGAATTTTTATTCCAGCAAAGATAATGCACAGGAAGCGCACGAAGCCATTCGCCCGTCCGATGTCAATATCAACGCGGACGATCTGAACGGCATGGATAAAGACGCGGTGCGTTTGTATGATTTGATCTGGCGTCAGTTCGTCGCCTGCCAAATGCCGGCGGCGCAATATGACAGTACCACTCTGACGGTTTCGGCGGGCGATTATGTGCTGAAAGCCAAAGGGCGGATTCTGCGTTTTGACGGCTGGACCAAAGTGCTGCCGCAAATGGGTAAAAGCGCGGAAGATCAGGTACTGCCGGATGTGCGCGTGGGGGATACGCTGGCGTTAAACGAAGTGATTGCGCAGCAAAACTTTACCAAACCGCCGGCGCGTTTTACTGAAGCGGCATTGGTTAAAGAGCTGGAAAAACGCGGTATCGGCCGGCCTTCCACTTATGCGTCCATTATTTCCACCATTCAGGAGCGCGGTTATGTGCGTACGGAAAACCGTCGTTTTTATGCGGAAAAAATGGGGGAAATTGTCACCGACCGTCTGGATCAATCCTTTGCCGAGCTGATGAATTATGATTTTACCGCGAATATGGAAGATGTGCTGGATCAGATCGCGAAAGGAAAAAAAGAATGGAAAGCGGAGCTGAACCATTTCTTCCGCGATTTTTCGCAACAACTGAGCAAAGCGGAGCTGGACGAACAGGCGGGCGGCATGAAACCGAACAGCTTAGTGCTGACGGATATCGATTGTCCGACCTGCGGACGTAAAATGGCGATTCGCACCGCCAGCACCGGGGTATTTTTAGGTTGCTCGGGTTATGCGCTGCCGCCGAAAGAACGCTGTAAAACCACCATTAACCTGATTCCTGAAGCGGAATTGCTGAATGTGTTGGATGACGCCTCGGAAACCAAAGCATTAATGGAACGGAAGCGTTGTCCGAAATGCGGTACGGCGATGGACAGCTATCTTATCGACGCCCACCGCAAACTGCATATTTGCGGCAATAACCCGAATTGTGACGGCTATGTGGTGGAGCAGGGCGAATACAAAATTAAAGGCTATGACGGCCCGATTGTGGAATGCGACAAATGCGGCGCGGACATGCACTTAAAGCTCGGCCGTTTCGGCAAATATATGGCTTGCACCCAGTGTGACAACACCCGTAAAATTCTGAAAAACGGCGATGTCGCCCCGCCGAAAGAAGAGCCGGTACATTTCCCGGAACTGAAATGTGAAAAATCCGATGCTTATTTTGTTTTGCGCGACGGTGCAAGCGGCGTCTTTATGTCGGCGCATAATTTCCCGAAATCACGCGAAACCCGTCCGGCAAAAGTCGCCGAGCTGGCATTATATCGTGACCGTTTGCCGGAAAAACTGCGTTATCTGGCGGATGCGCCGCAACAGGACAGCGAAGGAAACGCCGCGATTATTCGCTACAGCCGTAAAGAAAAACGGCAATATGTCACCTCGGAAAAAAACGGCAAGGCGACGAAATGGCTGGTGGATTATATCGACGGTCAATGGATTGAACGGGCGAAATAGCCTATAGTAAACAAAAAAAGTGCGGTCAAAAATTTTTATTTTTTTGACCGCACTTTGTCTGTTTATCGCAGCGAATTCATTCTTTTTCGCTCGGTTTAATCGCCAGTAAGTTACAATTCAGCTTGCTGATCACATGTTCTGCGGTGTTGCCTAAAAAAGCGGCGGACAGACCGGTTCGTCCGATAGTGCCCAGCACCACCATTTCCGCGCCGATTTCTTTCGCTACGGCAGGAATGACATCTTCCGGGAAGCCCTCACGGACATGCGTGTGATCTTCATCAATGCCGAATTGCTGGCGCAGTGCTTTCATGTTGATCAGATGCTGACCGCGGATACTGTTGTTATATTCGGCGGTGTTGAATTCCGGCAAATCAATGGCCATATTAATCGGTGTCGGCGGGTAGGCGGTGACCAGATGTACGTTGCCGCGTTCTAAAATATCGGCCAGATCAATGCCTAAAGCGACTAATTCGTCATTGAAAATGCTGTGGTAGTCTTCATCGTCGGATACGTTGACCGCAACCAGAATACGGCGCTGATGTTTCCAGTCGCCGTCTTTAACAATCATAATCGGCGCCGGACATTTGCGCAGCAACTGCCAGTCCATCGGGGTGAAAATCAGGGAGGTAATGCTTTCTTCTTCCTGTGTGTATTTCACCACTAAATCATAATGTTGCCGCTCCACTTCTGCCGTGATGGCTTCCGCTTCGTTGCTGTTCCATACCACGGTGGAATGGAATTCGATCTCCGGATCGGCATATTTTTCCAGATAAGGCTGCACCGCTTTATGCCGTTGTTCAATAACGCCGCGGTGCATGCTTTCACGCTCTTCAGCGGACAACAGCGCGGACATTTCATAAGAAAGATCGTAAACCGCCATAAAGGTCGTAATTTTTACCTTTGTTTCGCTTTTTTGCTCTTTAACCAAACGCACCGCGCGGGCGAGTGCATATTGTTTTTCATTTTCAGGATTCAGTACGACAAGAATATTTGTAAACTTCATAACAACCTCCATGCTATGCTCTAGTGGCTATAGAATAGAAAAGATTCGTTGAAATAACAAGAAGAGTTTTTGAAAAAAGTGAGCCGACGCAACAAATAATATTGCATCGGCGCGGAGGGGAATTTTTCCGAATTAACTGATCATCTGAATGCGCGATTTGGTGGCGCCGGCCAGCTCGGAAAGTTCCGCCATATTGTTGATGGTGATATATTTTCCCTGCACCGATAACATCCCGATTTTCTGGAAGCGCCCGAGCAGGCGGCTGATGGTTTCAACGGTGAGTCCAAGGTAATTGCCGATATCGCCGCGGGTCATGGTTAAGCGGAATTCTCGGGCGGAAAACCCCCGGGCGGAGTAGCGGCGGGATAAATTATAAATAAATGCGGCAAGGCGTTCTTCGGCATTCATTTTAGACAGCAGCAGAATCATTTCCTGATCGCTTTTAATTTCATTGCTCATCAGTCGCATGATTTGCTGGCGTAATTTCGGCATTTTGCCGGACAGATCGTCTAAAATATCAAAAGGGATTTCGCAGACCATCGCGGTTTCCAGCGCCTGCGCAAAGCTGGGATGCTGCATATTGATAATGGCGTCAAAACCGACCAGATCGCCTGGAAGATGGAAAGAGGTGATTTGTTCTTCGCCGGTTTCGCTGATAGTGTAGGATTTAATTGTGCCGGAACGGATAGCATACAGGGAGGTTAATTCGTCACCGGCCTGAAATAACACTTGCGCTTTTTGGATCGGTTTTTTACGCTCGATAATATTATCAAGCTGATCCAATTCATGTTCGTTTAAGGTAAAAGGAATACAAAGCTGGCTGATACTGCAATCTTGACAGTGAATCGCGCAACCGCCGGATTGAACCCGGCGCCCGATTTTAGGTTCGCTGGCTAAAATTTTCATCTAATCCTCAATAACGTGATAAAGCAAAAAGGAAATCGTGGTAAAATTGATCTAACTCAATAAATAATAGCATTAAATCGAAAAATTAAGAAGATTTAAATAGTTAAAAATATGTTAAGGATGTAAGAAATGGCGGCGGAAAAACTGACCAAAAAGCGTGTGATGCAAATTTTGCTGATGTTGTGTATTTTGCTGGCGGCGTTTATTTATAAAACCTGTCATTACGAAAAACCGCCGCAAAGTGCGGTGGAAAATCAGCAGGTTTCCGATAACTAAAACGCCGGTAATTATTCCGGCGTTTGGGGTTATACCAAGCTGATTTCAGCGCAATTAACCGGCGGTCGCTAAACCGGCCAGATCTTTGTCTACCAAGAACAGGCCTTTTCCGTCATCGCCGAGTAGATTCAGTTTATCCAGAATGGCGCTGAATAATTTTTCTTCTTCATGCTGTTCCGCCACATACCATTGCAGGAAATTAAAGGCGGAAAAATCTTTTTCTTCAAAGGTTTTGCCCACCAGTTCATTAATTTTGCCGGTGATTAATTTCTCATGCTGATATGTCAGTTCCATCACCTGTTTCAGCGATGAAAAATCATGCGGCGGCGCTTTAATTTCGCCGATTACCGGCAGCGCGCCGGTTTCGTTCAGGTAAGTGAACAATTTACGCATATGCTGCATTTCTTCCGCCGCGTGCGCGGATAAAAACTGCGCCGCACCTTTAAAGCCTTGTTTTTCGCACCATGCGCTCATTTGCAAATATAAATTGGAAGAATAAAATTCCAGATTCATTTGATCGTTTAATAAGTTAATTACATTTTCCGATAACATTGTTTTTCTCCTAATTATAAAGTGGCTAAATCACGGTCAATATAGTAAAGGGAGCGACCGTCTTCGCCGACCAGGTTGAATTTATCGAGGATGCTGCTGAATAATTTCTCTTCTTCGTGCTGTTCCGCCACATACCATTGCAGAAAGTTAAAGGTGGAGTAGTCGTTATGCGCGAACGTGACTTCCACCAGTTCATTAATTTTGGCGGTCACGAATTTTTCATGTTGCAGAATAATTTCAAACACTTCTCTCAGCGATTGGTAATCATTTTTCGGCGCCTCGATTTTGCCTAGCAGCGGTAAACCGCCGGTTTCGCTGATATAAGTAAATAATTTTTGCATATGCGCCATTTCTTCATCGGCATGGCGCAATAAAAATGCCGCCGCACCTTCATAACCGTGAGCATCGCACCAGGCACTCATTTGTAAATAAATATTGGACGAATAAAATTCCAGATTAATTTGTTCGTTCAGTTTTTCGGTAATCGCATGGTTTAACATCACATACTCCTTTTTTGCTAAATTGATCACAGCGGGTTAAGTGTAACCGCTTTTTTACATATTGCAAGCGATATTTTTTAATAAGTTATTCATTTTAAAGGATATTTTTAATAATAATTATTATTATTTAACAAATAAAGATACGAATAATTAACAACATGTATTACGCCGGAAACGCCATTAAAACCCACCGCACTTCAGTTTGTTACGCGGCTTGCAAAAGTGCGGTCGGTTTTTTCGGTGTTTCATTGTGCCATGTTTTCTACGGTTTTCAGAAAGCCCTGTGCGGTGGCATAAACATCGGTTTTGCCCTGCGCGCGTAAAATCAGATCCGACATTTCCCGAAAGGCGCCTTTGCCGCCGTGGCGTTCAAGCACATGATCGGCACAATCCCGCACATAATCCATGGCATCGCCGACGGCAAAAGCCAGTCCACACACGGCAAAGGCGGGCAGATCCACGCTGTCGTCACCGATATAGGCGGTGTGTTCCGCTGCAACGCCCGCCTGTTTCATCAGTTCAAAACAGGCGCTTTCTTTTTCCAGTTTGCCGAGCAGAAAAAGGCGAATGCCGAGATCATTGAGGCGTTTGCGTAAAATCGCCGAATCGCGCCCGGACAGCACGGCGACCTGTACACCGTTTTCCATTAACATACGGATACCCAAACCATCGCGCACATGAAAACTTTTTAATGCCTCGCCGTTGGCGTCATAATGCAGTAATCCGTCGGTCAATACGCCGTCCACATCGGTAATCACCAGTTTGATTTTCTGTAATTTTTCATTGTTAATCATATCGTTAGCTCGAGAATTCAATTAAACCGACAACCTGATTATCATCATCCACCGCAACCAGTGAATGAATCTTATGCGCTTTCATAAACTGTTCCGCTTCCGCCAGATAAGTATTGTAGTTAATGATCTTCGGATTGGAGGTCATCAGGTTCTGTGCCGTTTTGTTGAGGGTCTGTGCACCGTTGGCGGTCAGGGCGCGGCGAATATCGCCGTCGGTGATAATGCCTTTCAGCACGTTATTTTCCATGACCAGCGCCACACCCATACGGCCTTCATTCATAATCGTCAGGCAATCGGTAAAGCCGGTTGCCGGCTGAACGATGGGCAAACGGGTCTGCATTTGATCTTTCACCCGGCATAATAGGCGACGCCCCAGACTGCCGCCCGGATGGAACTTCGCAAAATCGGCGGGACGAAAGTTGCGCGCGGTGATTAATGATACCGCCAGCGCATCGCCCAAGGCGAGAGTAATCAATGCGGAGGTGGTCGGGGCAAGGTTATTCGGACAGACTTCGCGTTCTACCGTAATATCCAGCGCATAATCTGCGTGGGAGGCCAGCGTGGAATGCTTATTACTGGTTAATGCAATGATTTTATTGCCGAAATTTTTCAGGCTTGGGATCAGTTTATTGACATCGTCGGTTTCGCCGCTGTAAGAAATCAGCATCACGATATCAATCGGCTTCAGCATACCTAAATCGCCGTGAAAGGCTTCCGTCGGGTGTAAAAAGAAACTCGGCGTGCCGGTGGAAGCGAAAGTGGCGACCATTTTTTTGCCGATTAAGCCGGATTTGCCGATTCCGCCGACGACCAAACGTCCTTTACAGTGCAAAATAAGCTCCACCACCTCATTAAAACTGCTGTCCAGATTGCGGCTTAGTTGAGCCAGCGCATGCTCTTCAACACGCAGCGTATCGCGTGCGATTTGTAAGTAATCCATAGTCTGATCCTTAATGAAAAAAGTGCGCTCATTTTAACCCATGTTAAGATTTAACTCTATATTTTCTATCGGATTTACGTTATACTGCGCGCCGAGTCGGTCAGACAATCGCTGGTTTATTGAAGCCCTTAACCGTTTGAAGTGAATACGGATAACGACCTAGCGGGACAAGTAAACGAGAGGAAAGTCCGGGCTACATAGGGCAGAGTGCCGGATAACGTCCGGGAGGCGCGAGCCTACGACCAGTGCAGCAGAGAGCAGACCGCCGATGGCTCGCAAGAGATCAGGTAAGGGTGAAAGGGTGCGGTAAGAGCGCACCGCGTGAATGGTAACATATCACGGCAGGGTAAACTCCACTCGTAGCAAGACCAAATAGGAACTCAATGAGTGTGCCCGCTCAGAGTTCGGGTAGGTCGCTTGAGCGTTTGTGTAAATAAACGCCTAGAGGAATGATTGTCCGCGACAGAACCCGGCTTACCGACCGACTCGGTTTATTCCTGACAAAGCCTTTCGACTGCTGGTCGAAAGGCTTTTTTATCGGCGGTTATGCCCAGTATTTTCGCTTAGAGGTTTGACCGATGCCCGGATTAAAACTATTGGTCGGATCCAGCGTTTGATAAAACTTGCGCAGCTCAGGCTTGGCCTGATACAAATGCCCCACATTATGTTCCGCCGGATATTGTGCGCCGCGGCGGTCCAGCAGCGCCAGCATTTCATGTTCCACCGCCGTGCAGTCATAGCCTTTTTTCACGATATAATCCTGATGAAAAACATGGCACATAAAATGGCCGTAATAGAGCTTATGGCTGAGTTTATGTTCGATTTCCGGCGGCAGCGTTTCGAACCAGTCCTGATCGTTACGACGTAACGCAACATCGAGCGCAACGATGTCTTCAACGGTTTTTTCATGTACGGCGCGATAGCGTACGGCCGCCGAGGCGACGGCGAAACGGTGCAGCATCGCCGCTTGCGTTTCTTGCGCGTCGCATTGAAAATAAGCGCCCTTTTGAGGATCGGAAAAATAGTGCTGCAAATAAGTTTTCGCTTCCTGCACACCGCTGCCGCCCATTTTGATAATCAAATGATGTTCATATTGATGACGGTATTGCCGTAACCGCTGCGGTAAATGTTGCGGCAACAATTTGGACAGCCCCTGCATCAGTTTATCGCTGAAATCGCGGGGCAGAAAACGCAGCTTTTTGGCGATACGATCCGTTTTGGCTTTCAGCGCAAAGAGTTTCGGTAAGCGGTGGGTACCGAATTTCTTGATCACCCAAAAGGTGTCTTTGCCGTATTTTGCCGCCATATCAAACGCATCGCGGTGAATATATTCACCGGAAATCGGCAGTTGTTCGAAATGAGCCAGCATATGACGGCGAATATCATTTAATACCTCGGTGTGATTGGTGCCGAGATAAAAAACTGCGGTGTTATTTTCCAGCGGAAAGGTATCCAGACGTACGGCGAAAACCGCCAGCTTTCCCGCACAGCCGGACGCTTCATAGTGTCGCGCCGGATCCGCATTAAAGCGCGCGGGCGTATCTTCATCAACCTGACGGACATGCTGGCAGTAAGCATGGTCGTGGCCTTTACCGCAATTTTGCATAATATCGGTGGGCTGATAGCGCTGATTTTCCAGATTGCGTAATATCTCTTCCGGTTCGTCGCCGAGCTCAATGCCTAAATGATTATGCAATTCCAGTTCGCCCTTATCGTTGAGTTGGGCATACAGCGCCATTTCCGTATAAGCCGGGCCGCGCTGAACCAGTGCGCCGCCGGAATTATTACAAATGCCGCCGATTACGGAGGCGCCGATACAGGAAGAGCCGATCACCGAGTGCGGTTCTCGCCCGTGGGATTTCAGCTGAATTTCCAGCTCATTTAATGTGGAACCGGGCAGGCAAACCGCCTGTTCGGCACTATTGATCAATTGAATGCCGTCAATCCGCATGGCGTTAATAATCACGATATCCCGTTCATAATCATTACCGTTGGGCGTTGAACCGCCGGTCAGCCCGGTATTGGCGGCCTGTGTAATGATGATCGCATCGGCGGCGACACAGGCTTTTAAGGTTTGCCAGAATTCCACCAGCGTGGCAGGGCGGACGACGGCGACGGCATTGCCCGTTCCGAAACGGTAACCGCTGCGATAAGGCTCGGTTTTAGCGGGGTCGGTAATGATATGTCGGGAACCGACAATCCGGGTAAGCGTGGTGATCAGTGGTTGTGTTGTCATTATTGATAATCCTTAATTTACAAATTTTAACAATATTATAACAACACAAACCCAAAGAGGGCGAAAAAGCCGGTAAAACTGTGAAGCAGTTAACAAAATTTTTATTTATTTGAGTAAATCTTTCAATCCCGCTTTCATGGCGGACATCTGATTTTCATACAGTGCTTTGCTTTCCCGCTCATCAATCATATAAGTAATGGTCTCCGATAAGGTCATTTTCATTTTGCGCGAATATTTTGATAATCTCAGCCAGACCGAATATTCCAGATCAATGGATTTTTTTCTGGTAGATTGTTTTTCCGCGTTGAAAAAGCGTTTGCGTCTGGCGCGGATTGCCTGATCCAGTTTGACGGTTAAATCGGGTGACAAATGGTTTTTTATCCATTGCTCGATTTGTGCGGGGTAATTTTGCGCGGCGGACAGCTGTGTGACGATATCATCGCGTAAACTGCGTTCTTCATAGCGGGTAATATTTTCCCCTTCGCGCTGTTTTTTCATAAGATACAGCCATTTCCAATGCGCTTCCTGATTTTCTAATTTCTGATATTTCATAATTTTTTATCCGTCGAAGTGACATTGTAACCTTGCCATAATATACGCGTTTCCCCCCGCTTTTGCCAGTAAATTTTAAGTCTATTTAGTTGTGCGGAAATGTGCGATAATGCGCGTTCCGATAATAACAACCAGAGAATAGCTGTGACTTTGTCTTCTTTATCTAATCAGCGTTTAGCCTGGCAGGCGCTGCGTCCCGAACTGAGCGTTGACCATATTGGTGACCGACCCGTTGATTTTTTTGCCTTGCAACCGCGTGCCGCATCGGCAATTGACCAATTCTTACAAAATTCCGACCGCACTTTACTGGTGCTGAAAGCCGATGATCAAAGCCATTATGCGCCGTTGCTGGAAGAGTACATTCGCGCCCGGCAACCGGCCGAGCTGCCGCTTTCCGGCGTGCGTTATACGGTGGAGCAGGGAGACAGCTTTTCTTTCCCGACCGTGCATGTGGAAGCGGCACAAAGCTGTCACGATAATTTTGCCGCCCGGCAATCGGTGGCAAGCGCGTTATATTTTGATCAAACCCGCCTGTTCGGCGCGGTACGGGTACATCCTGGTTCGCAGGATATTCAGCTTACTCCCGGATTAGTACATCAGCTAAATAACGGCGTGCTGATTTTAAGTCTGTCCGCCTTATTGGCGCAATTTGATGTATGGGCGCGCCTGAAACGGATGTTAACGGCAAAAACCTTCGACTGGTATGCGCTGCATCCGTATAAGCCCCTGCCGTGCGAGATTCCGGGTTGCCCTTTAAACCTGAAAGTGATTTTGCTGGGCGATCGCAGCGAGCTGGCCGCTTTGGATGAGCTGGATGAAAGTTTATATTCTCTGGCCGATTATGCGGAAATCGACAGTTATTTTTCGCTGCAATCGGCCGAGCAGCAGCAACAGTGGGCGGATTATGTCGTGCATTATGCGCGGCAAAATCGTTTGGCGCCACCGACTCTTGACGGCTTGCAAGCACTTTACCGGCTTTTGGTGCGGGACAGCGAAGACCGCTATTTAATCAATATTTCACCTTTAAGGTTAAAAAATATCCTGACCGACACCGCCGTATTAACGCAAAAAAATGAATTAAGTGCGGTGGATTTCGCGCAATATTTCAAGCAAAAATCCGAGCAGCAAGGCTTTTTGCGTGAACAGACCTATGCCGATATTCTGCATGAGCAGGTTTATGTGGCGACGGAGGGCGAAATTGTCGGCCAGATTAACGGCTTATCGGTGATCGAATATCCCGGCACGCCGTTATCTTTCGGCGAGCCGTCCCGTATCAGCTGTATCGTGCAGTTCGGCGACGGGGAAGTGGTGGACGTGGAACGCAAAAACGAACTGGCGGGCAATATTCACGGCAAAGGCATTATGATTGCGGAAGTCTGTCTGGCCAATATTCTGGATTTTCCGTCTCAGCTGCCGTTTTCCGCCTCCATTGTGTTTGAACAATCCTACAGCGAAATCGACGGCGACAGCGCTTCGCTTGCCAGTTTCTGCGTGCTGGTCAGCGCGCTGGCGAATCTGCCGTTGCCGCAGTCTATCGCCATTACCGGCGCCATTGATCAGTTTGGTCTGGTGCATTCCGTCGGCGGCGTGAACGATAAAATCGAGGTTTTTTTTACTCTCTGCCAACGCCGCGGGCTGACCGGCGGTCAGGGCGTGATTATTCCGTCCACAGTAGTCAATCAGCTCAGTTTATCGGCGCCGGTAATCAGTGCGGTCAAAAACGGCCGGTTTTCGGTCTGGATTGTGGATGATGTGTTTCAGGCCTGCGAGATTTTGTTTCAGCGTCATTTATCCGAACAAGCGGATTATCTCTACACCGAAGAAAATCTGCCGTTATCCCGCCTGATCAGTCAGCGGATAGAGCAGCGTGCGGAACAACAGCAACGCGCCCGCCTGTGGGATATATTATTCCGTAAACGGTAATCCATTTACATGAACAAAACGGCCGATATTAACGGCCGTTTTTTGTTGCCAACGATAAACCACCTTATATGCCGGTGGTTTTTTTATTGGTGCTGCAAAACGGGGATAACTGATCCGATAAGTTAAGCGAACATGTGTTAGCTGTTTTAAAATTCGAATAATCCTGTTACAATGCAGAAGTTATAATTAATATAGCGTTATCCATAATCAGGAGAATTAAAAATAATGAACAGTTGTACACCAAATAAGAAAAGCAGTTACAGCTATGAAGATCTGTTAGCCTCAGGGCGCGGAGAATTATTTGGCGCGGAAGGCCCTCAATTACCGGCACCGACAATGCTGATGATGGATCGCGTGGTTGAAATGAATGAAGACGGCGGGGCTTTCCATAAAGGCTATATTGAAGCGGAACTGGATATTCGTCCCGATTTGCCGTTTTTCGGTTGTCATTTTATCGGCGATCCGGTGATGCCGGGCTGTTTGGGGCTGGATGCCATGTGGCAGCTGGTCGGTTTTTTCCTCGGCTGGGTCGGCGGTAAAGGCAAAGGCCGGGCGCTCGGCGTCGGCGAAGTAAAATTTACCGGACAGATTTTGCCGACGGCGAAAAAAGTCGTTTACCGCATTAATATGAAACGGGTGATTAACCGTAAATTAGTGATGGGCATGGCCGACGGCGAAGTGGAAGTGGACGGCCGCGTTATTTATACCGCGACAGATTTAAAAGTCGGCCTGTTTCAGGATACTTCGGCATTCTGATGCCATTTTATTAATGACATCAAGACAAATTTTTGGCTCAAGCTTCGTTTTCCCTTTGTTGCTTGAGCCCTTTTTCGTGCGCGGCTTTTCAGTCAACAATATCCGCAAAGCCGGCATTCAGCAGCGCAGCCAAATCCTGCGGCGCCAACTCCACGCTTAACCCGCGTTTCCCGCCCGAAACATAAATGCGTTCAAACTCAAGTGCGGTCTGTTCTATCACTGTTTTTAACCGTTTCTTCTGGCCCAACGGGCTGATACCGCCGACCAGATAACCGGTAGTTTTCTGGGCGAATTCTTTATCCGCCATTTCCACTTTTTTTACGCCGACGGCTTTTGCCGCTTTTTTCAGATTAAGCATATTGGCGGTCGGTAATACAAAACAGGCCAGCTTTTTCTGATCGCCGTTTTCCGCCACCAATAAGGTTTTAAAGGATTGTGCCGGCGCAATACCCAGTTTTTCCGCCGCTTCATCACCGAAATGCGTGTTATTCGGATCATGTTCGTAACTATGTAATATAAAAGGAATTTTATGTTTTTTTAATAAATCGATTGCCGGTGTCATTTTCTTTTCTCACGATTATTCTGTAAAATACGCCGGTTATTTTACGCCGATTATCAATAGGATGGGAGAACAAATGTTAAATATTGCCATTGCGGCCGAATTTGAATTAAGTGAAAAAATCGCGCAGGCATTAGAACAAAGCGCGTTGGCGATCAGCCGTTTGGCGGTGATTGAGGTTTATCCGTTCAGCGAAGAGCAGGGCATTCGTTTTAATAATAAGGCGGTGGCGCAAATTGCTCCGCAGGAAGCGGATTGGGCCGCATTTCATTATGTCTTTTTTGCCGCTCGGATCGAACAGGCGGCAATCTTGGCCGAGGCGGCGCAGGCAGGTTGTATCGTGATTGATTTACTGGGCGTTTGCGCCTCCCTACCGGATGTGCCGCTTATCGTGCCGACCCTTAACGAAGCGCAATTGGTGGAGTTGCGACAACGTAACATTGTCGCTCTGCCGGATCCACAGGTTACTCAGGCCTCGCTGGCATTGGCGCCGTTGATGCAAACGGTGCTGTTAAAGCAGGTGACGATCAGCTCATTATTACCGGCCTCTTACCGGGATGCGGAAACCGTAAGCAAACTGGCCGGGCAGACCGCGCAGTTACTGAACGGTATTCCTCTTGATGAAGGACAGCCGCGTCTGGCATTCGATACCTTTCCGCTTGCCACCGCCGATTTATCGGCTCAGATGCAGCGCCTGTTTCCGCAAGCGGATAATGTAATTTTCCATTCCGTTCAGGTGCCGGTGTTTTACGGAATTGGCCAATATATCACCGCACTTTCCGATTACGAATTTGACCGCGCGCAATACATTTCGGACTGGCAGCAGGCGGAATTGTTGCAATATCACCCGGAAAATATCGTCACGCCAGTCATCAACGGCGAACACGAAAGCGGCGAAGACAACGTGCAATTGCATATCAGCGCGGTTGATCAGCTGGAAAACGGCGTTCGATTCTGGACGGTTGCCGACGAACAACGCTTTAATTTAGCCCGAATGGCGGTAAAACTGGCAGAGGCCATTTATCGCGAAGGTTATTAACGTTCACCTCGCTGACAGCGGCGGCCGGAGAGGCTGCCGTTGGGCGGATTTAGCGCGTTTAACAAAAACAGATCGCAGATTCGGCTTTCTTTTGCTAAAATCAGCAGGAAAAACACCCTTCTTCTAAGAATTGTTTTTCATCTTTTTTCTCAATCAGTCTGGATTATGGATTAAAAAATGGAAAATCAATCTTTTCTACATTTTCTACATACATTATTTAAATTAAATCAGCACAACACGACGACAAAAACCGAGATTATCGCGGGTATTACCACCTTTTTTACCATGGTTTATATCGTTTTCGTCAATCCGTCGGTGTTAGGGGATGCGGGAATGGATAAACAGGTTGTGTTTGTTACCACCTGCCTGATTGCCGCATTCGGCACCATTGCCATGGGGCTTTTCAGTAATCTGCCGATTGCGCTGGCGCCGGCAATGGGATTAAACGCGTTTTTTGCTTATGTGGTGGTCGGCAAGTTAGGTTATTCCTGGCAGGTCGGCATGGGCGCCATTTTCTGGGGCTCCGTCGGTTTGCTGTTACTGACCGTTTTTCAAATCCGGTATTGGTTAATGGCATCCATTCCGCTCAGCCTGCGGGTGGGAATCGGCGCGGGAATCGGTTTTTTTATTTCCCTGATCGGGTTTAAAAATATGGGGTTAGTGGTGGCGAATCCGGCCACCTTGGTGGCGCTGGGCGAGCTGCATAATCCGCAGGTTTTAATGGGTATTTTGGGCTTTTTTATTATTGTGGTGCTGGCGGCGCGCAATATTTATTCTGGCGTGCTGATTTCAATTGCGCTGGTCACGGTATTGGCATTGCTCTTTGATGACAGCGTAGTATTCAACGGGATTATTTCTATGCCGCCGAGTCTGGAGCCGGTAGTCGGGAAAGTGGATATTGCCGGCGCGCTGGATACGGCGTTGCTGGGGATTATTTTTTCTTTTCTTTTGGTGAATCTGTTTGATTCTTCCGGCACCTTGCTGGGCGTAACCGACAAAGCCGGCATCAGCGATGCGAAAGGACGTTTTCCGAAAATGAAACAGGCGCTGTATGTGGACAGTATCAGCGCAGTGACCGGCTCTTATATCGGTACCTCGGCAATCAGTACTTATATTGAAAGCGGCGCGGGCGTTTCCGTCGGCGGACGTACCGGTATGACCGCCGTGGTGGTCGGTTTGTTATTCCTGCTGACGATTTTCTTCTCGCCGCTGGCAAGTTTAGTGCCGCCTTATGCGACCGCCGGCGCTTTGGTTTATGTCGGTATTTTGATGGCATCCAGTTTAATCCGCGTGCAATGGGACGATCTGACGGAGGCCACACCGGCCTTTATTACTGCGGCGATGATGCCGTTTACCTATTCCATTACCGAAGGCATTGCATTCGGCTTTATCAGCTATTGCGTGATGAAGGTGGGCACCGGCCGCTGGAAAGAGGTCAATGCGCCGGTCTGGGTCGTTGCGCTGCTGTTTATTGCAAAATTCGTATGGGTCGGTTAAATTAACACGGACGGGTATTACAGCCCGTCTTTCTCTTTAATCAATATATAACTAGGGTAGTTTATATGCAAAAAATCGTATTTATCGTTCATGCCGCGCCGTACGGCAATGAACGTTTTTTCAGTACACTGCGTCTGGCGCTACAGATCCAGGAGCAGCACAAAAGTGCGGTGGAAATTAAGCTATTTTTAATGTCGGATGCGGTAACCGGCGGGTTAGCCGGACAGCAGCCGGCCGAAGGGTATCATTTGCAGCAAATGCTTGAAATTCTGACCGCACAGGGCGCGGCGGTGAAATTATGTAAAACCTGTACCAATGCCCGCGGCATTACCGAACTGCCGTTAGCGGCGGGGGTGGAAATCGGCACCTTGGCGGAGCTGGCCGACTGGACGGTGGCGGCCGATAAAGTGCTGAATTTTTAACTGGCGGGACGGGCGAGCGTCCCGTCCGTGAGCGAAAAACTTAACCTCTTGATATTATTGGTGAGCAGAGGCACCGACCCATTCCAATAGTGATAAATTATGAATCAATCCGAACCGCTGAATCCTGTTACCGTTCCGCTTAACCGCGTTAGCCTGATTGAAGCCTCCGCCGGCACCGGAAAAACTCATACTATGGCCTCGTTGTATCTGCGTTTGCTGCTGCAAGCGGGGGAGAATAATTTTGCCCGCCCGCTGAGTGTCGAACAGATTCTGGTGGTAACCTTTACCGACATGGCGACAGAGGAGTTGCGCGAGCGTATCCGAGCGCGGATTCATCAGGCCAGACAGCAGTTTATACGCTATCGGGAAACACAGGATAAAGGCATTTTCGACGATGATTTTTTATCGGATCTGATCGATCATATTGACGATATTGAGGCGGCAATTCACCGTCTGACACTGGCGGAACAGAATATGGATTTGGCGGCGGTTTATACCATTCACGGTTTTTGCCGCCGCATTTTAATGCAGTACGCATTCAATTCGGGGATTCATTTTAATCTGGACTTGGTTACCGATGAAAGCGAGCTGCTGCAGCGTATGGTCAATACATTCTGGCGCGAACAATTTTATCCGCAGCCGGTGAATATCACCGAATTTATCCGACAGCAATTCGGTTCACCGGATAATTTAATCAAAAAGATCCGCACTTATATGACCGGGGATGCACTGACGGCGGAAATCAGTCGGCCGGATTTACTGCAAATACCGTTGGCGACATTTTTCGCCGAACATTTAGCTCCGCAGCTGGCCGGTATCGAACAGTTTAAACGGCAATGGCTGGCGCAGGAGGAGACCGTCCGTCATTTGCTGGAAGACAATAAAGCGCGTATTAAAGGGTATCGGGACGATTATCTGCGTTCACGTTTGCGCGATATTCGCCGCTGGGCGGAAAATCCGGCGGAAATCGATTTGCCGGAAAAACTGACTAAATATTTTACCCAAGCGGTGATTGACGCTGGGCTGAAAAACGGCGGAACATTATCTCATCCGCTGTTTCAGCAGGTACAGCAACTTGCCGAACAGGCTATGCCTTGCGCCGCGCTGAACAGTGCGATTATTTTATATCATTGCCTGCGCGATGTGCGGCAAAAACTGATCGATTATAAACTGCATCATAACCAGAAAGGTTTTGACGATTTACTGCGGTTGGTGCGCGATGCGCTCTGCGTTCCGCAGGGCGGGGAACTGGCGCAGCTTGTCCGTTATCAGTATCCTTTTGCGATGATCGACGAATTTCAGGATACGGATGCGCAGCAATATCAAATCTTCTCCCGCGTCTATATTCAGGATCAGCCGCCGCATACCGGCTTTATTATGATTGGCGATCCCAAACAGTCCATTTATAAATTCCGCGGCGCCGATATTTTCACTTATTTGGCCGCCGCCCGGCAGGCGAACAGCCGTTTTACGTTGGAATATAACTGGCGTTCGGGACAGAATCTGATCGATTGTGTCAACGGCATATTCGATTTTTCAGCGGCACCACCGTTTTTATTTGACAATATTCGTTTTTTACCGGTGAAAGCGGGCAGGGCAACGGCGCCTTTTCAGTTAAACGGCGCCGTCGAACCGGCGTTAAGAGTGTATGTTACCCAGCACGGTGATCATGCGGCGCTTGCCCGCGCCTGTGCGGTGTCGGTCTGGCACTGGCTGCAAAGTGCGGTGCAAAATCAAGCCGTTATTGAAGATCGCCCGTTGCTGGCGAAAAATATCGCGGTGCTGGTGAAAAACCGCTATGAAGCGGAGCTGGTGAAAAATGCGTTACAGCAATTGGGCGTGGCGTCGGTGTATTTGTCCGATAAAAGCAATGTTTTCGACAGCCCGACGGCGCGGGATATGGCGTTGATTCTGACGGCCTGTTTAAATCCGTTAAACGAACGGGCGGTGTTAAACGCCGTCGCCACCGGGCTGTTCGGTTTAACCAGTGCTGAAATTTATCACCTCAGACAAGATGAAACCCAGTGGGAAAATACTGTGGAGCAGTTTGTGGCTTACCGGCAGATATGGCATAAACAGGGCGTGTTGGTGATGCTGCATAAAATCCTGCTTGACCGCCGCTTCAGCGAACGCTTATTGGCCAGTGCGGGCGGCGAGCGGATTGTGACGGATTTTCTGCATTTGGCGGAATTATTGCAGCAGGCAAGCCGTTTGAACGAGACCGAAGCGGCGTTGCTGCGTTGGTTTGAGAAACAGATTCAGGGCACGGAACGCTTGCAGGAGATTATTCGTCTGGAAAGCGAGCGAGAGTTGGTGAAAATCGTTACCATTCATAAATCCAAAGGGCTGGCCTATGATTTGGTCTGGTTGCCTTTTGTCGCCATGCCGGCAAAAGAAAGCACCAAAAGAGCCGACCCACAGGCTATCCACACTTATTATTGTCCATCACGGCAGCAGGTATTATGGGATTTGGAAGGCCGACATCGGGATGCGGTGATTAAAGAAAATCTGGCGGAAGAAATGCGCCTGCTGTATGTGGCGCTGACCCGCGCCAAATATCAGGTGGTAATGGCGCTGCCGGCCGATTTTGAAGGCAAATGGAACAGTTTGCTGTATGCCCTGAGCGAAGGCAAAATCGGTCAGCACTTAACCTTTAAAACACCGCAGTATCAGGCACAGGCGCTTATCGAACGGTTGCAGCAGAAAGTCGGCGCGCACAACATTTTGCTACAGGATGCCACAACGCTGGTCGCCGGCGATCCATTAACGCAGCCGGCGGAAAGCGAAGCGTTGTCAGCCGCCGAGTTTAGCGGACACATCGAATATAACTGGCAGGTAACCAGCTTCAGTGATATGGCGCAGAAACACGATTATCTCAGCACGCGGCGCGAGCAGGATAATACGATGCAAAGTGCGGTGGAAATTTTGCCGGTTTTTGATTCGGCCAGAGATTATGATTTTACGCCGCTTGTGCCGGAAGATACGATGGAAACGCTGCAACGCGAAGATCCGCCGCATATCGCGGACGATTATCCGCCGGGCTATTCGCCTTTTACCTTTCCGCACGGCGCTCGGGTGGGAACGGAGTTGCACCGTTATCTGGAAAATGCGGAGTTCAGCCAGCCGCCCGGTGATGAGCAGCTGGCTAAATTGTGCCGCAATTTACAACTGGATGAACCTTGGCTTGCACCGTTGCGGCAGTGGCTGAGCGCAATTGTGCATACGCCGTTGCCAATAGAGGGGCAGGCGCTAAATCTGGCGAAAATTGACCGCCGCGAGCGTGTAAAAGAAATGCCGTTTTATCTGAAATTAACGCATGATTTTAATGTCGGCGCCTTTAACCGGGCATTAAAGCAATATCACCATTTGCCTTATCAGCCGTTAATTTTCAATCGCATTAAAGGCATGCTGCGCGGTTTTATTGATCTGGTGTTCCGGCATGACGGCAAATATTATTTGATGGATTATAAATCAAACTGGCTGGGCGCCGGCGCGCAGTATTACGGCGCGGAAAATTTACAGCAGGCAATGCTGACCCATCATTACGACTGGCAGTATCTGCTTTACAGCGTGGCGCTACACCGTTATCTCGGACAACGCAAGGCGGATTATGATTACACGCGGCATTTCGGCGGGGTAATTTATACTTTTCTGCGCGGAATGAACGGTAAAGACGCCACCGGCGTATATTTCGATAAACCGGATCGGCGTTTAATCGAGGAATTGGAGACATTATTTTAATGCTGGCGCTTCTACACCAATTAAAACAGAAAGCCTTAATTAGTGCGGGCGATTATTATTTCGCCCGGTTCATTGCCGATAAACAGCAACCCTTTGCGTATCCGCCGGCGCTACAGAATCTGGCCGTGTTGCTGGCGGCGTTATGCAATTTCAATTATCAGCAGGGGCATACCTGTTTGCTGCTGGACGACAGCCTTAACCACAATCTGTTTTCCCTGCCTTACGGCGAGCGCCATTTTCTCGGTCAGATACGACAAAAAATCGATCAGCTGCCCGTCAGCCGCTGGCAGAATGCGTTGGCGGAACATATCGCATTCAGCCATCATCCGACAGAAAAACACGCGCCGCTGGTGTTTCAATATAACGCCTTATATTTTTACCGTATCTGGCAGGATGAATACCGTGTTGCGCAATATCTGGCAAGTGCGGTGAAAAATCGCGCTGAAAGGCCCTTCGACAGTTCGGAAATGACACGCATTTTAGCCCGCTATTTCCCGCCGGAAAAAGACGACACACCGAACTGGCAGAAAATTGCGGTTGCCGTTGCGCTGCGCCAGCCGTTTTGCCTGATTACCGGTGGCCCCGGCACCGGAAAAACCACCACGGTTTCGCGGATATTGCTGGCCTTACAGGAACTGAACCACTACCGGCTGCGCATTAAACTGGCCGCTCCGACAGGCAAAGCCGCCGCCCGCCTGACCGAGAGTATCGGGCAATCGCTGCGGCAGCTACCTCAATTTGTCTCCGTGACGCCCGAACCGGCATTGCTGGCATCCATACCGCAGCAGGCGGAAACCATACACCGCTTACTGGGCGTGCGTCCGTTCAGCGAGAAACCGCGTTACCATAGCCAGCATCCGTTGCCGATTGATGTATTAGTGGTGGATGAAGCGTCCATGATCGATTTATCCTTAATGGCGAAACTGCTGCAAGCGTTGACACCGCAAACCAGATTGATTTTACTCGGCGATAAGGATCAGCTGGCCTCGGTGGAGGCGGGCGCCATTCTGGGCGAATTGGGTAAATTTATCGGGCAGGGATACAGCGCGGCGCTGACGCAATATTTAGCGCAAACTGCCGGACAACATCTTAGCGCCGCCGGCGCAGGAAACCCGATTCGCGATTGTCTGTGCAATCTGGTCGTCAGTCGTCGTTTCGGCACTAAACCTTATATCAGCTATTTGGCCGAGGCCGTAAACCAAGCGCAGGCGGCGCGCAGCTGGGCGTTATTTGCTGAATATTGTGATGTTGTCACAAATACAGCGCGGCAAATTGAACTGATTGATTTCGATGATTTGTTAACAGAGCGTTCGCCGCAACGTCCTCTTGCCGCGTATTACAAAACCTGCACGGCGGAAATCGTACAAAGTGCGGTGCAAAATTATGCCGAATATTTACGCGAAATTAGACAGATGGCCTTAGAGTGGCAAACGCTGAGCGCCGAACGTTTGGCTTACATTTTCCGGCTGTTTAATAAAGTGCGTTATCTGACCGCACTTCGGGTCGGCGAATTCGGCAGCGAAATGCTAAATCACTATATTGCCGAGGGGCTGCGGCAAAAAGGCTGGCTGAGTTTTAATCACAGCCGGGAATGGTATGTGGGCAAACCGATTCTGATCACGCAGAATGATGCCAATGTGGGGCTGTTTAACGGCGATATCGGGTTATATCTGGTGACGCTGGATAAAAACGGCGAAGCCAAAGGGCGCTTTTGGTTTGAAAACGGCCACAGCGAACTGCCAAGCCGTGTTCCGGCACATGAGCCGGCATTTGTGATGACGGTGCATAAATCGCAGGGGTCGGAATTTGAGCATACCTTGTTGGTTTTGCCGCCGGAACCGAATCCGGTATTGTCCAAAGAGCTGGTGTATACCGGCATTACCCGCGCAAAAGAGAAAATTACCGTCTTTGCCAACCGGCTGAGCTGGGACTATGCCGTAAGCACCCAGACCAAACGGCAAAGCGGGTTAGGGCATGTGTTAGAGGCTATGTTGGGGGAAAATAATGATGAAACAGAGTAAAATTGTTATTCTGACCGGCGCGGGAATTTCCGCCGAGTCGGGTATCCGAACGTTTCGTGCATCAGACGGATTGTGGGAACAACATCGGATTGAAGATGTTGCGACGCCGGAGGGATTCCGGCGCGATCCGCAATTGGTTCAGCGTTTTTATAACGCCCGTCGCCGCGCATTGTTCGATCCCGCCGTGCAACCGAATCCCGCCCATATCGCCTTGGCCAAACTGGAAGAACAACTGGGCGACAATCTGTTATTGGTTACACAAAATGTGGATAACCTGCACGAACGGGCCGGTTCGAAAAATATTATCCACATGCACGGTGAATTGTTGAAAGTGCGTTGTACCCGCTCGGGACGAATTTATGACCGGCATAACGCGGTGACCGAGCAGGACCGCTGTATGTGCTGTCAACCGCCGCAGCCGTTACGCCCGCATATCGTGTGGTTCGGTGAAATGCCGTTGGAAATGGACAGCATTTACACCGCACTTGAAAAGGCGGATTATTTTATCGCCATCGGCACATCGGGTAACGTTTATCCTGCGGCGGGATTTGTGGATGCGGTGCCGCATCAATGCCAAACCGTCGAACTGAATCTGGAACCCAGTCTGGTCGGTTCGAAATTCAAACAAACACAATACGGCAGAGCCAGTGAAGTCGTGCCGAAGTTCGTGCAAAAACTGACGGAACATTTATCCCGTTCGTCAGGTTAATCACCGCGTTTCAGCCGGTGCGAGGGCGGCTTGAACTGACAGGCGGTTTCAGCGGCTACATCATATTCAATATTTTCAGGAGACAGTCATGACAAAATGGGACGAACGCTATCAAACCGAAGAATATATTTTCGGCACCCAGCCGAATGAATTTATTGCCCGCATCCGCCCTTATCTGCCGGCTTGCGGGCGGGCGCTGGATCTGGCGACGGGGGAGGGGCGCAACGGCATATTTCTGGCTCGACACGGACTGGAAACCGAAGGCGTGGATATGTCCGAGGTCGGCTTGGCAAAGGCACGAAAACTGGCGCAGCAGTATCATGTGCCTTTTACCACAAGATTGGCGGACATTGCCCAAATGCCGATGCCCAAGCAGCATTATGCGGTGATAAGTTTGGTCTTTTGTCATTTTATGGAACCCGAGCGCACCCGCATTATGCAGCGCATCGTAAACGCATTGCAGCCGGGCGGTTTATTTGCCGGGGTGTTTTATCACCCGGAGCAGATCCGTTTCGGCACCGGCGGGCCGAGTAATGTCGAGATGCTGGGTACATTGCCGGCAATGCAGCAGGCGTTATCCGGTTTGGATTGGCTGATCGCCGAGCACTGTCAGCGCGAGATGAACGAAGGAAACCGTCATATCGGGCCAAGCTCGGTCATCTGTCTGCTGGGACGTAAACCCTGAGTCGGCTGTCGAAAATCAACAAGTGCGGTCGAAATTTGTCTTGTTTTATAGATAAATTATTGGCTTTCGGTGTAAATTTTTGTATAATCGCCCGACCCTGTGAATGTGGCGGATTCCCACCGCGCATTATTTTATCGAGATCGCACTCGAAGGGGTGAAGATTGAGATTCATGGTTGTGTCTTTTTGACACTGGGTATTAATATTTTTAATTGGTAATTAAATTAATGAAAACTTTTGTAGCAAAACCGGAAACGGTTAAACGCGACTGGTATGTAGTGGATGCGACAGGTAAAACGTTAGGTCGTTTAGCCACCGAATTAGCACGTCGTCTTCGTGGTAAACATAAAGCCGAATATACGCCGCATGTTGATACCGGTGATTACATCATCGTGATTAATGCGGACAAAGTTGCCGTCACCGGTAAAAAAGAAAGCGATAAAATTTACTACTGGCACACAGGCTATGTCGGCGGTATCAAACAAGCGACTTTCGCAGAAATGATCCAACGCCGTCCTGAAGCAGTGATTGAGATTGCGGTTAAAGGTATGTTGCCGAAAGGCCCATTAGGTCGTGCAATGTTCCGTAAATTGAAAGTGTATGCGGGGGCAGAACACCAACACGCAGCACAGCAACCACAAGTTTTAGATATTTAATCACGGGGTTAGGAAAATGGCAGAGAATCAAAACTACGGCACAGGTCGCCGCAAAAGCTCTTCAGCTCGTGTATTTATCAAACCGGGCAGTGGTAAAATCACTATCAACCAACGTGAATTAGATGTATATTTCGGCCGTGAAACTTCACGCATGATTGTACGTCAGCCGTTAGAATTGGTTGAATTGACAGATAAATTAGACCTCTACATCACTGTAAAAGGTGGCGGTATTTCAGGTCAAGCGGGTGCAATCCGCCACGGTATCACTCGTGCATTAATCGAATATGATGAAACGTTACGTCCGGCATTACGCGCAGCAGGTTTCGTGACCCGCGATGCTCGTCGTGTTGAACGTAAAAAAGTGGGTTTACACAAAGCGCGTCGTCGCCCGCAGTATTCCAAACGTTAATTTTTTCGTTTCTATTCGCAAGTTGCAAGTCCTTTTGGGGCTTGCAATTTTTTTTGCCGAAAGAAAATTTTTGGGGGATTTCTTGGAAATCCCTATTCGGTTTGTGGTAAAATGGACGCCCTTTTTATGAATTACCCAAGGTCGTCGGAGGAATAGATGACAAGCGCTGCAAATAAACGTTCAATAATGACTCTTTTTTCTGATAAAACAGATATTTACTGCCATCAGGTGCGTATCGTACTGGCAGAGAAAGGAGTTGCTTATGACACGGAAATTGTAGATCCGCAGGCATTATCGGAAGACTTAATGGAATTAAATCCTTATGGCACACTACCGACGTTGGTTGACCGTGATCTTGTTCTGTTTAATTCCCGTATTATTATGGAATATCTTGATGAGCGCTTTCCGCATCCGCCGTTAATGCCGGTATATCCCGTGGCGCGCGGTAAAAGCCGTTTGTTAATGATGCGTATCGAACAGGATTGGTATCCGGTATTAGTGAAAGCGGAAAACGGTTCCGATGCGGAACGTGCGACGGCATTAAAACAATTAAAAGAAGAAATTTTAGCCATTGCGCCGATTTTTAACCAAACCGCTTATTTTATGAGCGAGGAGTTCAGTCTGGTCGATTGCTATATTGCGCCGCTGTTATGGCGTATGCAGCAATTGGGCGTAGAATTCACCGGCGCCGGCAGCAAAGCGGTGAAAGCTTATATCGAACGGGTTTCTCAACGCGATTCGTTTTTGCAATCGGTCGGCGAATCCGCACCGAAAAATTTAATGGATGAGAAATAAAGACAGGTTAAGCAATGGAATATCAATCGTCGCCGAAACGTCCTTATTTATTGAGAGCCTATTATGACTGGCTGGTGGACAATGAATTTACGCCTTATTTGGTGGTGGATGCCACTTATTTCGGCGTCAAAGTGCCGGTCGAATATGTCAAAGACGGTCAAATCGTGTTGAATTTGTCGGCTAACGCCACCGGAAATTTACAGCTTACCAATGATTTTATTCAATTTAATGCGCGTTTTCGCGGCATTCCGCAGGATATTTATATTCCGATGGGCGCTGCGCTGGCCATTTATGCCCGTGAAAACGGTGACGGCGTCATGTTTGAGCCGGAAGCGGCTTATACTGAAGCGGATATTGCAGTGACGTCCGATCAACCTGCGGATTTTTCCGAAGCGGTGGATAAGCCCGATACCGCGGCAAAACCGAAAGCTGACAAGCAACGAGCCTCTCACCTGAGAATTGTTAAATAGAAATTCTTATTAAATTTGAACCGCACTTTGGCAGTGTCGTAAAGCGCGGATAACAGACAAAAAGCGGGCGGATATTTTCCGCCCGTGATATTTTTATCAGAAATTCGCGTTGCGCGGTGCGCGCGGGAATGGAATGACGTCACGGATATTCTGCAATCCGGTCACATAGACAATTAAGCGTTCGAAACCGAGACCAAAACCGGAATGCGGCACGGTGCCGTAACGGCGAAGATCGCGATACCACCAGTAATCTTGCGGATTGAGCCCCATTTCGGCCATACGTTTATCCAGCACGTCCAAACGCTCTTCACGTTGCGAACCGCCGATAATTTCGCCGATACCCGGCGCTAAAACGTCCATGGCGGCCACGGTTTTACCGTCATCATTTAAACGCATATAGAAGGCTTTAATATCTTTCGGATAATTTTTCACCACAACCGGCGATTTAAAATGTTCTTCCGCAAGATAGCGTTCATGTTCGGAGGAAAGATCAATGCCCCAAGCCACCGGAAATTCAAATTTTTTGCCCGATTTTAATAACACGTCAATGGCGTCGGTATAATCGATTTGTGCGAAATCGGCATGAATAAAGTTTTCCAAGCGGGAAATAACATTCTTATCCACATGTTTTTCGAAAAATTTCAGATCATCCTGACGTTCGTTCAGAACCGCGCGGAATACATATTTCAACATTGCTTCCGCTAATTTCGCATTATCATTCAAATCGGCAAATGCGACTTCCGGTTCAACCATCCAGAATTCCGCCAAATGGCGGGTAGTGTTTGAATTTTCTGCCCGGAAGGTCGGGCCGAAGGTATAGATTTTGCTTAATGCGCAGGCATAGGTTTCGCCATTAAGCTGTCCGGATACCGTCAGAAAGGATTCTTTACCGAAAAAATCTTGCGAAAAATCCACCGCACCTTGGGCATTACGCGGTAAATTTTCTAAATCCAGTGTGGAAACACGGAACATTTCGCCGGCGCCTTCCGTATCGGATGCGGTGATTAACGGCGTGGCGACCCAGTAAAAGCCCTGTTCGTGGAAAAAACGGTGGATAGCCTGCGCCAGACAATGACGAACGCGGGCTACGGCGCCAATGATATTGGTGCGCGGACGCAGATGCGCCACTTCGCGCAAATATTCAATACTGTGGCGTTTTGCCGCCATCGGATAGGTTTCCGGATCATCGACCCAGCCGCAGACTTCGACATGTTCGGCTTGCAGTTCAACCGCCTGTCCCTGTGCCGGTGATGCCGCAACGGTGCCGGTAACAATCACGGAGCAACCGGTGGTTAAGCGCAGAATTTCACTGTCGTAATTGGCAATATCCTTGTTGACGATAACCTGAATCGGATCAAAGCAAGAACCGTCATAAACAGCCAGAAAAGAAAGCCCGGCTTTGGAATCGCGCCGGGTACGCACCCAACCGCGCACCGTTACACTGTCGCCAATGGCGACTTTTCCCTGCAATACATCAACAATTGATGCAATTTTTGTCATATCAACCTCAGATTAAATAATTTCGAATAAAAACGCGCTTAGTTTACCGCAAGTTAGTCAATTTACCAAAATGAATTCATTTTTTGTTTTTGTGACTTGGTACACATAATTGGAGTAAAAATCTTGTTTTTAAAAGCCTAACTGGTATAAATGAAATAATTTTATTATATGAATTAAATCGAGCATCCTATGACCAAGGTAAGAAGAGAAGATAAATTACCGTTAAAATTAAAACAACTTGGCAAAATTTACCGTTTAATTGAACAGTTTGAAGAAATTTCACGCATTGATTTATCGAAATTATCCCGTTTAGCCCCGGCCACGATTACGGCATTAACCCGTAAGCTGATAGAAGAAAAGTTAATCATCGAAAGAGCGGTGCGAAATACCGAAAGTCGGGGACGTCCGGCGGTGGGATTATGCGTTTCGCCGTTTTACTGGCAATCCTTATGCGCCATTTTGTTTGAAGATCATTTCAATATTCTTTTATACGGATTAGACGGTTCGTTACTGCAGCAAACGGATTATCCCCTGACCGACGCGGATTTAACCCGGCTGGATCAGGTATTGGTTTGCTGTCTGCAACAGTTTACGCAGCAAATTAAACCGCAATTAAATCACCCGATCACCTTTTCTATTGCCGTGGTCGGTGAACTGGATCGAAGCACCAATAAATTACGCCGACTGGGACAAACCAAACTGGAACTGGATTTAAAAGCCTTATTTGAACCGCACTTTAATATTCCGGTTCTGGTGACTGAATATTTTCAGGACTGGCTGTTGGCGGAAGGAACATTAGGCAGCGTAATCGGCTGTGATAACGTCCTGTTTCTGCAATTAGACGATGTCATTAATCTTAATGTTCTGTCGCAGGGGCGGATTTTGTATGATAAGTCGCGCATGAATATCGACCGAATGATTGTGCCGCCGCTGAGTAAGCTGCAGGATGAATTAAATCCGGATTTACCGGCGCTTGCTCGCTATCAGGCCTGCAACCAAATTACGCATCGTGCGATTTATCAATTGGTGGATCGGTTTTACCCTGAAAACGGTTTGCCTGACAATGCGGAAAAAATTCACTTTTTATGCCAAAAGGCGCAGCAGGGCGAGCAGCCGGCACGCGATATTTTAGCTCATATCGCCGATGCGCTGGCTTATTTGCTGATGAATCTGGTTAATCTGTTCGCGTCTAAAAAAATTATGCTCAGCACCAGTTTATTGGCGGCCAAAGAGATTTTTCTACCGCGTCTGAACGCACGTTTGGCCGATTATCTCAAACCTTACCAGCGCAAATCCGAAGTGATCGTCAGTCAATACGACTGGAAAAGCCCAATTGTGATTACCGCCGCCGTTAAACAAGGTATTTATGACGGCAGTCTGCTGGCGCATTTAATTAAAGATCAGCGATAAAATGCATTAAATCTTGTGTTAGCTCAATATCTGTAATTGAAAATTACTTTAGAATCCCTCCGAATAACATAACAAGAGGAAGGATAATGAGTAGCTTTTTTGTCACCGGTACTGATACCAACGTCGGTAAAACCATTTCCAGCCGTGCGATTATTCAGGCATTACAGCAGGAGGGTATTCAGATTGTCGGTTACAAACCTGTTGCCTGCGGTCAGGATGATCCGGTATATACGGAAATACAAAGCGTATCCGAAAGTGATTATGGCTCAGAAAACAATCCCGATGTGCTGACGCTGATGTCATCCACCCGCCAAGAGGTCGGTTATCGGGATATAAACAGTTACAGTTTTGAACATACCATGCCGATGTTATCGGCAGAAAGCGAACGAATTGATATCGCTAAGATTAACGCGGACTTGGATCGTCTGACCGGCACTTATCAGTCCGTTCTGGTTGAAGGTGCGTTTGGCTGGATGACGCCGATAAATAAAGATTACACCTTTGCCGATTGGGCCAAAAGCCGAAAGATGCCGGTTGTTTTGGTGGTCGGAATAAAAGAAGGCTGTATTAATCATTCGCTATTAACCGTACAATCGATACAGCAGTCAGGGCTGCCTCTGGTCGGCTGGATTGCCAATCGGATTAATCCGGGTTTAGGGCATTATGCCGAAATTATCGATATGCTGACGGCAAAAATCGATGCGCCGTTATTAGGAAAGATTCCCTATGTGCATAAGCCGGAAACTCAGGCATTAGGGCAATATATTACCGATATCGAACGGCTGACTTATATGCAAACCGAGTGGGTAAAATAGCCCGTTAACGCCATTGGTTTAACGGGCTTTTGTCGTCTGATTCTCTTTGTTTAAGCTATATTTCGGTTAAAAATCGAACATGTTTTCGTGGCGGTAAAGATTTACATAGTCTAACATTTTATTTACAGAAAAATTTATTCTTAATAGATTCAGTCAGTTAATCTCTGATTTTGCATTACTTTGCTGATGATGCCAGAGATTTTCAGCCGGAAAATGCAAAATAAAAGTTCCCTTTCAAAAAAAATTGTTACACAATAGCAACCAGCGCAAACCGAGTTTGTGCATTATGATGATTTAATCAATTATAGGAGTAATGATGAAAAAATCACTATTAGCAGCATTAGTATTAGGTGCGACATTAACAGTAACCGGTTGTTTCGACAAGAAAGATGACGCTTCTCAGCAGGTTGAACAAGCGAAAGAAAGCGTATCCGAAGCTAAAGAAGCCGTTTCTCAGGCTGCGGCAGATGTTAAAGACGCGACTGTAGCGAAAGCGGAAGAAGCTAAAGATGCGGTGATGGACAAAGCTGCCGAAATGAAAGATGCAATGTCGGATAAAGCCTCTGAAGTTAAAGACGCAATGTCAGATAAAGCGGAAGAAGTGAAAGACAGCGCACAAGAAATGAAAGATGCCGCCGCAGAAAAAGCGGAAGAAGTTAAAGACGCAGCTGACGAAAAAGCAGCTGAAGTTAAAGATGCAGTGAAATCCGAATAATTTTTATCCTTAACTGTGAAATAGCAAGCCGGAATCCGTATTTCCGGCTTTTTTCTTGAATCACACATTATTTATTTTGTATTTCATTCGATTTTTGTTAGAATTAAGCCGATTTTGGGGCTGATTCTGGATTCGACGGGATTAGCGAAGCCCAAGGTGCACGTCGAGGTGCGGTAGGCCTCGTAAATAAACCGCAAAAAAATAGTCGCAAACGACGAACAATACGCTTTAGCAGCTTAATAACCTGCTCATCGCCTTCTCTCCCCAGCTTCCGCTCGTAAGACGGGGATCAAGAGGAGTCAAATTCAAACGAGATCGCGTGGAAGCCGCAGCTATAGGATCGAAGCGCTAAATTGAAGATAGCTAGTTTATTCTTCGCGTGTCTGTCCGCAGGGGATAAATGAAATCAAAGACCAGACTAAACGTGTAGGACTGAAGGTAGAGTAATTTCGGACGGGGGTTCAACTCCCCCCAGCTCCACCAAATTGAAAACCAAAGCAATCCAATAAGAACCAATAAAGCCTTGAAAACACTTACTTCAAGGCTTTTTTATTGTCCAATACGAGCCAATGAGATATTACTAAATCCTTGAGTTTTAGTTATACTGCTCACCAATTAACAAATCACGTATAATTAAAAAAACTCACGAAGGCTTGATATTTAAGGCTTTGTTGCTGGTTAGATTTTTTTATTAGTTATACGCAGAAAAGGCGGTTATTTTGGCACGTATAACTAAACCTCTTACAAATACAGAGATCGACAAATCCAAGCCTAAAGATAAAGATTACACCCTGTCTGATGGATTGGGGCTTTATTTATTGATTAAATCAACCGGTGCGAAACTATGGCGATTTAATTACTATAAGCCGTTCACCAAAAATCGCACAGAAATTAGTTTAGGTTCATTCCCGACTATTCAATTAGCCGAGGCGCGGGCAATTCGTGAAGAATATCGTGCATTGGTAGCATTGGTAGCCAAAGGCGTCGATCCTAAAGCCCACCGAGAACAGCAACAACAAATACTTAGCGAGTTTATTTACACGTTAAATCTCGCTCAAATTCACTTGCAGACACTCTATTTAATCTTATGGCAACTTCTCACCATGACACGTCCAAATGAGGCCGCAACAGCGCGCTATGAAGATATTGACGAATCAACAAGAATATGGACGATTTACATTCAAAAAGGAATCAAAGAGAACGATAAAGGACGCGTGCATAAATTACCTTATCTCGTCAAGCCTCTTAGCCTTACTGCGTGAAATTAAGAAATTGAGTGGCGGTAAAGAATATTTATTTCCAAGCTTTAGTAATCCCAAAACACATACAAATACGCAAACAGCTAATGCGGCTATTAAAAGGATGGGGTATCACGGTAAATTGGTTGCTCATGGTTTACGTAGCATTGCGAGTACTTATTTAAACGAGCAAGGCTATGACAAAGATCTGATTGAAGTTGCTCTCTCTCATATCAATCAAGATAGGGTTTGAATGGCGTATAACCGAGCGGATTACATCAAACAGCGATTTGTGACTTTACAGGCTTGGGCAGATTTTATTGATGAATGTTCTCAGGGGGCTGTTCCACAATATCACCTAAAAGTAGTGAATGGTTAGGGATTAAAACAGTATTATTTTAGCGATAATTTTATATCGATATTTTTTCAACACTGCTCACGTTACTTGCAACGTTTTTGGAGCAAAATTTTGTCTAAAATCTTAGCATTGTTTACCACGTTCTATACTATGGTTTACGATGAAAACGAAATATGATTTATGTGTGGTGATGATAACAAGTAAGGAAAATACTATGGCTCTTAATATAAAATGTCTTACGATGAATTTAAGACTTTTATGACGGGATTAGCTACGCTTTATTCTGATGTAGATAGTAACTACAATTTTATTTCACTTTATAGCGATTTGAAGTCTATCGCTAAGCGAATTGATCGTCTGCCTCTAGACTTGTTTACTATTTTTGGTGCATATAAAATTGCAGATAATCAAGTCGTGCGTGCTGTTTTTAAAGTAAATTTAGAATACAAAGATGACGATTCATCTCCGCATATTTCAAAAACAGAAGTGAGTTTTTGAAGATACTATATATTTACGTTGTCCATTTAGTGCTAGAGATTTACTCTCCCAACCCGACTATGTTGCTAAAGCTGAGGAAGTTTATCCGAAAATTATGGAAGAATTGCTAAAAGAAAAAGAGAATGAAAGAAGAAAATCTAAAGTTAAATGGACAAAAGAACAAATAGAGGCAATAAATAAAATGATAGAGGATGATAATATTCCATTCTGAGGAGTTACGCATAAATTAAAAATATAATACTTAAAGCCATAGAGAAACCGCTTGATAACAGGTATTATCAAGCGGTTCGGTTAAAAAAAGAATACGATTTTATATCAAGTGCATAGTCAGTTGTTTGTCAAAGTAACGCTCAGATCATTACGATACTTTATTAAACATATAACGAGCAACCTTCCAACTGCCATCGACTTTTTCCAGTACGAAAAGCTCACGATTTTGTTCGGGCACTTTGCTGTTATTTGCCTTATCCGCAAATTTGTTTGCATTTGTTGCCTGATGATAACGTGGTGAATTTAATGGAAAACGCGGTAGATTGCTATTCGTACCGTAGCATTGCCGCCCGACAGCCCGTTAATCGCTCGCCTTTTAACCGTTTGGCAACTCGGCATTTATGCCTCACCCGATTATTTGCAGCAAAACCCGATTAGTCAGCTAACGGATTTAGCACAAGCAAAATGGTTCAAATTCAGTGAAACCTCATTTAACACCGCCTTTGACAGCTTGGCATTAGGCGATTTTGCTGCTGAAAAAGTGATTCAATGCAGTTCAATTTCATCCGCCCGAACGCTGGCATTATCAGGTTGCGGTTTAACCTTTCAACTGTCAGGCGAAGTGGCAAAATATGTCCAAAAAGGCGAGCTAATTCAACTGTTTCCAAACCCTCCAATTCCCCAATATCAGATTTATGCCGTCACCTCTCATCGCACGCAATCGGCTAAAATCAATGCGGTTTTAGCATTGCTCAAAACGGCTTTGGGGGAATAGGGCTGTCTGAAAAGTAGGGTGCGAGTAAATGCACCATTCACGACTTACGATAAAACGGTACGTTTGCAAACGCATCCTACAAGCGGTGGGATTTCCTGAATTTTTTGCAATCGTAAAATCTCGTGAAAATCTGGCCGCACTTTTTATCACCTACCTCAACAATCCCCGATAAATCTCTAAATCTACATCTTTAAACACATTAAACACCACTTTCATTTGTGGATTATCGGATAAAAAGGCTTTGACAGTTCTCACCGCAATTTCTGCCGCCTCTCGATTAGGGAAACGAAATTCACCCGTACTAATGCAACAAAAGGCGACACACTCAATGCCGTGCTGCCGGGCGAGCTCAAGGCAAGAGCGGTAGCAGCTGGCGAGTAGTTCGCAATCTTTTGCCAATAACGCACCGCTAATAATCGGTCCGACTGTGTGTAAAACGTAGGCAGACGGTAAGTTAAACGCAGGGGTGATTTTTGCTTGCCCTGTGGGTTCTAAATGCCCTTGTTTCGCCATCATTTTGACCAAAGCAAAAAGCTGTTGATACAAGGGCAATGCAGACGGCTCAAAACGGTTCGCCCAAATATGCTCCGCCCAATATGCCTATTTTTCTTCTTCCGTTTCAAAGGGATAGAACGCCGCCGAATACATATCTCGCATACCGTAACGCTGGATAAATGGCTGAAAACGTTGGGTAAACCGCTCGCCGCTGTACGTTAAACCTGCCGCCGCCGAAAAACCTGCCCCTGCACCAATTAAAATAAAATCCGCATTTTCAATACGTTGTTTGGCTTGTTGTAACATCTTAAACCTCCTGATAAGTGATGTCGGCGACTTGTTGTTCAAATTCTGCAATGGTCATTGGCGTTTCACTTTTGATTAGTCGAACATTATCTAAACAACGCACTAATTTCAGCGTGCAATCTTCAAATCGGACGACAATCACACTAAAATCAAAAAAATCATATTTACTTTCAAGCATTTTTCCACGTTCTAATAATTGTGGTGCAATTTTGAAATAACCGTGAACAGCTTTTTTACGATTTTCAAACGCAACTTCTTCAATATAAAAACGTTGTTGGTTGTGGGTAATTGTTTTAGCAAAACGGAATGTACCGAAATGCAGTAAGCGTGGTTTTTGGCGAATAGCGAAAATAAAAATTAAACTAAAAATAAATAATAAGATAAACAGCATTTTGTTTTACTTCCTAAAAGTAAGTGTTTTGAAAGTAGTATAGATGTTTAACTTATTTTATGGAAGTACTTACAAGAATGTAAGATTTGAAATCTTTCCGTAACCTATTGAATTTAAATGAAAATAAAATTTAAAATTTTTTGTATAGGGAGGCTAAAAGGCATTTGGTATATCTTAGTGCTAAAAAAATGGACATTACTTCTAAATAATTATGCTAAAATGAGACTGGCATTTTATTAACTTATCAAGGTTTGTTTATCAACAAGGTAAACAACCTCTAACATTTAAAGGTACAAATTATGATGAAATTTTTTACAGGGATTACCCTGATATATGGAATATATTATGATATTTTTTACAGATTTAATTTTAAAGCGAAATATAAATACTTTACTTGAACACACTTCTGCAACTATCCACGCTGGTCAAAAAGTCGGGCTTGTCGGCAAAAACGGTTGTGGAAAATCCTCTCTTTTTTCCTTATTAAAAGGCGAATTGCAAGCTGAAGGCGGCGAAGTTTCGCTTCCTAAAAGTTGGGCAATTTCTTGGGTTGATCAAGAAACGCCAGCATTAGACATTTCGGCAATAGATTACGTTATTCAAGGTGATCGTGAATACTCAGCACTAATGGCACAGCTAGATAAAGCCAATGCTGAAAACAATGGTAATTTAATTGCGACAATTTATGCTCAATTAGACACGATCGATGCTTGGACTATTCGAGCAAGAGCAGCCACCCTACTAAATGGTTTAAGCTTTTCAACTGAGCAACTTAATTTACCAGTCAAGTCTTTTTCTGGCGGTTGGCGTATGCGGTTAAATTTGGCGCAAGCCTTAATTTGCCGTTCGGATTTATTGCTGTTGGACGAACCAACAAACCACTTGGATTTGGATGCGGTTATTTGGTTAGAACGATGGCTAACAAATTATCGTGGAACTTTATTGCTTATTTCGCACGATAGAGATTTTTTAGAGCCAATCATTGATAGGGTTATCCATATTGAAAATCAAAAACTGTTTGAATATACGGGTAACTACACTTCATTTGAAATTCAACGTTCAATAAAAATTTCGCAACAAAATGCGGCTTATCAGCAACAACAGCGAAAAATTGCCCATTTACAGCGTTTTATTGATCGATTTAGAGTAAAAGCGACCAAAGCGAAACAAGCGCAAAGCCGTATTAAAGCCCTTGAAAAAATGGAATTGATTGCCCCAGCTCACGTTGATTCACCTTTTGAATTCGAGTTTAAACCACCTTTGGCTTTACCTAGTCCATTATTGATGACAGAAAAAGTGGATACAGGCTATGGAGAAAAAACGGTTTTAAAATCAGTTACACTCAGCTTAATGCCGGGATCTCGTATTGGGTTGTTAGGGCGAAATGGTGCAGGTAAATCGACCTTAATTAAGTTGCTTGCTGGCAAGTTGGCTGCACAAAGTGGACATATCCAATTAGCAAAAGATATACAAGTAGGCTATTTTGCCCAGCATCAAGTAGATACATTGCGCTTTGACGAAAGTCCATTGTGGCATTTGGCAAAATTAGCCCCTGAAAAAACGGAGCAAGAATTGCGAAATTACTTAGGTGGCTTTAATTTCAAGGGCGATAAAGTCAAACAAGACGTTGGTTCATTTTCAGGTGGAGAAAAAGCACGTTTAGTATTAGCGTTAATTGTGTGGCAACGTCCAAATCTACTCTTATTGGACGAACCTACTAACCATTTAGATTTAGATATGCGTCAAGCTTTAACAGATGCTTTAACTTATTATGAAGGAGCATTAGTACTCGTTTCGCACGATAGACATTTATTGCGTAGTACGGTCAATGAATTTTATTTAGTGCATAATAATCAAGTTGAAGAATTCAAAGGCGATTTAGATGATTATCAAAAATGGTTAAATGAGCAACATAGCCTTGATCTTGCAAAATCTATCGAAAATTCAACCGCTTGCGTGGCAGAAAAGCAAGATACTGCTCCAAATTATAAAGAGCAAAAACGTTTAGCCGCAGAGCTTCGCCAACAAACCTTCCCTTTACGCCAAAAAATGACCCAATTGGAAAAGGATTTAGAGAAAGCCTCAAGCCAATTGGCAGAGCTTGAAACCTTATTGGCTTCAAGTGAAATTTATAATGCAGAAAATAAAGGTGAATTAACAGAAGCATTAGCAAAACAAACGGAAGCTAAGCTGAAAGTTGAACAAATTGAATTGGCGTGGTTAGAAGCTCGAGAACAACTAGAAGCTATGACAAGCAATCAAGCGTAATTTTCTACTTTTATTAATAACTACGTAAAAATGGTGATGGCGGATTTTAGATCCGCCATACAAAATTACCGCACTTTTACTGAATACAAAAATGCCGCCTGTATGTTTCAAGATACAGACGGCATTTTTAAATTTTAATCCCTATTTTCGTTATTTGCTTGCCACAGTAAAGCGTTTAAACAAATGTGCCTGTTTTTCCGCATCATCTGCAATAGCAATCGCTAAGTCTGCTATGCTGATGCCTGCTGGGGCTTCGCCGTTCATCAACAACTCTTCGCTGCCTAAACGGTATTCGCCTGTACGCTCTTCACTATAACCACCAGTTACGCCTAATAAAGCTGGTGGCGAAATAAACGCCCAGTTTACATCACGGCGATCACGCAAGTCGTTGAGCAAATTACGCGCCGCATTAGCCCCTGCAAAAATCTCTTTCGGGAAAGCGTCTGTGTCAATCAATTGCACATTTGGTGCAACATACAAGCTACCTGCACCACCCACAATCAATAAATACGGCACTTGTGCTGCTTTTGCTGCTTCGGTAATCGCATTCGCCCCACGGGTAAAATCTTCGGCGATATTTGGATTTGTCCAACCTGGGTTAAATGCACTCACTACCGCATCAAAACCTTTTAACTGCTCGGCAAAATTTGCAGAATTCACATCAAAACTGACCGCTTGCACGTTGTCCGCTTTTGCTACTTTGTCGGTGTTACGAGCAAATGCGGTGACTTGATGACCACGGCTCGCTAACTCCGCCACTACTGCACTACCGACATAACCTGTTGCACCAATTACTGCGATTTTTTTCATTTTGTTTTCCTCTGATTAAGTTGATTAAATTTGCCAAACTGGCTGATGTGGCGTATTATAGATTATAACTTATTTTTGAGAAGTACTTACAAAAATGTTAGTTTGAAAATATTTTTTAACTTATTGAAATACAAGGAAATAAAAATGACAAAATTTTCAGATTCAATAGAACGGGGTTATGTTTTATCCGCTCAATGCCCTTCCCGTGAGATTTTGCAACATCTCACTAACCGTTGGGGGGTGTTGGTGATGATTGTGTTGATGAAAGGCACAAAGCGGTTTAGCGAAATCCGCCGTGAGATTGACGGTGTGAGCGAGCGTATGCTGACCCAAACACTACAACAGCTAGAACAAGATGGTATGCTCAATCGTAAATCTTACAATACCGTACCGCCACACGTGGAATATTCGCTGACCGACTACGGCAAAGAAGCGGGAACAAAACTGGCGGATTTAGTCGATTGGTTGGAAGAGAACTTGGCGGAGATTTTACGGAGTAAGGCGTAAGACAAGCGGTGGGATTTGATACATGAAAAATATAGCTAAGCAAATCAACTGCTTTATTGCCCAATGTGTGCCAATGAGATATTACTAAATCCTTGAGTTCTAGTAGTACGTTTAGTAGGATCTTACTACCAAGGTAAAAAAGCCGTACTACTTTATAAAAAAATTTGCACCCTAAAGTGCGGTTGATTTTTCGATCGATTTTAGGGTGCAATTTTATTCACCGGCAATTAAGCCTGGCTTCTGCGGTTAAATTCTGCCAGCGCCTGATCAAATTTTTCGGCAACCTGCGTATTCACCGGCGCAAAAACAGAGGAAGTAATGGTGATAAACGAACAGACTAAAAAGCCCGGGATAATTTCATATAATTTGGCTAAATCGTCCCAACCCCAATATTGCATTAGTGGGCTCCAGATGACAACTGTCAGCGCACCGGAAAGCATACCCCAAAGCGCCGCTTTGGAACTGATGTTACGGTTGAATAGCGATAAAATCACTACCGGGCCGAATGCCGCGCCGAAGCCCGCCCAGGCGTAAGAAACCAGACTCATTACTTTAGAATTCGGATCCTGTGCGATGCACATCGCGATAACGGCAATCACCAATACCATAAGCCGGCCGACCCAGACCAGCTCCAGACTGGATGCCGTTTTACGGAAAAAGCCTTTATAAAAATCTTCCGTAATCGCCGCGGAGCACATCAGCAACTGCGCGGAAAGGGTACTCATAATCGCCGCCAGAATCGCGGATAACACGATGCCAACAATCCACGGATTAAACATCTGTTTCGACAACTCAATAAAGACGGATTCCGCATTATCCAGCGCAATATTACCGGCGGTAAAGTAGGCGAGACCGAAATAGCCGACCGCAACGGCGCCGCCCAGACATAAAAACATCCAGCCGATACCGATTCGACGGGCTTTCACTAAAGACTGTACGGAATCGGCCGCCATAAAGCGCGCCAGAATATGCGGCTGACCGAAATATCCTAATCCCCAGGCTAATGCGGAAACAACGCCGATACCGGAAACGTTATGCAGCCAGTTGGAATAGGGGATCTGAGTCAGGGCGGATTTATTTTCCAGCGCCTGGCTGATTTCTTCCCAGCTCAGATTAAGCAACACCATGACCGGCGCGAGCAATAACGCGAAGATCATTAATGTTGCCTGAATGGTATCACTCCAGGAAACCGCTAAATAACCGCCGATAAAGGTATAAATAATGGTCGCCAGCGCACCGAACCAAAGTGCGGTGGAATAATCCAGCCCCAGCAGGCTTTGGAATAATTTGGCACCGGCAACCACACCGGATGCGCAATAAATGGTAAAGAAAAACAGGATAATGGCCGAAGAAATAATTTTCAGCGCTTTCTTTTGGCGCGGAAAACGTTGCGCGAAAAATTCCGGCAAGGTCAGCGCATTAGCATAATTTTCGGTGAATATGCGCAGCCGACCCGCAACCACGCGATAATTCATATATGCCCCGATAGTTAATCCAATGGCAATCCAAGCCTCCGACAAACCGGCAAGAAAAATCGCCCCCGGTAAGCCCATCAGCAACCAGCCTGACATATCCGACGCGCCCGCCGACATGGCGGTGACAAAACTGCCCATTTTTCGTCCGCCGAGAATGTAATCGTCAAAATTATTGGTTGAGCGATAGGCATAAATCCCGATCCCCAGAATAATAATCAGGTAAAGGCCGAAAGTGATATATATTTGATTATTCTGCATAAAATGCTCCTTAGTTCGTCTTATTGTTCCTGCGCTGCCATTAAGGAGGCATTTCCGCCCGCCGCCGTGGTGTTTTCACTGCGTGAAAATTCGTCATACAGCGGAATAATATCCTGAGTATCACGCCAGTCATAACATTTGAAAATCGCACGGCAATGTTGGGCATACCATAACCGCTGCTCTTTACTCAGTGCGGTTAAAAATACGCCTTTTTGGCAATCTTTAAAATCCGCAGAAACACGGATTCCGTTTAACGCGTCGCGTTTTGCCAACGGATGTTCCGGCTGTAACAAGACGGTAAAGCCGTGCGCAAGCAGTTTTTGCGCCGCTTTTTCAGCCTGCATTTCATCACCGTTTAAAATAGCCACCTCACAAGGTAAATAGGCCAGCGTATTTTCCTCACCGGTAATGCTGTCCAATACGGGGCTTGCGCTTAATAAGGTTTGCCCATCACCAAACCGGCTGTGATATTGCGTAGTTTTGGTTAAGCGTTGTAAATAAAACTCACCGCCGGCTTTCGGCCCGGTGCCGGATAAACCGTGGCCGCCAAAAGGCTGTACGCCAACCACCGCACCGACAATATTACGGTTAACATAGAAATTACCGCAGTTCAGGTGATTTTCCACAAAGTCGATTTGTTTGCGGATACGGCTGTGGCAGCCGCCGGTCAAGGCGTAACCTTTGGCGTTAACGGCGGCCAATGTGGCGCCTAATTCATCTTTACGATAGGTAATGATATGCAGAATCGGGCCGAATACTTCACGCGTTAACTGATCCAAATTATCCAACCAATATGCGGCGGGCGCTACATAATGTCCTGAGGCTGGCGTGTCCAGTTCAACATAACGGCGGGCAATCTGCCGCATTAAGGCTTTATGATTGTCCAGATTTTCTTTCGCTTCATTATCGATAACCGGGCCGACATCGGTCGCCAGTAATGCCGGATTGCCTACGGTCAGCTCTTGCATGGCTTCGGTAATCATCGTATAGAGTTTGTCCGCAACGTCTTCCTGCAATAACAAAATCCGTAATGCGGAGCAACGCTGGCCGGCGGAATCAAATGCCGAACTCAGTACATCGGCGGTGACTTGCTCGGATAACGCGGAAGAATCCACGACCAAAACATTTTGCCCGCCGGTTTCGGCAATCAGAACCGGATCGTGATCGGCTTGCGCCAGCTGTTGATTAATTGATTTAGCCACTTCCGTCGAACCGGTAAAGACCACCGCATCAAAAGGATGAGCAACCAATCCCGCACCGATATCGCCGGCGCCCAGCACCAGCTGTAGGGCAGAGCGGGACAGTCCGGCCTGATAAAACAGGTTGACCGCCGCAAAGGCGATTAATGAAGTTTGCTCCGCCGGTTTGGCCACCACCGCGTTGCCGGCCGCCAGTGAGGCGGCAATTTGCCCGGTAAAAATCGCCAGCGGGAAATTCCACGGCGAAATACAAAGTGCGGTTCCGCGCGGCGGGGCGGCTTGTTTGTCGTTTTCCAGCTGCTCGATTTGCTGACTGTAATAACGTAAAAAATCCACCGCTTCGCGCAATTCCGCGATGGCATTCGGTAAGGTTTTTCCGGCTTCCAGTACGGCTAATTTCATTAATAACGCGTAATTGGCCTCGTATAAATCCGCGGTTTTGCGCAAAATCGTCGCTTTTTCCACCGCACTTTTCTGTGGCCAGTCGCTGCTTTTCGCCATGGAAAAGACGGTTTCTAAATGCGCTTTATGAAAGAAGGAAACCTGTCCCACCTCGTGCTGTAAATCCGCCGGATTGATAACCGGGTGCGAGGTGGCGTGGCAATTCTCATCGGCAAACGCCACCAATGATTTGGCATCATGAATCTCCGCCTGATTAAATGCTTGTTCCAGTTGCTCCAACGTCAGCTCGTTGGTTAAATCAAAGCCGGCGGAATTTTGGCGGTCGTTAAATAATGCCAGCGGATGATGCACCGCTTTATTACTGTGGCCTTGTGATTCGGCATAGCGTTTCCATGGCGGCGTAACCAATTGTTCGGCAGGAATGGTTTCATCCACTAATTGATGAACGAAAGAGGAATTGGCACCGTTTTCCAATAAACGGCGAACTAAGTAGGCGAGTAGGGTTTCATGGGTACCTACTGGGGCATAAACGCGCACCAGACGATCAAAATTTTCTTTCCCCGTGATATTGTCATACAGCGTTTCGCCCATTCCATGTAAACATTGAAATTCATATTGTTTATCCTGACCGAGTTCATAAACCGTACACAGGGTTTGCACGTTATGCGTGGCGAATTGCGGATAAATCACATCCTGCGCTTCCAGCAGTTTTTTTGCGCAGGCAATATACGCAATATCGGAATGATTTTTTCTGGTATAGAGCGGGAAGCCGTCTAAACCGTCGGTCTGCGCCCATTTAATTTCACTGTCCCAATAAGCGCCTTTCACCAACCGAATCATCAGATACGCCTGTTTTTCTCTGGCCAACGCAATCAAGTAATCAATGACCTTCGGGCAGCGCTTGGAATAAGCCTGCACCACATATCCGATTCCGCGATAACCTTTCAGTTCCGGTTCGTCCAACAGTTTTTCGACCAAATCTAAAGAAAGTTCGAGGCGATTGGCCTCTTCGGCGTCAATATTGACGCTGATGTCGTATTCTTTCGCCGTAATAAAGAGTTGCTTCAACTTAGGATAAAGCTCGTCCATTACCCGATCATACTGCGCCCGGCTGTAACGCGGGTGAATAGCGGATAATTTTACCGACACACTGTTTGAACGATAAATATCGCGTTCTTTCGATTCATTGCCGACCACAGCGATTGCCTGCAGATAATCCTGAAAATAGCGTTGCGCATCGGCTTTTGTCATCGCAGCTTCGCCAAGCATATCAAAGGAGTAGGCATAACCTTTGGCGATACGTTTTTGCACCCGTTTCAACGCACTGCCGATATCCGTGCCGGTCACAAACTGTTCACCCAGAATTTTCATGGCGCGCACCATGGCAAGACGCATAACCGGTGCCGACAGGCGGGCAAAACTGCGGGTCAGTGCATTCGATAGGTCATTTTCATCAAACGTCTGGCTGACTTTTTTGCCGAGTAAAAGCCCATATCCCGCGGCATTAATAAAGAGGGAAGCGGACTTACCGATATGAGATTTCCAATCGCCTTCCTTCAGTTTGTCATGAATTAACTCATCACGCGTTTGATTATCCGGAATGCGCAGCAAAGCCTCGGCCAGACACATTAAGGCAATGCCTTCATCATCGCCCAATGAAAATTCCTGCATCAGGGCATCTACACCGTATTGATTTTTCTTGATTTTGCGCACTTTATTGATCAGCGTCACCGCATTGTTATGGATGCTCACCTCCTGTTCTGGTGTAAAATCAATGGTTTGCTGTAAGGCATCAACGGCGGTTTTTTCATCGAGACGATAGTAAGCGGTAATATCTCTACGGAGTTTGCTATATTGCTTTGACAGTTTAAATTTCATGGCATAGTCCTCAATGTAAAAGGGTTGTTAAAATTTAGCAATCAATATGTTGCAAGTAAATAACCAGCTTTTGCTTTTGTGATAATACTCACAATTTTCAAATGGACTCTCCGGGAGGAGATTAAGTGACAATGTCACTGGAATGTTATTGAAAAAGTGCGGTCAGAAAATTCACTATTTTTAACCGCACTTGAGATGCCATTTCGATCGGCGTTCCAAAACAAAAATACTTACCGGTTTACAATCATTTCTCCAATCAATGAGAATTTAATCTAAAGAAAAAAATACGCTTAATCCATGTCAGATTTTACGCCGCATTATTAAATTAATATCGCCAATCCGGAAAATTCTAACTACATATCACTCCCATAATGATTTACATAACCTTTACATTATCATTAATCATTGCATAAACCATAAAATAACCGCGTGACGGTGCGTCTTTGAATGTGATTTTGTCTAGCTTAACCAGTAAAAGTGACCTGTGCATAACCTTGTGATTTTCTTAACCCGTAGTTTTTGCTCACCTTATCACTAATTTCGCATAATGTATATTATGTTAAATAAAATATATGATAATGTCACATGGATAAATGGATTTTCTAAGCCTACCCTAAAACGGCATTGATACTGAAAAATAATGATTTTGTTATGTTGATTTCTGTGCGGTTTTTTATTTCATTTAATCTGAATTTTTAGAAAACATAATTGATGCACAAAAGCTAAAATTGGGAAATGGCAATTTAATGCCGGTCATGCGGGTTTATTTTTGGCAACGCTACGTAAAATCTGATAATTAACCAAGCAATTAAATCGCCGGATTTTAAATTTGAAACATATTCTCGGCATGACTTTAATCACCTATACTTGTGACGATGTCACAATATCTGAATAGGAACCCTCCTATCCGTAATCATGAACCCAATAAGATCGAAGTCTTATCATCGAAAAGAATAAAAATTTTAATAACTTTATGTTATAATGCCGCGCTTTTTTCGAAATTATATCTGTAATTTCTTTCCATTCATCCATCATGGATGCTCAATCATACTAAGATAAGGTATTTGCATTAATATCATATCTTATTGATTATTAAGTTTTTCTTTTAAGATAAATTGTTGTGCCGACTTCGCGTTGCAAGTCCTGCGCTACATAATGATTCCGGCATAATGATTATCGATAAATATAGGAGTATGAACGTTTTGTTTTTTTCAAAACTTATTCAGCAAAAATCGTCATTTAATCCGTTTGTCATCAGTATTACGGTAATGCTCGTCGTTTTACTGGTGCTGGCGACATTACTGTTACCGCAGCAAACCGCATGGCTATTAGACTGGGCAAAATCAGGTATCTTTACTAATTTCAGCTGGTTTTACATTCTGGTTTTTTCGGTGTTTCTTTGTTTTTTGCTGATCCTGTCTATCAGTAGCCTCGGCAATATTAAATTAGGCGCTGACGAAGAAGAACCCGAATTTTCATTTCCCTCCTGGGTGGCGATGTTGTTTGCCGCCGGCATGGGGGTCGGTTTGATGTTTTTCGGCGTTGCCGAACCGTTGATTCATTCCTTCTCTTCAATTACAACCGGTGATATGGAACATAAACAGCAGGAAGCCCTTTTGCACACCTTCTTTCACTGGGGTATGCACGCCTGGGCGGTGTATGCCGTGATTGCGTTATCACTCGCCTATTTCGGTTTCCGCTATAAACTGCCCTTAGCATTGCGCTCATGCTTTTATCCGTTGTTAAAAGAACGGATTAACGGCAAAATCGGCGATGTGATTGATATTATGGCGCTTATCGCCACCCTGTTCGGGATTATCACCACGCTGGGGTTCGGCGCAACACAGCTAGGCGCCGGGTTGGAACAGCTCGGTTGGTTAAATCACAGTGATTTTTCGATTCAGGTAGGCATTATTCTTGTGGTTATGACGCTGGCCATCATGTCGGCTATTTCCGGCGTGGGCAAAGGGGTTAAAATGTTAAGCGAAATCAATCTGACCTTGGCTATCGGTCTGATGCTGTTCGTTTTATTTACCGGCCCGACGCTGCATTTATTTGCCACATTCAGTGACAATTTAGGCACTTATTTGAGCAATCTGATTGAACTTAGCTTTAAAACCTATGCTTACGAGTCAGAAAACACCGGTTGGTTTACCGGCTGGACGATTTTATATTGGGCATGGTGGTGTTCATGGGCGCCGTTTGTCGGCTTGTTTATCGCCCGAATTTCACGCGGACGGACTATCCGCGAGTTTATTTTCGGCGTACTGGCGGTACCCAGTTTATTCTGTGTGTTGTGGTTCACGATTTTTGGTAACAGCGCGCTGTGGCTGGACATCAACGTGGCCGACGGTATGTTACATGAAATGACCTCCACGCCGGAAAAATTATTATTCAAGTTTCTGGAATTCTTACCATTACCGACGCTGACCGGCATTGTTGCGCTGCTGGTTATCTCGCTGTTTTTTATTACCTCGGCGGATTCGGGGATTTATGTCTTAAATAATATGGCTTCCCGCGATAAAAGTTTGGTTGCGCCGCGCTGGCAGGCCGCAAGCTGGGGCATCCTGATCGCCATTGTTGCGATCGTCTTGCTGAAAGCCGGCGGTTTGGCCACGCTGCAAACAATGACGCTGATTGTGGCACTGCCCTTTGCGGTTTTAATGCTGATTATGTGTTTCAGTTTATGGAAGGGGTTGTCGATTGATAAGAAATATTTTGAAACTCAGATCACACCGACCAGCATCTTCTGGAACAGCGATACCTGGAAAGCCCGTTTAGGTCAAATGCTGAATCAGACGCAGGAAAAAGACATTTTAAAATTCCTCAAACACATTGCCTTACCGGCTATGCGTGAGCTGCGTCAGGAGTTGATCGGCGTGCATAATCTGAATGTTGATGTCGTTCCCTATCTTGAGGCGGAAGAACCTTGCGTTGAAATTATCATCAAAAAAGAATCAATGCGGGATTTTATGTACGGCATTAAATCCGTGGGTCATGAAGTCTCCGAACAATTGATTGATGATGATCATCTGCCACATATTCGGCACACGATGACCTATCAGCCGATCACTTATTTCTTTGACGGCAGAACCGGTTACGATGTGCAGTATATGACCCGCAACGAACTGATCGCCGATATTCTGACCCAATACGAACGTTATCTCAGTCTGCTGGATGATGTGGGACAGGAATTAATGGCGCACGAACAAACCGAATTAGCCGAATAACCAATAACGAAACGGTGGATACGATATTCACCGTTTTTTTATACTTTGCTTTATGTCACGGCGGTGTAGCGCGTAAAAAAACGTCGCGTTTTTATACCGCACTTTTTGCGGTGGCCTGTTTAACCCAGCAATCTGACGCCATAGTCATAAACTTGCTGCAACAATGCCAGTTTTTCGGGCTGATCGGCATGCTCCTCTGCCAAACGCTGCAAACTTTGCTGAAATTCCACCGCACTTTTTTCCAGTTTCTGACGGCGATATTTATCCCATTTCACCTGCTCTGCCCGGGTTAAGGTTTTATAAAAATGTCTGGCGCGGTAATGGAACAGCAATTCGCCGATGCGCGGATCCTGAAAGGTGAGACCGCAGTCGGCTAATTTTTCCGGCGGCAGATCGCGCAAAATCGCCATATTATTTTTATCGTTATAGTTAAAAAAACCGTTATAAAGCGCCGTTTCTACGTTATCGCTCGGTTCGAATGCGCGCTCATCGCTAAAAATCGCCATCACTTTTTCGCGAATGGTGGTTGAAGCGCGCAGTTTTTTCAGGTTCTCCAGACAATGTTCCCGATCGATACCTAAACGGGCAGCGGTTTGCGGCAGCAGTGTTTTGGCCGGCGCGATAATCGGGCATTTATTGATATGCACGAGTTTTAACGGTACCGGCGGCACGCCGCGTGCTTCCAGTTCACTTTTCTTGGTGTATAAATTTTGCTGTAATTCGACCGCACTTTTACTCAGCAGATCGTCAATGTTACTGTCCAAATCGCAGACAATCACCGCATTCTGATTGGTCGGGTGCCATGCCAGCGGAGCGATCCAAGTGGTGTTGCCGCGATAATTGCCCAGCATGCCGGACACATGCACCAACGGCGTCATTTCTGCGGTATTAATCAGCGCTTCAATGGCTTTCTTGCCGCGATTTTCAAAAAAATACTGATAAAGTTTCGGCTGTTTCTGCTTGATAAGTTTCGCCATTTCAATCGTGGCGTACACATCTGCCATCGCATCGTGCGCGTTGCTGTGTTCAATGCCGTTGGCGCGGGTTAAATTTTCCAGCCGAAAAGACGGCATGCCATCCTCATCCGCTGGCCAGTTAATGCCCTCCGGACGCAGCGCATAACAGGCGCGCACCACATCCAGCAAATCCCAGCGGGAATTGCCGTTTTTCCAGCTGTATTCATAGGGATCGATAAAATTGCGATAAAACGTATAACGGGTCATTTCATCGTCATAGCGAATATTATTGAACCCCATCACGCAGGTATTCGGCCGGCTGAATTCCTGCGCAATCCGCGCGGCAAACTCCGGTTCCGACAGCCCCTTTTCATTGCATTGCTGCGGAGTAATGCCGGTAACCAGCACCGCTTCCGGCGCCGGCAGATAATCATTGGTTTGTTTACAATACAACATCACCGGCTCGCCGATAATATTAAACTCAATATCGGTGCGAATACCGGCAAACTGTGCCGGACGATCGGTGGCCGGGTTTATACCGAAACTCTCGTAGTCGTAAATAAAAAATGAGAAATCATTGTGTGTCATGACAATTCGCCCTAAGCCAGAATAGCATCCAAATAGAATAAGCAGATAATTGACGAAACGCCCAGAATAAGCCCTACTCCATTGATTTTGCTGATTTTCTCTTTAAATACGAACGCGCCGACCAAGGTTCCCAGACAGATCACACCGACATTCATCCCGGCAAAAACCAGCGTCGGATTTTGATTAAAACTCTGATGCGCCTTAATATAAAACAGAATATTCATGAAATTTAACCCGCCCAGCACCACTCCGCCGATCAGGCTTGGGGTTGTCCAGTGCGTTCGTTTCAGCAGTAAATAAATAAACATCACGCAGGCCGCAAGCACAAAGGCGATAAATAATGTGGTCGGAAACGCGCCGCCCATTTTCGCCGTTTGTTTAAACAGAATATCAATCACGCCATAGCCCAACCAGACCAGAATCAGGCTGATAACGCCCTTTGCCGTGCTGCCGGACATGGTTTGCGTCGGTTTGGAAATCAGGCAAAACAGCGCAGAAAACGCCAGCACAACACCGATTAAGCGCGCTTGGCTGAGCTGCTCACCAAAAATCAAAAAGGCCGCCAGAATCGGCAGAAATAAAGATAATCGCTGCGCGGCGTCGGAACGGACAATGCCGGCAAACTCCACCGCTTTCGACATAATAATGAATACCGACGGCAGCAAAATTCCCAGCGCGAGAAAAATCGGCGCATGTTCGCTCCGTATAATAAATTGACTTAATCCCATGCCGTTGAAATCAGGCCGCAGCAGATAATACGCCAATGCAAGCGCCACAATATAATTAAACGCAATTGCCTGTTCGATCACAATATTTGTTTTACGCGCCACTTTTAACAACACGGACACCGCAACACTGCAAAGCACCGCAAAAATGAGATAGTGCATGAATAATCCTTTTTATAAGACGTTATCTATTTCACAAGCCATTACCATAACGGCCGCACTTTTATATTATGGTTGTGAAATATATAGCAATGCACTATCTCACTGCAAGATCAATAAGAAAGAAAAACCATGCGATGAGCGCCAAAACATAACCAAGCAGACTGCTTAAGGCCTTTTTTACGGAGACGGCAACGCCGAACGGGTATGCGCTGCACGTTATTTCCTTTATAATAATCCGAATTTTCATCGCCCAATCAGGAGAATAAAGATGAGCCAAATCACCAAACAGCAAGTGCTGGACGGCTTTCATTTCCGTGCCGCAACCCGTAAATATGATCCGCATAAAAAAGTCAGTAAAGACGATTTTCAATATATTCTGGAACTTGCTCGTTTATCGCCGAGTTCCGTCGGCTCCGAACCTTGGAAATTTCTGGTAGTGCAAAATCCGGCAATTCGCGCCAAAATCAAAGAAGTTGGCTGGGGTATTGCAACCCAAATTGATGATGCCAGCTATTTAGTCGTGATTTTAGCCAAGAAAAACGCGCGTTATGATTCCGCCTATTTCCGTAACGCGCTGGAAAAACGCGGCCTGACTGAAGAACAGATCAGCAAAGCCGTTTCACGTTATCAGTCTTTTCAGACCGATGATATGAAACTGCTGGAAAGCGAGCGCGCCCTCTTTGACTGGACATCCAAACAAACCTATATCGCACTGGCGAATATGATGACCGGCGCCGCGCTTATCGGCATCGACAGCTGCCCGGTAGAGGGTTTTAATTATGCGGAAGTCAACCGCATTCTGGCTGAAGCCGGCGCTTTCGACCCGGCTGAATGGGGCGTTTCCGTGATGGTAACCTTCGGTTATCGCGCCAAAGAAATCAAAGCCAAATACCGCAAACCGATTGACGAAATCGTCGAATGGATTGAATAAGCGGTGAGCATTGGATTTTACTCGGTAGCACGATCGGAATCGGATTAATTATCGCCGGCGTGCTGGTGATCAACCTGTTTTCCGCCGGTTCTCATTAAGTTAAACAAAAAGTGCGGTGTTTTTTCTGAAAATTTTTCATTTTCCCACCGCACTTTTGTATATTGCTTAGGCGCTTGCCCCAAACCCACGCAATCCGACCACATGAACGTGTTCCTGGTTGCCGGCGATTTTGCGCACCAGTTTATAAGTGGTGCCTTTTTCCGGGCTGATATTTTCCGGCGCGGCGATCAGCAGCTGCATATCTAGCCGTTCGCATAATTCAAACAGCGTTGAAATGGATTTGGCGTCCAAACGGGCGGCTTCGTCGAGGAATAACAAGCGGCAAGGAACAATGTCTTTACCGCGAATACGACGGCTTTCTTCTTCCCAGCTTTGCACCACCATTAAGAGAATCGACATCCCCGTACCGATGGCTTCACCGGTGGATAACGCGCCGCTTTCCGCGCGCAGCCAGCCATCGGCGCCGCGATAAACTTCCACTTCAAGATCCAGATAATTACGGTAATCCAGCAATTCTTCGCCGATTGTCTGCGCGGTACGCTGTCCCATATCGATATGCGGATTTAAACGCTGATATAATTTCGCAATCGCTTCCGAGAAGGTGATGCGGTTGTCGCTGAACAAATCCTGATAATCGTCCTGATTGCCGGAAAGCGCATCCAGCAGCATGGCGTGCGTATCGCGGATATTGACCACCAGACGCACGGATTTCACCTGCCCGAAGGAAATATTCTGCAATCCCTGATTTAGCATGCGAATGCGGTTTTGTTCGCGCTGAATGGTTTTGCGCATAATATTTGCTACGCTCTCGGCGCTGATCGCCAGTTTTTTCTCGCGCCCGGTCAACTCATCCGTTAAGCGGGAAAGCTCAATTTCCATTTGCTCAATCGCATCAATCGGATCGTCGGTTTTGATAATATCCTGACGAATACGCTCACGCAGATGCTGATATACCGCAATAAAGAACCGCACTTTATTTTCCGGCTTGCGGCTGTCTTCGGAAAGCCGCAGCGCATCGCGCAGATATTCGTTGTCCGCCACCGCCGTGCGCAGCGCACCCAGCGCTTTATCCGACATGGAACGCAGATCGTCCGCCGATAAATAAGCCAGTTCGCGGCGGTTTAAGCGTTTTTCCACATCGCTGTTGCGAGACAGGCGCAACACCACGCACCAGCTGACTTTGGCGGCTACCACCAGTTCGCGCTGGGTTTTGTAATCCCGTTCGGCTTTACGAATGCGGCGGCTGAGGTTTTCGCTGTCGCTTTCGATTAACGTCAATTGTTTTTCAATATAGGTGCGGCGCTGACGGCTGGCGGACAGTTGCTGATATAATTCGTCGCGGCGCGCTCGGGCGCGTTCTTCCGCGCCGTCGTCCGCCCGCACGCCCAGCTGGCTGATTTCATCGATCAGCTCATTTAACATTTTATTTTTTTCTTCATAGGCGCTGCGCAGTTCAATATACACCTGATTATATTGAGCAAAACGCACCTGCTTCTGACGCACCTGTTCCCGCTGCTGTTCCCGTTGTTGCTGAACCTGTTCCAACCGCGCACGTAATTGTTCGTTCAGTTCGGAGGTTTCCGATTTCACCGTTTCCTCGTAGCTGAAATGGTTTTTACGCTGTGCGACGTCCGCCAGCGCGAAAACCCGTTGCTGCATTTGTTTTTGTCGGCTGATTGCCTGTTGGTAATCCGCTTTCAGGCGCTCATAATTTTCCGGATCGCTTTGCAGCGTATTGGCGATCGGTTCCAGTTGTGACAACGTCGCGCCGTGACGGCGAATAAAAATTTCATCCTGTTCCGCTGCATCCAGCTGCTCGCGGCATTCTTCAATGCGGTCAAGCAAATCGTCGTCCGCCAGTAAACTTAACTGCGGAACCAGTTTATTCAGCAGCTGAATTTGCTCTTTCGCCTCATCAAGACGAAGGCGGATTTGCTGTTCGCTGCCGGAAAGCTGGTTCAATTCCCGCTCGATCTCAGTTCGTTCACGGTTGATTTCCGCCATTCGCTGTTCCGGATTCGGCTGGAACGCCAAGGCTAAATGCAGCCCGACGAACTGGCTGAAATGCTCATGTAAACGCTGGCATTTCTGCACATCGAACGCCCGTTGCGCATAATGTTCCGCCACCTCTTCACGCTGCAACTGTAACGCTTCCAACCGTTTTTCCCGCGCGGCGCGGCCGAACAACGGAATTTCCGGGAATTTAGAATAACGCAATTCGCGATCGGAGACCTGAACCACCACGCCGTGTTCCAGCTCCTGCGCCGATAATACGCTGTCGTCAAAGGCGCTCGGATCGCCTTCGATTAAATATAAATCATCCGGGCAATCCTCCAGCTGTGCCAACTGCCCTTTCACGGCATTCAGATCACGCACCACAATGGCATGACGCGCCGGGCCGTATAAGGCGGAAAAATACGGCGCGTCTTCAAAAGGCACATCGTCATACAGCTCCGACAGCAATACCCCGCCGAAGCGTTCCGCCAGCATATTCAGCCGGGCGTCTTCCGAACCGTCGGGCTGACTCAGACGTGAAATCTGTTCATCCAGCTGCTGACGCTGGTGTTCCAGTTGATCGCGCTGAATGGTCAGCTCTCGTTCTTTCACCAGCTGTTGCTGCATGAAGTTCATCACATCCTGACTGTCGGCAAAATGCTGCCCGCTCTGCTCCTGCAGGCGTTCCAATGCGGCCTGCGCGGTCAGCCACGCCGGCGCTTTATTGGCATTTTCGTTATAAAGTGCGGTCAATTGCTCGCGTTTTTGCCGCAGGGTCGAACGGCTTTCCACCTGTTCCGATAATTCGGCCTCGAGTTCTTCCAGCCGGCTTTCCTGCTCCGCATGATAGTCTTCCAGTTCATCTGCGCTTTGCAGGGCTAAATCGGCACGCTGATTAAATTCGTTTAATAAACGCACCGCACTTTGCTGCCGACCGTAGCGTTGTTCCAGTTCATGCAGCTTTGCCCGCAGCTGCGGGGTTTGTTGTGCCTGCAGCCGTTGTGTCGGGTATTCGCGCAATAATGCTTTCGCACTTTCCCACGCGCCGGCGCGCGGCATTTCGCCGGCGATGCTGCACACCAGCCGATAGGCTTTGTCGAACTGCGATTTTGCCGCTTCCGATAGCGACATTTTCTGCTCTAAATCCAGCACATTGTTGGTAATATCTTCCGCCTGTGCGGCGAATTCGGCATAATAATCATCCACGTTTTTCACGGCCAAATCCGCCAGCCCGCACAACTGCTTGGCTTTTTCCAGCGCCTGTATCGCCTGCTGGTATTGCAGCGCTCGGGTTTGTTGGGCATCCAGCGCCTGTTGATAGTCCGCCAGCTGGCCGCGCAGTTGATCCACTTCCTGCTCGGTTTGCTCGAAACGCGCCTGACTTTCCGCCTGCTGCTCATTGGCCTCTTCTACGGCGGCTTTCTGTTCTTCCAGCTTTTCCCGCAGCGCGGCGACATCTTCATGATAACGGGAGATTTTTTCCTGATGGCGCAAGGCATTCAGCACTAAATTCAGGTGATCCGCCGCGCTTTGGTGATCCACTTCCAGCACCTGTTCGCGTTCCGCCAGTTCCGCCGCCTCACGGCTTAAATCCACCAGACGGTGCTGCGCCAAATCCTGCTCGGCTTTGCCGCTATACCAGTCTTTACGGAACGTCAGCGCCGTTTCGATATTGCCGCGCCGCTCATTGGCATTGCGCATATAATCGGAGGCCACATAATTGGTGGTTTCCGTGATCAGGTGTTTAAACAGATCGCGGTCGGCCTGCGTGACTTTAATCGCCTCCAGGGTCATGCGGTTTTCGCGCAGCGCGCTTTCCATATCCTGAAAGGCTTTGCGCACGCCTAAATTTTCCGGCAATAAATAATCGCGCAGCGAACGGGTGATGGCGCTGGAGATCCCGCCGTAGAGCGAGGCTTCGATTAATTTATAGAATTTGCTGCGATCGGAAGACGAACGCAGGCGTTTCGGAATAATGCCCAGATCAAACATCATCGAATGGTAATCGCCGATGGAATGATATTGTTTGAATTGAGCGCCGAGGGTTTCGATTTTATCTTTTAACTCGTTCAGGTTCAGCACCCGCGCCTGACGTTCCCCGACCGATTCGGTAAACACGGTGGTCGGGTTTAAGGACAATTCCAGCCCCTGAACGGAAAAGGTTTTAATATCCACTTTTTTATCGCGGCCGGCCACCTGCTGCAAGCGCACCCCGACTAAAACCCGCTGACGACGGGAATTGACCGTATCCAACACCGCATAACATACGCCCGGACGCAGTTTGCCGTGCAACCCTTTATCGCGCGAACCGCCGGTAGAGCCGGCTTCCGTGGTGTTACGGAAGTGCAGTAAGGTCAGATCCGGAATCAGCGCGGTAACAAAGCCCGCCATGGTGGTGGATTTCCCCGCCCCATTACCGCCGGAAAGCGTGGTGACCAGTTCATCCAGATCAAAAGTGCGGGCGAAAAAGCCGTTCCAGTTGATCAGGGTTAAAGAGCGGAATTTGCCGCGTTCAACAGAATTCGCCGACGGTGAGGCGTCGTCGAATGGCTGTGAGATCGCTTCATTCTCAGGGTGTTGCGTATTATGTTCCAGTTCCAGCATATCAGACATTATTCTTCTTCCCCATCATCTTGCACTTGCTCATCGGATTCTTCGGTTTTTTCCACCGCACTTTTTTCCAGTTGCAGCGAGGCCGGTGTAGCCGCTTCCCCGTCGCGAATCAGACGCAGCTGCGCCTCACGCGGGTCATCGCCGGCACGCACTTCCGCTCCGAAACGGAACACCGCTTCGGAAATCGTGAATTTCCCGCTGTTTTGTTCGCCGACGGTATAAATCATGCCCATACGACGCAGGCGGTTTAAGGCGGCGCGTACTTTTTCCGCCAGTTTTTGTTTATCCAGATCCGAACCTGACGAACGCTGATTCACCGCTTTCAGCAATTTGCCTTCATCGGCCAGATTCAGCAGTTCGTCATACACTTCCTGCGTGCTGAAAATCCCCTGCTGCGCCAGACGCTCCGGGCTTAAATACAAATAACACAGCACTTTGCCGACCAGCATTTCCAGCTCGCTTAACACGGAACGGGCGATAAGCGTGGTGGCTTTCGGACGCAAATAGAAAAATCCCTCCGGCGCGCGGATAAGTTCCACATTATAACGGCGGTAAAATTGATCCAGTTCGGTTTGAAAATCCATTAAAAACGCATGATGATCCAACTGTTCGGTGCCGATATGTCTGCCGGCGCGCAGCTGGCTGTCCACGTCGGGAAATAACGGATTGGCAAGCGCCTGCGCCTGTTTAATCGAAATGATATCTTGAAGATTGTCTGTCATTGGTTGATCTCTTGTTATTTGTACTCATCGATACTGTGCGCCTGCACTTGCGCACCATAGCGATTGATGTCTTCCCACTGCGGGTAAACGGCGGCCAAATCCGCACTCGCCATACCTAAACGCACCGCCTGATCCACAATAATCCGCGCCACATCAAAATGACGGGCCAGCGGATATTGCTCCAGTTGCGCTTTCAGCACTAAACTTAGGTTAATCGGGCGGCCGTGCTCGCGGTAATCAATCAATAAGTCCTGCATATGTTCCACGATTTGTTCATGCACATCCGCCAGACTTTCATATTGCAACGCATCCGGCAATTCGCCCAGCGCATCTTCCTCCCGCAGCACCAGCTCTTCGTCGCGCAGATCGATTAAACGCTCCGCCTGCGCGGCCCATAAATACCAAGGGTTATCAAAATACTGATGAATGGAATGGCGCAGACGCTGCGAAAAGACGCGGTTTTTATCCATATCAATGGCGGTGCGGATAAATTTATGCACATGACGGTCGTAGCCGATCCACAAGTCGATGGTTTGCTGTCCCCAGCTGATGATTCGGTCAAGTTTGGCCTGCAGATCCGTAATCAGCTGATCAATAAAATACAGCTCGCCGCGGCCGATAACGCAATCCTGAATGCGCAGCAATTGCGCTTGCAGCTTGTCGCCGGCGGCATTTAAGGTATCCTGCAACTCGCGCAGATTACCGGAGGTTTCGTCCAGTAACTTTTCGCAGCTGGCAATGGCTGCCTGCCAGTCTTTGGTTAATAATTCGGCGATTTCGTCTTTAATGGTTTGTTGATTTTCATCCATCACCCGCTGCGAAAAATCAATGCTGTCGAAAATTTCCGCCACCGAATATTTCAGCGGCGCAAACACATTCCGCCGCCAGTGATGTTCGTCGCCGTCTTCTTCCGCCGCCTCCGAGGCGCGCTGAATTTCATCCGCCACGATCGACAGCTGCACAGACAAACGCAGCGCGGAAAACTCGCGCTGACGGATATAATAATCGGAAACCCCGACACCGAGCGGGGTTAAGCGGTAAATCGCCAGGCCTTCGGTAAACTCGCTGCTGAAACGGTTTAAAAACCGCTGTTTAACCAGCTCGTTGATGGCGTTATTGGCACGGGTCGCAATGGTTTCCTGTGATTGGTCGAAAGCGGCGGAAATATGACGGAAGATATCAATCAGATCGGTTTCCAGCATTTCGCCGTCCAGACGTTCATTATTGTAAATGGCGATAGCAAGTAAAAAAGACAGGCGTTCTGTCGGTAAATTCAACGAGAACTCGCGCTCCCTCGCCCAGGACACTAATTCCGGGATGGTTTGTGAAGTTTCGAGCATTTCGTTTCTCTCACAACTAGATAAAAATACAGATAAAATTGCGCTCAATTATACAGGATTTTTAAGGGATCTAATAGCGCGAATTTATGGCGCAAAAATCCCCCGAAAACCACCGCACTTTTGCCCGCCGCGAAATATTTTTATTGGAAAAAAGCCCGTTACCCCTTACTATACGCAGGTTTTTATTTTAACCCTGACACAGATGACTATGATCGAATCTATCAACGCACAACAGCAAAAAGACAAAAAACAAAGCTACAATCTGAATAAATTACAAAAACGGTTACGCCGTAATGTGGGCAACGCCATTGCCGATTTCACCATGATCGAAGACGGCGATAAAGTGATGGTGTGCCTGTCCGGCGGCAAAGACAGCTACACGCTGCTGGATATTCTGCTCAATTTGCGCCTCAATGCGCCGATTCACTTTGATCTCGTGGCGGTGAATCTGGATCAGAAGCAGCCGGGCTTTCCGGAGCATGTGCTGCCGCAATATCTGACGGAAATCGGCGTGGACTATCATATCGTGCAGGAAAATACCTACGGCATCGTGAAAGAAAAAATTCCAGAAGGCAAAACCACCTGTTCCCTGTGCTCCCGTCTGCGGCGCGGTATTTTATACCGCACGGCAAGCGAACTCGGCGCCACCAAAATCGCCCTCGGCCATCACCGCGACGATATGCTGGAAACGTTGTTGTTAAATATGTTTTACGGCGGAAAACTGAAATCCATGCCACCTAAACTTATCAGCGACGACGGCAAACATGTCGTTATCCGCCCGCTGGCGTATTGCAAAGAAAAGGATATTGCAAAATACGCGGCGGCGAAACAATTTCCGATTATCCCCTGCAATCTGTGCGGTTCGCAGCCGAATCTACAGCGTCAGGTGGTGAAAGAAATGCTGCAAACATGGGATCGCCAATATCCGGGACGGATCGAAACCATGTTCAGCGCCTTACAGAATATCGTGCCGTCTCACCTTTGCGATACGGCGTTGTTTGATTTCAACGCAATCCGCCACGGTCAGCCGCTGGATGGCATAGAAGGCGATATCGCCTTTGACAAGCCCGATCTTCCGACCGCTCCGCTGTTTGCCGATAACGATGAAGACGAACGCACCGATTTTGCCGCAGGCAATATGATCGGAATTAAAGAAGTGAATTAATCGTTGTTTGAGAAAAGAAAAGTGCGGTAAAAAAACGTGGAATTTTTCACCGCACTTTTGCGTTTCAACCGACACGCCGGTTAAATCCGTCTGGTTTGCCAGTAGGCCTTTTGCCAATAAGGGCTGTTCATGGAAGAATAAATCACTCCGCCTTTGGTTGAGGCGTGCAGGAATTTATCGTCTTTCACATAAATCCCCACATGATAACCGTTCGGGCCGCGGCCGGTTTTAAAAAACACTAAATCACCGGTCTGAATCTCGCTCTTGCTGATTTTGGTGCCGTAATTCGCCTGTTCTCTGGTCGAACGCGGTAGGCGGATGCCGAAACGGTCGAGAAAAGTGGTTTGCACAAAACCGGAACAATCCACGCCGCGGCGGCTTTGTCCGCCCAGCATGTAAGGCGTTCCCGCCCATTCGTACTGCTGCTCGCTTAATAGTGCGATCACCATAATCGGATCATCCAGCTGACCTTGATAATCAATGGACGAATAACGGGGAGCGGAGCCAGAACACGCGGCTAAAAAGGCAATGCAGCCTGTTATGAAAAGAGATTTAACTAAACGCATTGAGTTTCCCTGCCAACGATATAATGAAAAGCTATCCGCACATTACGGATAGCTTATGAAAGGAGATTAGTTTTTCGGTTTGGTTTTTTCTACTCTGTTGCGCAGTTTCTGACCGGGTTTGAACACGACGACCCGGCGTGCGGAAACTGGCACACTTTCCCCGGTTTTCGGATTACGCCCGGGACGTGAGGATTTATCTCTCAGCTCAAAATTACCGAAACCGGATAATTTGACATCCCGTCCGCTTTCCAATGCCACACGGATTTCCTCAAAAAAACTTTCAACCAATTCTTTGGCATCGCGTTTGTTTAAATTGAGTTTCTCAATTAAGCTGTCTGCGAGTTCTACTTTGGTCAGTGTCATAATCTAATCTCTCAAGTAAGCGTTAAAGCGTTGTTTCAGTTCGGATAATACAACAGAAATTACAGCATTGATATCCTTTTCTTCCAGCGTTCTTTCCGTATCCTGAATTGTCAGACTGATGGCCAGACTTTTCTTTCCTTCGGGTAAATTCGCCCCTTGATAAACATCGAATAAACCGACGTTCATCAATTGTTTTCCGCCAGCGTTACGGCACGCATCCAGAATATCGCCGGCCGGGATATGGCTATCCAGCACTACGGCAATATCGCGTTTATTGGCAGGGAAACGGGAAATTTCTTTTGCATTCGGAACATTACGTTCCGCAATCGCCGCCCATTCGATTTCAAACACAATCGGTTTACCGGATAATCCCAGTTGCTGTACGATTTTCGGATGAACCGTTCCGATAAAGCCGATTTCCTTATCGTCCAGCATAATTGCCGCCGATTGCCCCGGATGAAGCGCCGGATATGATTTTGCAACAAAACGCAGACGATTTCCAGCCTTTGTTAAGGATAAAATTCGCTCTAAATCCCCTTTCAGATCAAAGAAATCTGCATTTTCACCTTTATGTTCCCAATGTACGGGACGTTTATCCCCGACAATCGCCGCACCGAGCATAAATTCCTGACGAACGCCGCACGGCGCATCCGCATCGGGCATAAAGCGCAATCCGCCCTCAAAAATCCGAATCCGGCTCTGCTGGCGGTTCTGATTATAAGCCACGGTAGTCAGTAAGCCCGGCAACAGGGACACCCGCATGGCGGACATTTCGCGTGAAATCGGATTCGGCAGCATTAACGCCTCCTGCTCCGGATAAAGCAATTGCTGAACATCGGGATCAACAAAGCTGTAAGACACGATTTCCTGATAATCACTGTCCACAAACGCGGTACGCACACGAATCAGCTCCAGCAGATGTTCCGGAATCATCTTCATCTGCAAATGCGCCAGCGGCGCATGATTCGGAATGCTGTTATAGCCGTAAATACGCGCCACTTCTTCGATCAAATCCTCTTCGATTTCAATATCGAAGCGCCAGCTGGCCGAGGTGACTGTCCAAACTTCCGCGGCATAATTCACCTCAAATCCCAAACGCCGGAAAATATCGGTCACGGTTTCGGTTTCAATATGATGACCGAGTAACGCATCTAATTTGTGACGACGTAACCGAACCTGTTTAACTTTCGGTAAATGCTCATCGCTGGTGGCTTCGCAGATTTCGCCCGCTTCACCGCCGCAAATTTGCAGCACAAGTGCGGTCGCTCTTTCCAGCGCTTTGCGCGGTAAATCAAAATCCACACCGCGTTCAAAACGGTGGGACGAATCCGTATGCAGGCCGTATTGTCTGGCCCGGCCGGTAATAGCCAGCGGTGCGAAAAATGCGGCTTCAAGAATAATATCGCGGGTATCGCCGTTTACCCCGCTGCCTTCGCCGCCGAAAATGCCCGCCATAGCAAGCGGCCCGTTCTGATCGGCGATAACCAGTGTATTGGGTTGCAGTTTTGCCGTGCTACCGTCTAGCAGCACCAGTTCTTCGCCCTCTTTCGCCATACGCACTTGAATCGGCTGAGCGACGCGAGCGGCATCAAAGGCGTGCATCGGCTGACCCAGTTCCAGCAAAATATAATTCGTAATATCCACGATCGGATCGATAGAACGAATGTCGCAGCGCCGCAGTTTCTCCGTCATCCAGACCGGCGTTTGCGCATGGACATCGACATTTTTAATCACCCGCAACAAATAACGCGGGCAGGCCTGTGGCGCAGAAACCTCGATCAGCGCCTTATCCGCAATGGTCGCGTTAACCGGTTCAATGGTCGGTGTCGTCACCGGCATACGGTTTACCACGCCGATTTCCCGCGCAATCCCCGCAATACTCAGACAATCGGCACGATTCGGGGTGAGGCTGATTTCAATCGCATTATCATTCAGTTGCAGATAATCGCGTAAGTCCGTGCCGATCGGCGCATCGGCGGGTAATTCAATGATACCGCTGTGATCATCGGCAATGCCCAATTCACGATAAGAACACAGCATGCCTTCGGACGGCTGACCGCGTAATTTCGTTTTTTTGATTTTAAAATCGCCCGGTAACAACGCACCGTCAACCGCGCAGGCGACTTTTAACCCCTGCCGGCAATTCGGCGCACCGCAGACGATATCCAATAATGCCGCCCCGCCGACATTGACTTTGGTGACGCGTAATTTATCCGCATCCGGATGCGGCGCGCATTCCACCACTTCACCGACAACTACGCCGCTAAAATCGCCGGCCACTTTCTCTACGCCGTCAACTTCCAGCCCCAGCATGGTGATTTGTTCGCATAACTGCGCGGTGTCGATAGCCGGATTGACCCACTCACGCACCCATAATTCGCTAAATTTCATAATATTTCTCTGTCTGATTCGTTTACATTACCAAGGCGCATATTCCGCCTGTCGTTTCATTATTTAAACTGTTTTAAAAAACGCAGATCGTTTTCAAAGAACGAACGTAAATCCGTGACGTTATAACGCAGCATGGTTAAACGCTCCACCCCCATACCGACGGCAAAGCCGGCATACTGTTCCGGATCAATGCCGACATTACGCAGCACGTTCGGATGCACCATGCCGCAACCCAGCACTTCCAGCCATTTGCCGTTTTTACCTTTCACATCCACTTCGGCGGACGGCTCGGTGAACGGAAAATAGGACGGACGGAAACGCACTTCCAAATCCTCCTCAAAAAAGGCGCGCAGAAAATCATGCAACAACCCTTTTAATTCGGTAAAGTTGGCGTGTTCATCCACATAAAGCAGTTCGATTTGGTGAAACATCGGCGTATGGGTTTGGTCGTAATCGTTACGATATACCCGCCCCGGCGCCATAATGCGGATCGGCGGCCGTTGTTTTTCCATGGTGCGGATTTGCACGCCGGAGGTTTGCGTTCTTAACAGGCGCTGCGCATCGAACCAGAAAGTATCGTGATCGGCGCGCGCCGGGTGATGGGCGGGAATATTCAGCGCATCAAAATTATAATAATCGGTTTCCACTTCCGGGCCGATTTCGACGGTAAAGCCCAGATTGGCAAAGAATTTCACCACCCGTTCAATGGTGATCGACACCGGGTGCAAACCGCCCAGCTCGGTTTTGCGCCCCGGCAGGCTGACGTCAATCCGCTCCTGCGCCAACTGGGCGTTCAAGGCTTCCTGCTCCCATTCGGCTTTTTTCGCATTAAATGCGTCCAGCACTTTTTGTTTCGCTTCGTTAATTTTGGCGCCGATGGCCGGACGTTCTTCCGCCGCCACATCGCGAAGCCCCTGCATTAACTGGGTAAAATGTCCTTTTTTACCGAAATATTCCACGCGAATGGCGTCCAGCGCGTCCAGACTTTTATCGTGCAGCCCGTCAATCGCCTTTTTGGCCTGTTCGGTAAGTTCTTTAAGGTTTTGCATACCTGTCCTCTGTTACGTTAAATAATTCAAAAAATGCTATCAATGATAATACTAACATGTTAAAAAATCACGCCTTTAATGCGTAGTTTGGGCGATTATTTCGCTTTTTGCGCCCTTATCGCCGCCATCACGGAAATTCGGTTAAAAAAAGCACCGCACTTCGGCATCAGACGCAGTGAAACGGGCTGTCCCTGATAGGTGAAATCCAGTCCGTAAGCATGCAGATAAGTGCGGTCGGATTTTGCTCCATTTCCGCCGTACAGCGTATCGCCCAGAATCGGACTGCCGAGGCTTTTCATGGCGACCCGCAACTGATGGGTTTTGCCGGTTCGCGGCGATAACACGAACAGGCGCAAATTCGGCTCGCAGCTCACCGAATAAAAGCGCGTCAGCGCGGGATTTTCGCCGCGCGGGGTTAATTTCCATGCACCGCCCCGCGCCTTTACCATATCACCGCGGATTACGCCCTGTTTTTTCTTCGGTTTATGCACGGATAAGGCAAGATAGGTTTTTTGAATGGCATGTTGGGCGAATAGATGGGATAATTGCGCGGCGGAGCGGCTGTTTAAAGCCAGTATCAATAGCCCCGATGTGACTTTATCCAGACGGTGTACCAGCCACACCTGCGGCACATTAAGCTGCCGGGCAACCACTGTGGTTAGACCGATGTCACCGTCGTCTTTATGTACACTGATGCCACAGGGCTTATTAATGATGATAAAATCCGGATGGGTGTAAACTATTTCGATAGGTTGCATATGTGATTAAATAAAAGTGCGGTTAAAAAATAATGCGTTTTTCCATTGAACAGATTATACCATACATCATCCCCGCCATAATTTGGATTCTGAGCATTTCCATTACGCTGCGGTTGATTATTAAAAAACAATCGGTCTCCGCCACGTTATCCTGGCTGATGCTGATCTATCTGGTGCCGATCGTCGGCATTATCGCCTATCTGATTTTCGGCGAAATCAATCTCGGTACCCGGCGGGCAAAGGCGTTTCGCAGCCTGCTGCCTAAATTTAACCGATGGTTCGATAAGTTTGCCCAATGTCATAATCTGATCAATACGCATAATAATCTGCTGTACCGCCCGCTGTTCGATCTGGCGCACAAACGCCTGCATATTCCCTGTGTGCTGGGCAATGAACTGCATATTCTGGATACGCCGGACAGCATTATCAACAGTATTATTCAGGATATTAACGCCGCGACCCACAGCATCAATATGGTGTTTTATATTTGGTCTGACGGCGGCTTGATCAATCAGGTGCAAACGGCGCTGATTCAGGCTCGGCACCGCGGCGTGGCAATCCGGATTCTGCTCGACAGCGTAGGCAGCCGCAGTTTTCTGAAAAGCCCGGCCTGCCGCACCCTGCGCGAACAGGGGATTGAAATCACCGAAACCCTGCATGTGAATTTACTGCGTATGTTTTTCAGCCGGATTGATTTGCGCCAGCACCGCAAAATTATCGTGATCGATAATCAATTATCCTACACCGGCAGCATGAATATGGTGGATCCGAAATATTTCAAACAAGACAGCCATGTGGGCGAATGGATCGATATTATGGTACGCATCAACGGGCCGGTTTCGCCTGTGCTGAACAGCCTGCACGCCTGGGATTGGGAAATTGAAACCGAACGCGAATTACCGCTGGCGCTGCCGGATTGCCCGTTGCTGCCGATAGACAGCGACAATTCCCATGCCGTGCAGATTCTGGCCACCGGCCCGGGCTTTCCCGATGATTTGATGGCGCAATCCCTATCCCTTGCCATTTTCTCGGCGCGTAAAAGTATCACCATCACCTCGCCTTACTTCGTTCCCAGCCATAGCATCGCCGAGGCGTTGCAGATTGCCGCCTTGCGCGGCGTGGAAGTGACGCTGATTCTGCCGGAAAAAAACGATTCGGTCATGGTCGGCTGGGCAAGCCGCACATTTTTTGAAGATTTAATGGCGGCCGGCGTGAAAATTTATAAATTCAGAACAGGCCTGCTGCATACGAAAAGCATACTGATCGATAATCGGCTGGCATTAGTCGGTACCGTAAATATGGATATGCGCAGTTTTCTGTTGAATTTTGAAGTCACCATGGTGGTGGAAGATCTGGCCTTTGCCAATGAAATCACCGTATTGCATGAAAATTATCTGCGCAATTCGGTGGCGCTGGATTATGCCGCCTGGAAAACCCGCCCGGTTTATCACCGCATTATTGAGCGCCTGTTTTTCCTGTTCAGCCCGTTGCTGTAACGGCGTTAAAAAACGGGCGATCTCCTAAGACCGCCCGTCATGGTTACCGCATCGCCAAAAATGCCCCGACGGTATGAAAAGAGCCGAATATCAGCACGGTATCTTTCGGCTGCGCATGTTCCAGCGCACGTTTCACCCCTTGCGCCACACTGTCGGCGCTTTCTCCCGCAACAGGTTGCTGCTGTGACTGCGCGGTCTGTTGCAACGTCACAAATAATGCCTCGCCGCGTTGTCCTCGTTCGCCGTCCAAACTCACACAATACCAATAATCGATCAGCGACAACAACGGCGCCACGACGCCGGCGGCATCTTTATCTTTCAGAATGCCGCACACCGCAATGATTCTGCCGTCTGTTTCGGCGTGAAGTGCGGTCAGTTTTTGCGCTAAATAACGTGCGGCATGGGGATTGTGCCCGACATCGATAATCACACGCGGTAATGCGGCCGGCGGTTTCGCGACGCTTTTTGCCAACATCTGCCGGTTTTCCGCCGCTAGCGTCTGAAAGCGTCCGGTTAATTCCACCTGCGATAAGGCCTGCCGAATATGCGCCGGCGAAATCGCAAAAGGCAAATGCCCTATCGCCGCCAGCGCCGTTGCCGCATTAGCCACAGGAATCTGCGGAAACGGCAGATTTTCCCACCGCACTTTTTTATCCTGCCAGCACCAGCTTTCACCTTGCAGCGTAAAGCGCCAGTCCTGATCGCGGCAGGACAGCGGACAGCCCAGTCGATGCGCCTGTTCAAGCATGGAGGCCGGAATATCCGGTTCACCGATAATCACCGGTTTGCCGGCCCGGAAAATACCGGCTTTTTCAAAACCGATTTGTTCGCGCGTCGAACCGAGGAAATCCGTGTGATCAATATCGATACTGGTAATCAGCGCGATATTGCTGTCAACGATATTGGTGGCATCCAGCCGACCGCCCAGCCCCACTTCCAGAATCACGACATCAAGCGCCGCCTGCTTAAACAAATGCAGCGCGGATAAGGTGCTGAACTCGAAATAAGTTAAGGATTCGGTTTTATGCCGTTCGATAAAAGCAAAGGAACGGCAATGCGCCGCATCGTCCAGTTCGCGGTTTTGAATCCGCACCCGTTCATTGTAACGGATTAAATGCGGCGACGAATAAACGCCGACGCGATACCCGGCATTCAGCAGCACGGTTTCCAGCAAACGGCAGGTGGTGCCTTTACCGTTGGTGCCGCCGACGGTAATCACGAAAGGTGCGGGATGCAATAAATCCAGCGCCCGGGCAACCGCCGTAATGCGCGCAAGTCCCAGATCAATGGTTTTAAAATGACTGTGTTCTAAATAAGAAAGCCACTCCTGAAGGGGCGAAATGGCGGTTAATCGGCTATTGGGATTATTCATGTTCGGCAACAAGAGGCTGTTCCACTAATTCCGCTTCCACGAAAGGCGACGGTTTATTGCTCAGTTTGCTTAATAAACTGGCCAGCGTTTCGCGCATATCGGCACGCTTGACGATCATATCAATGGCGCCTTTTTCCAGCAAAAACTCTGAACGCTGGAAGCCTTCCGGCAATTTTTCCCGCACGGTCTGCTCAATCACACGCGGGCCGGCAAACCCGATTAAGGCTTTCGGCTCCGCGATATTGATATCGCCCAGCATGGCAAAACTGGCGGATACGCCGCCCAGCGTCGGATCGGTTAACACGGAAATAAACGGCACGCCTTTTTCGCGCATTTTCGCCAGCACGGCGCTGGTTTTCGCCATCTGCATTAACGAGATCAGCGCTTCCTGCATCCGCGCTCCGCCGCTGGCGGAAAAACAAATGAAGGGGCAATTTTCCGCCATGGCTTTTTCTGCCGCTTTGACGAATTTGGCGCCGACCACCGATCCCATAGAACCGCCCATAAAACTGAAATTCGACGCCGCCGCCACAACCGGCATGCCGTATAAGGTGCCGAATACCGAAATCAGCGCGTCTTTTTCGCCGGTTTCTTTTTGCGCGGCGGAAAGGCGGTCTTTATATTTTTTCAAATCTTTGAATTTCAGCACATCTTTCGGTTCCAGTTCGGCGGCAAGTTCCTGTACGCTGTCTTTATCCAGTAGCGCCAGAAGACGCTCGCGCGCATCGATTCGCATATGATGTCCACATTTCGGGCAGACTTCCAGATTGCGCTTTAATTCGTCACGGTATAACACCTGCTCACATGCCGTGCATTTTGTCCACACCCCCTCCGGCACATTCGCTCTGCGCGATGAAGACGAGGTGTTTTTGCTAAAAATTCTATCAATCCAGCTCATGTTTAACCTTTTTTATCCGAGGAAAATTGCGGCTATTACACCATAATTCGACCGAATATGCCAGCGCTAAAGGTCTGACATGACTACCAAAGTTCATCTTCCAGATACAGCGGCCCTAAGCGTGTCCGCGGCAAGGCGAAACGCTCGGGATAACGCACGTTGACCAAATATAATCCCGCCGCTTTTGCGGTCGGTGCGGCTAAAGTGCGGTCTTTTTCGGCCAATAATTCGGCCATCCAGCTCACCGGTCGGTTCTGACAGCCGATTTCAAGCAAACTGCCGACAATATTACGCACCATATGATGCACGAACGCATTGGCTTGAATATCAATCACAATATATTCGGCGCGGCGAACCACATGCAAATGATGCACATTGCGCCACGGAGTATGCGACTGACATTGTGCCGCGCGAAATGCGGAAAAGTCATGCTCGCCCAGTAAAGCCTGCCCGGCTTCGTGCATCAGGCGATGATCCAGCGGCGCCGGGTAATGGGTAACGCCGTCGGGCAAAATGGCGCTGCGCAATTTATGGTTATAAATCAGATAACGATAACGGCGTGCCGTAGCACTGAAACGCGCGTGAAAATCGTCGTCCACCCGCTTTGCCCATGTCACGGCAATATCGTCGGGCAAATTGGCGTTGACACCGAAACACCAGGCTTTTTCCGGCCGCTCGGCGCCGGTTTCGAAATGAATCACCTGTCCGCTGGCATGCACGCCGGAATCGGTACGCCCGGCGCAGAAAACCGCGCATTCTTCATTGGCGACAAACGCAATGGCTTTTTCCAGTTCGGCCTGCACGCTGGCGACCTTTTCCTGCCGCTGCCAGCCGAAATAATGTTTGCCGTTATAGGCGATGCCGAGCGCAATTTTCATATTCTATGTCCTGTCCGTTGATCGAATCGCGCTATTATAGGGTAAATTTCCGATTTATAGAATGAAGCCGGGATGATATTATGACCGGCATTCATTAACTGCATAAAAGGTGAACGGATGAAAATCGGTTTGGTTCTGGAAGGCGGCGGAATGCGCGGCATGTTTACCGCCGGCGTGCTGGATGTCTTGATGGATGAAAATATCCGGGTTGACGGTATCGTTAGTGTGTCCGCCGGTGCGCTGTTCGGCGCCAATTATCCCTCCTGCCAGCGCGGGCGGGCGATTCGTTATAATCTGAAATATCTCAATGACAAGCGTTACCTCGGATTGCACAGCCTGCTGACGACCGGCAATATCATTAATAAAGAATTCGCCTTTTATCAGGTGCCGATGACGCTGGATCCCTTTGATAACGCGGCGTTCAAAGCCTCTGCGACGGATTTTTATGTCACCCTGACCAATGTGGAAAGCGGACAGGCGGAATATGTTCGGATCACCGATGTGTTTGCTCAAATGGAGCTGCTGCGCGCCACTTCCGCCATGCCGTTCGTCTCGAAAATGATCGAGATTGACGGCAAAAAATATCTGGACGGCGGCATTGCCGACAGTATCCCGTTGCAAAAATGCCTTGATCTGGGCTATGAGAAAATCCTTGTGGTACTGACCCGCCCGCTCGATTACCGTAAAACGGCGGTCAACCCTTATCTGATTAAAGCGTACTATCGCCGTTATCCGAATCTGGTCGAAACCTTAATCCGCCGGCATCAGAATTATAATCGTCAGGTGGAGGAAATTATCCGTTTGCAGCAGCAAAACCGGATTTTTGTTATCCGCCCGTCTCAGGCGCTGTCCATCGGCCGCATTGAAAGAAATCCCGACAAAATTCAGGCGATGTATGATCTGGGCATCTCTGATGCAACGCGAGAGCTGGAAAACCTGAAACGCTATGTAAATCAGCCGGTTTAGTTCTGTCCGACAAGCATAAAGTGCGGTCGTTTTGCGGCCGGTTTTTTAACATCGGAAAACGGTTGATTATGCACCGCACTTTATTCTTTCCGTTTACGCGCCGAACCGCATTGATTCCGCCGTTATCATTGTTGTCCGACACAACATTGAATCGATCAAAAAAACATTCTTCTTTTTGGGGTTTTGTGTTAAATTTTTGTTAAGTTTAAACCCAATACTTTTATTACGCAGGATGTGATACGCTTATTGACTTAACCACGAGGAGGACGATATGTCACCGACCCCAACCACACGGACATTTTTCGGGCATCCGTTTCAACTGGGCAAGCTGTTTCAGATTGAATTATGGGAACGCTTTTCTTTTTACGGCATGCAAGCCATCTTAATGATGTACCTTTACTATCAAACCACAAGCGGCGGTCTGAACATTGATAAAACCGTGGCCGGCGGCATTGTCGGCGCCTATGGCGGCAGCATTTATTTAGCCACGATTCTGGGCGGTTGGCTATCGGATCGTTTAATCGGCGCGGAACGCACCTTGTTTTGGTCGGGCGTGGTGGTAATGTCCGGTCATATTGCGCTGGCGCTGCTGCCCGATTTCGTCGGCTTAATTGCCGGTTTGGTGTTGATCGCTTTCGGCAGCGGCGGGGTAAAAGCCTCGGCAAGCTCTATGGTCGGACAGCTTTATGAAAGCCGGGAGACTCGCCACCTGCGCGATGCCGGTTTTTCCATTTTTTATATCGCCATTAATATCGGTGCGCTGCTGGGGCCGTTGCTGACGGGTCTGCTGCAAAGCAATATCGGTTTCCATTATGGTTTCGGTGCCGCCGCGGTGGGCATGGCGTTCGGTTTATGGCAATACAGCCGCGGCCGAAAATTCCTGCCGAAAACCCCTGCTCCCTTCCCTTTGCAATCCCATGAAAAACCGACTATCTTCCGCTTCACCTTGCTGGGGTTGGTCGTGTTCGCCTTAGCGATAGCCCTTGGCTGGCTGCATTTCGGTAATTTTAAATCCGTACTCTTGGCGGTGGTTATCCTGCTTTCCGTGTATTACTTTACCCGTCTGCTGACAGGCAAACACAGCACCGCTACGCAGAAAAAATATATTCAGGCGTATCTGCCGCTGTTTTTAACCTCCTGCATTTTCTGGGCATTATGGTTTCAGTTTTATACCGTGATCACCATTTATATTGATGAAACGGCAAAGGCACAGCGTATGCTCGGCAGCTTTGAAATTCCGGTGGCATGGTTTAGTTCTTTGCAGGGTTTTTGGGTGATTATATTCTCCGGTTTACTGGCGAGTTTATGGATGAAAATGGGTAAACAGCAGCCGAAAACGCCGGATAAATTCGCTTACGGCTTAATTATTGTCGGCGTATTTTATCTGCTGTATATGCCGTTTTTGGGCGACAGCGTGATGCCGTTGATCGTTATCGCGCTGTCGATCATTGTGCTCACCCTTGCCGAACTGCTGATTTCGCCGATTTCCCTATCATTTGCCACCAAAATCGCCCCGCCGCATTTTAAAACCCAAATGGTTGCCTTGAATTTTCTGTCGCTGTCTATCGGCTTCACATTAGGCGGTCTGATTTTCGAGTGGTTTTATCACGCCGACAAACTGTTGCATTTTTATGGTTTGCTCGGCGCTATCGGCATCGGCTGCGGCGTATTGCTGCTTGTGTTCACCAATAACTTAAACCGCATGCTCAGCGGTATCGACTGATTCGGAGGAATTATGACAAATCAACATTCACCGCTTGCCCGATTGCGGCAAGCCATGCAGCAACAGCAACTTGACGGTTGGATCGCACCGTCCGCCGACCCGCATCTTTCGGAATATCTGCCCGAACACTGGCAGGCTCGCCGCTGGCTATCCGGTTTTACCGGCTCGGTCGGCACGCTGGCGGTCACGGCTACACAGGCCAGTTTATGGGTGGACAGCCGCTACTGGGAACAGGCGGCACAACAACTGAACGGCAGCGGCATTACCCTCGGCAAACTGGGTACGGGGCAAACCCATATCGATTGGCTGACACAAGCGCTTCCCGCCAATGCCGTGGTAGGTATCGCCGCCGACGGGCTGTCGTTATCCGCCCGACGCCAGCTTGAACAGGCTTTTGCCGCCAGATCAATCAGATTGTGTACCTCACGGGATCTTATCGCCGACATCTGGCAGGATCGCCCGCCGCTGCCCACCAACTCGGTTTATCCTCATGCCGCCGAGTTTGTGGTGCAATCCGGCGCGGAAAAGCTGGCGCGAATCCGCGCGGTGATGCAGGAAAAAGGGGCAAACGCACATTTAATTTCAAGCCTTGACGATATTGCCTGGCTGACCAATCTACGCGGCAGCGACGTACCTTATAACCCGGTTTTTCTGGCTCATCTGCTGATTGAAGAACACAACGCCACGCTGTTTATTGATCAACGCAAACTGAACGAGCCATGTTCGGCGCTGCTGGATGACGCCGGCATTCAGGTGGCGGATTATCACGCCGTTACCGACAGCCTCGCGCAGCTACACGGCGCGTTATTGCTTGACCCGAACAAAGTGGCAATCAGCACGCTGGCGACACTGCCCGCGCACGTTAAGCTGATTGAAGCGATTAACCCCAGCACTTGTTTCAAAGCAATGAAATCCGCACAGGAAATCGCCTTTATCCGTCAGGCTATGCTTGAGGACGGTGTGGCGCTGGCGGGCTTTTTTGCTGAATTCGAACACATAATGGCACAACACCACGCGCTGACGGAGCTGGATATCAGCGAAATGCTGATTAAACACCGCTCACAGCGACCGCACTATATTTCACCGAGTTTCAACACCATCGCCGGTTTTAACGCCAACGCGGCGCAGCCCCACTATTCCGCCACGCCTGAACATGCCAGCAAAATCGAAGGCAACGGCGTATTGCTGATCGATTCCGGCGCGCAGTATCACTGCGGCACGACCGACATCACCCGCGTGGTTGCCGTCGGTGAAGTCAGCGATGCACAGAAACGGGATTTCACTTATGTACTGAAAGCCCATATTGCGCTGGCGCAGGCGGTATTTCCCGACGGTATTTTAGCGCCGATGCTGGATGCCATCTGCCGCCAACCGTTATGGCAGGCGCAGCGCGAATACGGTCACGGCACCGGACACGGCGTCGGCTATTGCCTGAACGTTCATGAAGGTCCGCAGGTTATCTCCTATCACGCCGCACCGCAGCCGCAACACGCCATGCGGGCAGGAATGCTTACCTCCAACGAACCGGGCTTATACCGCCCGAACCGCTGGGGCATCCGCATCGAAAATCTGGTGGTCAATCAACCGGTCGCCCACGCACAGGAAAGCGAGTTCGGCCAATTTCTTTGTTTTGAAACCGTCACGCTGTGCCCAATTGACACCCGATTAATCGATAAATCGCTGTTAAATCAAAATGAAATCGACTGGCTGAATAATTATCACCGCACCGTACGCGACAAACTCGCCGCGCACTGTGAAGGTGAGGCAAAAGACTGGCTGTTAAAAAATACCGCGCCACTTTGAACCATCAGGCAGTCAGGCTAAACCGCATACATCCGGCCTTTGCGCCGGAAAAAGAATAAAAGTGCGGTCGGAATTCAGTGTATTTTCCAGTTGAAAAACATGCCGAAATCCGACCGCACTTTTTACTTTGCCTAAGAGGCGGGTTAATAATTTTCCGCTTGTTTTTTATCCACAACTACGGGTTCCACATAAACCACCGGTTCAATCGGTTGCTTATTAATTTGTTTTAATGCGGCGTCAATGGCCAGCGCGACCTGTTTTTTCGGCAGTTGATCGATCGTATTTTGCATTTTGCCTTGTTTTACATAGTCAATCGCAAGCGGAATACCGTCATAGCCGGTCACTAATACTTTGCCGGCCAATCCGGCATTTTCGACCGCCGTAACCGCACCAATCGCCATATTATCGTTGGCGGCAAAAATGCCCTGAATATCCGGATTGGCAGTCAAAATATTACTTGCCACATTAAGTGCCTGTTCGGTTTCCCAGTTGGCGGATTGTGACGCCACAATGTTAATTTGCGGATATTCGCCGAACGCTTTTAACGCCCCGGCTTTACGCTGTTCGCCGTTATCTACGCCGGCAATCCCTTCCAGCATGGCTACCTTACCTTTGCCGCCCAGCGCTTCGGATAAATTTTTCGCCGCCAGATAACCGCCGTGGAAATTATCCACACCGACGTAATTAAAGCTCAAACCGGCTTTTTTAGCCGCATCGGCATCAAGCCGCACATCCAAATCAATAATCGGAATACCGGCTTTTTCGGCTTTCTGAAAAGCCGGAATGAAGGCGATCGAATCATTCGGGGTCACGATGATCGCATCTACTTTTTTGGCGATCATATTCTCAACCAGCCCCACCAGCTGTTCAGTCGAATCTTCTTTTTCCGCAACTTGCACGATCAAATCGATATTTTTCTGTTTCGCCGTTTCCTCCGCGCCCTGCTGCATTGAAATAAAATATTCATTGCTCAGGGTTTTCATTAATAAGGCAATTTGCGGTTTTTCCGCCGCATTGGCCATACCGGAAACGGATAAAGCCAGCAAGCTGGATAATAAGGTTTTACGCCACAGATTAAGTTTCATAGTTTCATTCCCCTCACGCTATTGATTGATGAACTTACAACAGTTTTGCTGTAATTCGTGTTAGTTTATTCTCAAAGTTTAAAATTTATTGTGATAACTATCACAAAATAAAGATCGTTTTGTGAAGGTTATTTCATTTTTGCGAGAGAGATCGCATTTTATCCCGACATTATGGCGTAATCTAAAAACCGGTTTTTCAAACTGGATGGAACACAATATGACAGAACCTATTTTGCAGCTCCGGAATATCAGCAAGCATTTTTTCGGGGTAAACATTCTCAATAATATTGATTTGGCGATTTATCCCAGTGAAGTGCATTGCTTAATCGGAGAAAACGGCGCGGGAAAATCCACGCTGTGTAAAATTATTGCCGGCATTTATCATGCGGATCAGGGCGATATGATCTTTCAAAAGCAGCCTTATTTACCGCTGACGGTGAAGCAGGCGCAGCTGGCGGGGATCGGTTTTATTCATCAGGAATTAATGCTGGTGCCGCAATTAACGGTTTTGGAAAATATTTTTCTAGGCAATGAGCAATCGCACTGTCTGGGGAAAATGGATTGGGCGGCAATGCGCGCCCGGACGCAGGACATTATTAATCGGCTGGAATTAAACATTCGGCCCGATGATCGGGTGGCGGACTTATCCATTGCGCAGCAACAAATGGTTGAAATCGCCAAGGCCGTATTCAGTCAGTATAAAGTCATTATTTTTGATGAACCCACCGCCTCCATTTCGCGTAAAAATACCGAAACGCTGTTTAACATTATTCACCAGCTGAAAGCCGAAAATGTGGCGATGATTTATATTTCTCATCGTCTGGAAGAATTCAATCATATCGCCGATAAAGTCACCGTATTGAAAGACGGTATCGTGACCGGCACCATGCCGTTTGCTAACACCAGTGCCGATGAAATCGTACGTTTAATGGTAGGACGGGATGTGGATTTCACTCGTTACCAGCGCAACGCGCTGTTTTCGCAAGAAATTTTACGCGTAAAAGAGTTACACAATGACAAGTTGCACCCGATTTCGTTTCATTTAAATCAAGGTGAAATTTTGGGGTTCGCCGGTTTGGTGGGGGCAGGACGTACCGAATTATTACGCGCGATTTACGGTGCGGATGAAGCGCAGGGCGAAATTTACCTGAACGGCGAACAAGTCGCCATTGCCAGCCCGGAACAAGCGGTCAAACATCATATCGGTTTTATTACGGAAGATCGCAAATCTCAGGGATTGGTACTGGGGCTGAATATCCGTGAAAATATTACGCTGCCGGTGTTATCCCGTTTCTGGCGGCATTGGCGACTGGATAAAAAACAGGAGCGCGCGGTGGCGGAAGAAAACAAAAATAAATTACGGATCATGTGTAAAAATCAGGATCAGATAACCCGCACCCTGTCCGGCGGCAACCAGCAAAAAGTGATTATCGCCCGTTGGCTGGAAAGCGGCGCGAAAATTCTGTTTTTTGACGAACCGACCCGCGGGATCGATGTCGGCGCCAAATCGGAAATTTACGATTTAATGCGCAAATTCACCGACAGCGGCGGCAGTATCATCATGGTGTCCTCGGATTTACCCGAACTGCTGACCATGTCGGACAGAATTATGGTGATGAAAGCGGGAAAAATCGTCGCGGAAATCAGCGCGCGCAGCGATATGAACGAAGAAAATCTGATGCACGCGATGATGGGATTGGATAAACATGCAGGAGTTTCACAATGAATGTCAGTAAAATCATTTCAAAATTGGGTATCGGTTTAGTGCTGGTTTTTATGGTTATCGCCATGTCCTTTGCCTCGAACAGTTTTTTATCCACACACAATATATTAAATATTTTGTTGCAGGTTTCTGTGATTTGCATTATCGCCGTGGGCATGACCTATGTCATTTTAACCGGCGGTATTGATTTATCCGTCGGTTCTATTGTGGCGCTAAGTGCGGTCTGCTTAGGGTTGTTCGTCCATAAAGGCATGGACTGGCTGGGCGAAAATCCGTCCGAAAGTGCGGTCGTTTTTGTCGTGATTTTATCTGTTTTCGGCGCGTTACTGGTCGGTGCGCTGTGCGGCTATGTCAACGGTTTTATCATTGTCTATTGCAAAGTAACCTCTTTTATCACCACCCTTGGCATGATGGGCATTGCCCGCGGTCTGGCGCTGACACTGTCCGACGGCAAGACCATTTATAATTTTCCGGATGCGCTACGTTTTTTCGGCAACGGCAAAATTGCGCTAGCGGATAATTTCAGTATTCCCATTCCGGTGATTATCGCGCTGATTGTGGTGATCGTCAGTTATTATATTCTCACCCAAACGGTTTTCGGCCGGCAGGTTTATGCCTTAGGCGGAAATCGTGAAGCGGTGAGATTATCCGGTATTAATGTGAATAAACTGGAAGTGAAAACCTATGCGATTAACGGGTTGCTGGCGGCACTGGGTGCTGTGATTTTAGTCGGTCGTCTGAATGCCGCCCAACCGATCGCCGGAACCGGCTATGAGCTGGATGCCATCGCTGCAACGGTTATCGGCGGTACAAGTCTGATCGGCGGTGTCGGTTCGGTGTTAAGCACCGCTATCGGCGCGTTAATCATGGGCGTGCTGCAAAACGGTTTAACGCTGTTGAATGTCACCTCTTACCTGCAACGTTTAATTATCGGGCTGGTTATCATTTTGGCGGTATTTATGGATCAAATCCGGCGGGGCGAAGTATCGAAACAAAGTTTTAAACAGCTGATTTTCAGAAAATTCTAAGGAAAAGTGCGGTATGTTTTATTTAGGTATTGATTGCGGCGGCACCTTTATTAAAGCGGCATTATTCGATAAACAAGGTAAAATGTATGCCTGCGAGCGGAAAAATGTCGAGATTATCAGTGAACGGGAAGGCTATGCCGAGCGGGATATGCAACGGCTTTGGCAAGTTTGCGCGGAGGTTATCCGACTGACCGTGCAGAAAAGTCGCATCGCGCCGGCGTTGATTGAAAGTGTGGGAATTTCGGCTCAGGGCAAAGGGGCTTTTTTGCTGGATAAACACAATCAGCCTCTGGGACGGGCGATTTTATCCTCCGATCAGCGTGCCGCCGCTATCGTAAAACGCTGGCAGCAACTGGCGCTTCCCGAGGTGATTTACCCTATCACTTCGCAGGCGTTATGGAGCGGTCATCCGGTATCGATTTTACGCTGGTTAAAAGAGCATGAGGGGCAACGCTATGCGAAAATCGACAAAATTCTGATGTCGCATGATTATCTGCGTTTCTGCTTAACCGGCGAATTATATTGCGAAGAAACCAATATTTCCGAATCCAATTTATATAATATGAATACGGGGCAATATGATCCTAAATTAACCGAACTGTTTGGCATTGAAGAAATCTTCGATAAACTGCCGCCGATCATCAAAGGCGATCAAATTGCCGGCGTGATTACCGCGCAGGCGGCGAAAAAAACCGGTTTGAAAGCCGGCACGAAAGTTGTCGGCGGCTTATTTGATGTGGTTTCCACCGCACTTTGCGCCAATCTGCAAAACGAACGAACGCTCAACGTCGTACTCGGCACCTGGACGATCGTCAGCGGTATCAGCACGCAATTTGATAAAACCTCCGGACTTATCTGCGGGCGCTATATTCAAGACGGTCGGTTTATCATCCATGATGACAGCCCGACGTCCGCCGGTAATCTCGATTGGTTTATCAATAAATGGGAAAATATTACCTATTCCGAAGTGAATGAAATCATCGCTGATTTACCGCCGGTCTCCAGTTCGATTTTATTCGTGCCTTTTTTGTACGGTTCCAACATTAAATTGGGCATGCAGGCCGGCTTTTACGGTTTACAGTCTTATCATACTCAGGCACATTTGTTGCGAAGGCATTCTGTTCAGTTTGATGTATCATCTGGAGCGGATGAAAGTGCGGTTCCCGAATACTGAAATTTTGCGCATTACCGGCGGCGTCACCAAATCACAAGTCTGGTTGCAGATGCTGGCCGATTTAACCGGTTTAACCCTGGAGATCCCGCAAATTGAAGAAACCGGCTGTTTTGGCGCCGCACTGATGGCGATGCAGGGCGTTCAGAAACAGGGAAAAGATGCTATGATAGCGCAGGTTGACATGCAAACCATTTTGCCGAGTAAACAGAACTTTGCTTTATACCAAGAAAAATATCAACGTTATCAGAAGCTTGTCAACGCATTATCGGTTATGGCTTAAATTCAGATGGATAAAAAAACGCAACTGCGGGTACAGAAACTGGAATTTCTGCTGACCCAAACGGATAAAATTCACTTACGCAATGCGGCGGAGTTGCTCAATGTCTCGGAAATGACCATTCGCCGCGACGTTAATGCCGAAAACAGCAATATGAGCCTGATCGGCGGCTATATTTTAAAGCAAAATCCGGATCAGCCGCAGCTTAGTCATTTACTCTCTCAGCGCCAGACCAAAAACGTGCTGGAAAAAGTGCATATCGGAAAACTTGCGGCCAATCTGATCGAAGACGGCGACACCGTTTTTTTTGACGGCGGATCAACCATTCCGTTTATCGCCTCGCAAATTCCCGATACCGTGCGCTTTACCGCGCTTTGTTGCTCTATCAATACCTTTTTAATTCTGCGGGAAAAGCCCAATTGCAAAATTTATTTGTGCGGCGGCTGTTATTCGCAAGATGATTTATTTATCAACCCGGTGCAAAATCCGAATTTACTGGACTTAATCTGCACCACGAAAGCCTTTATTTCGGCTTCCGGCGTCGATAAAAATCTCGGCTTAACCTGTTTCCGTCTGGATGAGGCGCAAATTAAACACAAAGCCATGGCAAAAACCGCACAAAAAATTCTGATCTTTGATCACTCTAAATTTAATCAGGTACAGCAAGCCTATTTCGGTGAATTAAACGATTTTGATGTGGTTATCTGCAATCAGCCTTTACCGGAAGAATTTTCCGTTGCATCGCAGTTGCAGGTTATGGTGTAACATAAAATCCCTGCACGGAATACAGGGATTTTATGCGCGAAGTTACTCCGCCAGATAGCGTTTAATCTGTTCGCCGCCCAAATGTCCCGGAATGGTTTTCGTGATATTCAGCGAGCCGTCCAGAATCAGATTGGTCGGGTAGCCGCGGACTTTGGCGCGTTTGATGACTTCGCCCTCTTCGTCCAGCAGCACGACAATATTCTTGTAATCCAATCCTTTGTACCATTCGATAAACTCGGCGCTCGGTTTTTCGCCTTTATGTCCCGGCGAGACGATGGTGATGATCGGCAAATCTTCACCGGCTTCAGCGCTGAGGGCATTAATTTCGGCTAAGCCCGCCAGACAAATCGGACACCAGGATGCCCACATTTTGACATAGGTTTTCTTACCCTGATAGGCATCCAGCGTTACGCTACGGTTATCAAGATCTTTAAATGTAATCCCTTTCAAATTCACTTCTCCTGCGGCAAATACATTAACACTGAACAGTAATACCATCAGAGCGACTATTTTTTTCATGTTTATTTCTCCTTTTATTACATTACGATGTGCAGATTATTGGTGATTAATAACACGCCCATCAGAATAATCAATATTCCGCCGATAATTTTAAATTTGGTCAGATGTTTATTCAGCGCTTTGGTTCTTTTCAATAAACTGTCGGAGAAGAACGAAAAGAGCATAAACGGTGTCGCCAATCCCAAAACATAAACCAGCATCATGCCTGCGCCGTATAAGGCCGAACCTTCATCACCGGATAAGGCCAGTACGGCGGCTAAAATCGGGCCAATACAAGGCGTCCAGCCCAGACTGAAGGTGAGCCCCAAAACAAACGCTTGTAGCGCCGCACTTTTATTATCCGTTTTGATCTCAACCAGCTTGGTTTGTTCCAGCACGCCGATTTTTAAAATCCCCAGCTGATGTACGCCGAGTATAATCACAATAATTCCCGCCACAATTCTGGCGGTATCATTAAATAAGAGATCACTTAAAAATCCGAAGCTGAATCCCAGCCCGATAAATGTCAGCGATAAACCCAGTATAAACAGTAAGGTGTTTAATATTTTCCGCCCGCCTTTGCTCAGAATACCGAAATAAATCGGGACGATCGGGAAAATACAGGGCGATAAAAACGATGCCAGCCCGGCTAAAAAAACGCTGCCGACTAATAAATTCTGATCGAACATCTTATTTTCCCTTCACCAGATTGATTAAATAACCGTAATTCTGCGCTTCCATATGATCCAGCGGAATAAATTTAATCGAAGCGCTGTTGATGCAATAACGCAATCCGCCTTTTTCTTTCGGGCCGTCGTTAAACACATGTCCCAGATGCGCTTTGCCGCTGCGGCTTAATACTTCGGTTCTCAGCATATTGAAGCTGGTGTCCTCGGCATAAGTCACCACCTCATCAACAATCGGTTTGGTAAAGCTCGGCCAGCCGCAGCCCGATTCGAACTTATCCGCCGAAGAAAACAGCGGTTCGCCGGTGGTAATATCCACATAAATGCCGGGCTCAAAATTATCCCAATAATCATTACTGAACGAATGTTCGGTATTTTTATGTTGCGTGACGCTGTATTGCAGCGGAGTAAGTTTGGCTTTTAACTCGGCATCGCTCGGTTTCGGATAATCCTGCGGGTCAATAATCACATGATTTGCCTGTTTGAGATCAATATGGCAGTAACCGTTCGGATTTTTCTTTAAATAATCCTGATGATAATCTTCCGCCAGAATATAATGTTTTAACGGCTCGACTTCGATCTGAACCTTATCTTTATATTTCGCCTGCAATGCGTTAATTGCGGCTGAAATCACCGCTTTATCCTGCTCGTTCTGATAATAAATGCCGGTGCGGTATTGTCTGCCGCGATCATTACCCTGCTTATTGACACTGGTCGGATCAATCACCTGAAAATAATATTTCAACAATTTGTCCAATGAGATTTTATTGGCATCATAGGTCACATGCACGGTTTCGGCATGATCGGTCTGACCGATAATCCGATATGCGGTTTGTGCCGTTTTACCGTTGGCATACCCGGATGTGGCGTCTTTTACCCCGTAGATTTTTTCCATATAGGCTTCAATGCCCCAGAAACAGCCGCCGGCTAAATAAATATCGCGGATATCTTCTTTTTGATTTTCGCTGGTTTTTGTCATCGTATTCACCCTGTCTGAATGCGTTTCATTTGCCATGGCCGGGGAATGCAACACCACGGCCGACACCAATAATAAAAACAGTTTATTGTATTTCATGATGTTCTCCTTTATTACAACGCCTATCGTTATGAACGGCGGCCCGGCTACGACCGCCGTTACGGTTAAAACTGCGAACAGTTATATATTATTTTGTTACATCTTTTTTCCGTTCATGTCCTCCTTTTTCATATCTCCTTTTTTCATTTCCTCCTTTTTCATCTCCTCTTTTTTCATGTCTCCTTTTTTCATCTTCATCTCATCTTCCTGCATGGAGGACTTTTTCATATGATCGGATTTCATTTCCGATTTCATCATGTTATCCTTTTCCATCTGTTGCGGCTGCATCATCGTATTTTCCGGCATATGCGCCTGCTTCATATCGGCGGCGTTCACGCTGACGGCGGCAACAGACAATAAACCGGCAAAACTTAAGACTTTTAAAGTGTGCATTAAAGATTTCATCATTTTTCCTTTTAATTTATGTTAATTGCGTTTTATGAAAGAATACCCTTCACATTATCATTAGTCGGAGAAGTCTTAAAATGCTGACAAAAAAAATGACAAATTTTTAAAAAAATTATAACTATATGATAATCAATGAAATTAATTCCGGTTTTTCGGCACAGCAACTCGCAGATATTCGAGATCAAATGTTAAAATTCACCCGGCTTCAGCTACGGGACAATAATCTGGCGGAAGATCTCGTCCAGGAAGCGTTACTCAGTGCGGTCAAAAATATTGATAAATTTAAACGTCAGGCCGCGTTAAAAACCTGGGTTTTCGCCATTCTGAAAAATAAAATTATGGATTATTTACGCCAAAAAGATCGGTTTGTAGTAGAAAGTGATCTGGATTTTAGCGAAGAAACCAATCATTTTTTTGATTATCACGGTCATTGGAAAGCGGAATACTGCCCGACGGACTGGCAGGAAAGCGAAATTTATTCGCAAGAATTCTGGCAGCTGTTTGAAGTCTGTCTGACCCACCTGCCGGCACGCCAGGGGCGCGTTTTTATGATGCGCGAGTATTTGGAGTTTTCCTCTGACGAAATTTGCCATACGGTCAATATCAGCAGGGAAAACCTACACACATTGCTTTATCGGGCGCGATTGCAGTTACAGCATTGCTTATCCGGAACACTTCGTCAGGGAGAATAATATGAATTGCCGGCAAGTCACTAAATTAATTTCCGATTCGAGAGAACGAACGCTTAATCTACAGGAAAAAATCGGGATGAAAACCCATCTGCTATTTTGTCCGCATTGCCGTAACTTCCAGCAACATTGCAAACAAATCAATAAGCTGATGAAACAGTTTGCGGATAAGTAAACGGAGGAACAAAAAAGCACTTCGGCATGCCGCGCGAAGTGCTTTTATCGCCTAAAACAAATTAAGCGCGTTTGAAGTCGATATGTACCAGTTTCGGTTTGAACGGATGACGCTGCATCGCCTGTACTTTCACTGCCACATCTTTACCGTCGATCACTAATGTGATGACTTCCGAGTAGAACGCATCGTGTTCTTGTGCGTTGTTTAATTCATCGTGGTTTAATACGATAGAAACCGGAGCTTCGGTTCCGCCATACACGATTGCCGGAATTTGACCGTTGTGACGCAGGCGGCGGCTCGCACCCTTACCTTGCGCCGTACGAACTTCAGCGTTAAATTTAAATGCCATAATAATGTTCTCTTAAAATAAAAAATTAATCTTAAAAAACCGCAGGCGACCCAGCGATTTTCCATATTCCGCCCAAAGAATCACTTTGAGGTCGCGTATTGTAATCAATTTGTTGCATTAAATCAAATAAAATCATTCATTTAATTCGTTTCAAGGGCAAATTTTTTATAGCCATTTGCATATAAAACAAGCTACAATGACAAACTTAATTTATAAGTTGTTCTGTTAATTAAAGATACGGGATTTACAATGGAATTTTTGATTAATTTTTTCACCGACTACGGTTATTTCGCTGTACTTTTTGTTTTGATTATCTGCGGTTTCGGCGCACCGATTCCGGAAGACATTACCTTGGTATCGGGCGGGGTGATTTCCGGGCTGGGCTATACCGATCCGCACATCATGGTATTGGTCAGTATGTTGGGGGTACTGATCGGCGACAGCACAATGTACTGGCTCGGCCGGATTTACGGCGTCAAAATTCTGCGTTTCCGCCCCGTGCGTAAAATCCTGACCCTGAAACGGTTAAAAATGGTTCGTACGCAATTCGATAAATACGGCAACCGCGTATTATTCACCGCCCGCTTTCTGCCGGGATTAAGAGCGCCGATTTATATGGTTTCCGGCATTACCCGGCGGGTAAGTTTTTTACGTTTTGTGCTGATTGATTTTTTTGCCGCCATTATTTCGGTACCGATCTGGGTGTATTTGGGGCATTTCGGCGCCAGCAATCTGGATTGGCTGCACGCTCAAATTAAAAAAGGACAAATCGCCATTTATATTATTATTGCCGCGTTGGTGCTGTTTTTATTCTGGAAATGGAAAAAAAGTAAAAAACAGAATACCACTTCCGATTAAGCCGTCGATGACATAACAAAGTGCGGTCAAAAATTGTTATTTTTTTGACCGCACTTTTTGTTTGTCGGATTAGGTTCACAAAAACGATATCGGATATTAATCGAATTCTAACGGTTTGATTTTCCAGATTTTCTCCGCATATTCCGCGATGGTTCGGTCAGAGGAGAAGAAACTCATATTCACGATATTTTGCAGCGCACTGTCAACCCATGTCGCCTGATCCCGATATTTTTCATCTACCGCTTGCTGCGCCTCGACATAACTGCGGAAATCCGCAAATGCCTGATAATAATCATAAGAACGCAATGAATTCAATAAATCGTGATAACGATGCGGTTCTTTGGCGGAAAAACGTCCAGCGTAAATCTGATCGATTACCGTGCGCAGCTGTTCGTCCTGCTGATAAACATCGAACGGGCTGTATCCGTTACGACGTAACGCTTCAACCTGCTCCACCGTATTTCCGAAAATAAAGATATTGTCTTTTCCTACATTAGCCAGAATTTCCACGTTTGCGCCGTCTAACGTGCCCAGCGTCAGCGCACCGTTTAAGGCGAATTTCATGTTGCTGGTTCCGGAGGCCTCCGTTCCCGCCAGGGAAATCTGTTCGGAAATATCCGCAGCCGGAATAATCAGTTGAGCAAGACTTACGCTGTAATTAGGAATAAACACGACTTTCAGGCGCCCTTGCAGACGTTCATCCCGGTTGATCACGTTCGCGACATCATTAATCAGGTGAATCGTCTGTTTTGCGGCATAATAAGCCGATGCGGCTTTACCCGCCAGAATAAACACCCGCGGCGTCCAGTCTTTTTCCGGATGGGCGAGCATGTCGTTATAGCGCGCCACAATATGCAGTACGTTTAAGATCTGGCGTTTATATTCGTGAATGCGTTTTACCTGTACGTCAAACAACGCATCCGGATTCAGCTCAATACCCAGTTTTTTCTTCACATAATCCGCCAGACGAACTTTATTGGCCCGTTTGATTTGAGGAATGGCGTTTTTCAGTTCCGGTTCATTAATATGCGCCTTTAAATTTTCCAGCTGGGATAAATCACGGCGCCATTGATTGCCGATATAGCGGTCGAACAGGGCGGATAAATCCGGATTCGCAACGGCAATCCAGCGACGTGGCGTAATGCCGTTGGTCACGTTGGTGAAACGTTCGGGATAAATCCGCGCAAAATCGGCAAAGGTTGAGGTGACCATTAAATCGGAATGAATCGCCGCTACGCCGTTGACTTTATGTGAGCCCACAACGGACAGCCAGCCCATGCGCACTTTGCGCCAATCCCCCTCTTCAATTAAGGATACGCGGCGAATAAAATCCTGATCGGTGGTGACATATGTTCTGACATATTCTAAGAAATAGTCGTTAATCTCAAAGATAATCTGTAAATGTCGCGGCAGAATTTTGGCCATCATTTCCACCGGCCAGGTTTCCAGCGCTTCCGACATTAACGTATGGCAGGTATAAGAGAAAATCCGGCGGCACATATCCCAAGCGGTCTGCCAGCCGTAGCCTTCCTGATCTACTAAGATGTACATCAATTCGGGAATCGCCAGTGCCGGATGAGTATCATTCAGATGAATCGCCACTTTATCGGCAAGATTTTCCACCGAGCCGTGGGTGCGTTTATGCCGTTTGATAATATCCTGCAATGAAGCGGAAACCAGAAAATATTCCTGACGCAGCCGTAATTCGCGGCCGGCCCAGGTGGAATCGTCCGGGTACAGCACGCGTGACACGTTTTCGATGGCGGAACGCTGTTCCACCGCGCCGAAATAATCGCCTTTATTGAAATTATCCAGACTGAAGGTGTCACCGGCATGGGCGCTCCACAAACGTAAGGTGGCCGCGCTGTTATTACCGTAGCCCGGGATCATTTGATCGTAAGCCAGTGCGGTCACTTCTTCGCTGCTATGCCAGATACATTTTTTACCTTCAAAATAAATGTGTCCGCCGAAACGGATTGGAAAGCGTTTGGACGGGCGGATAAATTCCCACGGCATGCCTTTTTCCAACCAAGTGTCCGGTTTTTCGATCTGGCGACCGTCTTCAATCTGTTGGCGGAACATGCCGTATTCATAGCGAATGCCATATCCGATGCCGGGAATGCCTAAGGTGGCGATGGAATCCATAAAACAGGCGGCTAAACGGCCTAAACCGCCGTTCCCCAGACCCGGATCCACTTCTTTTTCCAGCACATCTTCCAAAGAAACGTTCAATGCCGCCAGCGCCTCTTTAGCCAGCTCATACACGCCTTCTGCGATCAGGGCGTTAGACAGGGTTCGTCCCATCAGAAATTCCATGGATAAATAATATACCCGGCGGGTTTGCTCATGTCTGGACTGGCGAGCCGTTGAGATCCAGCCTTCGGTGACTAAATCGCGCACCGCATATAATGTTGCGTTTAACCAGTCGCGCTGGCTGGCTTCCTGAGGTGAACGGCCGATAGAAAAAATTAATTTATAGACAATCGCATGTTTAAGGGATTCGGTTGAATGCTGTGGTTGATCATAGAAAAATGGAAAATCAATATTATCGATTACCATAATGTAGATTGCTCCTAGTTGCTATTAATAAAAAATGGCGTATTTTTATCCATTACGAACAAAAATACAACAAAAATTACGCTTATTTACACAGATGATAATAATCAGGGCAGTCTGCGCTGCCCTGTTGTGCATTAATTTGATAAAAGAGACTGATATAAATCCCGGTAATGCGCCGCGGAACTGTGCCAGCTGAAATCCTGTTCCATGGCGACGGTTCTGACACTAAACCATAACCGTTGTTTTTGCCATAACGCAAAGGCATTACTGATCGCTTGGGATAACGCTGCGGTGTCCGCCTCCTGAAAAACAAAACCGGTAGCCCGCCGAGCTTTAATATTTTCTGCGGTGCTGTCAATGACCGTATCGGCTAAGCCGCCGGTTGCACGGACAAGCGGTAAAGTGCCGTATTTCAGCCCGTATAGCTGAGTTAAACCGCAAGGTTCAAACCGGCTCGGCACTAAAATGACATCACCGCCGGCGATAATCAAATGCGATAAGGCTTCATCATAACCGATTTTCACCGCAATATGCTGCGGATATTGCTGCGCCAACCGCTGAACGCCTTCTTCCAAGTGCGGTGCGCCCGAGCCGAGAATCACCAGCTGACCGCCCTGTTTAACGATCGTCTCGGCACTGTCAATCAACAGATCGACGCCTTTCTGTTCCGTTAAACGGGTAACCATCACGAAAAGCAGCGCATTCGGCTGCTGAGGCAAATTAAAGTAACTCTGTAACTTTGCTTTGTTTTTACGTTTTCCGGCCATGGATTTTAATTTGTAATGATCGTCAATATAATCATCACTGCTCGGGTGCCAGATGTGCGCATCGACGCCGTTCAGAATTCCGCTTAAACGCCCTTCGCGGTACAACGCGGCTAATAATCCCTGCAAACCGTAACCGAATTCCGGCGTAGTAATTTCTTTGGCATAAGTCGGGCTGACCGCCGTGACCGCATCAGAGTAGTACAGACCGGCTTTCAGATAGGAAATCTGACCGTACAGCTCCAAACCGTTTACATTAAACATGTCGGCCGGCAGCCCCAGCTCGAATAAATGATGATAGGCAAACTGTCCCTGATAAGCCAAATTATGAATGGTAAAAACGGATTTCGCCGGCCGTCCTTTATTAAACAAATAAGCGCTGGCCAATCCGGCATGCCAGTCATGAGCGTGCACGATTTCAGCCCGCCACCAGGCGTCAAGACCGCAGGCCAGTTCGGCGCCAATCCGCCCCAGTAAGGCAAAACGCTTATAATTATCGGCATAATCGTTATACCATTGATTATGATAGGGATTACCTGCGCGGGCATATAAGTGCGGTGCGTCAATTAAATAAATTCCAACGCCCTTATAATCGCCGTAACGCAAAATAACATGACCGGCGAACCCGTCATCAAATTCCGCCACCACCGCCGTATTTAAAATACCGGCCGAAATCGCCGGATACGCAGGAATCAAAATACGGCTGTCAATGCCGATATCCTGCTGCGCGAAGGGCAACGCCCCCATAACATCCGCCAGTCCGCCGGTTTTCAGTAACGGATACAACTCTGAACAAACGTGTAATACTCTCATTTAATTTCATCTTCCTTAAAACAATCATCATACGGTGCGAAATCACACCGTATTCGATAAATCGGTGGTTAGTCCAAATGCGACTCCGACGCCACGGCTTCACCGTTCAGTTTTTTCAGCATGGATTCCGTTACCAATACGACGCCCCCTTTGCTGACGCGAAAGCGTCTGCTGTCTTCCTCCGGATCCACGCCGATTTGCATACCGTCCGGAATGACCACATGACGGTCAATAATACAGCGTTTTAATATGCAGTTTTTGCCAACTGTCACCTGCGGCAGCACGACGCTATGATCAACGACGGAACCTTCATTGACTTTTACGCGATCAAACAGTACGGAATTACTGATTGAGGCATCGATAATCACACAACCGCCGGAAATCAACGAATTATCCACCGGTTTGACATTGGCGTTTTTATAGAAAAACTTCGATGGATAGGTTTGCACCGGATTGCCGCGGATCGGCCAGCTTTGATCATAAATATCCAATTGCGGATTTTCCGAGACCAGATCAATATTAGATTGCCAGAAACTGTCCAGCGTGCCGACATCGCGCCAGTAAATTTCCCCCTCGGTATTGCGTCCCATACAGGAGCGACTGAACGGATGGGCATACAACACACCGTCTTCTAATGCTTTCGGTATAATATCCTTGCCGAAATCATGAGACGTATAAGGCGTATGCACCTCACGCTCCAGAACATCATATAAATAATCGGCATCGAATACATAAATCCCCATCGAAGCCAACGAGGTGTTCGGCTTGCCGACCATCGCCGGCGGATCTTTCGGTTTTTCCACAAAGGATTTCACTTTCAGGTTTTCGTTTACCGCCATTACGCCGAATTCCGTCGCTTTTTCGCGTTCCACTTCAATGCACCCTACGGTACATTTCGCACCGCTTGATACATGGTCGAGCAACATCTGACTGTAATCCTGCTTATAAATATGATCGCCGGCCAGAATCAGCACATATTTCGGACAATAGTGGTTACGGATAATCGCCATGTTCTGATACACCGCATCGGCTGTACCGCGATACCAGGTGGAATCATCAATTTGCTGGCGAGCCGGCAGCATATCAATAAATTCCCCTCGTTCCTGCGGTAAAAAAGACCAGCCGGTCTGTAAATGGCGCAGCAACGAATGCGCCGCATATTGCGTCACTACGCCGATACGGTTCAGACCGGAATTAATGCAGTTGGATAGTGCAAAGTCGATAATACGGCGATTACCGCCGAAATACAGCGCAGGCTTCGCACGCTTATCCGTCAATTCATAAAGACGAGATCCCCGCCCGCCGGCAAGAATAAGGACTAAGGTATCCTTAACGACCTCATATTTACTCGGTAATTTAGAAATGCTGCTCATAATGTTTACCTCCGCATTAATTTAACTGACAACAATATCGACTTTATCGACAACTCACATCCTGCAATATACAAAACGCCAGCTCATCGACATCCAGCTGATTTTCCCGGATTGTCGCCGCTGCCGCGCTGTATATCACCTTCCATTCACCTTCCGGCAAGCGAAATGTCTGTAATCCCGCTTTCGCGTTAATCAATAATAACCACTGTTGATCCAACCGTATTTGTAACGCTTTGCTCTCACGGTTGTGCCAATCGACAATCGGCATTAAGGCGCCCTGAGGGTTCAGCCATTGCACATTACTATCATTCCACCAACCGTCGCGGCGCAAACTGTGTATCCGCTTTCTTAAGGCAATCGTTTGCTTCACCGCGTGAAATAAGTCCGCTTTGAACCAGCTCCATTTCAGCCAGGTCGTTTCGTTATCCTGACAGTACGCGTTATTGTTACCGAACTGGGTATTTCCGAATTCATCTCCGGCCAGCAACATCGGCGTTCCGTTCGCCAGCAGCAAAGCGGTCAACATCCCGCAGCTGGTTAAAAAGCGTTCTAAATCCACGGTTCGCGCCGCATTCATTGACCCTTCAAAACCATGATTGTAGCTGTAATTCTTATTGCTGCCGTCGCGGTTATCCTCACCATTGGCTAAATTATGCTTATCGTTATAACTGACTAAATCCCGCAAGGTAAAGCCGTCATGGGAGCTAATATAATTCACGGAATGGTGCGGCAGGCGTTCCGCCTGTTTAAAAATATCGCCGGAGCCGGCAAAGCGCTCGGCAAACCGATCCAACTCCCCGCTTTTCCATAACCAGAAACGGCGCATATCGTCACGGAATCGATCATTCCATTCCGCAAAATACGGCGGGAAATGCCCTAGTTGATAGCCGTTTTCGCCCACATCCCAAGGTTCGGCAATAAACTTGCAGTGACGTAAACTCGGAGTCTGGGCAATTTCCCGAAACAGCAACGCCTGCTGATTGTAAGCAGGGCTATCCCGCCCCAGCACGGTGGCCAGATCAAAGCGAAAACCGTCCACATGGCATTTTTCCACCCAGTAGCGCAAACAATCAATCACCCAGTGACGACTGATGCGGTGCGACAAATTCAGCGTGTTGCCGCAACCGCTCCAGTTTAAATAATCACCGGCTTGGTTCTGCCAATAATAGGTTTTATCGTCAATACCGCGTTGGCTGAAGGTCGGAAAATGTTTCTCCGCCTCCGCCGAATGATTAAATACCACATCCAGAATGACTTCGATACCCGCTTTATGCAGGGCTTTAACCATGCTCTTAAATTCCGTCAGCGGCGTGGTGTGCGGCTGCTGCGCCCAATATTTCGGCTCTACCGCAAACATCGCCAATGGGTTGTATCCCCAATAATTATGCAGCCCTTTTTCCTGTAAGTGCGGTTCATCCAGATGATAATTTACCGGCAGCAGTTCAACCGCGGTAATGCCCAGTTCTTGCAGATAGGCGATCATCGTCGGGTGCGCCAATCCGGCATAAGTGCCGCGGATATGCTGCGGTAAATCCTCACGCAAGCGGGTAAACCCTTTGACATGAACTTCATAAATCACCGTTTCCGCCCAAGGGGTTTGCGGCGCCTTGTCTCCGCTCCAGTTAAACCGTTCATTCGTGATCACCGCTTTAGGCGCTAAATGAGCATTATCGCGCTTGTCATCAAGCAAAAACCACGCCCGGCTTTCCGCCGAGCTTAAATCGGGTTTGCCCTGCACGGTTCTGGCGTAAGGGTCAAGCATCAGCTTGTGTGGGTTACACAAGGTTTCGCCGTCTTTACCGTATAACCGAAAGCCGTATTTCATCCCGTAATACACATCAACCAGCCAAATATGCCACACATCATGGGTGCAGTGCATCGGCAGGCGAACTTCCTGTACATCGTTTTTATCATCAAAAAGACATAGCTCGACAGCCGTCGCCTGTGATGAATAAAGCGCAAAATTAAATCCGGTGATCCCTTTGTTAATCTGTTGAGTACAACCCAAGGGATAAGGTTTGCCTACGTTGATTCTTGTCATTATTCCGTTATCCAAATCCTTTATTGTTTACCGCTTATCGAAACATCACCTCCGCATCATTTGTCGAGCGCATGTATCGCCTAAGCGGTAAAAATTCCGTTTATCGCAAAATTACCCGTTCTTTAAAGCTAAATAAATCGTCGCCAGCGGCGGTAGCGTCAAGCTGATTGACTGCGGCTTACCGTGACTTGCAACCCCTTCGGAGATGACTTCTCCCTGATTGCCCGTATCCGAACCCTGGTAATAACCCGAATCGGAATTTAAAATTTCCTGATATGCGCCGCCCACATTAACCCCGATCCGATAATCGTAACGCGGCACCGGCGTGAAGTTGCTGATCACAATCACACGCTCGCCCTGACGGCTGCGGCGCTCAAAGGCAAATACGGAATTCTGATAATCATCCACCACCAGCCATTCGAATCCTTGCGGGTCGCAATCCAGCTCATACAGTGCCGCATAGGCTTTATAAGTGCGGTTCAAATCTTTCACGAAATGCTGCACGCCTTTATGCCAGCCGCCGCCAATCGCCTCATCCAGTAGGAACCAGTCCAGACTTTCTTCATAATTCCATTCGCGTCCCTGCGCAAATTCATTGCCCATAAACAATAATTTTTTGCCCGGATAGCCCCACATATAACCGTAATAAGCGCGCAGGTTGGCGAATTTCTGCCAGGCATCGCCCGGCATTTTGTCCAGCAAAGATAATTTCCCGTGCACCACTTCATCATGCGAAAGCGGCAACACGAAATTTTCACTGTATTGATAGATCATCCCGAAGGTCATCTGATTATGATGATACTGGCGATAAACCGGATCTTTTTGCATATAGGAAAGCGTATCGTTCATCCAGCCCATGTTCCATTTAAAATGGAATCCCAAGCCGCCGTCCTGCGGCGGTCGGGTTACGCCGGCAAAAGAGGTCGATTCTTCGGCAATGGAAATTGCGCCCGGCGCTTCCGTACCGATAATACGGTTGGTGTGCTGCAGAAATTCGATGGCTTCCAGATTTTCCCGTCCGCCGTACTGATTCGGAATCCATTGCCCTTCTGCACGGCTGTAATCACGATAGAGCATCGACGCCACCGCATCGACGCGGATACCGTCCAGTGCAAAACGCTCCAGCCAATACAACGCATTGCCGGCTAAGAAGTTTTTCACTTCGTTGCGTCCGTAATTATAAATCAGTGTATTCCAATCCTGATGATAGCCCTCGCGCGGATCGGCATATTCATATAATGCGGTGCCGTCAAAAGCCGCTAAACCATGGGTATCGCTCGGAAAATGGCCCGGCACCCAGTCCAGAATCACATTGATCCCGGCCTCATGGGCTTTATCTACCAAACGGCGGAAACCGTCCGGCGTACCAAAACGGCTGGTCGGGGAATACAGCCCAATCGGCTGATAGCCCCATGAACCGTCAAACGGATATTCGGATAACGGTAAAAATTCAATATGGGTAAACCCCATCTCTTTCACATAAGGAATCAATTCGGCGGCAATCTCATCATAATCCAGCCAGAAATTATTCGCCAGATTGCGCCGCCACGAGCCCAAATGCACTTCATAAATGGCGATCGGCTGATCCGCACGATTGGCCTTTTGCCGCTGTGCCGTTACTTCGCTAATTTCCGGCAGCGCACTGATTTGTGACGCCGTATCGGGACGCAGCTGGGAGCAGAAAGCGTAAGGATCGGCTTTCAGACGTAACTGGCCATGACAATCAATCAGTTCGAATTTATACAATTGTCCTAATGAAGCCTTCGGCAGAAAGAGCTCCCAGATACCGCTCGCCGGATGAAAACGCATCGGATGGCGGCGTCCGTCCCAATAGTTAAAATCCCCCACCACGGAAACACGCTGCGCGTTAGGCGCCCACAAGCGGAAATTCACCCCGGATACGCCGTCGCATTCCATAAAATGCGCCCCTAACACCTCATAAGGACGTAAGTGCGATCCCTCCGCCAGCAGCCAGTTATCCAGCTCACCCAGCATAGGACGGAAACGGTAAGGATCTTCAATAATCTGCGGTTCGTTACCCCAATAAACCTGTAATTGATAAGCGAAGAAGCTGCGGGTATCCGGAATTACGCCGCTAAAAAATCCCCGCTCGTCCACATAATCCAGCTCGGCCACCGCAGTATGGGTTTCCTTATTTAATACCGTGACCCGGTTTGCGTCCGGCAATAACACCCGGATTTCAATGCCGTTATCCGTTTCGTGCATGCCCAGCACGGCGAAAGGATCGGCATGATTGCCGTCAAAAAACGCATTAATTACATCTTGTGAAACTAATCTTGTCATAATAACCCCTTACTGCCTCTCTATATTGGTTGATCCGTTTTCGTCGCGCAACGGCTGTTGATTATGCCGCACCACAGGCTGCCCTATGCGGCTTGTCAGGTTATTCCGACGCTAGCGCAAGGTATTCCGGCAAATGAAAAATCCATTTCCCTTCGACAGCGCCCGTCACCCTGCTTCCCGGTCTCCCGACCGTCACGATGTGATTTATCCCGCAGTGAATGAGCCGCATATAAACAAGCGGGAAAGGCAGTTTGCCGCACCGCGTCAGTGTTTAAGGCGTCATTGTGGAAAGAAAGAAAAGGAAACGAAAAAAAATGAGGAAAAGGCAATGTGTATTCGGCTGCGATGCGGCCCGCTTTATCGGGTAACAAACCGTTTGAAACACCGTCATCGGGTACACCCAAACGGTCGGCACAATGGGTGATTGTAGTTACCCGTTCGCGCGCCTGTCGCGGCATAACATTGTCAGGCCGCAGTCGGAACCGGGTCGCCTCCCCCGGAGGTTGTAAACGCACAGAAATGGGAATGTTCATCTTTGTTTCCAACAACTATACAAACTGGAGAATGAATTCTATTCTATAGCAGCAGGTTACAAATACAACGCTTTTAGTTTGATTTAGTGATCTTCGTCAACAATATCGTTAACAATAAATTCACACCAGTCGATCACCTCCCGCTCATGCACGCCGTCGGCAATAAAAATGCCCGCCGCTTTGACCGTAGCCGGATCGCCCGAAATAAGCGGATGCCAGTCATATAACGGTTTATTTTCATATAACAGGCGATAAGCGCAGGTGCGCGGCAACCAGCCGAAATCGGGCAGATTTTTTTTCGTCAGTTTGGTGCAGTCCGGTTCGAGCTGAAAACGGCGTTGATAATGACCGCACTTTCCGCTGTCCAGATCCAATAAATTACAGGCGATTCGGGTGAAATACAGGCGCTGACGTTTTCCGCGTCCCTCAATAAATTTACGGTAACAACATTTACCGCAGCCGTCGCAAAGCGCTTCCCACTCCGCGTCGTTCATGTCTTGCAGGGATTTGGTTTCCCAGTATTTCGGCGCTAACTGCATAATATGATTCTTGTATAGATAAAAGTGCGGTTTAATTTCAACGAGAATTTACACCGCACTTTGAGAAACGACTTAATTTGTCCGACGGGAAACTAAAACCCTTCTTTCAGGCTCACCGTCAGATTAAACACCAGATGTTCCGGCCGGCTGTCTTTGCTGTCGGCGCAGTAATAGCCTTCACGTTCGAACTGATAGGCTTTTTCGGCTTCGGCATTTGCCAGATTGCGTTCCACAAACCCGTGTTTTACCACTAAGGAATGCAGGTTTAACACATCGTTGATATCGTCCGCCGCACTTGGATTCGGCACCGTAAACAGCCGATCGTAAAGGCGGAATTCCGCCGGCAGATTATCCGTCGCCGACACCCAGTGAATCACCCCTTTTACTTTACGCCCGTCCTGCGGATTGGCGCCCAGCGTCTGCGCATCATAGCTGCAATACACTGTGGTGATATTGCCCTCGGCGTCCTTTTCCACCCGCTCCGCTTTAATAATATAGGCGTTGCGCAAACGCACTTCTTTGCCCAATACCAAGCGTTTATAGTGTTTGTTGGCTTCCTCGCGGAAATCCGCCTGATCAATATAAATCTCACGGGTCAACGGAATCTGACGCGTGCCCAGCTCTTCCCGGTTCGGGTGATTCGGCACGGTCAGCATCTCTTTTTTATCCGCATCAAAATTTTCAATCACTACCCGCAGCGGATTTAATACCGCCATAGCACGCGGCGCATTCACATTCAAATCATCGCGGATACAGCTTTCCAGCGCGCTGTATTCCACCACGTTATCCTGTTTGGTCACGCCGATACGGCGACAGAATTCACGAATGGACGCCGGCGTATAACCGCGGCGGCGCAGCCCGGAAATGGTCGGCATGCGCGGATCGTTCCAGCCGTCCACCACGCCTTCTTCCACCAGTTTCAGCAATTTCCGTTTGGAGGTTAGGGTATATTCCAGATTCAGGCGTGAAAATTCATATTGATGCGGCAGCGGGCGCGCAATGGAAATGTTTTCCAGCACCCAATCGTATAACCGGCGGTTATCCTGAAATTCCAGCGTACACAACGAATGCGTAATGCGTTCCAGCGCATCGGAAATACAATGGGTGAAATCGTACATCGGATAAATGCACCATTTATCGCCGGTTTGATGGTGGCTGGCGAATTTAATCCGGTACAGCACCGGATCGCGCATCACCATAAACGGCGAGGCCATATCGATTTTGGCACGCAGACTTGCCGTGCCTTCGGCAAATTCCCCGCGGCGCATTTTGTCGAATAACGCCAGATTTTCTTGCACCGAACGATCACGATAAGGGCTGTTTTTACCCGGCTCGGTTAAGGTGCCGCGGTATTTGCGCATCTGTTCCGGCGACAGTTCGTCCACATAAGCCAATCCTTTTTCGATCAGTTCGACGGCATATCCATGCAATTGATCGAAATAATCGGAGGCATAACGCGCTTCACCCTGCCACTGAAAACCCAGCCATTTGACATCCTGCTTGATGGAATCCACATATTCCACATCTTCCTTCACCGGGTTGGTGTCGTCAAAACGTAGATTGCACAAGCCCTGATAATCCTGCGCGATACCGAAATTCAGGCAAATGGACTTGGCATGCCCGATATGCAGATAACCGTTGGGTTCGGGCGGGAAACGGGTATAAACATTATTCAATCGCCCGCTGGCAAGATCCTCATCAATAATCTGGCGGATAAAATTCGTCGGGCGATGCTCGCTCTGTGCTGTATCAATATGGCTCATTCTGACCTCAATTAACTTAATCTTTTTTCATTCAAAAATTGGCGCTTATTCTACCCTGTTTGCAATCAGAATACAAAAGTGCGGTTGCTTTTCAGCAAATTAATGGTAAAATCCGCAACGCAAAAAATGAACGAACGTTCATTCAGTGAGAGATAAAAGGGAAAATTGTCGGTTTTCATTTCTTAAGTTTTTCTTAAGATACTTTTTTTATCATTGCGACCCAAATTAATCTTGTATATTCCCGGAGCGAATTCCATGACAAAAAAACATATTCTCTCATTTATCCTACTGGCCGCAATCGGCATCGGCGCGTACAGTTATTTCGGCCGTTCAAATAACAATAACACAACTTATCTGACCGAAACCGTGCAGCGCAGCGACGTGCAGAAATCCGTTATTACCAGCGGTACCGTGCGTGCCTATAACCGGGTCGAAGTCGGTGCGCAGGTCTCGGGCAAAATCGAAAAAATTCACGTTACGCTGGGTCAGGAAATCAAACAAGGCGATTTAATCGCGGAAATCGATTCCAAAACCCAAGTCAATAATTTAAACACCGCGCAGGCTTCCCTCGCCTCTTATCAGGCACAGCTGAAAGCGAAAAAGGTGGCTTACGAGGTGGCGAAATCGGCCTATAACCGCATGTCGGGCTTGTATGCCAAAAAATCCGTCAGTCTGGATGATTTGGATACGGCGAAAAACACCTTTGCCGCCGCAGAAGCCGCGATTGAGGAAATCGAAGCGTCCATTAAAACCGCTGAAATCGACGTCAGCACCGCACAAACCAATTTGAGCTACACCAAAATTCTGTCGCCGATTAACGGCACGGTGATTTCCATTCCGGTATCCGAAGGGCAAACCGTGAACGCCAATCAAACCACGCCGACCATCGTACAGGTGGCGGATTTAAGCAAAATTCTGATTAAACCGGAAATTTCCGAAGGCGATGTGACCAAAGTGAAAGCCGGTATGCCGGTGGCGTTTACTACGTTGTCGGAACCGGATACCGTCTATAAATCCACCATTGCCTCCGTCGATCCGGCCATGACCACGCTGACCGACAACGAATATTCCGAAAGCGTGTCCGATACCGATGCGGTGTATTATTACGCCAATGTGGTGGTGGATAATCAGGATAACAAACTGCGGATCGGCATGACCATTCAGAACACCATTACCATCGCCGATGTCAAAAACGCGCTGGTGGTGCCGACCTTGACCCTGCATAAACAGGGCGATAAAACCTATGTCAATGTACTGAACGAGAATCATCAGACGGAACAGCGCGAAGTCACCACAGGCTTAAGCGACGATGTGAACACGCAGATTCTGTCCGGCCTGCAGGAAGGCGAAAAAGTGATTTCCTCTCAGGTTGCCAGCGGCGAAACCGTGGGCAATTCCAATCGTGGCCCGAGAATGTTCTAAAAAGTGCGGTTAGTTTTATGAATATTATTGAAATTAAAGCGATTAATAAATATTTCGGCACCGGTGAAAACCGCACTCAGGTATTAAAAGAGATTAATCTTGAAATTGAAAAAGGCGACTTCATCGCGATTATCGGTCAATCGGGTTCCGGTAAATCCACGTTAATGAATATTATCGGTTGTCTGGATACCGCTACTTCCGGCTCGTATAACATCGACGGCACGGAAGTCAGCCGCTTAAGCCGCGATGAACTGTCCGATTTACGCCAGAAGAAATTCGGCTTTATCTTCCAACGTTATAATCTGCTGTCCACCTTAAGTGCGGTGGAAAATGTGGCGCTGCCGGCCATTTATGCCGGTGTGGATCAGCAAACCCGTCTGACGCGCGCCGCACAATTACTGGAAAAACTGGGGCTGTCCGATCGGCTGGAAAATAAACCGAATCAGCTTTCCGGCGGTCAGCAACAACGGGTCAGTATCGCCCGTGCGCTGATGAACGGCGGCGATATTATCCTGGCGGATGAGCCGACCGGCGCGCTGGACAGTAAAAGCGGCGAAACCGTAATGGAAATTCTGACTCAGCTGCATAGCGAAGGTCATACCATTATTCTGGTTACGCACGATAAAAATGTCGCCGCCTTTGCCAACCGGATTATTGAAATCAAAGACGGGCGCATCATTGAAGATACGCGGAAATCGGATCTTATCGTGCAGAAAACCGACAATCCGCCAATCCATAAAAGCCGTTTCAGCTTCTATAAAGATCAGTTTATGGAATCGTTTAAAATGTCGGTCAATGCCATTATTGCCCATAAACTGCGTTCGCTTTTGACCATGCTGGGAATTATTATCGGGATCACCTCCGTGGTTTGCGTGGTGGCGCTGGGTAACGGATCGCAGCAGAAAATTCTCGCCAATATCAACGCCATGGGGACCAATACCATGGATATTTATAACGGGACGGGATTCGGTGATCGCCGAGCGGAGAAAAATCAGAATCTGACCGTCAGCGATTCCGATATTCTGGCCAAACAAAGCTATATCGTCAGCTCAACGCCGAACAGCGCGGTGAGCGGTACCCTGACTTACGGCAGCGAAAGCTTTACCGCACAGGTCAAAGGAGTCGGCGAGCAGTATTTTAATGTGAAAGGGTTAAACCTGAAACAGGGCGAGCTGTTCAGCGCGCAGGATGTCAAACATAACGAACAGGTCGCCGTGATTGATGAAAATACCCTGAAAGATGTGTTCGGCGGACAAAATCCGATCGGTAAAATTCTGATGATGAACAAAAAACCGCTGAAAGTCATCGGTGTCGCCGCGACATCTAATAATATGGGGATGAATTCCACCACGCTGAATATTTATATTCCCTACACCACGGCGATGAATAAAATCTCCGGTAATCAGAAAATCGATTCCATCACGGTCAAAGTGCGCGATGATATCAATTCAACGGTGGCGGAAAAAGATCTGACCCATTTGCTGACCGTTCGGCACGGTAAAAAAGACTTTTTCGTGATGAATACCGATACCATTAAACAAACCATTGAAAGCACCACCAACACGATGAAATTACTTATTTCCTGTATCGCCGTGATCTCATTGATTGTCGGCGGCATCGGGGTAATGAATATCATGCTGGTTTCCGTTACCGAACGCACCAAAGAGATTGGCGTGCGGATGGCCATCGGTGCCAAACAATTTAATATATTGCAGCAGTTTTTAATTGAAGCGGTGCTGATTTGTTTAATCGGCGGAATTACCGGCATCGTGCTGTCAATTCTGCTGGGTACGCTGTTTAACCTGTTGATGACCGATTTCACCATGATCTTCTCCACATTTTCCATTGTGGCGGCGGTGCTCTGCTCGACCTTAATCGGCGTGGTGTTCGGTTATATGCCGGCGAAAAACGCCTCGCAGTTAAACCCGATTACAGCGTTAGCACAGGAATAGATTTTTTGATACAATTTCGTTCACTCAAAAGTGCGGTAAAAATCACCGCACTTTCATTATTTCAAGGAAAATACCATGCTAAAACTTTCAAAAGTCGCCTTTGCCGTTACTCTGTCAACGGTATTAATCGGTTGTGCGAATATCGATGATTCTTATAAAGCGTCTCAATTAGATTTCCAACAATACGAAGAACTGACCAAACAATATAATATTCAGGAAAACTGGTGGACGCTGTACCGTGATCCGCAGCTCAACCGTTTGGTGGAACAGGCGCTGGCGAATAATAAAGATTTAGCCAAAGCGGCAATTTCCGTCAACTCGGCGTTGTATAACGCCAATCTGGTCGGCGCGGATCTGGTGCCGGCATTCAGCGGTTCGACCACATCAAGTGCGCAGAAAAACATCAAAACCGGCGGCAATTCGACCATCGTCCATAAAGGCGCGCTGGAAGTGAGCTATACGCTGGATTTATGGCGCCGTCTGGCCGATGCCGCCTCTGCTGCGGAATGGACTTATGCGGCCACCGCGCAGGATTTGGAAAATACCCGGGTTTCGTTAATCAACTCGGTGATCGTCACTTATTATCAGCTTGCGTATCTGAATGACGCCATTGCCGTCACCAATCAGACGATCGATTATTACGCGCAAATCAACCGCATTATGCAGAATAAATTAACCCAAGGCGTAGCGGACAGCGCCAGTACCGATCAGGCGCAGCAATCGGTGCTCACCGCGCGCAATACCTTAATCAGCTATCAGACACAGAAAAAAACCGCCGAACAGACATTGCGCAATTTGCTGAATTTAAAACCGAACGATGTGTTACAGGTTAATTATCCGCATATTATGGAGGTGAAAAATGTCGGCGTGAATTTAAACGTGCCGCTTTCCACCATTGCCAACCGCCCGGATGTGAAAGGCTATCAATACCGTCTGAACAGCGCATTTAAAGATGCCAAAGCGATGCAGAAGAGCTGGTTCCCGACCGTGACGCTGGGCGGCAGCTTAGGTTCCAGCGGGGATAAAGTCAACAACGCGTTCAATACTCCGCTTGCTGGCGGAACATTAGGCATCAGTCTGCCGTTTTTAAGCTGGAATACGGTGAAATGGAATGTGAAAATCTCCGAGGCCGCCTATGAAACCGCCTTGGTGAATTTTGAACAAAGCATTACCAGCGCACTGAACGATGTTGACACCAACTATTTTGCCTATAATCAGGCGCGCCAGAATCTGTCCAATCTGCAACAGACCCATGACTATAACGTGCGTATCACCCAATATTACAGAAACCGTTATAATGCCGGTATTTCCGAATTAAAAGACTGGCTGAATGCGGCCAATACGGAAAAAAGCTCACAGCTTTCGATCCTGAATGCGAAATACAGCCTGATTCAGAGCGAAAATGCCGTGTACAGTTCAATGGGCGGATATTATTCGGTGAAATAAACGGCCGGGCGATGGCGTTTGCTTGCGCTGAAACCAATATTGCCAAGTTCAAATATTGCGCAGTTAAAGGAAAGTCTGCAGGCTTTCCTTTTTTTATCCAATGAAAAAAGACAAGGCGACTAACCTTGTCTTAAAAGAGATTGACTAAATAAAGGAAAATATAATTATTATTCTACAATAGGCACAATTTTGGTCGCGTGAGAACCTTTGTCTCCGTGTACGGCTTCGAAATTCACTTTCTGACCGGCTTTCAATGAACGATAACCGTCCATTTCAATCACCGAATAGTGCGCAAAAATATCCGCATCGTTGCCTTCTGCGGAAATAAAACCGAATCCCTTCGCATTATTAAACCATTTAACAACACCAACTTCCATAACATTGACCTCTAATATGGATTTAACGTCCTGAATAGACTATTTTATTACCTAATAAAGCAGGTCTGCTTTATCACCCGAATTTCCGAGCAGATATTCAATGAATTTCAGCTATTTGGCAATAAAAAATAGTTTAAAATCAAACAGAGATCACAAAATTTCTTTATATATTCATTGCTTATACAATTCAGCAGTTAATTCGTGCAGAAAAATCACTGCCCATTTTGCTGTGCCGCATGTTGTTCCCGCAATGCCTTCGCCACCATCGCAATCGCCTCGCCGCTGCTCAGTCCCTGCTGCATGAGTTGCTGAATTTTTTCTACCGCGCGCTGCTGCTGTTCGTGAGTCAGGCCGAGTAATGGGTTGTCCGACATATTTTTACCTTTATCAACATCAAAGAAACCAGTAATATACCAACAAAATCACGAAACACAATATAACAGGAGTAACACAATGCCTTTTAACTTAAAAAACCGCCATTTACTGAGTCTGGCCAATCATAGCCCGCGTGAAATCCGTTTTTTGCTCGATCTCGCCCGCGATCTTAAACGGGCCAAATATGCCGGAACCGAACAGCCGCGGTTAAAAGGCAAAAATATTGCGCTGATTTTTGAAAAAACCTCTACCCGCACCCGCTGCGCCTTTGAGGTGGCCGCTTATGATCAGGGCGCGAACGTCACTTACATTGATGCCGCCTCATCCCAAATCGGCCACAAAGAAAGCATGAAAGATACCGCGCGCGTACTGGGACGCATGTATGACGCCATTGAATACCGCGGTTTCAAACAAGCCGTGGTTAATGAACTGGCGCATTATGCCGGCGTACCGGTGTTTAACGGGCTGACCGATGAATTTCACCCTACTCAGATGCTGGCCGATGCGCTGACCATGATCGAGCATTCGACCAAACCGCTCAATGAAATCAGCTATGTGTATATCGGCGATGCGCGCAATAATATGGGCAATTCCCTGCTGCTGCTCGGTGCCAAACTCGGTATGGACGTCCGCATCTGCGCGCCGCAAGCTCTGTTGCCGGAAAACCAACTGGTAGAACGGTGTCGGCAGATTGCCGCCCAAACCGGCGCCCGCATTTTAGTCAGTGAGGATATTGATGCCGCGCTGAAAGGCGTCGATTTCGTTCATACGGATGTCTGGGTTTCCATGGGCGAACCGCTGGAAACCTGGGGTGAGCGCATTAAACTGCTGTTGCCCTATCAGGTCACGCCGCAACTGATGCAGCGAAGCGGTAATCCGAATGTGAAATTTATGCATTGTCTGCCAGCGTTCCATAACTGCGAAACCGAAGTCGGGCGCCAAATCGCCGCGCAATATCCGCAGCTGGCCGACGGCATTGAAGTGACGGAAGCGGTATTCGAATCGCCGATGAACATCGCCTTTGAACAGGCGGAAAACCGCATGCACACCATTAAAGCGGTGATGGTCGCCGCACTGGCGTAATCTTTCATTTCCGGCGACGGGCGGGAAACTCCTGCCCGTCTTCCGGTATTTTCCTGTATTTTTATGCAAAACAGCTGAAATTTGCACCGCACTTTTTGCCCATGATTTGCTCGCTACTTGTCCGCTACCCCGGCGGATATTGCCAGCCGAAGCGCTCAAACAGCAACCGCCATTGCGAATCTAACGGCGCGCAAATTTCAATACTGGCATTTGTGACAGGGTGACTGAAAATCAGTTTATGCGCATGCAGCATCAAACGATTTACCCCGATATTTGCCGTTAACGCACGATTCTGGTGCAAGTCCCCATATTGCGTATCGCCTAAAATCGGATGAAAAAGATGCTTTAAGTGACGACGTAACTGATGTTTACGGCCGGTATGCGGAATTAACCGGAGTAAAGAATAACGACTGGTCTGATAACGCCCGGCCGGATAAGCCATTTCCACCCTGTCTAAGCCGTAATAATCCGTCACCGCCTGCTGCGGCGGTTTATCTCGCTGCGCGAATTTATCGGCGATTTTATCTTCCCGCACGCTCAACGGATAATCCACGCGCCCCTGCCCCGATAAATAACCACGCACCACCGCCAGATAATGTTTTTCCACCTGTTTTTGCTCAAACTGCTGACACAGCAGGTTGGCCATACGGCGGTTTAAAGCAAACAGCAGCACGCCGGAAGTCGGGCGGTCCAGACGATGCACCGGAAACACATGGCGGCCTATTTGATCTCGCAGGGTTTGCATCACAAATTGCGTTTCATGCCGATCAAGCCAGCTGCGATGAACCAGCATGCCCGCCGGTTTATTCACCGCCAGCATGTCATCATCGTGATAAAGAATATCCAGCGGCATTATGATTGCTTCTGACACAGGCGCTCAATTTCGCTGATCGGGGTTAATAATTCGTCCAGCCCCGCCAGCTCTTTTAACGCCTCTTCCACATAAGGCACCACTGCAATCTGCTGCGGCAGCGGCTGGCCGCTTTCCAGCAACGCATACATGCGCGGAATAAAAACCCATTGCAGCCATTCGTGCGCCGCCATGGTATCCAGCGCAAACGGCTGGCTGCTTAAAAAGGCGCTGTCTTGCGGCGGCATGGTTTGCCAAAGGCCGAGCTTTTGCATGGCCTGTTGTAAATTGTGCAGATGAATTCGGGTCTGGGCTCGCATCATTTATCCTTAAAACCGGTTGTTTTTACCGTTGCGTATTTTATGCAATTTGTCTATCTTAATCCATCAGCAAGACCGCAATACCAACTTAAAAGTGAAAAAATATGTATCTTATTGAAGCCTTTTTTACCCCGCGCAGCCGGGCGCGTCAGCATATTGCCGATTTAAGCTATCTGGTCAATCAGATTATTGAACAATGGCGTTATAACGGGCAGATTATCGGGCGGGAAATTCCGCTGTTCAGCGCCGAACTGGCGGGCGAAACAGGGCTGGCGGTACGCGTGGTTTGTCCCGAACAGCAAAGCCTGCTGGCCGAATACAATAACACCGAAGTGGATAGCGCGCTGGAAACGGCGGAAAGTGCGGGGCTTTTTTTCGACGGATTTCAGATTATCGCCGACGATCTGAATTCCGACACCACCCATAGCGGCACCGCGCCGAGCTGGCAGATACTCTATACTACTTATCTGCAATCCTGCTCGCCGTTACACAGCGGGGACGATTTCCTGCCGATTCCGCTGTATAAACAGCTGAAAAACGTACCGCACTTGAGCATGGATATTATCAAATGGCAGGAAAACTGGCAGGCCTGCGATCAGCTGCAAATGAACGGTGCCGTGCTGGAGCAACAGGCGCTGCGGGAAATAGCGGATACCGACAGCAACCTGTTTAAGCACGGTTATTATCTGGCGCGTGATATTGAGCGCATCAGCGGCATTGCGACCTATTATTATCTGTACCGCCTCGGCGGTGATAATTTAGCCGGCGAACAGCAGCGCCGTTGCCCTTTATGCGGACAACCATGGGCGCTGCCCCGCCCGTTATTTGACTTGTTTTATTTTAAATGTGATCATTGCCGCATCGTATCCAATTTATCCTGGCACTGGCAATAGCCATAACATTAAGGACAATCATCATGCATTATCATGACGCCAGCCTGAGCGCACTCAAACTTGGGCGGCAAACGGAATATGCCGCCGATTATGACCGCACTTTGCTGCAAAGCGTGCCGCGCAGTCTTAACCGCGACGGCTTGGGCATCACCGCACGGCAGCCTTTTACCCTCGGGGCGGATCTCTGGACCGCTTATGAAATTTCCTGGCTGAACCCGAAAGGGCTGCCGCAGGTTGCCATTGCCGAGGTGGACATTGATTTCCGCAGTCAGAATCTGATCGAATCGAAAAGCTTCAAACTGTATCTCAACAGTTTTAACCAAAGCAAATTTCCTGATATCACCGCCGTCGAACAAATTATCCGGCAGGATTTAGCCCGCTGCGCCGACGGCGAAGTCAACGTGCGGTTAAACACACTGGCGGATTATACGGACAAACCGATTGCCGCCTTGTACGGCGACTGTATCGATCAACAGGATATCGAAATTACGGATTATGCCTTTAATCCCGAACTACTATCCGGTTGCCGCGGGGATGTGATCACTGAAGAAACGCTGGTCAGCCACCTGCTGAAATCCAATTGTCTGATCACCCGACAGCCGGACTGGGGCAGCGTTCAGATCCATTATCTCGGCGCAAAAATCGACCGGGAAAAACTGCTGCGCTATCTGGTTTCTTTCCGTCAGCACAACGAATTTCATGAGCAATGCGTGGAGCGCATTTTCTGTGATCTGATGCGCTTTGCACAACCGCAGAAACTTAGCGTATATGCCCGTTATACCCGACGCGGCGGGCTGGATATTAATCCGTTTCGCTCGAATTTTGAACCCGTTCCGGCAAATTGCCGTTTAGCCAGACAATAAAAGGAGTTTGTATGACTGATATTCATTACGTCAATCCCAGAGGCAGTATGGATCAGCTTTCCCATCTGGAAGTGGAGCTATTGACTAAACAGGCGCAGAGCGAACTTTATACCCTGTATCGCAACTGTTCGCTGGCGGTGCTGAATTCCGGCGCCGTCACCGATGACAGCCGGGCGTTGCTGAACCGCTACCCCGATTTCGATATTAACCTGATTGCCAAAGAACGCGGCATTTCCCTTGAACTGCATAACCCGCCGCCCGGTGCTTTTGTGGATGATCGCATTATCCGCAATATTCAATACCATCTGTTTGCGGTATTGCGCGATATTGTGTTTGTGAATGTGCTCAGTCAGCGGATTAATCCCTGCGACATTCAGGACAGCGTGCACATTACCAATCAGGTGTTCGCCATTTTGCGCAACGCCAAAGCGCTGATCGTCGGCGAATTACCGAATCTGGTGGTCTGTTGGGGCGGACATTCCATTAATCAGACCGAATATCAGTACTGCCGCGCCGTCGGGCTGGAACTCGGCCACCGCGAGCTGAACATCGTTACCGGCTGCGGGCCGGGCGTGATGGAAGCGCCGATGAAAGGGGCGGCCATCGGACATTCCGATCAGCGCTATAAAAACAGCCGTTTTATCGGCATTACCGAACCGTCCATTATCGCCTCCGAACCGCCGAATCCGATCGTTAACGAACTGATCATTATGCCGGATATCGAAAAGCGTCTGGAAGCCTTTGTGCGGATGGGACACGGCATTATCATTTTCCCGGGCGGGCCGGGAACGCTGGAAGAATTTTTATATATTCTCGGCATTAAGCTGAACCCGGAAAATAAAGGGCAGAAATTACCGTTAATTCTGACCGGCCCGCAGGAAAGCGCCGACTATTTTGCCGCCATTGACCGTTTTATCGGCGAAACGCTGGGGCCGGAGGCGCAATCCTTGTATGAAATCATTATCAATGATCCGGTTGCCGTCGCCCGTCATATGAATATCGCCATGCAGGAAGTCCGGGATTTCCGCTATCGGCAAAACGATTCCTACGGGTTTAACTGGACATTAAAAATCGAAGCGGAATTTCAGACGCCGTTTATTCCGACCCATGAAAATATGGCTAATCTGGATCTGCATCTGAATCAGTCCAAAGTGTCCCTTGCCGCTAACCTGCGCCGGGTTTTCTCCGGTATCGTTGCCGGCAATATCAAACCGGATACGCAGGATAAAATTGCCGAGCTGGGCAAATTCCGCCTGCACGGTGATCCGGCATTAATGCACAAAGTCGATGAATTGTTGCAGAATTTCATTGAGCAGGATCGCATGAAACTGCCGGGCGGCGACGCTTACGAACCTTGTTATGAAATCGTCAGATAAAACGGCGAGAACCGCTGTGTTACCGGGTGCGGCACACAATGCCACGAAAGCATGCTCTGCCCGCCCGGTTGTGGTTTTACCGATGCTATTTTACCTGCGTTCTTACCGACCAATAAATGCCGGCGACCAAACCGCCTGAGATTAACATCACCGCCGCGGTGGCATAAAAAATGTTACCGATGCCCACCAACGGGGAAACCAGCGCGCCTAAAAAGAACGGGAAAAAGCCCAACAATGCCGAGGCACTGCCCGCATAGCGGCGCTCGCTTTCCATCGCCAGCGAGGATACGGTCGGCAAGGTGATGCCGGTAAATAACAACAGCATAAAAAATCCCGCTTCAACCAGCCAGACATGAATCCGGCATACCAGCGCAACAGCCACATACAGCACCAAAATAAAAATCCCGCCGGCTCCCAGCCGCAGCGCCCTGCTGGTTGCCAGTTTCCCGCCGATATTCGAGCCGATAACCAATGCCGCGCCGTTAGCGGCAAAGCATAAGCTGAAGGCGAAGGCGCTCAGGGCATAAAAATTCTGAAAAATAAAGGGGGATGCCGCAATATAGGCGAACATGCTTGCCAGTGCAAACGACTGCATCGCAACATACCTCATAAAGCGCCGATTGCAGAGGATCGGCACAAACACCTTGAAACTGACGAACAGCGTGCTTTGTAAGCGCGCTTCCGGCTTTAAGGATTCAGCTAAACGCAGACAGACAAGTGACAATGTCACCCCAAGTGCGGTCAGAAAAATAAAAATTCCGCGCCAGCTCATATATTCCAGCAATAAACTGCCCAATACCGGCGAGATAATCGGCGCAATCCCGTTGACCGTCATCAGCAGGCCGAAAAAGCGCGTCATTTCCCGCCCGCGATATAAATCGGTGGCCACTGCGCGGGCGATCACCACACTGCCCGCTGCAGCCAATCCCTGCACCGTGCGCAACAGAATAAAGGCCTCAATCGTCGGTGCGAAAATCAGCGCGGCGGTACTGAAAATATATACCGCAAGCGATATCATCAACGGCTTTTTGCGCCCGTATTTATCACTCAGCGGCCCTAAAAACAATTGTCCGACCGCCAGCCCGACCATCGCGCTGGTCAGGCTGAGTTGGGTCATCGACGCATTGGTACGGAAAAACGCCGCCAGCTGCGGCAACGCCGGTAAATAAAGGTCGATGACAAAAGGCCCGAAGGCAGATAATACGCCCAATAACAGCACCAGAAATAATTTACTGTTGGTTTTGCTTCCCATTACACATCCTAACAACAATAAAAAGACACCGCGCGGTGCCTTTATATCATCAAACACAAATTAATCAAAACGCATAAAAATCAGACCGCACTTTCAATCGCCGCCAGCACCCGCTTGTCCGACACCGGATATTTGGTGCCCAATTGCTGCGCGAACAGACTGACGCGCAGCTCTTCGATCATATAGCGGATTTCCGCCGTTTGCGGCGACATCGGTTTGGATTTCGGCAGTTTACTCAACAGCCGCGCATAAGCAGCCGCGACCTGTTCGACACGCAGCATAGCGGCGCGGTCACGGTTAATATCCTGCGCCAGTTTGTCGATCCGCTTATCAATCGCCTGTAAATAACGCTGAAGATCCGGCAGGCGGGAATAACCGGTTTTTTCCACAAAACCGGGATAAATCAGCCCCGCCAGTTGAGATTTAATATCCGACAGCGCAAAGGCCATGGTGAAATCCATTTTGCCTTTCAGGCGTTTGTTGATCTCAAAGGTGAGGGTCAGCAGCGTTTCCACTTGCTGCGCCACCTGCACGGTAATCGGATTCAGATTTTCGCGGACAAAATCCCGCAGTTTGTCAAATTCCGCCTGTCGCCAGACCACGCCGCCGAAATCCGCTATCAGTTTATCCGTGGCACAGGCGATGCAATCGTCAATCAGCGCCGTCACATTGCCGAAGGGCGCAAAGTATAACCCGAGCTTGGATTTATTCGGCAGTTTTTCATGCAGATATTTAATCGGTGACGGCACGTTCAGCAGCAACAGACGGCGTAATCCCTGCCCCATCGCCACCGCCTGTTCGTATTCGGTTTCGAACAGGCGAATGCCTACCGCATCCCGCTCATCGACGATCGCCGGAAAGGCTTTCAGGGTAAAACCCTGTTTTTTCTGCTCGTAACTTTGCGGCAGAGTATCGAAATTCCACACATGAATGCCGCTTTGCTCGATGCCGTCGTCCGCCACCGCGGCAAGGCTTTCCTGCACCTGATCTTTGAGGTTGAATTTCAACTCGTCCAAATCCATGCTTTCGGCAATTTTCTTGCCTTTATCGTCAATCACCCGAAAGGTCATTTTTAAGTGCGGTGCGATTTGCGCAAGATTCCATTGTTCGCGCGCCACCGTCACGCCGGTCATACGGCGCAGCTCATGGCTCAGCGTTTCCAGCAGCGGTTTATGTATATCCGTTGCACGGCCTAAAAACGCGTCGGCATAATTGGGTGCCGGTACAAAATTGCGCCGCAAGGCCTTCGGCAGCGATTTGATCAGCGCCACAATCAATTCATGGCGCAAACCGGGAATCTGCCAGTCAAACCCGCTCATTTCCACCTGATTGAGTAACGGCAGCGGAATATGCACCGTCACGCCGTCCGCCTCCGTGCCGGGTTCAAACTGATAACTCAGTTTCAGCTTCAGATTGCCCTGCTGCCACCAGTTAGGGAAATCCAGCTGACTAACCCGCTCCGCCTCCTCATTGATCAGGAAGGATTTTTCAAAATTCAGCCGTTCCGGATCTTGTTGTCGTGCACGCTTCCACCATTGGTCAAAGTGTTTCTGCGAGACCACTTCGGCACCAATCCGCTGATCGTAAAAATCGAACAGCGCACGTTCATCCACCAGAATATCGCGCCGGCGGCTTTTATGCTCCAGCTCCTCCACTTCACGGATCAGTTTCCGGTTGGCAAAAAAGAATTGATGTTTTGTATGCCAGTTGCCTTCCACCAAAGCGGACTGAATAAAAATCTCACGGCTGACCACCGGATCAATCGCGCCGTAATTCACTGCGCGCGCCGCCACAATCGGCACGCCGTACAAACTGACTTTTTCATCGGCCAGCACCGCGCCTTGCGATTTCGACCAGCGCGGTTCGGCATAGGATTTTTTCACCAAATGCGCCGCCAGCGGTTCAATCCATTCGGGATTGATTTCCGCCACCATGCGTCCCCATAATTTTGAAGTTTCCACCAGTTCCGCCGCCATGCACCATTTCGGCTGCGGCTTAAACAACACGGAATTGGGGAAAATGGCGAAGTGCGCATTTCTGGCGCCGAGATACTGGTGTTTTTCCGCCTCTTTCATGCCGATATGCGACAGCAGCCCGCTTAACAGTGCGGTATGAATCTGGCTATATTCTGCCGGCGTCGAATTAATCGGCAGCCCCATTTCCCGCACGGTCTGGCGGATTTGCTGATAAATATCCTGCCATTCGCGCACGCGCAGATAATTCAGATAGTCTTTCTGACACAAACGGCGGAACTGATTTTTAGTCAGGCTTTTTTGCTGTTCCTGAAGATAACGCCACAAATTGAGAAAAGCGAGAAAATCGGATTTCTTATCGGCGAAACGGCGGTGTTTTTCATCGGCGGCCTGCTGTTTGTCCTGCGGTCGTTCGCGCGGATCCTGAATCGACAACGCGGCGGTAATCACCATCACTTCCCGAACACAGGCGAAATCCACCGCACTTAACAGCATTTTCGCCAGACGGGGATCGAGCGGCAACTGTGCAAGGCGACGCCCGACAAGCGTCAATTGACGCTGTTGTTTGTGCCGAATGGTACGGTATTCGAACGCGCCCAGCTCTTCCAGCAGTTTAATTCCGTCCTGAATATGCCGTTTGTCCGGCGCATCCACAAACGGAAAGGCTTCAATATCATCCAAGCCCAGCGCGGTCATCTGCAAAATGACCGAAGCCAGATTGGTACGCAAAATTTCCGGATCGGTAAACGGCGGACGATTATTGAAATCCTCTTCCGAATACAGACGAATACAAATCCCTTCACTCACCCGCCCGCAGCGCCCTTTACGCTGATTGGCGGACGCCTGCGAAATCGGTTCAATCGGCAAGCGCTGCACTTTGGTGCGGTAACTGTAACGGGAAATCCGCGCCGTTCCGGGGTCGATCACATATTTTATGCCCGGCACGGTCAGCGACGTTTCCGCCACGTTGGTGGCCAGCACAATGCGGTTTAAACCGCCCGGATGGAAAATTTTATTCTGTTCCTGCGCCGACAGACGGGCAAACAGCGGCAGAATTTCGGTATGCCGCAACTGCTGTTTTTCTAAGGCTTCGGCGGTATCGCGGATCTCACGCTCACCGTTGAGAAAAATCAGAATATCGCCGCGCCCCTGTGCCTGTAGTTCGTCCACCGCATTCAGAATGCCCTGTAGCTGATCCTGCTCCTCATCTTCCGCAATCGGACGATAACGCACCTCCACCGGGAACGTGCGCCCCGACACTTCGATAATCGGCGCATTGTTGAAATGACGGGAAAACCGCGCCACATCAATGGTGGCCGAGGTAATGATCACTTTCAGATCAGGGCGGCGCGGCAACAGTTGTTTCAGATAACCGAGAATAAAATCATTGTTCAGGCTGCGTTCGTGCGCTTCATCAATAATCAGCGTGTCATACTGATTCAGATAACGATCGGTCTGAATTTCCGCCAGCAGAATACCGTCGGTCATCAGCTTAATCTGAGTCTGTTCGCCGATTTGATCATGAAAACGCACTTTATAGCCCACCAGCGAGCCGAGTTCGCATTTCAGCTCTTCGGCAATCCGCGCCGCCACCGAACGGGCGGCAATCCGGCGCGGCTGAGTATGTCCGATCAGCCCCTTTTGTCCTAATCCCAGTTCCAGACACATTTTCGGCAGCTGAGTGGTTTTGCCCGATCCGGTTTCACCGGCGACGATCACCACCTGATGATGGGCAATTAAACGCTGAATTTCCACTTTGCGCTGACTGACCGGCAGATTGTCGGCAAAAACCGGCGGATTTTGCACCGCACTTTTGCGCCGTGCCAAACGGGCCTGCGCCGCGTCAATCTGCGGTAAAATTTCCGCGGCCGCCGCCTCCCGCGCCGCATCGTCTTTTATCCGGCTAAGCCCTTTAATCCGCGCGCTTAAACGGCGCTGATCGATGATCATCATCTCGTTTAACCGGGCAAAAAGACGCTGTTGTAAGGGGGTAAACGGGTTATGTTTTACTGCATGTTTCATCATATTGATTGATTAGATCTGAGACTTCCGTAAGCCAGCAGCAGCCAGCCGATTAAAAACAGCGTGCCGCCGAGCGGTGTCAGCCAGACCATAAACCGGCCGGCACCGAGGGCTAAGGCGTAGAGACTGCCGCTGAACAAAATAATACCGAGCATCCAGGCAAGGGCGCTAAAACGAATTACGCGGCGGGCGGCAAAATCGGCCGGCAAACAGGCCACGACCAGTATCGCCAGACTGTGAAACATTTGATATTGCAGCCCGGTATCGATCCACCCCAATGCGTCGGGCGATAAAGTGCGGGCTAATCCGTGGGCGGCAAAAGCGCCGAACGCAACGCAAAAAAAGCCGTTCAACGCGGCAATCAACAGCCAATAATGTCGCATGTTACGCCTTCCCCACCAGCAGAGATAAAATCCCCGCCGCAATAAGCGGCCCGACCGGCACCCCGCCGAAAAACGCCACGCCTAAAATGGTGCCGACCAAAAGCCCGGTCAGCAACACGGGATTTACGCCCATAAAACTGACGCCGCGTCCGCTCAGCCAGGCCACCAGAATACCGACCGCCACCGCCAGAAACATTTTCCAGTTGATAAATGAAATCCAGCTCGGCAGCGGGATCTTACCGGAAATAATCGGGCTTAATACCCCGATGGTCAGAATAATAATCCCGATATTCAACCCGTTTTTTTCCATAAACGGAATATATTTCACCAGAAAGGTCTGCTGCATCAGCAGCAATACGGTTGCGGAAATCGTGATGGAATTATTATTGCCCAGCACACCGAGCAAAATCAGCACCACCAGTAATAAGGCGATGGAATTAAATTGTAATGACATGAAACGAATACCTTAGATTCTGTGAAAAAACCGACCGCACTTTTTATTAAAGCACATAAAAGTGCGATCTGAAATCTGCAAAATTATAACAATTTTTGCCCGCCTCTGCGGTTTTATTTTCATTTTCGGGCAAAAAAGTATAGTATGAATTCAATTCCGGTAAGCCATTAACTTTTTTATGGAAATTGCACTACTTCTGGCGACCAAAATCACCGAACTGACATTAGCGGTATTGATGGGTTATGCGCTGGTCAAATCCAAAGTCCTTAGCTCGAAAGACAGCTATCCGCTGTCGGTGGTCGGTTTATATCTCATCAGCCCCGCGGTGATGATCAACGCGTTCCAAATCACCTATACCCCCGCCATTTTAAACGGTCTGCTGCTTTCGCTCGGCATGGCGGCAGTGTTGCATTTTATCCTGATCATCCTCGGCAGACTGTTCAAACGCTTGTTTAAGCTGGATCCGCTGGAGCAGGCGGCGGCCATTTATTCCAATTCCGGCAATCTGATTATTCCTCTGGTGGCGGCTTTGTTCGGGCCGGAATGGGTGATTTACGCCAGCTGTTTTATTGTGGTGCAGACTTTTTTATTCTGGACCCATTGCCGCATATTGCTGTGCGGAAAATCCAATTTAACCTTCAAGACCATATTTAAAAACGTAAATATTCTGTCTATTCTGGTCGGCGTCACGCTGTTTGCCTTTCAGATTAAGCTGCCGGGCATTATCACCGGCACCTTATCCGCCGTCGGGGCGATGATCGGGCCGAATGCGATGATTATCGCCGGCATGCTGATTGCCGCCATTCCGTTACGCACGATTTTTTCCTCGAAACGGATTTATCTGGTGACGTTTTTGCGTCTGATACTGGTACCGCTTTGCCTAATGCTGTTGATTAAACTGACCGGCGTCTCGCGCTGGGTGGAAAACGGCGAAACCATTGCGATGATAAGTTTTCTCGCCACCACCAGCCCGGCGGCGGCCACCGTTACGCAGATGGCGCTGATTTTTAATAAAAACGCCGCCAAGGCCAGCGCCATTTACGGTGTCACCACACTGCTGTGCGTCGTCACCATGCCGCTGATTATCGCACTTTATCAGCTTATATAAAAAAAGACGAAACGGGCTTTCGTCTTTTTGGTTTGGCAATCTCCTTGAGCGATTATCCGTTTAATCATCAACCTTAAATTTCAGCAGACGATTCGCATTGCTCGCCACGGTAATGGAAGAAAACGCCATAGCGGCACCGCCTACCATCGGGTTGAGCAAAATACCTGCGATCGGATATAACACGCCGGCGGCGATCGGAATTCCCAGTGCGTTATACACAAAGGCACCGAACAGATTTTGTTTCATATTGCGCAAAATGCCTTTGGACAAAATCAAACCGTCTGCCACCGCACTGATACTGTGCCGCATTAAGGTCAGTTCCGCCGTTTCGATGGCAATATCGCTGCCGCTGCCCATGGCAATGCTGACATCCGCCTGCGCCAAGGCGGGGGCATCGTTAATCCCGTCGCCCACCATGACTACGTTATAACCCTGCCGCTGCAAATCCTTAATCGCCTGTGCCTTACCTTCCGGCAATACGCCGGCAATCACCTGATCAATACCGGCTTCCTTGGCAATGGCCTGTGCGGTTTTTTCCTGATCGCCGGTCAGCATAATCAAGCGATAACCCTGCTTATGCAGACGCTGCAAGGCGTGAATACTGTCTTCCCGCAGCGGATCGCGGATCACGAAAATCCCGGCCAGACGCTGCTCCACCGCAAAATACACCACGGTGGCGCCCTGCGCGCTTTCACGTTCCGCCGTTTCAGCCGCGGCGGCAATATCAACCTGTTGCTGCGACATTAAAGTGCGGTTGCCCAGCAATAAGTTTTTACCGTCGATTACCCCGCTCACGCCCAGCCCTTTTAAGGTATTGAAACGGCTTGGGTTTTGTAACGCCAGTTGTTTTTCCTGCGCCAGCGTCAATACCGCTTTCGCCAACGGATGACCGGCGCCCTGCTCCAGCCCGGCTGCCAGTTCGATAACCTGCATATCGCCAAAACCGTTAAAACAATGCAACCCTGTCACAAGCGGTTCGCCTTTGGTCAGGGTACCGGTTTTATCGAATACTACCGTATCCGCGGAAGCGGCTTTTTGCAACGCATCGGCGTCACGCACCAGCACGCCCAGTTCCGCCGCCCGTCCGACCCCGGCAATAATCGACATCGGTGTCGCCAGTCCTAACGCACACGGACAGGCAATGATCAGCACCGTGGTGAAAATCACCAACGCATAGGATAACTGCGGTGCCGGCCCGATAAAATACCAGATCAGCGCGGCAAGCAAAGCGATACCGATCACCACCGGCACAAATACCGCCGCAACTTTATCGGCGATCTGCCCGATTTGCGGTTTACTGCTTTGCGCCTGACGCACCAGTCTGATGATATTCGCCAGCGTGGTCTGACTGCCGATTTGCTCGGCACGGAATAATAAGGTGCCGTCGGTCACGGTGGTACCGGCGCTGACTTTATCGCCCGGCTGTTTTTCAACCGGCAGCGGTTCGCCGGTCAGCATACTTTCATCCAGCCAGCCGGCGCCTTGCTCAATAATACCGTCCACCGACACCCGATCACCGGTTTGTAAACGCAAAAGCATCCCCTGTTGTACCTGCTGCAACGGAATTTCACGCTCGCCCTGTTCGTCCACCACTTTGGCAGTGGGCGGCGTTAAATCCAGCAATCGTTCCAAGGCAGTGGAAGAACGCTGTTTGGCTTTGGCTTCCAGCATTTTACCGATATTGATCAAACCGATAATCATCGCGCTGGCTTCAAAATACAGATGGCGTGAATTTTCCGGGAAAAAGGTCGGATAAAGGCACACGAACATGGAATATAACCATGCGGTTCCGGTGCCCAGCGCCACCAGCGTATCCATGGTGGAGGTGCCTTTGCGCAGATTTTGTAGCGCTTTGCGGTAAAAATGACCGCCGGTGAAAACCATCACCGCCAAGGTTAATAACCCCAGCAACAGCCAATAATAATGATTTTGTTCAGTCACCGACATATCGCCGAACAAGCCCCAGAAGGTTAAACCGAAGCCCAAGATCAGAGCGATGATACCCTGCCATTTGCGTTGTGCGATTTCATGCCGAATCTGGGTTTGCTGTTTTTCACGGCGGATCTGTTCATCTTCAATCAGTTCTGCGCCGTAACCCGCCTCGACTACCGCATCAACCAACGCAGCGGGCTGCGCCTGTCCGAAAACCAGTGCGGTTCGTTCCGCCAGATTGACTTGCGCATTATTCACGCCCGGCACCGCTTGCAACGCTTTCTGAACTTTCAGCACACAGGCGGCGCAGCTTAATCCGTCAAGCAATAATGTCACCTGATCCCCTTGATTTTCCGCTGCCACAGGATCAGGATTCACCACCGGTTCGGCAGTTTTTTCCGGCAGCGAAGCTACTTTGCCTCGGAAGCCAACACCGCCTGATAGCCGGCCTCTTGCACGGCGTGAATCAAGACCTGCGGATCAACCTCGCCGACTACGGTGGCGCGTTCCAGCGTCACATCCGCGCTTTGTACGCCGTCAATCGCTTGCAACGCTTTAGTGACCGATTTCACGCAATGCTGGCAGGATAATTCGCTTAATGCTAAAACTGTGGTTGTCATGTTGATACTCCTTAGTTAACAAGATGGGTTAATCTACGCGGCTTAGCATAAAGCTTAACCTTAGGTTAAGGTCAAGCGGTATTTTTCTCACTCTTTTTATTCGGCGAGAATGCCTTAGAAACGCTGCTTAACGGACGCTATATTACGGCGTCCGCACTTTATCTGTTTTTAGAGACCGGAAACGGCGGGCAGAATGAAGGTAATAGACGGTAGATTTTAAGCAAAAACCAACCGCGCTTTTCCGCTGTAAACGGTGGCACGTCCTTCGCGGGCAAAACCAATCAGCGTTAAATCGCTTTGTTGCGCCATTTTCACCGCCAGATCCGTTGCCGCGGAAATGGCAATCAGCATTTCAATGCCGCAGGTGGCGCTTTTCTGCACCATTTCATAACTGGCGCGGCTGGTGACTAATACAAACCCCGTCGGTTTGTGCTGTTTGGCATGCCAGCCCAGCAATTTATCCAGCGCCACATGACGGCCGACATCTTCACGCAGCGCCAGCAGTTCGCCGTTCGGGGTAAAAAATGCCGCCGCATGGGTCGCCCCGGTTTGCCTGCCGAGGGTCTGCGCGGCATAAAGTTGTTGCAGGCAATCGTCAAGCCGCATTAAATCAAACGTAAAAGTGCGGTCTAAAACCGGCAAGTTTTTATACACCTGGTTTAGCTGTTCGCTGCCGCAGATACCGCAGCCGGTACGTCCGGCAAGCGTGCGGCGTTTTTCTTTCAGCAGAACGAAACGACGCGTCGCCAGTTCGATATGCACTTCAATACCATTGACAACCGGCACAATCTCAATGTCGTAAATCTCCGCCGGACTTTGGATTATCTCTTCAGCCAGCGAAAACCCGAGTGCGAAATCCGCCAAATCATGCGGCGAACACATCATCACCGTATGCGATATGCCGTTATAAACCAAGGCGACCGGCACTTCCGCGGCGACGGATTCCTTTTTTTGCTGATAATGAAAGGTTGATTCCGCGTTTCCGGATTGTTCCTTGTTTGTTAATTTTTTGAAAAAATTAATTGCAATTTCTGTGATCCATATCACGTTTTGTTGTCAACTCCATAAAATTAGTTATAGATTATTGCTCAAAAAATAGGTATTCTAGGTCGGATTTTTAGCGCTTCGCGCGCTATACTATCAAATCTATCCGACTACGAAAAAGAATTTACGCCATTTTTATTCGCCGAATATACAAGTTTTCGGCAAAAAAACAACTCTACTACTTACACTAAAGGAGTGATTATGCAGATCACTAGAAGAAAATTCTTTAAGATCTGTGCAGGCGGTATGGCGGGAACATCTGCGGCATTGCTGGGTTTTGCCCCGGCGACGGCGCTGGCGGCTCCCCGCGAATACAAACTATTACGCGCCCAAGAAACACGTAATACCTGTACTTACTGTGCGGTAAGCTGCGGTATGCTGATGTACAGCACCGGCAAACCGGCGACCAGTCTCAGTTCTCATACCGGCACAAATACCCGCAGTAAACTGTTCCATATCGAAGGCGATCCCGATCATCCGGTCAGCCGCGGAGCGCTGTGTCCGAAAGGCGCCGGCGCACTGGATTATGTCAACAGTGCCAGCCGCAGTCTCTACCCGGAATATCGTGCACCCGGTTCCGATAAGTGGGAGCGTATTTCCTGGCAGGATGCGATAAAACGCATTGCCCGTCTGATGAAAGACGACCGCGATGCCAACTTTATCGAGAAAAACGAGGCCGGCAATACGGTGAACCGCTGGACAACCACCGGCATTCTGACCGCCTCGGCAATCAGCAATGAGGCGGCATTATTAACCCATAAATGGATTCGCATGCTTGGCATGTTGCCGGTCGGCAACCAGGCCAATACTTGACACGGACCAACGGTAGCAAGTCTTGCTCCATCATTTGGTCGCGGTGCGATGACAAATAACTGGGTTGATATTAAAAACGCCAACCTTATCCTTGTGCAAGGCGGTAATGCGGCTGAAGCACATCCTGTCGGTTTCCGCTGGGCGATTGAGGCGAAGAAAAACGGTGCGAAAATCATCGTGGTTGACCCGCGCTTTAACCGGACTGCGGCGGTGGCGGATTTCTATACCCCAATCCGTTCGGGATCAGATATCGTGTTCTTAATGGGCGTGGTGAAATATCTGCTGGATAACGATAAAATTCAGCATGAGTATGTCAAACATTACACCAACGCATCTTACCTGATCAACGAAGGTTATAAATTTGAAGACGGTTTATTCTCCGGCTTTAATGAAGAAAAAAACAGCTACGATAAATCAAGCTGGTCTTATCAATTAGACGAAAACGGTTATGCCAAACGGGATATGACCTTGCAGCATCCGCGCTGCGTATTGAATATTCTGCGCGAGCACGTTGCACGTTACACGCCGGAACTGGTGGAGCAAATGTGCGGTGTAAAACAGAAGGATTTCGCCTATATCTGTGAGGAAATTGGCAAAACCGCTGCGCGCGATAAAACCATGACGCATTTGTATGCGCTGGGCTTTACCGAGCATTCTATCGGTACGCAGAATATCCGTTCGATGGCGATTATCCAGCTCTTGCTGGGGAATATCGGTATGCCGGGCGGCGGGATTAATGCGTTACGCGGTCACTCTAACGTGCAGGGTACCACGGACATGGGCTTGCTGCCGACGTCATTACCCGGTTATATGCGTTTACCGAACGATAAAGAAACCTCTTACGAGCAATATATTGACGCCATTACGCCGAAAGATATCGTGCCGAATCAGGTAAATTATTATCGTAATACGTCGAAATTCTTCGTCAGTTTAATGAAGTCGTTCTATGGCGATAACGCCACCAAAGAAAACGGCTGGGGATTTGATTTCTTACCGAAATTCGAACGGCTTTATGATCCGATTACCCATATTCATTTAATGAACGAAGGAAAAATGCACGGTTATATTTGTCAGGGCTTTAACGTGTTAAATTCCCTGCCGAATAAAAATAAAACCATCGCCGGTTTAAGCAAGCTGAAATATCTCATTATTTTAGATCCGTTGCAGACCGAAACTTCCGAGTTCTGGAAAAACTTCGGTGAATCCAATGATGTGAACCCGGCGGACATTCAGACTGAAGTGTTCCGTTTGCCGACCACCTGCTTTGCGGAAGAAGACGGCTCAATCGCCAACTCTGGCCGTTGGGCGCAGTGGCACTGGAAAGCCTGCGATCAACCGGGAGAAGCCTTACCGGATGTAGATATTCTTTCGATGCTGCGTGAAGAGATGCTGGAACTGTATCATCGCGAAGGCGGTCGCGGACTGGAATCGTTTGAGGCGATGAGATGGGACTACATTCAATCGCATTCACCAAGTGCGGAAGAATTATGTAAAGAACTGAACGGTTATGCGTTAGCCGATCTCTATGATGACAACGGCAACCTGATGTATAAAAAAGGACAATTGCTCAACGGATTTGCGCATCTGCGCGATGACGGTACGACCTCATCGGGTAACTGGCTCTATGCGGGACAGTGGACCGAAAAAGGCAACCAAACGGCAAACCGTGATAATTCCGATCCGTCCGGGCTGGGTTGTAATATTGGTTGGGGCTTCGCATGGCCGGCAAACCGCCGCGTGCTGTATAACCGCGCCTCACTGGATATTAACGGCAACCCTTGGGATCCGAAACGTCAGCTGATTAAATGGAACGGTAAAAACTGGAACTGGATGGATGTGGCCGATTACGGCGCCATTCCGCCGGGCGCGGATACCGGGCCGTTTATTATGTCCGCCGAAGGGGTCGGTCGTCTGTTTGCGGTGGATAAGATCAACAGCGGTCCGTTGCCGGAACATTATGAGCCGATAGAAAGCCCGATCGGCACTAATCCGCTGCACCCGAATGTGGTGAGCGATCCGACTACGCGTATTTATCAGCAAGACCGTGAATTTATCGGTTCAAGCAGCGAGTTCCCGTATGTCGGTACCTCCTACCGCTTGACCGAGCATTTCCACAGCTGGACGGCGCAATCCGCCTTAAATATCATCGCGCAGCCGCAACAGTTTGTGGAAATCGGTGAAGCGCTGGCGGCGGAAAAAGGGATCGAGAAAGGCGATATGGTCAAAGTTACCTCCAAACGCGGCTATATTAAAGCCGTCGCTGTCGTCACGAAACGGATTAAGGCATTAACCATTAACGGACAGACCGTCCACCAAGTGGGTATGCCGATCCACTGGAATATGAAAGCGCTGAACGGTAAAGGAAACCGCGGTTTCTCCACCAATACGCTGACACCGTCTTGGGGTGATTCCAATACTCAGACACCGGAATACAAAACCTTCCTGGTGAACATCGAAAAAGTGACTGAAAGCGCAGGAGGTGCAAAATGACATCATCGGTAATGACGCAGGATATCGTCAAAGTCTCCGCCACCTCAGGCTATACGCCGCCACCGCATGCGCGTGATCATAAGGTTGAAGTGGCGAAACTGATCGATGTGACTACCTGTATCGGCTGCAAAGCCTGTCAGGTGGGATGTTCCGAATGGAACGATATCCGTTCGGCGGTGGATGCGAAATGCGTCGGCGTTTATGACAATCCGACCGATCTGAACGCAAAAGCCTGGACGGTGATGCGCTTTAACGAAGTGGAAGAAAACGATCGTCTGGAATGGCTTATCCGCAAAGACGGCTGTATGCACTGCACCGAACCGGGCTGTTTGAAATCCTGCCCGGCACCCGGTGCGATCATCCAGTACGCCAACGGTATTGTGGACTTCCAGTCGGATAAATGTATCGGTTGCGGTTATTGTATCGCCGGTTGTCCGTTTAATATTCCGCGTATGAATCCGGAAGATAACCGGGTATATAAATGCACGCTTTGTGTCGATCGCGTGTCTGTCGGCCAAGAACCGGCCTGTGTGAAAACCTGCCCGACCGGCGCCATTCGTTTCGGTTCCAAAGAGGAAATGAAAGTCTATGCGGAACAACGTATCGTCGATCTCAAATCGCGCGGTTACGACAATGCCGGACTTTACGATCCGCCGGGTGTCGGCGGCACCCATGTGATGTATGTGCTGCATCATGCCGACAAGCCGGAACTTTACTCCGGCTTGCCGAAAGATCCGCACATTTCACCGACCGTCACATTGTGGAAAGACGTACTCAAACCGGTTGCGGCAATCGCCATGGGCGGTCTGGCGTTGGCCGAAGTCGCCCACTACCTCACCGTAGGGCCGAACGAAGAGGAAGATGTAGAAGACCACAGCGAACAGTTTGAGGCAGAAGACAGAGGGGGAAAACATGAGTAAATTCAATCTCAGCAATGACACGAAAATCGTGCGCCATAAACCTTTGGCGCGGGTGAGTCACTGGTTCCTCGTGATCTGCTTTTTCTTAACCATGTTCACCGGCGTTGCGTTCTTCTTCCCGGATTTCGCCTGGTTGCATGAAATTCTCGGTACGCCGCAACTTGCGCGTGCCGTGCATCCGTTCACCGGCATTATTATGTTTATCTCGTTTATTATTCTGGCCTTTATTTATTGGCATCATAATATTCCGGAGAAAAACGATATTCGCTGGCTGAAAGGCATCAAACAGGTGTTGCTCGGTAACGAACATGCCGTGGCTTACAACGGAAAATACAACCTCGGACAGAAAATGCTGTTCTGGACGTTGATCCTCGCCATGCTCACCTTGCTGACCACCGGTATCATTATGTGGCGACAGTATTTTTCCCATAATTTCCCGATTCCGGTCATACGCGTTGCGATTTTGCTCCATTCCGCCAGTGCGTTTGCACTGTTTACCGGCATTTTGGTGCATATCTACATGGCATTCTGGGTAAAAGGCTCAATCCGCGGTATGGTGGAAGGCTGGGTGACGGTGCGCTGGGCCAAAAAACACCATCCGAAATGGTTTAAAGAAGAAGTGCTGCCTGAATTGGAAAAACAGGCAAATAACCCGAAATAACCCTGAAAAGTGCGGTCGAATTTTTATAAATTTTTAAATTTTTCACCGCACTTTCTTTTAATATAAAGACAATTATGGCAATCCGAATTTTACCCGAAGCAGAAATTCAAAAGGCGACTGACTCCTACCAGCGCCCTGCGTTACTGTTTTCGAATCCGAAAAATATCTATTCCCGCCGCGCCGCACGCTTAAAAGCGCTGGCGGAAAATCATCCGTTGGCGGATTATCTCAACTTCGCCGCCACCGTCGCGGAGGCCCAGCTGGATGTGTTAAATACCCTGCCGCTGGCAAAAGATCAGCTGACAAATCAAACATTAGCGCAATATGTGCCGCTCAATACCGCCACTTGGCAGCGTGATCCCTATTGGATTAAAGCGCTGCACGCCCTGCTCGCCCGCTTGAAAAGGGAGGCAAATGAGACGGTTAAAGACGTCATCGAAAGCCTTGAACAGTGCTCCGATGATGCGCTGGAACAAATGGCCGATGCGCTGTTGGCGCAAAATCTGTCCGAACAGCTTGCCGATAAGGCGGTGTTTCTCTGGGCGGCATTATCCCTGTACTGGGCACAACTCACCGAGCAAATTCCGCACGGGCATAATTTAGAAAATACGCAGCAACTGCATCACTGTCCGGTTTGCGGCTCGGCGCCGGTATCCAGTCTGGTCCATTTCGGTGCGTCACAAGGTTTGCGTTATCTTCATTGTTCCCTGTGCGAAAGCGAATGGAACGTCATGCGCGCGCAATGCACAAACTGCGCGCAGGACGGTAACGTCTCCTATTGGACATTAGATAACGAAATGGCGGCGGTGCGCGCGGAAAGCTGCGGCGACTGCAATAGTTATCTGAAAATTCTCTTTCAGGAAAAAGATCACAATGTGGAACCGGTGGCAGACGATTTGGCGGCGATTTTTCTGGATATCGAACTGGAAGAAAAAGGCTTTGCACGAAGCGGTCAGAACCCGTTTATGTTCTCTGCCGCAGACACGAAATAACACGCCGGATAGCCCGCATCATCCACCGTTATAACCGAGCCCAAAAGCTGCCTCCGCTGGCAAATCGGAGGCAGCGCCGAGATAAAATGCCCGCCGATTAACCGCCTGTTTGCCGGTTTTTGGTTTATTTTCAGTAACAAAGCCTCTATACTTGTACTATTGTGAAACATAAGAGAGAGGAAAACATGACATTTCAGGCCATTGCTTTTGACCTTGACGGCACCTTATTAAACAGCCAGGGACAGATTTTAACTTCAAGCCAACGCGCCATTCAAAACGCCCGTGAAAAAGGCATTAAAATTATTTTAGTTACCGGGCGCCATCACACCGCCGCTCGCCCTTATCATTATCAATTGGGCTTAGATACCCCGATTATCTGCTGTAACGGCACCTATATTTACGATGTCGAAACGGACAGTATGCCGATTGCCAATCCGCTGTCCAAGGCTCAGGCGGCGCAGGTTATTGAAGTGGCGGAAAAATACGGTACGCATTTATTAATGTATTCCCGTGATGCGATGAATTACCTGCAACTTAATGATCATATGAGAAAATTCAGCCAATGGGTAGCCGGCTGTCCCGAATCCGTACGCCCTCACCTTCAGCAAGTGCAGGATTTCCGTCAGCTGCTGGAAAAAGACAATGAGGTGATCTGGAAATTTGTCGTCAGCCATCCGGATCGAGCTGTTATGGAACAAACGGTTGCGGCACTGCCGGCAGCAGATTTCAGCTGCGAATGGTCTTGGATAGACCGCGTCGATATTGCCAAAAACGGTAACAGTAAAGGCAGACGTCTGCTTGAATTACTGAATACATGGAAAATCGATCCGAGAAACGTTATTGCCTTCGGTGATAATCATAATGATATCAGCATGCTGACTTCCGCCGGACTGGGGATCGCCATGGGCAATGCCGAACCGGCCGTCAAACAGCAAGCCACTCTGGTTACGCTATCCAATGATGAAGACGGAATCGCCGCCGCACTGGCCGAACATCTTTAATTATTATTCCCCGGTAAAAGCCGTAAGTATAATACTTACGGCTTTTTTACAGATGATAAAAAATATAACGTTATTCATCATTCTCTATCCTCGCTTAAATTTTTATTGCCCAAACAAACTGTCCGATAATAAAGCGCCGTAACATTTCCCATTAAATGAAATAAAAGTTAATAAGCTGAACATTTGATATATTAAATTTCAATCCCTTTACAAAAGTTCAGCAGTAAATATTTTTACTTCGTTTATCAAAAACCTGAAATTTGTGATTAATCTCACGATTTTTAGATCTTTTTATTAAATCCATGTGAGATCGATCATATATTCAGGGATTCCTATATTGAGCAAATAATCATTATTTGTTAGTTTGTTCAAAATAATATTAATAAGGAAGCCCACATTGCGATAAACGGATTTATTTAACATTTCTATCTGCATAAGCTAAAGGAGATTGATATGAAAATGAAGTTAATCAGACACCTCGCCATATTAATGGCACTCCCTATGATTGGCTTTTCTGCTCAGGCAAAAGAGCTGATTGTCTCAACCACTGCCAGCGCCGGATCTTTACAATACAATACCACCCAGCATTTTGTTGATACGGCAAACGAAAAATTATCCGCCGTAAAATCCGATTACCAGCTCAAATTTTTTGGTTCAGGCCAGCTGGGTTCCGATAAAGATACTCAGCAGAAATTAAAACTGGGTACGATTAATATCGCTTTATTATCATCCACCTTAGCAACCAATATTCCTCAAATGGCTATTTTTGAATTACCGTTTCTGATCACCAACCGCGCGCAATTAGCTAAAGTCGAAAGCGAGGTGTTTTATCCTTATATTGCGCCGGAAGCGGAGAAAAAAGGTTATAAAATTATCGGATTATGGGAAAACGGATTTCGAAATATTACCAATAACAGCCGCCCGATTAATAAACCGGAAGATTTAAAAGGTTTGAAAATCCGCACGCCGAACAGTTCATGGCGGTTAAAAATGTTTAAAGCCTGGGGCGCAAATCCGACACCGATTCCGTTCGGTGATGTATTTATCGGGTTAAGAACCGGTGTAATAGACGGTCAGGAAAATCCGCTCACCAATATTTATGCCGCAAAATTACAGGAAGTACAAAAATATCTGAGTATGACTAACCATGTTTATTCTCCGGCTTATTTAACCGCCGGAACGCAGTCATATAAAAAACTGCCGGCAGAGGTCAAAGAAATTATTGAAGCTGCGGCAAAAGAAGCGCAATCATGGGCGTATCATGAAGCGGAACAATTGGATAAACAGTTGGAAATGAAGCTCACCGAAAGCGGTATGCACTTAAATGTCGTTGATATTTCAGCCTTTATTGACGCCAGTAAACCGATTTATCAGGAATTTACAACCGAAGTGCCTAACGGTAAGTTCTTATTGGAAAAAACTCAAGACGCGATTAAATAATACACATTGGGATCATACTTATGGAAAGATTATTTAATGTCGTGAAGAAAATTCTAACCATCATTTCTTCATTAATTCTGGTCGCGTTGGCAATAATCATTATCCTGTCCATTTTCAGCCGCTTTTTCGGTGTGTCGCTGCATTGGTATGATGAAATTGCGGCGATTTTGCTCGCTTGGCTCACCTTTTACGGCGGGGCATTATGCGCTATTAATCGCAGCCATATGGGATTCGGCAATCTGGTCGCCTCAATGCCGCTTGCGCTGAAAAAAGCGGTATTCGTTTTAAATGAAATCATTATTATCGGTTTCTTTGCCCTGCTGGCATGGGCCGGTTTTTACATTTTATCCGTTTTCGGCGAAGAAACGCTGACCAGTCTTGATTTTATACCGTTAGCGGTCACCCAATCCGCCTTACCGATCGGTTGCGTATTATTCATTATTGCGGAGCTGTTATCCATGCCAAAAGCATTTCATGCGATCATGGCGGGTAAAACGCAAGACGATGAAGAAATCGAACAAGCACTAAAAGACGTCACCGACAGTGCGGATATGCAAATGGCTAAGGAGAAAATACAATGATTGCATTTTTAGTGTTAATCGGCTTAATTTTACTCGTTATGATCAACGTGCCGATTGCGGTTGCCATCGGCGTGGTCTCCGTGCTGGGCATGTTAGCCACAAACAGCTTCGATTCCGTTTATAATATCGCATTATCGATTTTTGACGGTGCCGCCAACTTTTCCTTATTGGCCATTCCCCTCTTTATCTTAGCCGGCACCTTAATGAATACCGGGGGCATTTCGGTCAGGCTGATCAATTTTGTTAATGCTATTATCGGTTTTATTCGCGGCGGACTGGCGATGGTTAATGTCGGGGTCTCGATGATTTTTGCCGAAATCTCCGGTTCTTCCGTGGCGGATGTTGCGGCATTGGGGTCGATTTTAATTCCGGCAATGAAAAAACGGGGTTATAAAGCGACCTTTTCTGCCGCCGTAACCTCTTCCTCCGCCTCACTGGCGGTGATTATTCCGCCGTCACTACCAATGATTATTTACGGCGCCATGGCCGATGTATCGATTTCCAAGCTCTTTATTGCCGGCTTAGCCGCCGGCGGACTGGCATCCATCGGCATGTTTATGGTCTGTTACTATTACGCGGTGAAATACAATTTACCGCGGGAAGAATCCTTTAGCCTGCGTAAATTGTGCGAATCCTTTAAAGACGCCATCTGGGCATTAACCCTACCGGCAATTATTTTAGGCGGTATCATCAGCGGTTTCACCACCGCCACGGAAGCCGCCGGACTAGCCGTATTGCTGGCATTGATCATCGGTTTCTTTATCTATAAAGAGCTTACTTTCGCTTCTTTCCGTAAAGCGGTGGTAGAAAGCGTGAACGGTACTTCCGTTGTGATGTTATTGGTAGCGACTTCCGCCGCCTTGGGATTATTTCTGACCGAGCAGGAAGTTCCTCAGCATATGGCATCCGCGATTTTAGGCATCTCGGATAATAAATATATCGTACTCATGATGCTGAATATGATGTTATTTATTATCGGCATGTTCCTGCACGGTGCCGCCGCCATTATTCTGGTCGTGCCGATTGTAATGCCGCTTATCGCCCAATTGGGTATCGACCCGATTCATTTCGGCATTATCCTCACCTTAAATATCGCCGTGGGACAACAAACGCCTCCGGTGGCCAGCGTACTCATTACGGCTTCATCAATCGCTAAAAAAGATATCTGGAGCGTCACCAAAGACAACCTGTGGTTTATTTTAGTGTTGTTGTTTACATTAATGGCGGTCACTTATATCCCGGCCTTAACCGTGGGAATGGTCAATCTGTTGTACTAAAATAGATGCTTAACATCACCTCATAATATATGGGGTGATAATTTTGTCTTTTTTATTGCCAATATATTTCCGACGAATGTTGCAAAAACGCTGAAATTTTTCACCGCACTTTTAGCGCAATAAGGTTCATCAAGCTCATTTTTAAACCCGATTGAAACAGCCGCCAAAATGCAAGAAGGAAAGAAAAAGTGGAAAATAAAAAACTGCAAGCGCTTGGGTTTAATCCCTTTCTGCTTACAGTTTAATAAAATGGCGGAGGAAGTGAGATTTGAACTCACGGAGGGCGTAAACCCTCGCCGGTTTTCGAAACCGGTGCCTTCGACCGCTCGACCATTCCTCCATGCGATTTGGCAAAATATAGTACAGATAAGGTCGCGAGTAAATCAAAAAATCATATTTAGTCTATTAAAAGCTGATAATTTATTCGTTTCGGGTGAATTTCAAACAACAGCAATGAAAAAGATGCCGCCGATACATTGACTTTTAATAGGTTAACCAGTACTTTATGGCAATGTATTGATTATTACACAGGAGATTTTATGCAATCACGAATTATTGTTGACACCAGAGAAGCATCGGTTTTAGCAACCAATAAAGTATTACGGAATACCTATTTTCTGCTTGCTTTAACATTGACTTTCTCCGCTCTCGTGGCTTTTGCGGCAATGGCATTTAATCTGCCGCCGTTGCATTACGGTATTTTATTGATCGGTTTTTATGGATTGCTGTTTCTAAACAACGCCTTGGCTAATAGCGCATGGGGTATTCTGTCCACATTTGCGCTGACCGGATTTCTGGGTTATTCCCTCGGTCCGATATTAAACGCTTATGTCGGCGCAGGATTAGGTGAGCTGATCGTTTTCGCCCTTGCCGGTACTGCAGCGGTATTTTTTGCCTGCTCCGCTTATGTTTTAACCACCAAAAAAGATATGTCATTCCTATCCGGCATGATGTTTACCCTTTTCATCGTGCTGATTGTCGGAATGATTGCAAGTTTCTTCTTTAATATGCCGGGATTTTATGTCGCGTTAAGCGCATTATTTATCGTGTTCTCCAGTATGGCGATTTTATATGAAACCAGCAATATTGTGCACGGCGGCGAAACCAATTATATTCGTGCCACAGTCAGTTTATACGTATCGCTGTATAATATTTTCGTCAGTTTGCTAAACTTACTGCGTATTTTTGGCAGCGACGATTAGTTATCGGTTCAATAGGTAAATTCAACGCCCCTTTACAGGGGCGTTTCCGTATAATAACCACATTCAGCACAGTGTAAAATTATGTTAATCGTAAATGAGTTACAAATTGCAACGGATTCGGAAGGCTATCTGCTTGATCTGAACCAATGGTGTCCTGAGGTGGCGTTGGCCATCGCACAGCAGGAAAATCTGACATTAACCGACGCCCACTGGGAAGTTATTCACTTCGTGCGGGCGTTTTATCAGGAATATAAAACCTCCCCGGCAATCCGAATGTTAGTTAAAGCCATGGCACAAAAACTGGGAGAAGAGAAAGGAAACAGCCGCTATCTACAGCGCCTTTTTCCGGACGGGCCGGCAAAACAGGCCACCAAACTGGCCGGCTTACCGAAACCGGCAAAATGCCTGTAATTTAAAATTTGATAATCATTATCATTTACAACAAATTAATAACCCTATATAATGTGCCGGCACTTAACAACTTATATTTAAAGGAGAAATTATGTCACGCTTATTGCTATTGATTAGTGCCGCATTGTTTACATTGTTCAGCCTGCCGGGCTATGCCAAGTTTAAGGTCGTCACCACATTCACCATTATTCAGGATATTGCACAGAATATCGCCGGTGATGCCGCGACGGTCGAATCCATTACGAAACCCGGCGCGGAAATTCATGATTATGAACCCACTCCGAAAGATATTGTAAAAACCCAATCCGCGGATCTGGTCTTATGGAACGGTTTAAATCTGGAACGCTGGTTCGAACGTTTCTTCCAGAATGTTCAGGATAAACCTTCCGTTGTCGTCACCGAAGGGATTACACCGATTTCAATTTTTGAAGGCCCCTATAAAAACGCCCCGAATCCGCACGCCTGGATGTCGCCGACCAACGCGTTAATTTATATTGAAAACATTAAAAACGCATTGGTGAAATACGATCCGCAAAATGCCGATACTTATCGCCGCAATGCAGAAAATTATGCCCAGCAAATCAAAGCATTGGATGAGCCGCTACGCAAAAAACTGACGCAGATCCCGCAGCAGCAACGCTGGCTGGCGACCAGCGAAGGCGCATTCAGCTATCTGGCGCAGGATTACGGTTTGCAGGAAGTGTATTTATGGCCGATTAATGCGGAACAGCAAGGCACCCCGCAGCAAGTGCGTCATATGATCGATCTGGTGAAAAAACATCATATTCCGGTTGTCTTCAGCGAAAGCACCATTTCGCCAAAACCGGCACAACAAGTAGCAAAAGAAAGCGGTGCGAAATACGGCGGTGTGCTTTATGTGGATTCCTTATCCGCCGCCGACGGCCCGGTACCGACATACATCGATTTACTCAATACCACCGTCACCACCATTGTAAAAGGATTTGAAAAATAATGTCGTCTCAAACCCCAGCTTCGATTTCGGTTGAAAACGTAACAGTACGTTACAACAACGGTCATACTGCCATTCATGATGTCTCCTTTGAATTGCAGGGCGGCACGACCTGTGCCTTGGTTGGGGTGAACGGCAGCGGAAAATCCACCCTGTTTAAAAGCCTGATGGGATTAATCAAACCGCAGCAAGGTACCATTCGGTTATGCGGTTTGCCTATCTCTCAGGCGTTAAAGCAGAACATGGTGGCCTATGTCCCGCAAAGCGAAGATGTGGACTGGCAGTTTCCCGTGTCGGTTTACGACGTTGTGATGATGGGACGTTACGGCTATATGAATTTCCTGCGGATACCGAAAATCCTGGATAAACAGGAAGTTCAGCGCGCTATGCAGCGGCTGGGTATCGAACACTTGGCAGCGCGGCAAATCGGTGAGCTGTCGGGCGGTCAGAAAAAACGGGTATTTCTCGCCCGCGCGCTGGCGCAGCAAAGCCGTATTATTTTACTGGACGAACCCTTTACCGGCGTGGACGTGCAAACAGAAAACGCCATCATGGATTTATTGGCGCAGTTACGCACCGAAGGGTATCTCATTTTAGTTTCCACCCATAATTTAGGTTCCGTTCCCGATTATTGTGATCAAGTGGTAATGATCAACCGCACCGTACTGGCAAAAGGCAGCACGGAAACCACCTTCACCCAACAGCACCTTGAATTGGTGTTCGGCGGTGTGCTGCGTAATGTTAAACTGCTGGGACGCGATCTGCATGATGATGAAGACAGCCGTTCAGTGACCGTATTAACGGATGATGAATTGCCGGCGGTGTTTTACGGGCAGACGAAAAATGATCCGCCGGCGCCGATCACGAAAGAACATCCGGCCGGGACGGAGCATGACAAAAGCCGGTCGGCTAAGGAAAACCCCGCATGTTAGCGACGTTACTCGAACCGTTTTCCTACGACTATATGTTAAAAGCGCTGATTTTAAGCGCCACCGTAGGGGGAATCTGCGCATTCTTGTCCGCCTATTTAATGCTGAAAGGCTGGTCGCTGATCGGCGATGCCCTTTCTCATTCCGTGGTTCCCGGTGTGGCCATTGCTTATTCACTTGCCCTGCCCTATGCGCTGGGCGCATTTTTTGCCGGAATTTTAGCCGCACTTTCGATTCTGTGGATCAAATCCATTTCAAAATTGCGCGAAGACGCCATTATCGGCTTTATCTTCACCACCTTTTTCGCCATCGGATTGCTCATCATCTCGTTAAATCCGACCTCGGTCAACGTACAGGAAATTATTTTAGGCAACATTCTCGGTATTGCCGACGAAGACATTATTCAGGTTGCCATTATTATTGCAATTTGTCTGGTTTTACTGCTGATCTTCTGGAAAGATCTTTTATTGGTATTCTTTGATGAAACCCATGCCGCTTCCGTCGGGTTATCGCCGTTTTATTATAAACTGCTGTTTTTCGTCTTACTCAGCGCCTGCGTGGTCGCCGCCCTACAGACTGTCGGCGCCATCTTGGTCATCGCCATGGTGATCACTCCCGGCGCAACGGCATATTTATTAACCGATCGTTTTAAAACGCTGGTCGCTATCGCCGTCTCGCTCGGCATTGTTACCAGCGCACTGGGGGTTTATGTCAGCTACTATCTGGATGGCGCCACCGGGGGATTAATTGTCTGTTTTCAGACCGCACTTTTTCTTATGGCTTTTTTGTTCTCGCCTAAATACGGTTTACTCGCACAAAAACGCCCGGTCACACAGGCGGTGTCGCATGAATAATATCCTCGACTGGTTTCTTGAACCCTTTGCCTACCCTTTCATGCAAAACGCGCTGTTAACCGCGCTTATCGTGGCGATTATCTGCGCCGTGCTGTCCTGTTATCTGATTCTGAAAGGCTGGGCGCTGATGGGCGATGCCGTTTCCCATGCGGTGCTGCCCGGTATCGTACTTGCCTATTTACTCGGCCTGCCGCTTGCCGTCGGCGCCTTTGCCTCCGGTCTGACCTGTGCGTTAAGCATCGGCTATTTAAAAGAAAACAGCCGCATTAAAGAAGATACCGTGATGGGGATTGTCTTTTCCGGCATGTTTGCATTAGGTCTGGTGCTGTTTACTAAAGTGGATACCGATCAGCATCTTATGCATATCCTGTTCGGCAATCTGCTCGGCGTCAGTTCAGCCGAATTATGGCAGACCTTTATCACGGCCGGCCTGATTTTACTTCTCATCTTACTGAAAAGACGGGATTTTCTGCTTTATTGTTTTGATCCCAGCCATACCCGTGTTGCCGGCCTGTCTCCGCGTCTGTTGCATTACGGCTTACTCATCTTACTGGCGCTCACCATTATCAGCGCAATGCAGGTAGTCGGCGTGATTCTGGTGGTGGCGATGCTGATTTCACCGGGTATCACCGCTTACACCCTGAGCAAACGCTTCGATACTATGCTGATCATCGCCGTGTCGGTTTCGATTACCACCAGTATTCTGGGCACTATTATCAGCTATCATATCGACGGTGCGACCGGCGCCTGTATTATCCTGTTACAGGCGGTATTCTTCCTGCTCGCATTATGCTACAGCAAGCTGAAAAACCGTTAATGGCGCACGGAAAACTCGTTAAACGTTTGTTCACCGCTATAATCCTGCTCGATGACACGTTTCACCACGGCGGTGCGCGGCCCTTTTTGCAGCCAGCCGCGTAATGCCTCAAGCTGAGATGGCGAGCCGATTGCCACCACCTGTACGCTGCCGTCGGGCAAATTTCTGACCATACCGCGCACGCCGATTTTAACCGCCTCGCGCCAAGTAAAAAAACGAAAACCGACGCCCTGCACCATGCCATAAACGGTAAATTGTTTCTTTAACATATTTTCCTCCGTCATTTGCTTATCGCCGTTCAACTCAGGTAAAAAAATAAAAATTTTTCCTTGAAAACGAATTTTCCTATTTCCATTTTTCTTAAATTAGAATAGCATACGGCTAACACTTTATCGAATAGAGTGCGTTAGAATTAAAAGACATTATCCCATCATAGAGGAGCAAGTATGAAATTTCGGTTCGCTGCATTGGCTAGCGCAGCTTTATTAACCAGCACGGCAAGCTTTGCAGGTGTTGTGAGCAGCTCATCAAACGTTGATTTTCTGGCTATCGACGGACAAAAAGCAAGTAAATCATTATTAAAATCAGCCAAATCTTTTAATGTTAATGATACTCAAACCCATCAGGTTGTGGTTCGCGTCAGCGAAGTGGTGAAAGCCGGTTCCGATCGTTCATTATTCGAATCCAATCCGGTTATCGTCACCTTCCAAGGTTCGGCCGAAGATATCGTCATCTCCGCGCCGCGCATTGAAACCGAACGTGATGCCGCCGCCTTTAATCAGAAACCGGAAATTATGGTGAAAACCGTATCCGGTAAAGCGATTTCAAACAAGCAGGACACGTTAAAACAGGAAGGCTTTTTGCCGGGCGCCAATTTAATTGAAAATCTTTCCGAATATAACGCTTCCGGTGCAACGGCTTCCGTGCCGTCATTGGCAACCAGTGCGATTCCTGCCGCCGTGCCGGGATTTGCCAAAGCGCAAAAAGGTAAAGTGGTGGTACAGGGCGAAAACGTGGCTGAACAGCAGCTGCAATATTGGTTCCAGCAGGCGGACAAAGACACTCAGGCCCGCTTCCTTGACTGGGCGAAAAAACAAAAATAATTTTTTGTTTTGATGCTTATCTTGATCTTAAAGTGGGCCCGGTTGCTCACTTTTTTATTATGGAGACCGCTATGCAAACCACTACCCGCCAATTAGCGCCAGTCAAACACATTGCGCTGGTCGCCCATGATCACTGTAAACAGGATCTGATAAACTGGTGTAAAAACAACCGCACTTTATTGCATCCGCATCAACTGTACGCCACCGGCACCACCGGCAATCTGATTAATAAAGAAACCGGACTTACCATCACCAGTCTGCTCAGCGGGCCGATGGGCGGCGATCAGCAGCTCGGCGGCTTAATCGCCGAACAGCGCATTGATTTGCTGATTTTCTTCTGGGATCCGATGAATGCGGTGCCCCATGATCCGGATGTCAAAGCGCTGATGCGTATTGCGACCGTCTGGAATATTCCCATTGCGATGAACATGGCCAGTGCCGATTTTATAATAAGCTCGCCTTATTTCAATCAGGCGATCGATATCCGGATTCCCGACTATGCCGATTATCTAAAAGTGCGGTTAAAATAACCGCACCTTAAGGAGAAAATATGGCGTTAATTTTAAATATCCTGAATTTTATCCTCGGCGGCTTTGCCACCACATTAGGCTGGCTGTTCGCCACTTTCGCCAGCGCGCTTTTGATTATCACGCTGCCTTATACCCGCAGCTGCTGGGAAATCACCAAAATGTCGCTGGTGCCGTTCGGTAACGATATCGTTCATGTGAAATACCTTGAACCCACCAGTGCGGTCTGCAATACCGTCGGTTCGGTATTAAACCTGCTGTGGTTTGTGTTATTCGGCTGGTGGCTGTGTTTATTGCATATTATGTCGGGCATTACCCAATGCCTGACCCTGATCGGCATTCCGGTCGGTCTGGCCAACTTTAAACTGGCGGGCATCGCCCTGTTTCCCGTCGGTCAGCGTGTCGTTCCGAAAGAATTTGCCGAACTGCTTCGCCAACAGTACGCGCAGCGCCAGCTTGAAAAGCAATAAGTGAGCAAGATGCGAATGAATAACTGGCTTAATGCAAAAGTCATCGCGACGATTCCCATTTTTATCGCCGTCAATATCGCCGCCGTCAGCGTCTGGTGGCTTGATCTTTCCCAGCAAAGCATGCCGTTGGTGCTGGGCATTATTGCCGGCGGTCTGGTCGATCTGGACAATCGCCTGACCGGGCGGCTGAAAAATATTTTTTTCACCCTGATCGCCTTTTCCATCTCCTCGCTCAGCGTACAGCTTACCTTAGGCAAGGGGGTCGAGTTTACCCTGTTGATGACGGTGCTGACCTTTATCTTCACCATGCTCGGTGCGTTAGGGCAGCGTTACAGCACGATAGCCTTCGGCACGCTGGTCGTTGCGCTTTATACCACGCTGACCTATTTTCCCGGCACCCTGTGGTACCTCAATCCGCTGCTTATTTTATGCGGCACCCTGCTTTACAGCGCGGTGACTATCGTAGTTTACCTGTTTTTCCCCAATCGGCCGGTGCAGGAAAGTGTGGCGCGTTCCTTTATCGCCTTAGCCGAATATCTGGAAACCAAATCGCTGTTTTTTGACCCGGACGATATTGAACAGCTGGAAGACAAACAAATCCGGCTGGCCATGAAAAACAGTAACTTGATTACCGCGTTTAATGCCTGCCGCACCGCGCTGTTCTACCGGATTCGGGGGCAATATCGCCACAGCCGCACCAGTAAAATGATCAAATACTATTTTGCCGCGCAGGAAATTCATGAACGCGTCAATTCCAGCCATTTCGATTATCACATCCTCGCCGAACAATTAAAAAACACGGATCTGATATTCCGCATTCAGCGCCTGCTCGAATTACAGGCGCAGGCCTGCCGCGATATTGCCGCCAGTCTGCAACAGACCCGGACTTACCGTTATGATCCGCGGCTGGAAAAAGCCATTGCCGGGATCAATCAATCTTTAGAGCATTACACCCAATTTAAAACGGCCGAACCGCGACAGCTGATCGGCATCAAAAATCTGATCAATAATCTGCAAGGCGTCGATTGGCAGCTCAAGCATCTGGAACAGGAACAAAGCGCCGATAAAGTGCGGTCGGAAAACGCACAGATTCATACGGAACAGATTACCGGGTTAAAAAATATCCGGCTTGCCATTGTCAGTCATTTGAGCTTTGATTCACAGCTGTTTCGGCATGCCGTCCGCTTATCCATCGTCGTGTTTATTGCCTGCGCAATCGTTGAATTTTTTCAACTGGATCGCGGTTATTGGATTTTGCTTACCGCGGTGTTCGTCTGCCAGCCAAATTATTCCGCCACCAAATTACGCCTTAAACAACGCATCATCGGCACGATTTTAGGCGTGATTGTCGGTTCGCTGCTGCCTTATACCCAGCCGACCATCGAATTACAGCTCGGCTTAATCGTTGCCACCAGCGCGCTGTTCTTCTTTTTCAGAACCAATAATTACAGTTTTTCCACCTTTTTTATTACATTGCAGGTGCTCATCAGCTTTGATGTTATCGGTTTCGATATTCACACGGCCATGTATTCCCGCCTGCTGGATACCTTAATCGGCGCCTTTATCGCCTGGCTTGCGGTGTCCTATTTATGGCCGGATTGGAAATATCTGCAACTGAATAAAGTGATTCGTCAGGCGATTAAAAGCGATGCGCGGTATTTACTGCATATCATCAGCCAATTGCAGTTCGGTAAAAGTGACAATCTGAAATACCGTATTGCCCGGCGTAGAGCCCACGAATATGCCACCGCATTAAGCGCGACCTTATCCAATATGAATAACGAGCCGAAGCGTTATCGGGATTATCTGCAAGAAGGGTTTGAACTGCTGAAGCTGAATTATTCGCTGCTCAGCTATATTTCCGCGCTCGGGGCTTACCGTAACAATATGCAGCGAATGCAGCAGGATATTCGCTTTCTGGCCGAATTTTACCCTATCGCCAAAAAATTAATTTATGCGCTGGAACATATTGAAGAACTGACGCCGGCTCTGTTTGACAAATTACAGCGTAACATTACCGCGGCGTTAAACCAGTTTAATGCCGATCAAAGCGAAAATGTCAACCAATCGGAATTAAGTATTCCGCTCCAGCAGCTGAATCTGATAAGCCAGATTCTGCCGCCGTTATATGCGGCCTTTCAACGTCAATCGCATAGCCACGGCGCTGCACAACCGGCCTCAGACATCCAGTAATACCAGAATCGCCGCATCACCGCCCCATTGTTTCGGCGCCTGATGCAGCGCTCTCACGCGAGGGTGCTGCACCAGCCAACGGGGAATCTGGCGTTTCAGCGTATAAGTGCCATAACCGGTCATCACGCCGGCGCAATAAATATGTTCCTTTTCACAAGCCTGAATCAGCGCCGCCAGTTCGGTTTTCGCCTCTTGTTTGGTTAATCCGTGCAAATCCAGAAAGATCTGCGGCGAAAAATCACCGCGCCGCAGCTGTTTCAGCAAATAGGCATCTTCATTTTCACGCAAATATTTCACCGCACTTTCTTCGCTCAGCAGCGGTTCATACTCATCAGAAAAAAAGAATAAGGTATCCTGCGTTTCGCGTACCGCGCGCATTTCGGCTTTGCGCTTTACATGATTTAGTTTAGGGAGCACGACATTGTTCTGCATCAACGGTTTAACCCCCTTTACCGTTGCGCGAAATAAGGCGATATCTTCATCTTTCAGCATAGTTATCTCTGTTATCATTCAAATCGGGCTTAATCATATCACAGTTATATGATATAAATAGCGCCTGAAAACATAGTAACAAACGGGAATATCCATTGAATACCGCAACATTTAATCAACCGCTTATCGAAACGATCGCTCAAGACCGCCCGCACGACGATCTGCATACCATCAAAGATTTTTTACGCTGGACATACAGCACGTTTAACCGGGCCGATATTTATTACGGCCATGGCTACGATAACGCTTGGGATGAAGCGCAGCAGCTGATTTTCGCCGCATTGCAGGTCGCGCCCGATATGCCGCAGGCGTTATACGACGCCCGGCTTACCCGGTCGGAAAAAACACAACTCATTGAGTTGGTCGTCGCCCGTCTGCAAAAGCGTATTCCCGTGGCCTATCTGACCAATCGCGCATGGTTCTGCGGTCTGGAATTTTATGTTGATGAACGCGTTATTATTCCCCGCTCGCCAATCAGCGCCCTGATACAGGATCGCTTCAGCGGATTACTGAATAAAGAACCGACCCGTATTCTTGATATGTGTACCGGCAGCGGCTGTATCGCCATTGCCTGTGCGCAGCAATTTCCCCATGCGGAAGTCGATGCGGTGGATCTCTCGCTGGATGCCCTGAATGTGGCGGAAATCAATATCGACCAATATCATCTCAACCACCGGGTATATCCGATTCAGTCGAATCTGTTTACCGATTTAGCGACGGATAAATACGATTTGATCGTCACCAATCCACCTTATGTGGATGCCGACGATATTGCCGATATGCCGCAGGAATTTCACTATGAACCGGAAATGGCGCTCGGCTCCGGCCACGACGGGCTGCATATTACCCGACAGATTTTAGCCAGCGCATCGGATTACCTGGCAGACGACGGCATATTGGTATGCGAGGTGGGCAACAGTATGGTGCATCTGAGCGCACAATTCCCGCAGGTTCCTTTTCAGTGGCTCGAACTGAAAAACGGCGGGCTTGGAGTATTTGCCATCAGCCGGGCGAATTTGCTGGCTTACCAAGCCGCATTTAAACAGGCGGTTTGCCAACCGCGCGATATATAAAAGCGATCGGTCACTCAAACCGGAATCACGCATTAAAAAAGCCCTGTAATTTACAGGGCTTTTTTGCGCCATTGCCGCACTCAATCGTGCTCGGCTTTCGTAATTCATTCATTTCTTTCGTTTTTCCCTTCGCCATTTCGTGAAATAAATCACATTTTCTTACCTTATTTTCGCGTATATTGACGTTTAAATCTGATTACCTTACCAATAAAAAGGAGAAACTATGAAAGAAGAAGTCAATCCCAAAATGTTGATCGCAGGCACTATTTCCCTGTTATGCGCCATTATCTTTTTCGGCGGTTTTGCGAAAGACTGGTGGGGCGGTATTTTCGATTTCGGCAAGCTGACCGGACAATTTCCGGAATGGTTGAAAACCGCCGGCGGCTCGAGTGCGAAAGGCGGTTTCTTATTTGCCGTCACCCTGATCCCCAGTGTCATGCTGGCATTAGGCTTTGTGGCGATCTTTGAACATTACGGTGCGCTGGCGGCGGCATCAAAATGGCTAAGCCCGATTTTAAAACCTTTAATGGGCATTCCGGGAGTTTGTTCCATTTCATTAATCGCCAGTACACAAAGCACCGATGCCGGCAGTTCAACCACCAAATTTTTGTACAATGAAAGAAAAATCACCCATAAGGAACTGTTGATTTTTTCCGCCTTTCAATTCAGTGCGGGTGCATTATTAACCAACTTTTTATCTTCTTTTGCGCCGTTATTGCAAGTCAGCGATCAATCCGGCGCTGTTGCACCGGTGTCTATCGCAATGTGTTTAGGCATTATTTTTATTTTCAAAATATTCGGCGCCAATCTGATGCGTTTATATGTGAAAAAATTTGTTAAGGATGATGAGGAAACCGTATGAGCGGCAATGAAACAAAATTAGTCACCGACATCTTCGTCGAAGGGGCCAGAAAAGGCTGGAATATCGCTATTCACAGCACCGTGCCGAACGTGCTGATGGCATTTGTGATTATTTATATTCTCAACACCTCAGGCTTATTAAAATTTATCGGCGAATATATCGGCTTTATTATGGCGCCGTTAGGCTTGCCGGGCGAATCCATCGCCGTTTTTCTGGCCGCATTTTTAAGCTGGGGCGGCGCGGCCGGCGTGTTGGTCGCACTGGTGCAGGAAGGCACCTTAAATGCACAGCATATCGCCATTCTGCTGCCGGGTATGGCGCTGGTCGGCTCAACCGTGCAGTATATGGGCAGAGTGCTGGGCGTTTTGGGCATACCGGGAAAACATTATCCCGCCTTATTCGGTATTTGTCTGATCAATGCTTATCTGGCAATGTTATTAATGCGCTTTATCGTTTAATCAGGAGAACAGATTATGCAAAATGAACAACTGAGCACCTTTCTTGCCGAATTAAAAGAGTTAACCGAGATAGAAAGCCCGACCGCCTCGATTGAAGGAGTAAACCGGGTCGCCGATTGGTTTATCCGCAAAGCGACCGCACAAGGGTTAGCATACCGAAAAATTGCCTTAAACCCCAACGTGGCGGACAGTTTGCTTATCAGCAATAATCCCGATGCGGCGCAGTTCGATATACTTTTTATCGCGCATATGGATACGGTTTTCCCGGTCGGCACGCAACAAGAGGTCCCCTTTACCCGGCAAGGCGATCGAGTCAACGCCTTAGGCGCAATCGACGATAAGTCCGGCGCGTTATTAACCTTTTATCTTCTGCAGGAATTGGATCTGAACCGCTATAACATCGCCGTTTATCTTAACTCGCACGAAGAAATCGGCTCGCTGTACGCCAAAGAAAGTATTCGGCAATATGCGCGCAAATCCCGGTATTGTTTCGTGATGGAACCGGCGCGCGAAGACGGTTCCATGGTGGCGACAAGAAAAGGGGTGATCACCTACGATATCGAATTTCACGGTGTGGCGGCACATGCGGGAAATTGCCCGGAAAAAGGCCGTTCGGCATTGGTGGAAGCGGCCAATTTTATTGTCGAATTCGCCAAACTGAACGATTTTACAGCCGGACATACCTTCAATTGCGTCATCACAAACGGCGGCAGCGCACATAACGTGATTGCGGATTTCGCCTCGCTGACCATTGAAATGCGTTATAAGCAACCCGCTTCGGTCGACTATTTCAATCAGCATTTAAACCGCCTATTAAATAATCCGCGGGTGGAGGGCGTCAGCGCCAAGAAAACCTTAGTCAATGACGAAGCGCCGATGATTGATGAAGTTAATCTGCCGAAAATAAAACGGATTTTCGCTCAGGCGGGAGACGAATTGCAAATACCGGTAAGCTGGGTTGATGCCGGCGGCCTCAGCGACGGCAATATTGCCGCGTCCGTCGGCTGTCCGACCATCGACGGATTAGGCCCGACCGGCGGCAATATGCACGCCAAGACGGAATATCTGGAGATCAATTCCGTGGTGCCGAAATGCAATCTTTTGCTGGCGGTCATTAAAAAACTGTTTTCCGCCTGATTGCCGACAATCCTGCCCGGATGCGATAACGCGCCGGGCAAAAAGTGCGGTGGTTTTTTTGACCGTTTTTATCGTTGCCGCTGCGCTAAACAAACACGCGTTGCACCAGAAACATATATAATCCGGTACCGACCAGCATGGAAAGAAACATGTTCTTTTTCCAGAAATGCAGCAGCAATACGACGGCGCCGGCGATAAAATCCGGTGCGCCGTGATAGCCGGCGGTGAGATCGATATTTTTATAACAATACACCACCAGCATACCGAACATCGCGGCAGGCAGAACTTTGCCCAAATAACGGATATATTCAGGAATCGGGCGGTTAGCCGGAAATACCCAAAACGGCAGCAGGCGGGATAATTGCACGGCCAGCACGGCAACGCCGATTGTGATCACTTGTTCGACGAATGTCATTTACTCCTCCGCCTTTGCCAGTTTTGTTGCCAATTTAGGACGCCGCACGGTTAAAATGCCCCAAATGCCGACTAAAGTCGGGATTAAAAAATGCGCTTTGCCGACCGCGATCAAACAAATCAGCGCCAGCCCTAAGCCCAGCAACGAGCTTTCGTGATTTTTTTCTTTCATCCAGTTTTCGGCGAAAATAATCAGAAACAACGCCGTCATGGCAAATTCCACGCCTTTCAGATCAAGCGGCAAAATGCTGCCGAACAGATTGCCCAAACCGGCGCCGAGAATCCAATAACATTGCAGGTACAGGGTCACAAAAAACATATACCAGCCTTTATCTAAGTGCGGTGGAATTTTCGCCATATAATTGAGCGAAAAACTTTCATCCACCAAGGCGCTGATTAAATACCAGCGCTTTTTCCCGATATGCGCACCGTACTTTTCCAGCATGGATATGCCGTAAAAAATCTGACGGCCGCTCACCATTAAGGTAATCAAAAAAATATGCAGCGGCGCAAAGGACGCCACCAGCGCACCGGCGACAATAAATTCCACCGAACCGGCATAAATTAATGCCGCCATTAACACCGGATACAGCACATTAAAACCGAGGGCTTTCATATATAACCCGTAGGCGATCCCTAAAAACAAAAAGCCGATCATCATCGGCACGGAATAAGGAAACGCCGCTTTTGCCGCCGCCCAAACCGGGCTGACATTTTTTACATCCGACATACTACACACTACGCTAACACAGATAATCCCGGCAAAGTCGAAAAACTTTGTGTTTTCACCGTTTGATAAAAATCATCCACAAACGCCACCTCCGCATCCGCTTCCCGAAACGCGGCGTACAGATTACTGTACAGCCCCTTGTCGGTGATTTGGCGCGCCACCACATAACCGCGATCCAAATAGGGTTTCGCCGCCCAGAACGGTAACGCGGCAATTCCGCGTTTACTGGCCACCAGCTGAATAATCGCAATGGTCAGTTCGCTGGTGCGCCGCACCGGATTAATGCCTTGCGGTTGCAGCACTTTGCGCAACAAATCCAGCATATCGTCCGGCACCGGATAGGTGATCAGCGTTTGATCGATAAAATCTTCCGCCTGCCATACGGCTTTAACCGCTAACGGATGATCCTTTGCACAAAGCCCTACCATTTCATAAGAAAACAACGGTTTATGAATAATGCCCGCGGTCTCCTCAATTTCCGACACTACCGCCCAGTCTGCCCGATGCGTCAGCAGCAAACCGACCGTATCGGTATGAAAACCGGATACAATATCCAGCTCCACCAACGGCCAATCGCGGCGAAAACTATCCATTGCCGGCATCAGCCAGTCAAAGCAGGTGTGGCACTCCACCGCAATCCGCAGCTCGCCCGCCTCGCCCTGCTTGACCCGCGCCAGATCGCGCTCGGCTTCCACCACTTTGGGCAAAATTTCATCGGCCAGTTTAATCAGTCGTTCGCCGGCCGCAGTAAAATGCAGCGGCTGGGTTTTACGCTCAAACAGCGGCAGACCGTATTGATCTTCCAGCAATTTGATTTGGTGGGACAGCGCCGACTGGGTGAGATAAACCCGTTTCGCCGCCAAAGAGACGCTGCCGGTTTCTTTCAGAGCTAATAAGGTCTTCAAATGGCGTAATTCAAGAAAGATCGGTTTCATTAAAAATCATTCGGGGAAGCAAAAAAAGATGGGCGGAATTATACCGAAAAAACCACCGCACTTTAAGCAAAAAAGCGCGTTATATGCCGATAAAGCGCAATCCTTGTCACTATCGTTCATTGTCATAAAAGTGCGGTGGTTTTTTCGGCTGTTTTTCAGCGGCGAATAACCGAGCATGACAGGTCATCGACTGCATGCGGTTCACTAAAAGATAACAATTTAATTAACATTTAATAACAAAAAATGTGGCGATAATCACAAATCGCTAACAACGCCGAGATTTTGCTTGCCAAATAAAATAATCGGAGGATAATCGCAATGAAGATAAGAATTACTTTTATTTAGATTGGAAGTCATATGTCCGCACCTCAGTGTTATCGTTATATCCTCTGTCTTTTCAGTTTCTTTTTTATTTATTCCGCCCATGCGGCTGACAATTACCAGCAATGGGTCGCGGACATTGAACATCGTCTGGATAAAACCGCCGAGCTGTATCAGCAAAATAATATCGACGATGCCCGCACCGAAGTACAAATGGCGTATTTTGAAGTGTTTGAAAATCTGGAAGGTCCGATTCGGATTAATTTTTCCGCCCAAAAAAGTTACCAAATGGAAGCCACGTTCGGCGAAATCCGCAAAATGATCGGTCAGGAAAAGCCGTTCAGCGAAGTAAAAACCAAAATTGACGGGCTGAAAGCCGAATTGCAGGAGGTATTGCCTTCGCTGGCGGAAGGCCACCAGCTGAACGCCTCCGCTCAGCATGAAGTCTATGATCACCCGGATATCGCCCAGCATTGGCAGCAAAGTTTTAAAACTATCGACGATCTTCTGGCGCAGGCCATCAGCGCGTATCAGCAAGGCGACTACGCCGCGGCGAAAAAACAGGTGCAGCAGGCGCAATATGACGGCTATAAAAATTCTGAAATGGAAATGTCTATCCGCCAAAACCGTTCCGCTGCGGTTTCCTCCGCTATCAACCAGCAATTTTACGATTTAATCAAACTCAGCGAACAGCCTGATCAGATCAATGCGCTGGGTTATCAGATTACCCTGTTGCTGCAAGATATTGAAGAGCAGTTACCGAATTTGCCGACCACCCGTGAAAGCCAAGCGGTGAGCGCGCAGAGTGCGCCGCAAAACAGCGACGATAATGTGCCGGATCAGGATTGGGCGCAAGTCGCCGCCGAGGTGAATACGCAAATCCGCCAAGCCATTGCCTTATTTGAGCAAGGCGAAAGCAAAAAAGCCATGCTGGCGGTGCAGGATACTTATTTCGATGTGTTTGAAAACACCGGCATGGAAAACAAAATCGGTTCCCGTGACAGCAACTTCAAAGCACAGCTGGAAGGCTATTTCACCCGTTTGGTCAGCCTGATGAAAGCCGGCGAAAGCAGCGAGAAGTTACATCAGCAGGCGGACGGTTTAGCTCAAGGATTAAGCAAAGCGGTGGAAATGTTACAGGGCGGCGAACAAAGCGATTGGTCGATGTTTATTTACAGCCTGTTGATTATTCTGCGTGAAGGGCTGGAAGCGTTGCTTATCGTCGCGGCTATCGTGGCGTATCTGGTGAAAAACAATCATCAGGATAAGCTGCCGGTCATCAAACAATCCGTTTATGTGGCGTTAATCGCCAGTGTGATCACGGCCGCCGTCTTCCAGCTGCTGTTTTCCAACTCGGGCGCCAGCCGCGAACTGCTTGAAGGCTTTACTATGATGATCGCCGTGGTGATGCTGTTTATGATGAGTTACTGGCTGCTGTCCAAAGTGGAAGCGCAAAACTGGAAGCGTTATCTGGAAGGCAAACTTTCCGCCGCGCTGACCACCGGCTCGTTAATCGGTTTATGGCTGACCAGTTTTCTGGCGGTGTACCGTGAAGGGGCGGAAACCGTGCTGTTCTATTATGCGCTGGCGGGCGATGCGTCAAGTGCGGTCAGTTATTTATATCTTTTCGGCGGTTTTATCGTCGGCGCCCTGCTGCTGGCGGTCTGCTATTTCATTATGCGTTACACCGTGGTCAAACTGCCGTTAAAACCATTTTTTATGTTCACCGGTTCTTTCATGTATTTAATGGCGTTTGTCTTTGCCGGTAAATCGGTGCTGGAATTGATCGAAGGCAAATTATTTGAACCGACGCTGGTTTCAGGCATTCCTGAAATTTCCTGGTTAGGAATTTATCCTTATGTGGAAACGCTGATTCCACAAGCCGTTTTACTGATTGCCGCCGTATTTGCGCTGTGCTATATGAAATATCAAAGCAAAAAATCGGCGTAATTCGTTTCACCACACAATGTACTTACAGGAGACATAACCTATGAAAAAAACCTTGTTAGCAGCAACCTTACTGGCTAGCATTTTAACCGCCCCGTCCGCATTGGCGTTTAAAGAATATCCGATCGGCGAAGCGGTGACCATGAATGAAATGGAAATCGCCGCGGTTTATCTGCAACCGGTGGATATGGAGCCGCGCGGCATGGGGCTGTCGGCCAAAGATTCCGACATTCACCTCGAAGCGGATATTCATGCTACCAAAGGTAATAAAAACGGATTCGGCGAAGGCGAATGGATGCCGTATCTGACGATTAACTACACGCTGGTCAATACCGATACCGGTGAAAAACAGGAAGGCACCTTCATGCCGATGGTCGCCGGCGACGGCCCGCACTATGGCGCCAATATTAAAATGATGGGCGTCGGTAACTATAAACTGACTTATCATATCGATCCGCCGCCGAAAGCGGGGATGCATCGTCATACCGACGAAGAAACCGGCGTGGGTCGCTGGTGGAAACCGTTTGATGTCAATTATGAATTTAAGTTTACCGGCTTAAATTAATGACGGAGACAGGCGCGGACAGCGGTTCGCGCTTCAATTGATCGCATAAACAGACACCTGTCGCATAAGGTGTTTTGTCGTTTTAGAAGAAAACGAATTTTTATCTCCCGGCGGTAACGGAACGATTATGAATTATTACTTTGTCTTTCTCTTACAGGCTATTTTGCCGCTTGCCGTGTTACTCGGCTGCAACTGGGCAAACTATGCCGACATCAAATTAAAAAAACTGGTATGGCTCAGCCTGTCAGGCTTTGCGTTGGGAATAGTGATTTGTTTAAACTACCCTGCCGGCCAACAGGCTAATCTGGCGCTGAATCTGGTGCTGCTTGCCGCATTCGTGCTGTTTTATGTCAGCCAGTTTTTCCGTTCCGCCCCGCTGGCTTACGGCTGGCAGTTTATCTTTTGTCTTATCGCTGGCATTCTGTGGGCGAAAGATCCGAATATTGAAGCCATCACCAATACCGATGTGATCAATACGGATTTTATTCTGCATGTAAGTGCGGTCGTTTTAGGTCTGTTTTTCTGCATTTTTATTATCGCATGGCTGAATATTCTGTTTAAACAAAGTCAAACTCCGCCAAAACTGACCGCACTTCGTCCGCTTGTCATCACGCTTGTCACCCTTTTGCTGATTACGCCGCTTATCGGTGAGCTCTTATTGACCCTGATGAAACTGCAAGTCATTGAACTAACTAAAATGCGTTTAAGTTTTGTCGCCAAGGCCGGCAATGTAACGACCTTTTTCAATTATATCAACGGCGTTATTCTGTGTTGCGTGCTGATTTGCTTTATCTGCGCAGTATATGCGCCGCGCCGTGCCGCCGTGCAAGCAGAAAACCACCCCATTGAAAAACGCAAAAAAGCGGCGTTGTTGCGCAATGCCAAACGTACGCTCGTCTGGGGATTGGCGGCGCTGCTGATTCTGCTGAGCGCGCAGCTTTACTGGGATAAAGTCGCTTCGCAGCCGCCGCGCCTTTCCGAAGCCACGCCGGTATCGCTGGATCAGGATGAAAATATCCGTATTCCGGTCGAGCAGGTCAAAGACGGCAAACTGCACCGTTTCGTCTGGATCGCCGGCGACGGTAAAGCGGTGCGCTTTTTTATCATCAATCGTTCCAATAAAACCGTCAGTCTTGCCGCAGTGTTCGACGCCTGCATTTTGTGCGGCGATCAGGGCTATGTGATGGAAGGCGATCAAGTGGTTTGCGTCGGTTGCGGCGTGCGTATGTTTATCCCGTCCATCGGTAAACCGGGCGGCTGCAATCCCGTCCCTATCGAAAACTGGCAGCAAACCGCACACGAGGTGATCATCAGCCGCAAAAGTCTGGAAGACGGTTTAAATTATTTCTCCACCATTGTTGAGCTGGAAGTGGTCGATCCGGTGGACGGCAGCAAACTGAAAAACACCACCACAGAATATAAATATACCCACCAAGGCAAAACCTATTTCTTTGCCAGCGAGCAGAATCTTAACCGCTTCCGCGACGCGCCGGAGCAGTATTTACCGGCAACGGGAGGACAGCACTGATGTTGACCCGTATGCTATTTCAATCCTGGCGGCACGGCTTAAAGCGCAAACTGCTGGCGATCATCACCATTTTTCTGGCGGCGGGACTGGTTTCCGCCCTGCTTGCCGTTTCTATCGACATCGGCGATAAAATGGCGCGCGAGCTGAAATCCTACGGCGCCAATATTCTGGTCGAGCCCGCCAGCAGCGCCGTGCTGCCTGACGATGTCAACGGCAGCAGCGCCCTTTCCACCCAAGATTTTCTGGATCAGAAAGAATTGCCGAATGTGAAAGATATTTTCTGGCGCAATAATATCGTCGGTTTCGCCCCGTTGCTGAGCGCCGAGGTGGAAGCAGAAAATCTGTCGCAGCACAAACAGCAAAGCGTTGCGGTGCTGGGCACATTTTTTGATCATCACATCGCCATTCCCGACGAAGAGGATTATCACACCGGTCAGCGCATTATCAGCCCTTACTGGCAAGTGGAGGGAGACTGGGTGGACGACAGCCGCGATCAATTCGGCGAGTTTGTGCCGGCGCTGATCGGCGCGCAGCTGGCGAAATCCAGCGGCTGGAAAATCGGTGATCGGGTGGCATTATATTATCATGAAGGCGACAGCCGGCGCAGTATCCGCATCGCGTTAAGCGGTATCCTGTCCACCGGCGGCAATGAAGATCAGCAACTCGTGCTGCCCTTAAGTGCGGTGCAAAATCTGCTGGATTTAGAGGGCAAAATTCAGGGTATTAAAGTTTCCGCGCTGACCGTGCCGGAAAACGAACTGTCACGCAAAGCCCGCGCCAATGCCGATGCGCTGGCGGCGGAAGAATACGATCGTTGGTATTGCACCGCTTATGTCTCCTCCATTTCTCATCAATTGGAAGAAGCCATTTCCGGCGCTGTCGTGCGGCCGATCTGGCAGGTGGCGGCCTCGGAAGGCGTGGTGATTGAAAAAATTCAGTTACTGCTGGCGGTGGTGACCGTCGCCGCGTTAATCGCAGCGGCAATGGGGATCGCCTCACTGATGACCACCACCATTATCGAACGCGGCAAAGAAATCGGTCTGATGAAAGCGCTGGGCGCTTATCAATGGCAAATCGTATTGCTGTTTTATTGCGAAGCGGTGATCAGCGCGCTAATCGGCGGCATACTGGGCTGTGCGGCGGGTTGGGGATTGGCGAAATTTATCGGCATTACCCTGTTCGGCGCACCGCTCAGTTTCGCTTGGATCGTTATTCCCTGCGTACTGGTTTTGTCGGTGGTCATCGCCTTAGTCGGCACTTGGTTCCCGGCACACCGCATCGCACGCTTATATCCGGTGGAGGTGCTGTATGGCCGTCAATAGTGCAAAGGCGATGTTTTGGCGCTTGATTTTCAGCGCTTTACGGCTGCGCCTGCAACGGGTGTTGATTATTTTTGCCGCGCTGACCGTCGGCGCCAGTATCGTCACCGCCATGGCGGCAGTCTATTTTGACATTAATACCAAAATGAGCCAGGAGCTGCGCACGTTCGGGGCCAATTTTTATATCGGTTCCAGCAGCAGCGGCCTGATCAACGAACGCGAAATCAAACAGATTCTGCACCATGCGCCGCCCGCGCTGATTACGGCGGCAAGCCCTTATCTTTATGGCGTAGCCCGCGCCGATTTAGAAAAAATCGTGCTGATGGGCGTATGGTTTGAAGATATGCGCACGCTGGCGCCGTACTGGCAAATCAACGGGTCGGCCATCGGCGTGAATTTCGACCAACGCAACGCGATGATCGGCAAAACCCTGGCAGAACGGCTCAATCTCAAGGTCGGCAGTAAAATTACGCTCAGTAAAAACGCCGTTGAAAAACATACCTTTAACATTAAAGCGATCGTCGAAAGCGGCGATGCCACGGACAACATGCTGATTGTCAGTCTGGAATTTGCGCAGGATTGGCTGGAAAAAGACGGGCTGGTCACCAACGCGCTGCTGAATGTGAAAAACGATCAGGGGCAGGTGGAACAATTCGCCGCCCGCCTCCAACAGCGTTATCCCGATCTGGAAATCCGCCCGATTCGCAAAGTATCGGCATCGGAGGGGCAGATTCTGAATAAAATTAAAGGGCTGATGGGCTTAATTTCACTGGTGATTCTGGTGCTGGCAACGCTGTGCGTCAATACCACGCTGATTGCTATCGTCGGCGAGCGGGCGAAAGAATTCGCCCTGCAAAAAGCGCTCGGCGCCCGGCCGCAGGATATTATCCGCCAAATCGGCACCGAGATTCTGATTATCGCCATCTGCGCCATCGTCGCCGGGCTTATCATCGGTTATCTGCTGGCGCAAGTACTTGGCATCACCGTCTTTAAGGCTTATATTGATATGCGCCTGCCGGTGATTCCGATTACCGTCCTGCTTTCCTTAATTGTGGCGTTTATCGCGGTTATCGTACCGACCCGCCGGGCGCTGCAAATCCAAATGGCCAATGTATTAAAAGGCGAATAATAATGACTAATTATGTAATCGAAACTCAGCATCTGTATAAAAGATTCGGTCAGGTGACCGCACTTGAAGATATTAATATTCAAATAGCCGAAGGCGAATTCGTCGCCATTATGGGCGCCTCCGGTTCGGGCAAAACGACGCTGATGAACATTCTGACCGGTCTGGATACCGCCAGCGCAGGCAAGGTGATGTTAGACGGCATTGATGCCGCGCAACTTGATGAAAGCGGACGGCAGCGTTTCCGGGCGGAAAAAATCGGTCTGGTTTTTCAACAGTTTCACTTAATTCCTTACCTGACCGCGCTGGAAAACGTGATGCTGGCGCAGCATTATCACAGCGTGGTGGACGAAGCGGCCGCCAAAGCCGTGCTGCAACAGGTGGGGCTGGAACACCGTATCGATCACCGGCCGAGTCAGCTTTCCGGCGGCGAACAGCAACGGGTTTGCATTGCCCGCGCCCTGGTTAATCAACCGCCGGTCATTTTTGCTGACGAACCGACCGGCAATCTGGATGAAAAAAATGAAAAACTGGTGCTGGATCTGCTAACGACGCTGAATCGACAAGGCCGCACCGTCGTGATGGTCACGCATAATCCGGAACTGGGAAAACTGACCGATCGCACCATTTTTCTGCAACACGGCAAATTTTTACGCGAAGAACATAATCACTCATGACGAAACCTTATTTGTTGCGCAAAACCCTGCTGATAAGTGCGGTGATTTTCGGCTTAGTTTCCTGTAAAGACGACATTGCCGAGGTCGGCGCGCAGGCACCGGAGATTGCGGTGTTCGATCTGCAAGGCAATGCAGTGCATCTGGCCGATCTGCACGGCAAAATGATATTGCTCAATTTTTGGTCAGAAACCTGCGGCGCCTGCATTTTCGAACTGAAAACATTGCAGAAACTGGCACAGCGCCATCCGGCCAAAATGCAGATTTTAGCCGTGAATATCGACGGTGAAAAAAGCGATACCGCCGCGGTGGCAGAACATCATCAGATTCAGCTGTCGATCGTGAAGGATCAACTGCATATCACCGCCGAACGCTACGGGTTGGTCGGCACGCCAACCTCCTTTGTCATTGACCCGAACGGCAAAATCCTTTATAAATTCGAGGGGTTAATTCCCGACGAGACCCTACAACAACTGTTTAAAGGCTGATAATGAAAACACGCTACTCTATCCTGACATTACTACTGACATCCTCTCTGGCCGCCAGCGTACAGGCGGACACTAATCTTGAGCGCGGCAAACGTCTGTTTAATCAAAGCTGCGCCATCTGCCACGGCAAACAAGGCGAAAAATCCGCCTTAAATCAATCCATCCACATTAATACGCTGAAAACTGACGAAATTATCACCGCACTTGAAAAACGCAAAGCCGGAGAAATCGTCGGCGCCGGCAACGCCGCCAAATCCCGTCTCAATCCTGAAGATATGCAGGCCGTCGCCGATTATATTCAGAGTTTGAAATAAGGCTCGGCGGGCGCCTTTGCGCCCGTTTTCTCTTTCTATATACAAATTGAAACAAGAATAATTTTCATTTATAATTCAGCGATTCAAATCAAGTAATCATCAACGGTGAATCGCAGTGTTTCAACTCAATCAGGTTTTCTTTTCGATTTCCGACCGCACTTTACTGGCGCCTACCACGCTGTCTTTGCAAACCGGCAAAGTTTACGGGCTTATCGGACATAACGGTTCAGGCAAATCCACGTTGCTTAAACTGATGGCACGCCAGCAGCCGGCAAGCGGCGGAGAAATTCTGCTCGCCGGTAAACCACTCGGCAATTGGCATCATCGCGATTTTTCCAAACAGGTTGCCTATTTACCGCAACACTTGCCTTTAGGTACCAGTCTGACAGCCGTCGAATTGGTGGGTATGGGGCGTTATGCCTGGAATGGTTTGTTCGGGCGCAAAACTGAAACGGATCAGCTGGCAATACGGCGCGCCATGCAACTGACCCGGACGGAAAAATTTACCCAACAATTTGTTGATACTCTGTCGGGTGGTGAGCGCCTGCGCGTCTGGCTGGCGATGTTATTGGCGCAGCAAAGCCGCTTTTTATTGCTGGATGAACCCCTTGCGCCGCTGGATATTGCTCATCAGGTGGAGGTAATGCAATTGTTGTACAACCTGAGCCGGGAGTTAAATCTCGGCGTTGTGATCGTGATTCATGATATTAATCTGGCGGCACGCTTTTGTGATCAACTTATCGCATTGCACAGCGGCCGCATACTGGCGCAAGGAAACGCGCGTCAAATCGTCAATACCGAATCATTACAGGCAATTTACGGGATTCGGCTTAATGTTATCGATCATCCTCATTGTGATCGTCCGGTGAGTTTTTATTGATATGCGTTACATGCTGCTTTTTATCTTCGGCTGGCTGCCCTTGTTGGTACAAGGAATACAAACACCATCGCACAGCGCTTATGCCACTCTTGACTGGACGGTGGCGGAAACCCTTATCGCGTTAGAACAACCGCCGCTGGCGATGGGCGAGGTGAAAAGTTATCAACGCTGGGTCATAAAGCCCGAACTGCCGGATACGCTGATCGATCTCGGTATTCGTATGCAGCCTAATCCTGAACAAATACTGGCCTTATCGCAAATGTTACAGGGTAAACCGCTTTCTTTTATTAACAGCAGTTTTTATGCTTCTGTGACGCCAATCTTAGAAAGATTTGCGACCGTGGAAACGGTCGATTTTTACCGGCCGGGTAATGCGTGGCAAAATATTATCCGCGCCACCTATCAAATCGCACGCTTGATTGGCAAAACCGAAAATGCGGATCGGTTACTGAACCGATTTCAACAAAAACTCGCCCAAATCCGACCGCTCTTACAACGCTTTACTGATCGCCCGATCATTTTGGTGCAGTTTATTGATACCCGCCATTTACGCATTTATGCCGAAAACAGTCCTTTCGGCGCGGTGTTACAGCAACTCGGTTTTCACAACGCCTGGCAGGGCGAACATAATGATTGGGGTTTTCAGACTATTGAGGTGACACAGCTGGCGGCATTTCCCGCCAACAGTCGATTTGTCGTTATAAAACCTTATCCGGCCGATATTGCCACCGCACTGCGGCATAATACCCTGTGGCAACATCTCGGCATGGCACAGGACCCGCTGATTCTGCCCGCAGTGTGGACGTTCGGCGCTATTCCTTCAGCGCAGCGTTTTACCGAGTTACTGGCGCACGGTTTATTGCACGGAGGCGAAGCATGGTAAAAAATCAGCGTTTATTTTTCTGTGCGTTAAGTTTAATTTTCGTGATGCTGCTAATCACGTTATTAACGCGCCAGTTACCGGATAATCAATCCTTATGCGCGCTTTTTCTGCCGAGCGAATCGCTGGAACTGTTACTGCTGCAAAGCTATACCTTACCGCGTATCTGTATCGCCCTTCTCGCCGGCGGTATATTGGGCAGCGCCAGCCTTTTATTGCAGCAGGTCAGTGCAAATCCGTTGGCTTCCGATAACACCATCGGTATCAGCGCCGGAGCGCAATTCAGCCTGTTTGTCTGTGCAATTTTTATGCCGGACTGGCTGGAAAAAGGCACAAGTTTTATTGCCGTGATCGGTGCCGGTCTGAGTCTGCTCTTAGTGTTGGCGCTGGCATGGCGGAAAACCATGTCGCCCTTATTATTAATTCTGGCCGGTTTAGTGGTAAATCTTTATTTTGGTTCTTTCAGCGCCATGATGATGTTGTTTTATCCCGAAGAAAGCCGCGGTTTAGCCCAATGGGGTGCGGGTTCGCTGGTACAGGAAAGCTGGCGCGACAATCAATGGCTGTTTATGCAATCCTTACCTTTATTCGTACTGATCGCGTTGTTGCAACGGCCGTTCGCCATGTTGTCGCTAAACGAAGACAATGCGCGCAGTCTGGGTGTGCCGGTCGGCCGCCTGCGTTTTATCGGCATTCTTATCAGTGCATATTTAATCGCAGCCGTGGTCAGTGCGGTGGGCATGCTGGGTTTTATCGGGTTAGCCGCGGCAACGCTGGTGCGCCAGTTAGGCATTCGTACCTTCCCGCGCCGCCTTATCGGCGCATTTACTGTCGGCGCCTTATTGTTGAGTATCACGGACTTATCGCTGCAATTACTCACCTTGTTCAAACAAATTAATTTACCGACCGGCGCTGTCACCTCATTATTAGGTACGCCGTTGCTGCTATGGCTGATGTTCAAAACTTTACCTGACGACGGACGGATTTTGCAAACGCCATATCAAATCAAACGAATATTTAAACCGCACTATCCGATTATCCTGAGCCTGATATTATTCTCCGCCGTAGGCATCGCGCTTAGCCTCGGCAAAAGCGGTAACCAATGGCATTGGTCAGCCTTTTCCGATCCGTTATTGGCACTGCGTTATCCGCGCATTCTGACCGCCGCCGCAGTGGGCGTGTTATTAGCCACTGCCGGCGTACTCATGCAGCGCCTGACCTTAAATCCAATGGCAAGCCCGGAGCTGTTGGGGGTATCTTCCGGCACCGGTATGGGTATTTTGGTCGCCTTATTTTTCTTTTCCGCCATCCGGCCGGCGACCTTTTGGGCGGCAGGGATCATCGGTGCAATCATCGCATTATTTATATTAAGCGCCATAAATCAACGCAACGGCATGCGGCCGGAAAAAGTGCTGTTGACCGGAATAAGTTTATCGGCGCTGTTCAGTACGCTGCAAAGCATCGCGATCGCCGGCGGTGATCCGCGTGTCAGTCAGTTGATCGCCTGGACATCAGGTTCCACGCAGCAGACAGATTTTACATTCGCTTTACCGTTTTTCTTCCTCACTCTCGGTCTATTGGCGTTGAGTCTGATTTTCTCACGCTGGCTGGAATTGCTGGCATTACAGGCACCGATCGCACAATCGCTGGGGTTAAACCTGTTGCAGACACGGCGAGTTTTGATTCTATTCAGTGCGCTGTTAACCGCACTTGCAACATTGATTATCGGTCCGTTAAGTTTTATCGGCTTATTGGTACCGCACTTAACCCGATTCTTAGGGGTAGCCAAGGCGTCGCGACAAATTCTGTTTTCCGCCTTATTGGGTTGTTTGATTATGATCATCGCCGATTGGTTCGGACGTCAAATCTTATTTCCTTATGAAATCCCCGCCGGTTTGGTCGTCACCTTAATCGGCGGCTCCTATTTCTTAATTGCAATGCGAAAAATTTAACCCTCTACGGCAAATGCCGTGTTTTATTTTACTTACTATAGGAAAGCTAACATGAACAAAACATGTATTTATACCGGCGTTGCAGGCGCTGTGCTGCTTGCACTTAATTCCGCCTATGCGGAAGACAAACGGGAAGGACTGGAAGCAATTGAAGTCGTCGGTTCCGTAGTTAAAAGCGGCAAAGTGGAATATCTGTCGCCGAAATCCGTCAATACTATCGACAGTCGGCAGATCGCTGATATGGCCGTCAGCCAGCTTGATGCCGCATTACGTTATGAATCGGGTACCTCCGCCCAAACTTATGGTGCGGATCTAGATGACAGCGATTGGTTAAAAATCCGTGGTTTCGACGCCACCGTCACGCTTGACGGTTCTTCCTTTTATAAAGGCGGGTATTCCGGCTGGAATCCGGATCTATACGGTTTTGAAACGATAGAGATTATCAAAGGCGCCGATTCCTTAACTTATGGTTCGGCCAAAACAGGCGGTCTGATAAACCTCGTCAGTAAACGACCGACTCAACAACCACAGGGCGAATTTAAAGCCAAAATAGGCAACCGTAGCGAACGCGGTTTAAGTCTGGATATCAGTGACAGCGCAGCGGATAATCTGCGTTATCGCTTAGTGGGTAATTATAATAAAAAACACGGCGAAACTAACGGCACCTGGCTGGAACGTTATTATTTTGCCCCAAGTCTGACCTGGGATATTTCTTCCCGTTCATCGTTAACCCTGCTTGCCAGCCTACAAAAGGATGTGGGCGTACCGACAACATCCTTTTATCCGCTGATCGGCACACTGGATACCTCTGCCGGCACAATCTCCCGTCGTACTAATCTTGGCGATCCGACGACAGATTATATGGATCGTAAAGAATATTCTGTCGGGTATGAATTTAAACACGATTTCGACAGCGATTTAATTTATACTCAAACCTACCGTTTTAACGCGGATGATCGCCGTCAATTGTCCGGCTATTACGGCTGGGTATCCGCATTTCCAATGATTCAGCAAGGTTCGCTGTTCGTCGATGTCCTGACCCGTAATCACACCTTTGACAACCGGTTAAGCAAAACCTGGCATTTTGACAGCGGTGAAAATACCTTGCTTGGCGGTATTGAATATAAACATAACAGTGCAAGCGGTAAATACGGCTATGGTTCGGGTAACGCGTTAAATGCGCTTGCACCGACTTATGCGGGAATCCCAGAACCGAACGTTAATCCTTATGAGGCGAAGCAACGCCAGTTAGGTTTCTATTTACAGGATCAACTCAATATCGCCAATTGGCGTTTTTCCGCCGGCTTGCGCCATGATCGCGCACGCGGCGATTCCGATACGTTCGGTAAAAAAGACAGTTATCGAAATAATGAAACTTCTTATTCCGGCGGCATGATGTATGTTGCCGAAAACAGATTATCACCTTATTTCAGTTATTCCGAATCATTCGAACCGGTTGTAGGAAATGACGGTCAAGGTAAACGTTATGAACCGCTGAAAGGCAAGCAATATGAAACCGGTATTAAATATCTGCCAAGCTTTATCGACGGGAAATTCTCCGTTGCCTATTTTCATCTTAAGGAAGAAAACGGTTTGGTACAGACCGGCGCAATTACGACGCAAGCAGGTAAACAACGCAGCCGCGGTGTTGAAGTCAACGGAGATTTCAATCTGACTGACAATATTACCATCGCGCTGGCTTATACCTATACCCGGGCCGAACAAGACAAAACCGACGGCACGGAGGTTCGCAAACCGCTGATTCCGCGGCATACGGCATCGGTTCGTACTGGTTATACCTTCAAACATAACAGGCTGGACGGATTGCTATTAGGCGCGGGATTCCGCTATATCGGCACATCCAATGATGAAATAGGCAATCCGGGATATAAGCTGCCGGCAGTCACGTTGTGGGATGTCATGCTGAAATATCCGCTGGCTCAAAACTGGGTACTACAGGCCAATATTTCCAATCTAACCAATAAAAAATACCTGTCAGGCTGTTATTACTCCTGCTACTACGGTGAAGGGCGCAAAGTGACAGCGGAAATTACCTATAAATGGTAAAAAAATCGACCGCACTTTGAAAGTGCGGTCGATTATTATCGTATTTCCGTCAGCTTCTGTGGAGAGTAAAAATCCGCTTATACTAAGCGGATATTATCGCTTGCCGTTAGGCCTGCGGGTGTCTTTCCGCCACTTCGGCTAACAAGGTTTGCAGCTCGCCTTGCTGGAACATTTCCAGCACGATATCGCAACCGCCGATTAACTCGCCTTCAACCCATAATTGCGGAAAGGTCGGCCAGTTGGCATATGCCGGCAGTTCGGCGCGGATATCCGGATGTTGCAGAATATCTACATAACCGAAAGGAACTTTGCAATTGATCAGCGCTTCCACCGCTCTGGCGGAAAAACCGCAAGACGGGAATTTCGGCGAGCCTTTCATATAAAGCAGAATCGGGTTTTCACTGATTTGTTTTTTGATTTTATCTAGGGTTTCCATAATCGTCCTCGTATCGAATGAAGTGCGCTGATTGTAGCATAAGCCCGGGCGGATACCAATAACCCGACCAACATAATCAACTATTACCAGCTACCGCCGGCACCGCCGCCGCCAAAACTACCGCCACCGAAGCCGCCGCCGGAACCACCGCCAAAACCGCCATCGCCGAATCCTCCGCCGATTCCGCGATTGCTGCGCCGCCCGATGGTGGACTGACGGCGCAGTATCTGCCCGTTGTGGTTATTGGTCGGGCTGATATAGGGCGTGTTACGCCAACGTATTTCCCCCAAAATCACGATCAGCACAAAAATTGCGATCATGATAAAGGGAATATATTCCCCCATATCGTTCTGCGCTTGCTGCGCGGGGTCAAATTCGCCTTTGCTGGCGGCGATAATCTCATCCAGACCGTTGCTGATTCCGCGTGCATAATTGCCCTGTTTGAATTGCGGGGTAATCTTGTTGCGGATAGTCTGCGATAAAAAAGCATCCGGCAATACGCCTTCCAGCCCCTGTCCGGTGGCGATAAAAATTTTGCGGTCGTTAACCGCAATCAGCATTAATACGCCGTTATTCAGCTGTTTACGCCCGATTCCCCATTTATCGCCCAACTCGAAAGCATATTGCGCGATATCATATTCGCCAGTGGTGGCAACCAGAACCACGGCTATCTGAGAGCTGGTTTCCTGCGAATAGGCAACCAGTTTGGTTTCCAGTTGCTGCTTTTCGTTCGCGGTTAAGCGATTCGTGTAGTCATTCACATAACGAAACGGGTTCGGTGCGGCGGGAAAATTCGCTGCCGAAGCCGTAACGCTGAGCAAAACGCAGAAAAAAACCACCGCACTTTGTATCCATTTAGTCATGAATGATCACCTCATTGTCCAATTCATTGCTATCGTCCGGCTGAACCGGAAAATGCAGCGCCAACTTATCGGCAATACGCGCAATGGTACGAACCACGCCCTCGGTATATTGATGTTGTCCGAAATCCGCCGTCATCAACGCACATTGCTGTCGCCAGAAATCGTCACCGACATATTGATGAATGCCCGAATCGCCGATCACTGCGCACTGATGATCCTTATACGCGATATAAATCAGCACGCCGTTATGCGCCTGCGTGGCATACATTTCCAGCTGTTCGAAAATCTGCAATGCCCGTTCGATTACGGACAATTTTCTATCCGCTTGCGTCATATGGCGTTCAATATAAACCCGCAACTCCGCCGAGGTTTGCGCTTCAAGGTGCGCTATTGCAGCTTCAATCTGTTGTTTTTCAAAGGGAAGGCTTGAGAATAACGGCATAATATCAACCGGCTTTTAGTTAAAACTGACCACAGGGGCGTTTTCCGAACCTGCTGCGGATTTAAAATAAGGTTTTTCTTTGAACCCTAAAAGCATTGCGGCCAGTTTGGTCGGGAACTGACGGACTTTCTGATTGTATTCGCGCGCCGCCGCATTAAACGTATTGCGTGCCACATTAATACGATTTTCGGTACCTTCCAGCTGCGCCTGTAAGTTCATAAAACCTTCATGCGCTTTTAATTCGGGATATCTTTCTACGCTAACCAGTAAACGAGACAGCGCAGATCCTACATTCGTCTGTTCCTGCTGGAATTGCGCCAGCTGTTCTTCCGTCATATTACTCGGATCAATTTTTGTCTGGCTCGCTTTCGCCCGCGCTTCAATAACCTGAGTTAAGGTTTCCTGTTCAAAATTCGCCTGACCTTTTACGGTATTGACTAAATTCGGAATTAAATCCGCACGGCGCTGGTATTGGGATTCTACATTAGCCCAAACCGAGTCGATTTTTTCTTCCGCCTGAACCAGACCGTTATAGCTACTCATTAAGGTAAAACCCGCCACAATGACGACAAGAATAACAACTAACCATTTTTTCATTTTATAGTTCCTTTACATTCACAATATGCATGCTTTAATTTTTATCTTCGGGCTCATCAAATTGAAACCCCTCAATACGACAAAAGACCTAAACTTTCGTTCAGGTCTTTTAATCAATTTACTAAAGCGTTAACAAAAAATTATTTGTTACCTTTAACAGCGATTTCTACACGACGGTCGTCAGCTAAACATGCGATTAACGCTTTGCGTGCTTTAACTGAATCACATTTGTTGCCTGTTACAGGGTTAGCTTTACCGTAACCGGTCGCAGAGATAGAACTTTGAGCAACACCTTTAGATACTAAGTAGTTAGCTACTGTATCTGCACGACGTTGAGATAATTTCAAGTTGTAAGCTTCGGAACCGATGCGGTCAGTATAACCGGCAACAGCAACCTGCGGAGCGTTCAATTGAGCGATTTCACCGTAGATACCGTCTAATACGCCCTGCGCTTCAGGTTTTAAGTTAGCTTTGTTGAAACCGAAAGTAACGTCTGAATTCAAAGAGAAAGTTTTGCTTACGATTTCAGGCGCAACAACCGGTGCGGCACCCTGACCGAAACGGTAAGATAAACCGGCAGTTACAGAACCGATCCATGGAGTATAGTCAACACGGTTACCGTGAGCGTCTTCTAATTTACCAACGCTGTTAACCCATTGATATTCAACGCGTAATGCTAATTCTGGTAATGATGGCAAGCTGTATTCAACACCCGCAGCGAATACTGGAGATACTTTCAGGCTGTGGTTGCGAACTAAGTCGTGGCTGTTGCCAACAGAATCAATTTCTTCGCCTTTTTTAGCTTTGTAGTCAGAACGGATTAATGCAGCACCTACACGACCGTAAACATCTAAGCCTTCTAACACTTCATAGCTACCTTTCAAGCTTAAGTGTGCACCGTGGTTAGTGTGTTTAGCTACAGTAACGCCTTCTTTACGTAATTTAGCACGACCAAAATCATCGTAGCCTAATTCCACAGCCAAACCTAAGTTGTCTTGGTTAAGAATTTGGTAACCGCCGAATACACCGTAAGTTACCGAGTTACGCAAATAACCGTAACCTGCGTCTTCAGCTTGTGTATAACCATCGTGGAAAGATGCCCAACCAGCTTTTGCACCAGCGTAGAAAGTGTTTGCTTGTGGAGCTGCTTGTGCTACTGAAGCTGCTGCTAAGCCAGCGATTGCTAATGCGATTGCAGTTTTTTTCATTTGGATGATCCTCTATTTAGTCATCAATAATATTAAAAATTAAAGTTCCATCTAAATTTAGCTGAAACCTAAACACGATTTAGTGTTATTTCGATCTTAAACCCTTTTTATAAAAAAACAAACTTTTTTTATAAGAAATAAACTTTTTTCAGTTTATCCGGTCTAAGGCCTGTATCAATCTAGAGCGGAAAAACCGTCTCTATTCTGCTTTTGATTAATCGGTTCTTCTTATTCATTATTAGAGGAACCGTTCAAAAGTGAGTACATTATCATCCCGAAAAAACATAAAATCAAACCTTTTTTCCTCTTTTAGCTCAAAAAACGAACAATCAAACCATAAAATAGTTTATTTTTTGAACTTTTCCTCAATTCCTCATTAACTTCATACGAAGTATTTTATGCTATCGAATAACCGCTTTACATGCGGATTATCGGCAGAAAAATTTTCTAACTTAACCGCTTATCTATGTTAAAATCTCAGCGTTTTGCCAATACCCGACTTTCCGCTTTATTATAGAAAGAGTAATAAAATGCTACCTCGTTTAAAAGACATTCCTCAATTGGATCCGCTGGTTTCCGATTATCTGCAGAATTTAACCGACCAACATTTTGAAGGCGATATCGCATCCAATTATGCCGACCGTCTCAGTCTGGCAACGGATAACAGCGTATATCAGCAACTGCCGCAAGCCATCCTGTTTCCGAAAAGCACGGCGGATGTGGTGCGCCTCACCAAACTGGCGCAACAGGATAAATACCGCTCATTGACTTTCACGCCGCGCGGCGGCGGTACGGGTACCAACGGACAGGCGATTAATCATAATATTATCGTCGATCTTTCCCGCCATATGACGCGCATTCTGGAACTGGATGTCGAACGGCGTCGGGTAAAAGTACAGGCCGGTGTGGTCAAAGATCAGCTTAATCGTTTTTTAAAACCTTACGGTCTGTTCTTTGCGCCGGAACTGTCCACCAGCAACCGCGCAACCTTAGGCGGAATGATTAATACCGACGCATCCGGACAAGGCTCGCTAAAATACGGTAAAACCTCCGATCATGTGCTGGGCTTACGCTGCGTGCTGATCAACGGCGAAATCTTGGACACAAGTGCGGTCGAAAGCGACGGATTTTTAGACCATTTGGCTCAGCAGCCGCTTTCCGCATTAAGCAAACAACTGCATCGGGAAATATTCCAGCGCTGTAAAGCAAAACGGCAAACCATCATCCATGATTTGCCGCAGCTCAATCGTTTTTTAACCGGCTATGATTTAAAAAACGTGTTTAATGATGACGAATCCGAATTCAACCTCAGCCGCATTCTGACCGGTTCGGAGGGCTCACTGGCGTTCGTCTGTGAGGCGACATTGGATCTCACCCCGATTCCGCAATGCCGCACCCTGATTAATATAAAATATAATTCATTCGACGCCGCACTGCGTAATGCGCCTTTTATGCTTAAAGCAGACGCGCTGTCGGTGGAAACCGTGGACAGCAACGTACTGAATCTGGCTAAGCAGGACATTATCTGGCATTCCGTCAGCGAATTATTGACCGAAGACGAAAACCGGCCGATTCTCGGCTTAAATATTGTGGAATATGCCGGCAATCATAAACCTCTTATCGACAATCAAGTCGCCCGGCTGTGCGCCCGTTTAGATGAGAAAATCGCCGCCGCGCAGGACGGCATTATCGGCTATCAGGTGTGTACCGATTTATCCTCCATCGAACGCATTTACGCCATGCGTAAAAAAGCGGTCGGCCTGCTGGGTAATACGCAAGGCGCCGCCAAACCGATTCCTTTTGTGGAAGACACCTGCGTACCGCCGCAACATTTGGCGGACTATATCGCCGAATTTCGCGCCTTGCTGGACAGTCATCAGCTGCAATACGGCATGTTCGGCCATGTGGATGCCGGCGTGCTGCATGTGCGGCCGGCGCTGGATTTATGTGATAAAGAGCAGGTGATGTTATTTAAAAACATCTCCGATCAAATCGCCGCCCTAACTCATAAATACGGCGGTTTAATCTGGGGCGAACACGGCAAAGGCATGCGTTCTCATTACGGTGAAACCTTCTTTACGCCGGAATTATGGCAGGAGTTGCGTTACATTAAATTTCTGTTTGATCCCGACAACCGCCTAAATCCGGGCAAAATCTGTACTCCGCTGAATCACCAAGCATCGCTCTACTCGATCCTTTCGCCGATGCGCGCCGATCAGGATCGCCAGATTCCGATTCAAATACGGGAAGCCTTTCCCGGCGCAATGAATTGCAACGGCAACGGGTTATGCTTTAACTTTGATGAACACAGCATTATGTGTCCGTCCATGAAAGTCAGTAAAAACCGGGTTTATTCGCCGAAAGGACGGGCTGCTATGGTACGCGAATGGCTGCGCCTGATGGCAAAGGAAAACGTACAGCCGGCGCAGTTGGATTTTCGTCACCGCGAGGTAAAACTCACCGATCTGGTGCAACGGCTGCGCAACAGCCTGCGAAAACGCCGCGGCGAATACGATTTTTCTCACGAAGTCAAAGCCGCCATGGATACTTGTCTGGCGTGCAAAGCCTGTGCCAGCCAATGCCCGATAAAAATTGATGTGCCGACCTTCCGGGCGCAGTTCTTTTATCTTTATCACCGGCGTTACCTGCGTCCGCTGAAAGACTATGTGGTTTCAAATGTAGAGTTCGCCGCCCCGTGGATGTCGAAAGCGCCGAAATTCTTCAACTTTTTTACCGCGGCCAAAGCAAGCCGACCGCTAGCGGAAAAGCTGCTGGGCATGACGGATTTACCCTTGCTCAGCACCCCGACATTACAGCAGCAACTGGTAGAAATCGGTTATCAGGGCTATTCGCTGGAACAGCTTGAAAGCCTAAGTGCGGTGCAAAAACAGGATGTTTTGCTGATTGTGCAGGATCCGTTCACCTCATTTTATGATGCCAAAGTGGTGGCCGATTTTATCGAACTCAGCCGGCAATTAGGCTATAAACCGATTCTGCTGCCCTTTAAACCGAACGGCAAAGCGCAACATATTAAAGGCTTTCTGGCGCGTTTTGCCAAAACGGCCAAAAATCAGGCGGAGTTTTTAAATCGCATGGCGCAAACCGGCCTGCCGCTGGTGGGCGTTGATCCTGCCATCGTACTGTCCTATCGCGATGAATATCAGGAAGTGCTCGGCAATGCGCGCGGCGATTTTCAGGTGATAACTGCGCACGAATGGCTGAACAGCCAACTGCACAGTGAAAAATTACAACGTGCGGTCAAAAACTGCACGAAAAATAACCGCACTTTATCGTCGCCGTGGTATTTATTTCCGCATTGCACCGAAACGACCGCAATGCCGAACAGCCCGAAAGAATGGCAGCGGATTTTTTCTGCCTTCGGTCAACAGCTGCAAACCGAAACCGTCGGCTGCTGCGGTATGGCCGGCACCTTCGGGCATGAAACCCAGCACCTTGAAATGTCAAAGACGATTTATGCGGTGTCATGGGCGAAAAAACTGGCGGACAAAGACCCCGAGCGTTGTCTGGTCACCGGGTATTCCTGCCGCAGTCAAGTTAAACGCATGCAGCACTGGCAACCTAAACACCCGCTGCAAGCGCTATTGGGGATCGTAAAACAGGCATGAAAATCTGGAAAAAATCATTAACATTACAACAGCTTAATCAAATGAATGCGCATTGTGCGGTGGCTCATCTCGGCATCACGTTCAGTGCGCAAGGCGATAACTGGCTGGAAGCCACCATGCCGGTGGATCAACGCACCACTCAACCGATGGGCTTGCTGCACGGCGGCATTTCCGTCGCACTGGCCGAAACCGTGGCGTCAATGGCTGCGTTTTGCTGCGTTGATGAGCCCTGTGCGGTCGTTGGTCTGGAAATTAACGCCAGCCATTTACGCCCGGTCAGCAAAGGTTATGTCACCGCGCGCGCCACGCCGATTCGGCTGGGAAAATCCACTCAATGCTGGCAAATTGACATTAAAGATCAAACAGATAAACTATGCTGTAGTTCCCGTTTAACAGTTTCCGTGGTTAATCAATGAGTAAAAAAACCGGCATTATTCTTTCCAATCTGGGTACGCCCGACGCCCCGACACCGCCTGCAATCGCACAATATCTCCGGCAATTTTTGACTGATCCGCGAGTGGTGGATCTGCCCCGCTGGCGCTGGCTGCCGTTATTAAAATGGGTTATCCTGCCGCGCCGCGCCACGCGTATCGCCAAAACCTACCAAGCAATCTGGACGGAACAAGGCTCGCCGTTAGCGGTGATCAGCGAAAAACAAAAACATGCGTTACAGCAAGCCTTAAACGCCCGGCAGATCGAAGCGGTGGTGGAAATCGGCATGACTTACGGTAATCCGTCCATGGAAAGCGCGCTGCAAAAGCTGGCCGATCAGCAGGTGGAAAAAATCATCGTGCTGCCGTTGTATCCGCAATACAGCAGCACGACCACCGCTGCCGTGTTCGATGTTTTTGCTGCGGCAATGAAAAAACAGCGGCGCATGGTGCCCTTTGAGTTTATCCATTCTTATCATCTGAATGAACATTATATTCACGCTCTGCTTCAGTCGATTAAAGTGCGGTTTAAATCCGATGAGTTTTTGCTGTTTTCCTTTCACGGAATTCCGCTGCGCTATGAACATCAGGGCGACAATTACCGCGAATATTGCAAACAAACGGTGCTGGAAATTGTTGATCGCCTAGGGCTGACGGAAAACCAGTGGGGCTTGTCTTTTCAATCCCGTTTCGGCCGAGAGGAATGGCTGCAACCTTATACGGACAAGCTATTAACCCATATCGCCGCCCGGCAGGGGGTACAGAAAATCGCGGTGATTTGCCCGGGATTTGCCAGCGATTGTCTGGAAACGCTGGAAGAAATCGATGGGGAAAACCGCGCCTTGTTCTTGCGCAGCGGCGGCACGTCGTTTCAATATATTCCGGCCTTAAACGCCGCGCCCGCGCATATAAACATGATGCTGGAATTGATCCGCGCCCGTCTGTAAACGCCCGGCCGACAATATCGCCGCACAGCAAAAGGGCGCCCCATGCGCCCTTTATCCTTCAAATATCCTTCAAACGGCAAATGCCATCTGCCGTTTACAGCACTTAGCCGAGCACCTGAATCAGCACCGCATCGTCCTGCGGTTCAATCAGTTCGCCGACTTCAAATAACTCAATATTCTGCTGACCGGCGACGGCGAAAACGTCCGCTTCCGCCTCCGGTTTTACCGCAATCAGCAAGCCGCCGGAGGTCTGCGGATCACACAAAATCGCTTTCTGCAACTCCGTCATCGGGCCGATTTTATGCCCGTAGCTGTCGAAATTACGGCTGGTGCCGCCCGGTATGCAACCTTTTTCAATATAGCGCGGCACACCGTCTAATGTTTTGATTTTATCGAAATACACTTTCGCATTTAAATGGGAACCTTCGCAGATTTCGGACAAATGTCCCAACAGGCCGAATCCGGTGACATCGGTCATCGCCGTCACGCCTTCAATCTCGGCGAACTGACTGCCAATACTGTTCATGCGGCACATCACTTCAGTGGCTAATCCCGCATGTTCCGATTTGAGTTTTCCTTTTTTCTCCGCCGTGGTCAGCACGCCGATCCCCAACGGTTTGGTCAGATACAATTTACAGCCGGCTTGTGCGGAAGCGTTCTTTTTGACTTTTTGCGTGTCGATAATGCCGGTTACCGCCAGCCCGAAAATCGGCTCCGGTGCGTCGATAGAATGACCGCCGGCCAGCGAAATCCCCGCCTGCTGACAGGCAAAACGACCGCCCTCCACAATCCGGCGGGCAACGGACGGCGGCAATAATTTAATCGGAAAACCGAGAATAGCAATGGCCATAATCGGCTTGCCGCCCATCGCAAAAATATCGCTAATCGCATTCGTTGCGGCAATGCGGCCGAAATCGAACGGATCATCAACAATCGGCATAAAAAAATCGGTGGTGCTGATAATCCCGATGTTATTGCCGATGTCATAAACTGCGGCATCATCTTTGGTTTCGTTGCCGACCAGCAGATGAGGGTCAAGCCGTTTTTCCATGGTGGAATGCAATATGGTTTCCAGAACTTTCGGCGAAATTTTACAACCGCAGCCTGCACCGTGGCTGTATTGTGTCAGCCGAACCGTATGCGCGACGGTTTCCTCCAGCTCACTTTGAACTTCATTAAGATGTTGTGGTGAATGTTGTGCTTCCATATTTTTTCTCCCGCGAGTAATAAAATGACAAGTGGTTTTCGCATTATACGCTTTTAGATATAAAGTGCGGTTAATTTCGATAAAATTTTTCAGCGCCGCTTCACGCCATCTTCGACCGCCGCTTAATAAATTTTTCTTTTCTCTTCCGATTAATGGGTTAGAATACTCCGAAACAGCACTTACTGAATGGCAATGAATAAACGTAAACGCCCGACCCTACAGCATATCGCCGATCATCTCGGCATTACCAAAATGACGATCAGCCGTTATTTGCGTAATCCCGCTTCCGTCGCACCGGATACCCGACAGAAAATCGCCGCGGCAATAGAACAGTTCGGTTATATTCCGAACCGGGCGCCGGATATTTTATCCAATGCGAAAAGCCGTGCCATCGGTGTGCTGCTGCCCTCGTTGACCAATCAGGTTTTTGCCGATGTTCTGAAAGGTATTGAACTGATTACCGATAATGCCGGTTATCAAACCATGCTGGCGCACTACGGTTACAGTGAGCAAAAAGAGGAACAACGCATAGAAAGTCTGCTGTCCTACAATGTGGACGGACTGATTTTAGCGGAAAATCAGCACAGTAAACGCACGCTGAAAATGCTGGAAGTGGCCAATATTCCGGTGATTGAAATTATGGACTGTAGCGCCGTGGGGATCCGCCAGAGCATCGGTTTTGATAATATTGCCGCGGCGCACTCCATGGTGGAAACGATGATTAAACGCGGGCATAAACACGTCGTTTATTTTACCGCCCGTATGGATAAACGGACGAAACTAAAAATGCAGGGTTATGAACAGGCCATGCGCAAATACGGTTTGCAACCGCACAGCCTGATCACCGAACAACCCTCGTCGTTTACCTTGGGGGCTACGCTGTTACGCCAGACGCTGCATCAATATCCCGCAACCGACGGCATATTCTGCACCAACGACGATTTGGCCATCGGTGCGTTATTTGAGTGTCAGCGATTGGGAATAAAAATACCGCAGCAAATCGCCATCGCCGGCTTTCATGGGCATGATGTGGGGCAATCCATGACGCCGCAGTTAGCCACCGTCATCACGCCGCGGCTTGAAATCGGCAAAACCGCGGCGCAAGAGCTGCTAAACCGCCTCAATGGTATTCCGCAGCAAAGCAGTATGATCAATTTAGGCTATCAGATACATTTGGGCGACAGCATTTAGCGCATAAAAAAGGGCGACAATCAGTCGCCCTTCATTGTTTAACGGCTTTCCGGCGCCGGTATTTTCGGCTGCGTAAAACAGCGCAGTAAAAGATAACCGATGATCGCCGCCGCACCGGAACCCAGCAGAATACCCAGACGGGCGAAGGTATTTAATTCGCTGTTGCTGCTGCCGAAGGCAAGGCCGGATAAAAACATCGACATGGTAAAACCGATTCCGCACAATACCGACACGGCAAAAACCTGCTTAAAGTTGATGCCCTCGGATAATCTGGCAATCCCCAATTTGACGCCGAAATAACTGAATAAAAACACGCCGAGCGGTTTACCCAGCAATAACCCCAAGCTCACGCCCAAGGTTAGTGGCGATGTCAGGGTTTCCCAGCCCATGCCCGATAAAGACACGCCCGCATTTGAAAAGGCAAATAACGGCAAAATAAAAAACGAACACCACGGCGCCAACGCATGTTCCATATCATGCAGCACTTTACGTCCGCGTTTGCCCTTCAACGGCACACAAAAGCCGATGATTACCCCGGCCAATGTCGCATGCACGCCGGATTTTAACACTGAAACCCATAATACCAGCCCGACAATCGCATAGGCGCCCAGATTGGAGACTTTAAAACGGTTCAACAAAATCAGCCCGATAATAGCGATGGTCGCTAATATTAATGCGCGGGTACTCAAATCATGAGAGAAAAATAAAGCGATCACCACGATAGCGCCCAAATCATCAATAATCGCTAACGCCAGCAAAAAGATTTTCAACGCAAAAGGTACCCGGCTGCCTAACAGAGCCAGCACTCCCAGCGCAAAGGCAATATCCGTCGCCATGGGAATCGCCCAGCCGTCCTGATAGGCAGGAAAATCCCGGTTAATCAACCAGTAAACCAGCGCGGGAACCACCATACCGCCCAATGCGCCGATAGCCGGGAAAATCGCTTTCTGGTAGCTGGAAATCGCACCGACCAATAATTCGCGTTTCACTTCCAGCCCGACCAGAATAAAAAACACCGCCATAAACCCGTCGTTCACCCACATTAAAAGCGGTTTATTAATTTCGACGATCGAACCGAATTGCACCACCACCGGCGCATCAAGAAAATCAAAATAGAAGTGACTTAACGGAGTATTTGCCAACAAAATGGCAAATGCGGCGAAAAACAGCAGCATGATACCGCTGGACGACTCGAGTTTCATAAAATACTTAATATATTGAACCATTTACTCTCCTAATAAAAATAATAAAAAACATATATTCTTTTAACATAAATATTAAATTTCGGTCAACAAAAATCCGATTTATTCATTGTTAAATTAAAAATAAAGTGCGGTCGGTTTTCTGTTAAAAATCCGACCGCACTTTTCAGCGCCTGATCAATCAGGTTACAAACAGTTCTTCTCACCACGCGACAGGCTGATTAAACCGGAACGCACAATTTCAATAATCGGGCTTTCTTCTTTTACCGTCGCCACGAAAGCATCAAGTTTATCTTTAGTGCCAACTAATTGAATAGTATAAGATTTTTGGCTCACATCGACAATTTGCCCGCGGAAAATTTCCGTCAGACGTTTCAGCTCATCTCTTGAGGTTCCCTGCGCTTTGACTTTGACCAGCATAACTTCTCGCTCAACATGGTCGCAATCGCTCAGATTCATCACCTTGAACACATCCACCAATTTATGCAGCTGTTTTTCGATCTGCTCCAGCACCTGCTCATCGCCATAGGCTTCAATGGTCATGCGCGATAAGGTCGGGTCATCGGTCGGCGCCACGGTCAGGCTTTCGATATTAAACGCACGTTGGGAAAATAAGCCGACGACACGCGACAATGCGCCCGATTCGTTTTCCAATAAGACTGATAAAATTCTACGCATTATGCACTCTCCGGTTTAGTTAAAATCATCTCATTCATTGCGCCGCCGCGAATCTGCATCGGATAAACATGCTCCGTTTCATCCACTCTCACATCCACAAAAACCAGCTTATCTTTCTGCGCAAACGCCTGCGCCAGCTTTTCTTCCAGTTCGTCCGGCGTATCTATCTGAATACCGACATGCCCGTAGGCCTGGGTGAGTTTAACGAAATCCGGCAGCGAATCCATATAAGACTGCGAATGGCGCCCGGAATAGATCAAATCCTGCCATTGTTTTACCATGCCGAGAAAACGGTTATTTAAGCTAATAATCACCACCGGAATCCCATATTGCTGTGCGGTGGAAAGCTCCTGAATATTCATCTGAATACTGCCGTCGCCGGTGACACAAACGACGGTTTCCTGCGGATAAGCCAGTTTCACACCGAGCGCGGCCGGTAAGCCGAATCCCATGGTGCCGAGACCGCCGGAGTTGATCCAACGACGCGGCTGTGCAAAAGGATAATGCAGCGCAGTAAACATTTGATGCTGACCCACATCGGACGCCACATAGGCGCGTCCTTGAGTGAGGCGGTAAACGGTTTCGATCACTTGCTGCGGTTTAATCACCTGACTATGGCGATCAAACTCCAGACATTTTCTTGCCCGCCATTCTTCAATCTGTTTCCACCAATCGCTCAGATCCGCCTGCGATCTGACCAGATTTTCATCTTCCAACAAGGCTAAAAATTCATCCAGCACACTGTCGGCGCTGCCGACAATCGGGATCGCCGCCGGCACATTTTTGGAAATCGAGGCCGGATCGATATCAATATGAATCACCTTGGCATGCGGGCAATATTTTGCCAGATTATTGGTGGTGCGATCATCAAAACGAACGCCGATGCCCAGAATCAAATCGCTGTGGTGCATTGCGGTATTGGCCTCGAAAGTGCCGTGCATGCCCAGCATGCCCAGAAACTGTTCATCGGTTCCCGGATAAGCGCCCAGCCCCATTAATGATGACGTAACCGGCAGATGCAGCCGCTTGGCAAACTGTTTCAACTGTTCATGACAGTTGGCCGTAATCGCGCCGCCGCCAACAAACAGCACCGGTTTTTTCGCCACCAGTAAGGCTTTCAGCGCTTTTTTTATCTGACCTTTATGCCCGTGTACCGTCGGATTATAAGAACGCAGAGCAATATCTTCCGGATAATGGTAAGGATATTTATGGTTCGGATTCACCACATCTTTCGGAATATCGATCACCACCGGGCCGGGCCGTCCGGTCGAGGCGATATAAAATGCCTTTTTAATGACGGCGGGAATATCCTCCGCACGTTTAACCAGAAAACTGTGTTTTACCACCGGACGCGAAATGCCCACCATATCGCATTCCTGAAACGCGTCGCTGCCGATAAGATTCGACATTACCTGACCGGAAAAGATCACCAACGGCACGGAATCCATATAAGCGGTGGCAATGCCGGTTATCGCATTGGTGGCACCCGGTCCGGAAGTGACCAGCACGCAGCCGACCTCACCGGTGGCGCGGGCATAGCCGTCCGCCATATGTACCGCCGCCTGTTCATGACGCACCAGAATATGATCAATGCCCGCTAAGGTATGAATAGCGTCATAAATATCCAGTACCGCACCGCCGGGATAACCGAAAACATATTTAACGCCCTGATCGCGCAGGGACTGCACTACCATTTCTGCACCGGATAATTTTTTCATTTTCACCTCTCAAATTCACCGCACTTTTCCTGCCGGCTGACTGTTTAATTTCTGTCGATATTTTTACCCGAATCAGAATGGCTTGTCTATCAAAATTTACGCAACGAACCTTATAAAATAACAAATTTTACAGATTTAAATATTGTTTTTATGAAAAATAAAGAATTTTATAAATAAAAAATCACTTAAATACAAAAAAATGCGACTTTATGCCGCATTTTATAAATTACACAAAATTAAATATTTTTATTCGAAAGCGTGATAATGATCGCAAATCAGCGCTTCTTAAACAGGAAAATCAAGGTCGCTAAGCTCGCCCCGGTCGCAATAAATCCTAACAGTCCCGACTGCGTCACGCCGACGATGAGATAGCCGACAATAGTCGCCGCGGCAACCGTGAGCGCATAAGGCAGCTGAGTCGTTACATGATCCATATGATTACATTTCGCTCCGGTGGAAGATAAAATCGTCGTATCGGAAACCGGAGAACAATGATCGCCGCACACCGCACCGGCCATCACCGACGACAGACAAGGCAGCATTAACTCCGGCGCGGCATTTGCCGCAATGGCAGCGGCAATCGGCAGCATAATCCCGAACGTTCCCCAGCTGGTGCCGGTTGAAAACGCCATCACCGAGGCTAAAACAAACAACAGCGCAGGCAGTACGGCGACCGGCAGATTCCCCGACACCAGACCGGACAAATAAGTCCCGGTTTTCATATCGCCGACCACATTATTAATCGTCCAGGCAAAACACAGAATTAAAATGGCGCCGAGCATGGATTTCATCCCTACCGACCAGGATTTCACATAATCCGCCATGCTGATCTGACGGTCAAACAAAATGCACAGCGTGACCATCACAATGGAGGCGGAACCGCCCACAACCAGCGAAATGCCGACGGTCGTATTTTCAAAGGCGCCCAATACTGAAAACGGTTGTCCTTGCGCCGCCAGTGCCTGATTACCGGTGTATAACATGGTGGAAACCGTTGCGGCGATTAACACGATGATCGGCAAAAACAGATTACGCACATGGCCGGTGACGCCGGACTGCACGTCTTCGCTTTCGTTGCCCTTTTCCAGCGCCCGCTTCTCATGTCTTGCCATAGAACCGATATCAAAGGAAAAATAGGCCACGAAAAACACCATCAGAATGGAAAAAATCGCATAAAAGTTCATCGCACTCATCGCCATAAACGCACCGATCGGCGAATAATCCGTCATCGCATACGAGGCGAGCAAGCCGGAAATCAGCGTAATAATATACGCCCCCCAACTGGATACCGGCATCATTACGCACATCGGCGCAGCGGTGGAATCCAGAATATAGGCCAGTTTGGCGCGCGAGACATTGAATTTATCCGTAACCGGACGGGCAATTGCGCCCACCGCCAGACTATGAAAATAATCGTCGATAAAAGTGACGAAAACCAGCGACGCCGCCATCAGTTTCGCGCCGCGACGGTCTTTAATCCGCTTCTGCGCCCATTCGGCAAAAGCCCGGTTACTGCCCGAGGCGGTTAAAAGTGCGGTCAGAATACCCAATAATAATAAAAATAAAATGATATTGATGGTGTCGAAATTCAGACCGTCTTCACCGCGATACACCAGCGAAGCCACATTACCGAATAAATAAGTCAGCGCATCGCCGGGATGAAAATCCGCCAGCATGAATGACCCGACAATAATCCCGACACTTAACGACAAAATCACTTTACGCGTAATAATTGCCAGCAATAAAGCCAGAATCGGCGGTACAACCGACCACAAGGAGGAGGAATAATCTACAAGTTCCATTTATGTTCTACCTAAAAATAAGGGAGAACCACTGAAGTTAACTATTTTAAAGGATGGGTATGATTTAAAATAAAAAGGCAGGTAAACAAGTCATGACCTAACCTAACCAGTAGCGCTCCATAGTGACTAACAAGACTATGACAGTGACGTCTCTTTCGATGACGCCCCCAACCAATTAAGATGACTCTTAACTGATTTCGGCAACCATTCCTTTCCTTTTCCCTCATCGCTATCCACTCAGAAAAAATACTTATAATAGCTGCACCTCTACATACATAGGACGCAGCAAAGATTACAATAAGTTGATAAAAATGCCAAGAGCAAAAATAAAAATTTTTTATTTTTTAACCGCACTTTTCGCCTCCCCATATAAAAAAACAGGTGATTTAATTTAAAATAAGATTTACCTTACCGCATATTTTCGTTATTATGCAGCGACCGATTTAAATCTCTTTTATTAATTCTTAATCATTCCAGAGGAATAAAAATGAGCGAAATATTAAAAACATTAACAAATATTCGCAGTCTGCGTGCAGCGGCCCGTGAATTAACATTGCCACAATTAGAAAGTATTTTGGATAAATTACAAGCCGTTGCGACGGAAAAACGGGAAGCCGCCGCCCGCTTACAACAGCAGGAAGCCGAACGTCAGGAACGGATTGAAAAATACAGAGCATTATTAAAACAAGACGGCATCACCGCCGAAGAACTAGCCGAAATCCTGAATACGGAAGCCACCCCGCCACGCAAAAAAAGAACGCCGCGCCCCGCCAAATACCGCTATACCGATGAAAACGGCGAAAGCAAAACCTGGACCGGTCAGGGAAGAACGCCACGCGCGATTCAAAATGCGCTGAATGCGGGAAAATCATTAACTGATTTTGAAATTTAACCGCATTTATTATTTATCCGAAACCCATATTTAATTATATTTATGGGTTTTTGCTTTTTTATCACCTGACACGCACTGCGGCACAATATTATGATCGAAAATAAAATATTACTGACCGATTGTCCTGACGATAAAGGTTTAATCGCCAAAATTACCAATATTTGTTATAAACACCAGTTGAACATTATTCATAATAATCAATTTGTGGATTTTGAAACCAAACATTTTTTTATGCGTACCGAATTACAGGGTATTTTTAATCCGGAAACCTTACTCGCGGATTTGGCATTCAGCCTGCCGCAAGGCACCAATAACCGCTTAATCGGTGCCAAGCGCAAACGGATTGTGATTCTGGTCACCAAAGAAGCCCATTGTCTCGGCGATATTCTGATGAAAAACTATTACGGCGGTCTGGATGTGGACATTGCCGCGGTCATCGGCAACCATGAAACCCTAAGAAGCCTCGTAGAGCGCTTTGACGTGCCGTTTCACTGCGTAAGCCACGAAGGCTTGAGCCGGGTTGAGCATGACCGGCTTCTGGCGGAAAAAATCGACCAATACGCCCCGGATTACATCGTACTGGCAAAATATATGCGCGTGCTTAATCCCCAGTTTGTCGCCCGTTATCCGAACCGAGTGATTAATATTCATCATTCCTTCCTGCCGGCGTTTATCGGCGCCAGACCTTATCAACAGGCTTATGAGCGCGGAGTAAAAATTATCGGCGCGACCGCCCATTTTATTAATAACGAACTGGATCAAGGCCCGATTATCATGCAAAACGTGATCAATATCGACCATACCTACAGCGCCGATGCCATGATGCGCGCAGGGCGTGATGTGGAAAAAAGCGTGCTGACCCGCGCGCTGGATCTTGCGCTGCACGATCGGATTTTTGTCTATCAAAATAAAACTATCGTGCTGTAAAAAGAAAAAGTACGGTGAAAAGAAAAAGTGCGGTAAAAAACACCGCACTTTTTTCATGACCTTTATTCTTCCGCTACGCCGTCCAGACTGTCGGAAAATGCCTGCAAGCCCTGTGCATTGCCGGATTTCACCATATTCTGCATCGCTTTCGTCGGTTGGTGAAGCAGCTTGTTGGTCAGTTTATAGCTCAGTTCCTGTAACAGGCGCTCAGGGTTTTCGCCCTGCTGTAGGGATAACAGCGCTTTTTCCAATAGCTCCTGACGGATTTGTTCGGCGCTGTTGCGATAAGTGCGGATCAAGCCGGAAAACTGATGCACTTTCAGCCATTGATAAAAATCCTGATTTTCCTGCCGGATAATCGTTTCCGCCTGCGCCGAGGCTTGTTCCCTGCGGCTGACATTGCGCTGGATAATATGCTGTAAGTCATCCACCGTATAATGATAAACGCTTTCCAGCTCGCCGACGGCTTCCTCCACATCGCGCGGCACGGCAATATCCACAATCAGCATCGGTTGATAATGCCGCTTTTGCTGTGCCTGCCGCACCATATCCTGCGTAATCAGAATCTGCTGGCTGCCGGTCGAGCTGATAATAATATCCGCCAGATCCAGGCCTTGCTGCAATTCAGGTAATGACAACACCTGAATATACTGATCCGTCTCCAGTTTTTCGACCAGCGCCTGCGCGCGGGCTAAGGTGCGGTTTGCAATAGTCAGGCTTTTTACTCCGTGACGCAGCAAATGGCGGCTGACCAGTTCTATGGTTTCCCCGGCGCCGACCAACAGGATGTTCAGTTTGCGCAGGCTATCGAAGATTTGACGCGCCAGCGTACAGGCCGTATAAGCGACGGAAACCGCATTTTCACCGATATCGGTTTCCGTGCGCACCCGTTTGGCCGTGGCGAAGGTTTTCTGAAACAGCCGCGAAAACTCACCGGATACCGCACCGTCGTGGCGCTGATAAAACTGCTCACTGATTTGATATGCCTGTTTTACCTGACCTAAAATCTGCGGCTCGCCCAATACCAGAGAGTCCAGCCCGCAGGCAACGCGCATTAAATGCGCAGTAGCCTGTTGATTTTGCGCCGAATACAGGCAATCGTTCAGATCATCCACGTTTAAACCATGCGCCCCGGCAAACCAGTTGATACAGCGTTGCTGCCACTGCGCGGCTTCCTGCGGCGGGATCTGTTTATTATGCAAATACACTTCCGTGCGGTTGCATGTGGAGAGGATTACCGCGCTGTCGGCCAGTGCGGACTGCCGGATTTGCCGTAATGCCAAAAGCCGCTTTTCATCAGAAAAAGCGACCTTTTCACGCAATGCCACGGAAGCGGTTTTATGGTTGATACCTAACACAAGAATTGTCATAAATTTGTTGAAAATTGACCGCACTTTGCGCTCAACATCCCCACACACTCAAAACGGAAAAATAAATCCCTGTCATTTTAAGCAATTATGTTCACTGTAGCAAATCGGATTCTTTATTTTTGATCAGAATAACCTGATTTGATTAGAAATTATCTTTCGCTTTGCGCAAGGCGGTAAATTCCGCCGCCGTGGTGGCCTGTAAAAACGGATTAATGGTTTTCTCAAAGCCTAATGTTGTCGGCACGCTGGGCTGATTCGCCGCCCGCCATAATTTAACCTGTTCCTGATAGCGGCGCACTGCGACCTGATTGTGCGCCAGCGTGGCGGCAAAAGCCAGATTGCTCAGGGTATATTCATGCCCCGGACACAGGAGCGTTTCATCGGGCAGCGCTTTCAGCCGTTGCAGCGAGGCAAACATCTGCGCATAATCGCCGCTGAATACGCGGCCACAGCCGGCGGAAAACAACGTATCGCCGCAAAATAAATGTCCGTCGATCACAAAACTGACATGCTGTGCCGTATGTCCGCCGCAGGGGATGACCTGAATGCGGTAATGGGCTGTGCGGATTTCGCCTTGGTCAACAATTCGGGTTGCGCCTTTATCCGCCGTTTCCGCCGGGCCGAAAACCGGTAGTTGCGGATAAGCCTGCTTAAATGCCGCCACGCCGCCTACATGATCATCATGTTTATGCGTCAGCAGCAGCGCCTCCACCGTCAGTTGATGCTGTGCTAAAAAGTCGAACAACGGCTTCGTTTCCGGAATATCGATCACAATTACGGGCAAATTTTCTCGTCCGTAAACCCAAATATAGTTATCATGAAGCGCAGGAATCGGAAATAACATGCAATCATCCTCGAGGTTAATAATGAAATGGAACGCAAAATACCCCACCGCCATGAATCAGCCTACCAGCTGGCAGCAGTTACAGCGCGGCGATCAGTATTGTAATGCACTTAACCGCTATTTTGCCAATTGGTTTGCGAAAATTCCCGGCGATCAGCTGTTAAAAATCGGTGGCCTTAGCGCCGCAATCCGTTGTGATGCAGCGCGCTGTCACCAAATGGTTGTGTCCGCCGAAATCGATGAAAATCTGACCGCACTTTGCGCCGCTCAGTCTCTCTCGCTGATACAGGCAAGCCCGCTGGAGCTGCCTTTCGTTGAAAACGCCATTGATGCCTGTCTGATGATCAATATTTTAAATTTCAGTCAGGATCCGCACCAGATTCTGCGCGAAGTCAACCGCGTACTCCGTGATGACGGCTATTTGTTTATTTCACTGTTTAATCCGTTCAGCCGACTGTTGTTTAAGCGCTCGCTCGGTCTGAAACATCAAACGCCTTTTCCTTTCCGGCAATATTTACTGTGCCGGGTTATCGATTGGCTGGAACTGCTGAATTTCGATATTCTGGCGCAACAGCATTTACCCTTGCGCCCTGAACAGCGGCTGTTTTCGCCATTAACCGTAATCTGTGCGCAAAAACGCGTATATCCGCTTACCCTGCAACCGCAGAAAATGGCCTTTCGCACCGCCGGCAATCTCGAACCGGCAAGCGCCTTTAAGCAGATTAAGGAAAACTAAACGGCAAAATGCGCTCTGCACGGGCAAGCGACGGTAGATTATACTTGCCCGCCCCGCCAAACTCCCCTATTATGCACAGCTTTAACCCACAAGAGAAAAGCCCATGACAGCACAAACCTTTATTCCCGGTAAAGATGCCGCCCTTGAAGAAAGTATCGCCAAATTTCAACAAAAACTGACCGCACTTGGCTTTCATATTGAAGAAGCCTCGTGGCTGAATCCGGTGCCGAATGTCTGGTCCGTGCATATTCGCGACAAAGACTGCCCGCAATGTTTTTCCAACGGTAAGGGTGCCAGCAAGAAAGCCGCGCTGGCCTCTGCGCTGGGCGAATATTTTGAACGTCTGTCCACCAATTATTTCTTCGCCGATTTTTATCTCGGTCAGGACATCGCCAACGGCGATTTCGTGCATTATCCGTCGGAAAAATGGTTTCCGATTGAAAATGACGCCCAGCTGCCGGAAGGCATATTAAATCAGGAACTGCTGGATTATTATGATCCCAATCATGAACTAACGCCGGAATTGCTGGTCGATTTGCAATCCGGCAACGCGGAGCGCGGCATTGTGGCGTTGCCTTATGTACGCCAGTCGGATCAACGCACGGTTTATATTCCGCAAAGTCTTATCGCAAATCTGTATGTGTCCAACGGCATGTCCGCCGGCAATACCCTGTATGAAGCCCGCGTGCAAGGCCTGTCGGAAGTGTTTGAGCGCTATGTGAAAAATAAAATTATCGCCGAGGCGATCAGCCTGCCGTTGATCCCGCAACAGGTGATGGCGCGCTATCCTTCCGTGCAGGCGTCAATCCGGAAAATGGAAGAGGAAGGTTTTCCGATTTTGGCTTATGACGCCTCGTTGGGCGGCCAATATCCCGTCATTTGCGTGATTTTACTGAATCCGCACAACGGCACTTGTTTTGCCTCTTTCGGCGCCCATCCGAACTTTCAGGTGGCATTGGAGCGCACGGTAACGGAATTATTGCAAGGGCGCAGCTTAAAGGATCTGGATGTGTTCACCCCGCCGTCGTTCAATAATCATGATGTGGCCGACCATGCCAATCTGGAAACTCATTTTATTGATTCCAGCGGGCTGATTTCATGGGATTTGTTCAAACAAGAGGCGGATTATCCGTTCGCCGATTGGGATTTTTCCGGCGATACCCATCAGGAATACGATAATCTGATGGCGATTTTCCGGGCGCTGCAAAAAGAGGTATATATTATGGATTACACCCATCTGGGTGTGTACGCCTGCCGCATTATCGTACCCGGCATGTCGGATATTTACCCTGCCGATGATCTGATTTACGCCAATAACAACATGGGCATGGACTGGCGGGAAATTTTGCTGGATCTGCCGCATTTCCATCACGACCGCGAAACCTATCAGGAACTGCTGACGGAGCTGGATGAACAAGGCATTGACGATGCCACCAGAGTGCGTGAATTTATCGGTATTGTCGCCCCCGCTCAATCGGGCTGGACAACGCTGCGCATCGGGGAATTAAAATCCATGCTGTATCTGGCCTTGCAGGATCTGGACAATGCGCTGGAATGGGCGAACTGGACATTAAATATGAATGCTTCGGTTTTCAGCGCCGCGCGCGCCAATTATTACCGCTGTTTAATCAGCTCTCTGGAGCTGTTTGCCGACCAAACCCGCACACTGGAACAATACCGCATGGTATTTGAGAAAATGTACGGTAAAACGGCGCTGGAATTTGCCTGGCAAGCCATACAGGGCGGCAATCCGTTTTACGATTTGCCCGCCGACGACGAACGACTACAGCATTTTCACGCTCATCAGAAATTGCTGACCGCCTATGCAAAACTGCAAAAAGCAAAACGCGAAAACTGGCGCTAAACCGCTCTTTGTGCACATCGGCGCGTAAAAGGCTGCGCGCCGATTTATCATACTGTGATCCGGCGCAAAGAAATCAATTCAATTTAACGTTATGCTAACAAACGATCTTTTTCGCTCACACCTATAAGGAGTATATTATGCAAAGTTGGACTGGCGAAATGTGGCAGGCTGCGCTTATCGGTCTGGTTGTCGGCGTAATTATCGGGTATCTGCTGTTACGTTTAACCAAAGGTTCGGTGAAAAAACAAGTGAAAACCGAAGCGGAACTACAGCAGGTCAAAAACGAACTCGGTACTCAAAAACAACAGCTGGAAAAACATTTCGCCGAAAGCGCCGAGCTGCTGAAAACCCTGGCACAGGATTACCAGAAACTTTATCGCCATCTGGCTTCATCATCCACCGCAATGCTGCCCGAACTGGCGGATAAGGCATTATTCACGCAGAATCTTATCGTGCATAATAACGAACCGGACGAACATACCGCTCAGAATAAAGACGGCCAGCCGCGGGATTATTCCGAGGGTTCTTCCGGCATTCTGAAAGCGGAAAAATAACCGACCGACAGCCTACAATGGCGAATTTCGGATTCGCCATCGTTATGCCCTTGCCCGTCCGTCGCTTATACGGCGACGACATAAATACATCACAACGCACCGGCAGCTTAGCCTGCCGCAAGCGATAAACGCAAATCAAATCGACCGCACTTTTTATTTTATGCTATCATAACGCCGATTTAACTTTACCGGTTTACAGAGAATGACTATGACCAATCACATCCAGCCGCTTGATCCCGATAGCGCAATTGATATCGCCTACGATATTTTTCTTGAAATGGCGGGAGAAAATCTCGATCCGGCAGACATTCTGCTGTTTAACCTACAGTTTGAAGAACGCGGCGCCGTTGAATTCGTCGAAACCGCCGAAGACTGGGAACAGGAAATCGGTGTCCTGATTGACCCCGAAGACTACGCCGAAGTCTGGATCGGCCTGCTCAACGAACAGGATGAAATGGACGATATTTTCGCTAAATTTTTGATATCTCACCGCGAAGAAGGGCGAGAATACCATATCATCTGGAAAAAATAGCGCAGCGTTAAACTCAAAGTGCGGTGGTTTTTTGATTGAAATTTATAAATTAATCTTAATAGTTGTAACGCCCATTTATATTTCGCAATGTTATAATCAAGTTACAATAAGTTATCTGAAAAGATTAACGCAAAGCTCTACCCCTCTAAATCTTGATTTAGAGGGGTATCTTTTTTAGATAAAAATTAATCCTTATAGAAAGGGATTTTTAGCGGACAAACAAAAAACCAGAACATTATCTGTTCTGGTTTTCTATCTCTTTGAAAATTTCAAAGTACTGTAATATGGTGTCCGTGACAGGACTTGAACCTGCACTGCCCGAAAGCATTAGAACCTGAATCTAACGTGTCTACCAATTCCACCACACGGACGTCAACTTTTGATGGAATGAATTCTAGCACAACAAATTTGAAAATTTAACTACAAAATGCAGATATTGTTTCAATAGCGCAGAATTTAAGCATAAACGCGATAGTGCGGTCGTTTTTTCTTCGTTTTCTGCTGAAGGTATAAACTACGTTAAAAATCACCGCACTTTTATAGCGCAATATACTCCAGTTTTACTTCGCCCAAATACGCCAGCAGCTCTTCCGCCATTGTGCGGTAAGACAGGGTGAGCGGTCGTTCCACCAGTACGACGCGCGCAATATTTTCCACTTCATTGCCGTTTAACAATAAATAGTTCAATGCGCTTTGCAATGCCGGCAGGCTCGGATTAAAGGCGGCATTTTCCGCATAGCTGCCGTGAAATATTTGTTGATCCTGCAATTGAATCGCCACTCCGGAATAACAGCGGGAATAAGGCGCATGCGCACGGTTAGCGGCCTGAACTGCGGTGCGGACAAGCATGTCCTGGGTGGAGAATTGTAATCCGTGATCTTCCTGATCAAATAAACGATGAGCAATATTCAAATCCTTCGGCCCGAACGCGTCGGGTAAATATTGATCCAGTAAATTATTCTGATTATGCGGTAAATGGATGCGTAATATGTCGGCGCTGTTCAATTCGTTCATAAACTGACGACAATGGCCGCACGGCGTGTAATTTACGGTAATATCGGTCAGGCGCGTTTCATCGCGCATCCAAGCGTGCGCAATGGCGCTTTGCTCGGCGTGGATGGTTTGCTGAATATGTGTGGCGCAGAATTCTTGATTGGCGCCGAAATAAAAATGTCCGCTTTCGCCTTTTGCCACGGCGCCTACGCTGAAATGAGAAATCGTCGGATTGGCATAACAGGCGCTGAGCGGCAACAGCGCCAATGCCAGCTGTTTATCCGTGATGCGATATTTTTCACACAAATGGCGAACCACAAAGTGCGGTAAAAATCCCTGAAAATGCTGCTCGCCCAGAATATGCCATAGATCCTGAGCCAGGGTTTGATTTTCCATTTGACTTAACGCCTGCCGGATGCGCTGCGAAATGTGTTTTTGTGCCTGAGTGTTCATAACGGCTCCTCTCTGAATAAACCGGAATAGGGTTATCATAGAGAATAATGAGGCGAAAATCCCTGATGGAAATTCGATTCTGTGAGATGTATCAAAGATTTAAATTATCTGTGCGGAATTTTTAATCAGGCGCCGTGCGATGACGCCTGAGAACATGTGCCGTCAATGGCGGCGATTGTCATTAGCCTGTTGCAGCAGCTGGCGGCTTTCGTTCAGAAACTGCTGTGAATAGTCGCCGAACCATTGCCGTACCCGGTTAAAACAATCAATAAAGCCTTGTTTATCGCCGTTTTCAAAAAATGCCAGACTTTCCGCATAACTTTGTTGCAGACTTTCGATGACCGCCAGATTTTCCGGTTTATCCATAATAATATCGGCGTACAGTGCGCCGTCCTGGGCGAATAAGCGACCGATCATCGCCAGCTCCAGCCGATAAATCGGTGAAGACAATGCCAGTAACTGAGACAATTGTACCGGCTGCTTGGATAAATGCAGGCCGTTGGCGAAGGTGGCAAAATGGCGCAGCGCCTGCACATAAGTCATACTGCGGTCATGTTCGGCGGCATCCGCCTGATAGATTGTCGCTCCCCAGATCCGAATCTGATCCAGCAGCCACTGATAACGCGCCGCATCGCGCCCCTCACAGCACACCACCACCTGCTTTGCCATACTGGCGATATCCGGGCCGAACATGGGGTGTAACCCCACCACCGCACCGCGATGCACTTCCAGCATTTTTGCTAACGGCGCACGTTTAACCGAGGTTAAATCGGTCAGCAGCATGTTTTCCGTTAAATACGGTTTCAGCCGTTCTATGGTTTCCACGGTTTTGACAATCGGCACTGACACAATCACCACATCGGCGCCGGCTAAAATCGTTTCCGCCTGCGCCCAATCCTGACTGCCCAGCGCCTGCACCGTATAACCGGACAGAGTTAAATAACGTCCGAATAATGCCCCCAGCTTCCCTTTGCCGCCGACAATCACAATTTTTCGGATAGCGGGATTGACGGTTTTAAAGCCGAACTGATTTTCCCGGCTATAGGATTCGCGCATTAAACGGCGCAACACATCTTCTATCAGATCCGCCGGCACACCGATTTTTTCCGCCTCCCGCCGTCTTGCCGCCAGCATATCCGCCTCCCGTTCCGGCGCATAAATCGGCAAGCCGTGCCGGTGCTTGAGTTCACCGACTTGCTTTACCAGCGCCAGTCGTTTGGCAAATAATTGTAATAATTCCCGATCCAGAGTATCGATTTCGGTTCTCAGTTCTTTCAGCGCATCCACTTATTGATTTCCTTATGATATAAACCATCCCGTTCAGGGCAATCATTATAACAACAACGAGACAATTCGCGCGGTTTAAATCATGCCTTTTTGCCTAATGCCGCCGCCATAGTTCTTAACAGCCGCTCCGAAGTGTCCCAATCGATACAGGCGTCGGTAATGGATACGCCGTATTGCATGTCGCTGACCGGCTGCTCCGCACTTTGATTACCGGCGTAAAGATTACTTTCCAGCATTAAGCCAATAATGGCGCGGTTACCGTTGACAATCTGGCGCACCGCCTCTTCCGCCACCGCCGGCTGACGGCGATAGTCTTTATTGGAATTGCCGTGGCTGCAATCGATCATAATCGCACTTTCCAGCCCCGCCGCATGCAATGCCTGCTCACACTGACTGACAAATTCCGCCTGATAGTTCGGATGTTTGCCGCCGCGTAAAATCACATGGCCGTCCGGATTGCCCGCGGTATGCAGTAAATTCACCTGTCCGCGCTGGTTAATGCCGATAAAACTGTGTCCCATCGACGCGGCTTTCATCGCGTTAATCGCGGTTGCCAGACTGCCGTCGGTACCGTTTTTGAATCCTACCGCCATCGACAGCCCGGATGCCAGCTCGCGATGCGTCTGCGATTCGGTAGTACGCGCGCCGATTGCCGACCAGCTGAACAGATCCGCCATATATTGCGGAGTAATCGGATCCAGCGCTTCAGTCGCCAGCGGCAAACCCATTTCCGCCAGTTCCAGCAACAACTGGCGGGCAATGTGCAAGCCGTGTTCCACATCAAAACTGCCGTCAATTTTCGGATCGTTAATCAACCCTTTCCAGCCGACGGTGGTGCGGGGTTTTTCAAAATACACCCGCATTACAATGTATAATGTCTCTTTCAATTCATCGGACAGCGCTTTCAACCGCTGCCCGTACTCCACCGCAGCAAGGGGATCATGAATGGAGCAAGGGCCGATAACCACCAATAAACGGTTATCCTTTTTATGGATAATATCGGCAATATCGCGGCGCGATTGTTCGATTTGGCGGCGCAGTTCCGCCGGTAGCGGCAGCTTCGCTTTTAATTCGTGCGGGGTAATCAACACTTTTTCATGCACAATATTCACATTATGGATACTGTCTTTGTGTGTCACGTTCATCATTTTCGCTTTCCTTTTTTGTAAATTTTTATATACATCAAATGTACGGATTAAATTACACTTAAATACACTAAAATTCAACCGCTTTTATCACTTTTTTCTTTTTGCCAAACATAAAGCCGGATAACATGGCGTGCTATCCGGCTTTCAAAAGTGCGGTGATTTTTTTCTGCGTTTTCTGCGTTTTCTGCGTTTTCTGCGTTTAGCGCACGGTAGCGCAATTTATACAGTACAGATACTGCCCTTTCGGGTCATTAAACCGCTCCAGCAGATTCAGCTGCTTTCTGATTTGCCCGAATTCCTGCGGGAAAACGATAAATTGCGCCACCGTCTGTTTCAACAGGTTTTGACTGCCGCGTTTGAAATCGCTCATCAACATGCCTAAGAAAGAGTTATCCTCTTCCGTCAGCCATTCGACGGCAAACTGCGCCACCTGTTTTTCTGCGCTCCGTTTGCGGTTAACCAGCTCGCCGGCCTTATTGACTGCGGCATCAAAATCGCCCAATTCATCAACCAGCTGATGCTTATACGCCTCCGTGCCGAGCCAAACCTGCCCCTGCGCAATGCTGTCGGCCTGCGCTTTCGGCATATTGCGCCCTTTGCTGACTAAAGAGAGAAACCGATCATAACCGTGCTCGATTTCCAGCTGCATAATCTCGCCGTTGAGCGACGGCAATCCGCTGAAGGCCGAACCGCGGCTCAGTTCCGTCGTCGCCACGCCGTCGGCCGAAATGCCCGCCTGTTTAATGGTGTTTTCAAAGGTCGGGAACAGCGCAAAAATGCCGATCGAGCCGGTAATCGTATTCGGATCCGCCACAATATAATCCGCCGTGCTTGCAATCCAATAACCGCCGGAGGCTGCCATTCCGCCCATCGACACCACCACCGGCTTGCCGGCTTGTTGCAGATTATCCACTTCCTGACGAATCAGCTCCGAGGCAAAGGCGCTGCCGCCCGGGCTGTTGACCCGCAGCACCACCGCATTGACCGCCTCATCCTCATAAGCCTGACGCAATAACGCCGCGATACTGTCGCCGCCCACATCCTGATCTTCACTGTCACCGTCGATAATGGTGCCTTCCACATTGATCACGGCGATTTTATGCTCACCGTCCGCCGTCATCCGATCCGGCAAACTCGCCAAATAGCGATCCAGCTCAACGGATTTCACCTCACCGTCGTCATTTTTGCCGAAAAGTGCGGTCAGTTTTTGCTCTAAAGTGAATCTGTCGGCAACCTGAGTAACCAGATTACGCTGTTTCGCATAAGCCGTACTGTCGCCGCCCAACGCCTGCAATTGGCGCAGATAGGTCTGACCTTCCGGCAAAACCGCCTGCGGCGTAATGCTGCGGTTATGGGCAACGGTGGCTTTGTAACTGTGCCACATTTCCCCCAGCCATTGCTGCATATTGGCTTTGGCCTGCGCCGACATATCGTCGCGCAAAAACGGCTCCACCGCGGATTTATAGGTGCCGACGCGGAAAACATGCGGGGTTATCGCCAGTTTGTCCAGCAGAGATTTAAAATACAGATTTTCCGCCGACATGCCTTCGATCGCCACCTGACCTATCGGATTGAGATAAATCTCATCGGCATAACTGGCCAGCAAATATTGTTTCTGCGTATAGTTATCCGCATAAGCGATAACCGGTTTGCCGCTTTGTTTGAAGCGTTCAATCGCTTTGCCGACATAATTCAGCGCCGGCAAATCCGCCCCGTCAAAGCGGTTCAGATCCAGCACCAGCCCTTTAATGCGTTCATCCTGCGCGGCGGTACTGACCGCATACACCACATCAAAGGTGGAAATCTGGCGCGGCACATATTGGTTATCCAGCTGTTTCAGGGTGTTGCGCCATGACATGCTGTCATCACGGTTATCCGCCAGATAGCCGTCGAGATTCAGCATCAGCGCGCCCTGATCGCCGTTAAGCGCCGCATTTTCTTTATACACCAGTCCGGCCGTCAGGCTGATTATCGTCCCAAGGAATAAGACAAAAAATAAAAACACCACATTCATGACCAAATCACGAATAAAATTCAGCATTCGCCAACACAATTTCAGACATTTAATAATAAGTCGCATAATTTCTCTGTCAGGTTTAATAACAAGCTCAACATTCAGCGCCATTGATGCGCCGTTTTATTTTACGCCGAAGCGGCGCCGTCACCAAGGTTCATAACATATCACAACCCACCATTTCAATAAATCCGAATTAAAAAAATATGCTAAACTAGACCGCACTTTTTACTACATTGAAAGGAAGAATTTATGGACGCACTACATTTGCTGACCACCCGCCGTTCGGAAAAAAAACTGCAACCGCCGGCGCCGAATAAACAACAGCTGGAACAGATTTTTCAGGCCGCGCTGCACGCCCCGGATCACGGCAAATTACAGCCTTACCATTTTGTGGTGATCGAAAAAGACGGCCTGCCGCGCTTTGCCGCGCTGCTGAAAAGTGCGGTGCATGAATTTAATTTAGGCGAAGAGCGGTTAAAAAAAGCCGAGGATTTGGCCTTGCGCGCGCCGATGATCATCGCCGTCGTTGCCAAAATTAATACCGACATCGCCAAAGTGCCCGCCTGGGAGCAAACACTGGCTGCCGGCTGCGCAACCTATGCTATGCAGCTGGCGGCCAATGCGCAGGGGTTCGATAACGTATGGGTAACCGGCCCTTGGGTAAACGGCAACGACCTGCGCAATGCGTTAGGTTGCACTGAAAACGATAAGATTATCGCGTTTCTGATGCTGGGCCGCGGCGAGGAAAAAATTCCGCGCGAACCGAAAGCGGCGGATTTCCGCCACTTGGTCAGCTATCTGTAATCCGCCGGCAGGACGGATTAAAAAATCCGTCTTTTTTTACCGCACTTTTAACCCGCTTTAATCACAATCGGCGCGCCTTTTTATTAAAAAATCCGTCTTTTTTTTACCGCACTTTTTAACGGGTCAGAATGGCCTCAAAGCGTCCGCTGCGTTTCAGTACGCGTGCCGCGGCGCGATCCAGATTTGTTTTCGTGACAATCTGATCCAGCTGCTGATACAAATAAATCAGGCGCGGCGAATGATCCAAGCGGTAGCTCTGTTCGATCTTTTCCGCCACATACAGCAACGAATCAAACTGCTGTTTAATCTGTATTTGCTTTTCCGCCCGTTTTTTTGCCACTTCCTGTTCGCTTATCCCCTGTTCGGCCAGTTGATCCAAAATCCGGTGAGTTAAATCCAGCAACGCGTCCGCCCGTTCCGGCGCACAGCTGAAGGTGATTTTGCCTTCAATCTGCGTGCTGTGCGGCTCCTGCGACAACCAAGTGTTGACGGAATAAATGCCGCTTTGTTGCTCGCGTAACGTGATGCGCAGTTTTTCCTGCATAATATCGGCCAACACCTCCAGTAGATATTCGTCTTCCGCCCGCCAGTGATTTTCCGCAGTTAAATATAATTCCACTTCGGCTCTCGGCTCCGTCAGTCCCTTAAGCACAAAGCGCTGCGCCGGCACGCTGGCGCGCAACGGCCGGAAAGTGCGATGCTGGCGTTTAACCTCGACATTGGCAAGGTATTTTTCCGCCAGCGATTTAACGGTCGCCTCCGGCACATCGCCGATAATAAAATAAGTGAAATCCGTTTTTCCGTTAATCATGCTCTGGTATAAGCGGGATAAGGTTGCGCCGTCGGCATTCAGGCTCTGCGCCTTATGCCGGCTGTACACGGTTTCCGAGCCGGGATAACGCCGTGCGGCCACCGCCTGCATAAATTCGGTTTCTTTATCGGCGTCGGCAAAATACTGTGCGGTTTCCTGTTTGTATTGCCGCCACACGCGTGGCGAAATCGGGCTGGCAGCCAGTTTGAGACGAAACAATGTCATCAGCGTTTCCAGCGCATCGGTTTTGCCAACGCCCACAAAGCCCTGATAATCGTCATTCAATAAGGTGGAAAAGACCAACTGCTTTTGGGTAAATAAATGCTGCATTTGTTCCTGTGACAACGTGCCGATTCCCGTCTCGTCCACCATGCTCACGGCGGCGCGCAGCCGGTGATAATCCGCCTGCGCCACGGAACGCAATCCGCCGTCGGTCAGCGCTTTAAAATACACCTGTCCCGGTTGCTTATCCGAATAATGGTAAATCAGGCGGCTGCCGTTGTGTAGGGTAAATTCCGTAATATTGCCCTGCGGATGATAAACCGCTTTGCTGACCGGCGCCGGCGGCAGATTTAACGGTGGCAACAACGCGTTATGTTCCGTGCGCGCCGCCGTTTGTTGCGTTGTGGCGGCGGCATGTTCCCATTGGCGTTCAATATCCGTCACGTTAAACGGCAGCTTTTTCGCCGGATAAGGTTGCGTAATCAGCAGCAGCTTCGCCGGCTGCGCCATGAGCTGACGAAAATCGGCGTTCACCTCCGCCGGCGTCACGGTCGCTAATAGTTGCCGGTTTAATTCGTATCTGTCGCGCGGGTTTAAACTGACCTGTTCGTTTGCCGCAACCGGGATTAAATCATCCGCCAGCTTTAAACTGCCGACCCGGATTTCCAGCTGTCTTTCATTCCGCTTTTGCAGACGCGCAATTTCATCCTGCAATTCCTGCTCACTAAAGCCCTGTTGTTTGAGGTCGGCAATAAAACCGAACAGCGCGGTAATCGCATCCTGATAGCGGGTATCGGACAGCTGCACGGAAAACAGATGCTGAATATTATATTTGCCCGGATGGCGCTGATAAAAATTCGCAGAACTGACCGCACTTTGCCGGTTTTCCCATTGTTGCAGTCTGACATTCACCAGCCGAATCAGAATCTGGCGAATCAGTTCCGCACGATATTCCGCGCGGGTATTTTGCGCGGCAAACTCGGTGAATAAACTCAGTTCAATGGAAGGCGAACTGATGCCTGCCTCGTCAATGGTGGCCAGACGCCAACGGTTAATCAGCGGAATCCGGTAGTCGATGTTTTCCAGCGCCGGCAACGGCGCCGCCGATGCCGCTAATTTCGTGTTCAGCAAGGCTTTTATATGGCGTTTATCAATATCGCCGACCACAATAACCGCCATATTATCGGGGCGATACCATTTGCGGTAAAAATCCTTCACCCGCCGGGCGGAAACGGTTTTTATCACATCAACATCGCCGATAGGATCTCGTAATACATAGCGTGAGCCGGCCATTTCCAGCGCACTTTTTTTATCCCCCAGACGCAGCATCGGGCTTAAGCGCGAACGCCATTCTTCCAGCACCACGCCGCGCTCTGCCGCCAAATCATCCGGCAGGACGGTGACATGGTTCATCCATTCGTGAATCACTTCAAAAGCCAGCGCCAAACGCGCCGGATCATTATTCGCCAGATTTAAGGTATAAACCGTATTCTCGAAATCGGTGAAGGCATTAATATCGCGGGCGAATTTCATCCCCAGCCGTTCCAGCGCATCGATAATCTGATTTTGCGGAAAACGCCGGGTGCCGTTAAACGCCATATGTTCGACAATATGCGCCACGCCTTTCTGATCATCCTCTTCGTTCATCGAACCGGCATTCACCACTAAACGAATATACACCCGGCCGGCGGGCTGATCATTGGGCATAATATAATAGCGTAACCCGTTATCCAGACGGCCATAAGCGATGTCCGGATCAAAGGGCAACGCCTGTTCGTCCCGATCCGGCACCAGCGCGCTATGACAACCGGACAGCAGCAATAAAGTCAGGCAATAAAATAGATATTTTTTCATAAACATCACGATAGAAAAATCATCTGCGCACATTATCGCGCAGATGTTGTTATGATCATCGGTTAGAAGTTATAGCCGACTTCCAGCCAGAACTCACGACCGGCACTGTAAATCCCGTATTCATCGGAGGTGGAAAGACTTTTCGAGGATTTCTGCCGCACTTTATTCAGCACATTTAACACATCAAGCTGAAGATAGGCGGAATGCGTACCGCTCAGCGGCAGCTGCCAGCGCACGCTGCTGTCCCATTGATAATGCGTGCCGTAGTCAAAAGAGCGATAACGCGAAATGGGTTCGGCATCGGAATTTATCTGCTCATAACCTCTTATCGGTGCTTTCACATACAATCTGTTCGACCAAGTGATCGCATAATCCGGTATGCTCATATCCAGCCCGGCGCGCACAATCCAGTCTTCCGTACTGCTGTTGACTTTTTGTTCCATTTGCCGCCGCGTCATGAATTTACCGTCTAAATAAACCCGCTCATCCGGATTGAGATCTTTATTCAGGTCGGCGCGTTTGGTATTCAGCCAATCAAAGCCCAGACTGGCGTTCCAGTAGCTGTTTCCCCATTCCCAAGGCTCAATATTATTCAGTTGCAGGGTGTACACATCCACACCGAAATCATTGCCGTTACGATACACGGTTTTGCGGTTATCGCGTTTTAGTACGATGCGGTTTTTATTTTTACGGTGAATATAATTCAGTTTCAGCGCCCAGTTGGCAATATGCTGTTCAAAGCCTAAACTCAGTTCATCGGCATAAGGCGTTTTCAGCGAGCCGAATGCCTGATGCTGTCTTGAAGTATCGTTATTCAGGCGTAAAATTTCATTGGTGAGTTTAAAGGAGGAAAAAGACCGCCCGTAATAGCGATTCAGACCTAAACTGAACTTGGTGTCCGCCCAAGGGCTATAACGCGCCACAAAGCGCGGTGCGATATTGTTGTTTTTTAAGTAATCGTCCCGTTCGGCGCGAATACCCGGACGCAATTCCACATTCCGCCATGTGATTAAATCCTCCGCATAAAAGACGATATTCCGATAGTCGGTTTTCACCCTGCCGGCCGGCACGGTTTCTTCCAGCAACACTCTGGGAGCGGAATCGGGATAAATATCAATCACTTTAGTCTTCACCGGTTTCGGCCGGTGAAAGCGGTAAGCGGTTGCCTGATAGATAGCGCCCAAGGAAACGGAATGGCCGACATTACCCCAATGAAACGGATTTACGGCATATTCGGTGGAAAAATGCAGATTCCGCTGCGTCAGCTCGCTGTCGCCCCAACCGCCTTTTTCATAGCTGTATAGCACATCATAATTATCATCATAGACAGAGACGGTTTCCACACTGTCGGCGCGCGATTTACGTTTATCAACAAACTGATCATAGGCCAAGGTATTGGTCAACACGCCCGAATCAAAGGCGTGTACCCAGGATAATGTCATGCCGTAGGCATTATGATAATCATCCACGTTATTGTCGATATTATCCTGATAATATTTGGTTTCTTTATAACCGGAATAACGCAAGCCCAGCTCGAAACGATTCGTATCATCCGGCGTATAATTAAAATTCAGCAATGCCGTATCGGCCAGACGCGAATGGTTTTCTTTGTCCAGCTGAGCCGGTTTATCTTTTTCCGGACGAATCAAGCGGTTCTGTTCAATCCGGCTGGTTCGGCGGCTGAAGCCGAACACCATGCCTAAGTTATCGGTTAATCCTTGTTCCGCCGTCAAAGCGAAAAACTGTTTACCGTATTTCGGCTGAAATATCGCCGCACCGCTATTATCCGGCCGAACCTGAGCCAGGGTTTTGCGTAACGACTCATCGGTTTTCATTCTTGCCCAGGACGAATGCGTCGTACGGTATTTTAAGCCGACCCGATTGTGGCCGTCATATTGTTTGGTTTTCGCCACCACCGCACCGCCGGTAAAACCGCCCAAACTGGCGGAAATATTACTGTCATGCAGTTCTACTTTCGAGAGCATCGTCGCATCAAAAAAATACGCCTGAGTGCTGCTCAGCCCCGGCACCGTCTGCAATGAGCCGTCAAAAATTTCGCTGTCAACGGTCAAATCATTATTTATGTTTACATTATCCACAAAATAAGCGGTTTGATTCGCATCCGCGCCGTTAATCGAAATATTCTCCGGCTTAATTTCGCCGCGCGACAAGCCGTCTTTGTCGCTGTGTTCATAGCGCACATGCGGATCAGAAGCCAAATAATCGGAAATATTGCCGTTTGCCGCCGGTGTTTTGCGCATCTCTTCGCGGCGAATGGTCTGAGTTGAGGATAAAGAGCGGTTTTGTTCGCCATAGACGACAATCTCTGCCAGTTTATTATTGGAATCGGCATTACCGGCCTGTGCGGCATATAAACCGGTGGATAATACGGAACTGATGAGCGCCGCAACCAGATTTTTATTGTAATTAAACATTAAATGGTCCCTTAAAAGATAAAATTAAGTAAATGATAATTATTATCGTTTTAATTTTAAATTAAACGGACTTTGGAGTAAAGAAAAGATGATTAAATAAAATCTGATATTAAACTTCAGTTTATGGAAAGGAATAAAAAACGCCGGAACAGGCTGCCGGCGTGGGGGTTATTTATTGATTAGCGTTAAAAATTCTTTGCGGGTTTCCCGATCATTGAGGAAAATACCGCCGAATGCCGAGGTGACCGTGTAACTGTTGGTATCCTTGATGCCGCGACATTTTACACAAAAGTGCGTGGCTTTGACATATACCGCCACATCTTCCGTCTCCAGAATGGTTTGAAACGCCAGCAGAATCTGTTCCGTCAGCCGTTCCTGTACCTGCGGGCGCTGGGCGAAAAAAGCCACCACACGGTTAATTTTAGATAAGCCGATCACCCATTTTTTCGGATAATACGCCACCGAAACCATACCGTCGATCGTCACGAAATGATGTTCGCAGGTGCTGGTCAGCGTCACATCATTCACTAACACCATTTCGCTGACTTTCATCCGGTTTTCGATATTGGTGATTTTAGGGAAATTGGCGTAATCCAGACCGCTGAAAATTTCATCGACGAACATTTTCGCCAGACGGGCGGGCGTTTCTTCAAGGCTGTCGTCGCTTAAGTCTAAGCCGATTAATTTCATCACTTCGCGCATATGCCGTTCGATGCCCGCGCGCCGTTGTGTTTTTGTCCGGTTAAGTGCGATTGTCGGCGTTTCTATCCCTTTTTCTATCAGCGCACGACGCACCTTCTCCGCTTCTGGTGAAATACTACTCATTTCCCGCTCCATGAATGATTAATCCGGCTATTCTACCAGACAACAAAACAATAATAAAATGAGAATAATCGTTAGATCCTATGAAAAAAATAAGTAAAATAATCGGGTATTTTATCGAAAAAGGAATCTGCTATGCTCAGTCTCGCTCAAGCTTTAAACCAAATGTTGGTACAACTGCCCTCCCCGTCATCCGCTCATGCGAAAATCATCAAGCTGGATCAGGCGGTTAACCGCATCTGCGCGCAGGATGTGGTTTCGCCCATCAATGTTCCGGCGTTCGACAATTCGGCGATGGACGGCTATGCCGTGCGCCTGTCGGATTTACACCGCTCCATGCGTTTGAACGTGATCGGAAAATCCTTTGCCGGCAGCCCGTTTCAGGGCGAATGGAGCGCACAAAGTACGGTGCGGATTATGACCGGTGCGATGCTTCCGCCGGGCACCGACGCGGTAATTATGCAGGAAGAGGCGGAATGTCACGCCGACGGTACCGTCACCTTTAAACAGATGCCGAAAGCCGGACAGCATATCCGTCGCTGCGGCGAGGATATCAAACAAGGCGAAGTGGCATTAAAAAGCGGCGAAAAACTGACCGCACTTTCCCTGCCGCTGCTCGCCTCACTAGGCATTGCCGAGGTGGCGGTGCTGCCGCGCCTGAAGGTGGCAATTTTATCCACCGGCGATGAGCTGGTGCCGGTAGGTCAGCCGTTAAGCACAGGGAAAATTTACGATACCAACCGTTTTAGCGTTAAACTGATGCTGGAAAAACTGAACTGCGAAGTGCTGGATTACGGCATTTTGCCCGACGATGAACAACAGTTCGAACAGGCGTTTATCGCCGCCCAGCAACAGGCGGATCTGGTGATTACCAGCGGCGGGGTTTCCGTGGGCGAAGCGGATTTCACCAAAACCGTGCTGGAAAAAATCGGTCGGATTAATTTCTGGAAAATCGCCATCAAACCGGGCAAACCTTTCGCTTTCGGTAAGCTGGAAAATGCCTGGTTCTGCGGGCTGCCGGGCAATCCGGTTTCCGCGTTGGTGACCTTTTATCAATTGGTTCAGCCGGCCATCGCCAAATTAAGCGGACACACGGCCTGGCAACCGCCGCGCCGTTTACCGGCAGTTGCCGCCGTCAAGCTGAAAAAAGCCCCCGGCAGACAGGATTTTCAGCGCGGCAACTACCAACTGAACGCACAAGGACAACTTGAAGTGGCGCCCATCGGTTTTCAGGGCTCGCATATGTTCAGTTCATTTGTTAAAAGCAACTGTTTTATTGTGCTTGAGGCCGAACGCGGCGATGTCGGCGCCGGCGAAACGGTGACAATCGAACCGTTCAACGATATATTAGGTTAATTTATGACAGAACTTACTGCGGCGGAAGAATACCGTTACAACCGCCAGATCGTACTGAAAGAGGTGGATTTCGACGGTCAGGAAAAACTGAAAGACAGCACCATGCTGATCGTCGGTCTCGGCGGATTGGGCTGCGCCGCCGCGCAATATCTGGCGGCGGCGGGCGTCGGCACATTGATTTTACTGGATTTCGACAAAGTTTCCCTGTCCAATCTACAGCGCCAAATCTTACATAATGACAGCCGTCTGGATAACTTAAAAGTGGAATCCGCCAAAATCGCCCTGCAACAGATTAATCCGCACATTCAAATCGATACCGTCAGTCGCATATTGGATGACGAACCGCTCGCCGAGTTAATCCGCCGGGCGGATGTGGTGCTGGATTGTACCGATAATGTCGCCACCCGCAACCAATTGGATCGCCACTGTCAGCAAAGTCGGACGCCGCTGGTTTCCGGCGCCGCCATCCGCATGGAAGGACAGGTTTCGGTATTTACTTACGCGCCGCAAACGCCGACTTATCACAGTCTCAGCCGCTTATTCGGCGACAACGAACTCAGCTGCGTGGAAGCGGGCGTGCTGTCGCCGATTGTCGGCATTATCGGTGCGATTCAGGCGCTGGAAGCAATAAAAGTGCGGTTAAATATCGGCAAGAATTTATGCGGTCGGTTATTGATGATCGACGGACTCAATATGAACGTCCGGGAAATTAAACTGCCGGCATAAAAGATAATGCGGCGGCTTAAGCTTTTCTTAAGATTTATCTGTTTTAATCCTGCGCCATTAGTCAATACGTTATAGTTGAGGAGTATGTATGATTAAAAAACTGATGGCAGTGGCTCTGCTGAGCGCATTTTTGAGCGGTTGTTTTCTTCCTTGGCACGGCCCGCACGGCGGCGGTGGCGGCGGCCCGATGATGCAGCAAGGGGGCGGCGCCGGCGGACACGGAAACGGCGGCCCGCGCTGATCCTTGCCCTCGCCACGACAACAATAAAGGGAACCGAGGTTCCCTTTGCTTTTTTCACTTGCCGAATTTACGCCTACCGCCTATCCTGTTCCCCAGCGCGGAAACAGATCCTTTTGCAGAACAATACCGAATTGATCGCATAACCGGTTCACGCTCTGATTAATCAGATCATCCACGCTGGCGGGACGATGATAAAAGGCCGGCATTAACGGCGCTATTTGCGCGCCGATTTCCGCCGCCTGCGTCATCAGGCGCAAATGCCCCAAATGCAGCGGCGTTTCGCGCACGCACAACAGCAGCGGTTTACGCTCCTTCAGGCACACATCCGCGGCACGGCTTATCAGATCATCACTGTAACTGTGCGCCACCGCGGACAAGGTTTTGATTGAACAAGGCACAATCAACATCCCCAGCGTGCGGTAAGAACCGGATGATACCGCCGCGCCGATGTCCCGCACATCATGATTCACATCCGCAAGCGCGCGCACCTGCGCGACGGAATAATCGGTTTCGGCAGCAATCGTTCGTTTCGCGGCGTGGCTGATAATCAAGTGCGTTTCAATATCCGGCAGATTTTTCAGCACCTCCAGCAAACGGATGCCGTAAATCGCACCGGATGCCCCGGTGATGCCGATAATCAGCGATTGTTTATCTTTCATTATGCATTTCAAGGTTAGTGGCGTCTTTCTCGCGCTTTTTCTTCGCCTTATCGTTGCGCAGCCCGGCGATCGTATCCAAATAATCCGGCGTAATATCACCGGTCACATATTCACCGGTAAACACCGAACAGTCGAACGCCTGAATCGCCGGATTTTCCTGCTGAACGGAACCGGTTAACGCATCCAAATCCTGAAAAATCAGTTTATCTACGCCGATCAAACGGGCGATTTCGTCCACATTGCGGCCGTAAGCGATAAGCTCGTGCTTGGTCGGCATATCAATGCCGTACACATTCGGATAACGAATTTCCGGCGCGGCGGAGGCAAAATAAATTTTATTTGCGCCGGCCGCTCTTGCCATATCCACAATCTGCTCGGAGGTCGTACCGCGGACAATGGAATCATCTACCAACAGTACGTTTTTGCCTTTAAATTCCGATGAAATGGTGTTCAGTTTACGCCGCACCGCACTGACCCGCTGGGTTTGTCCCGGCATAATGAACGTGCGTCCTACATAACGGTTTTTCACAAATCCCTGACGGTACGGTTTACCCAGCACATGGGCGATGCGCAAAGCAATATCGTTGGACGTTTCCGGCACCGGAATCACCACGTCAATATCCAGATCGCGCCACTGGCGTGCGATTTTCTCGCCCAGACGCTCGCCCATATGCACGCGGGCGGCATACACGGAGACGCCGTCGATATAAGAATCCGGACGGGCAAAATAGACATATTCGAAAATACAAGGCGTCAACTGCGGATTATCGGCGCATTGCTCGGCATACAGTTCGCCGTCGAAGGTGACATACACCGCTTCGCCGGGCGCAATATCGCGCACAAATTCAAACCCGACCACATCCAGTGCAATGCTTTCCGAGGCAAACATATATTCGGTTTTGCCGTTTTCTTCCCGTTTGCCCAGCACCAGCGGACGGATGCCGTGCGGATCGCGGAACGCCACCATGCCGTGACCGATAATCATCGCCACACAGGCATAGGCGCCGCGAATATCCCGGTGGGTTTCTTTAATCGCCCGGAAAATATCTTGCGCCGACAAATGACGGGTATCAATCTGATCCAGATGATAGGCCAGAATATTCAGCAAAACTTCCGAATCCGAATTGGTGTTGACATGACGGCGCGCACGATTAAACAGGGTTTCTTTCAGCTGTTCGGAATTGGTCAGATTACCGTTGTGTACCAGCGTCAGGCCGTACGGCGAATTCACATAAAACGGCTGCGCTTCGGATACACTGGAGCTGCCCGCCGTCGGATAACGCACATGCCCGATGCCGGCATTTCCCTGCAAACGCAGCATGTGAACCTGCTGAAATACGTCACTGACCAAACCGTTGGCTTTGCGCAAACGGAAACGGTTCTCATCATCAACGGTGATAATTCCCGCCGCATCCTGCCCGCGATGCTGCAGCAAGGTTAACGCATCATAAATGGATTGATTCACTGGACTGTGACTGACAATACCGACAATACCACACATATTGGTGCTGATCCTCTATTTAGTTAAGGTTGAATTTAATAAACTTGAATTCGCCTGTAGCTGTTGAAAAAACCACTCGACGATAAAACCGAAGTGCGGTATTAATTTTGACGATTTCCACACTTCGGTCTGGCTGAAATTGGTAAAGGTATCCACAAAAAACAATAACGCCGCAACAATCAGTACGCCGCGCAAAAAGCCGAAACAGGCGCCTAACACGCGATCCGTTCCGCTTAATCCGGTTTTATCCACTAACTGACCGATAATGTAATTGACGATGGCGCCGACAATTAAGGTGGCGAGAAACAGGATGCCGATAGCGCTTCCGTTACGCACATAAACCGATTCGATCTGGGTGAGATAATTGGCGAGGTAAGGATAAAAATGATTTGCCACTAAAAAAGCCACTACCCAACTGGCCAGTGACATCACTTCGCGCACAAAACCGCGTAATAAACTTACAATCACGGAAAAAATAATGATTCCGATAATAATCAGGTCAATATAATTGTTCATTAATAATCTCTAACAAACAGGACAATTTACGACCGCACTATTCTAGCAAAAAACGAAACCGTTTGCGCAGTTTAATTACGGTTTTCAATAAATTCCTTCGGTTAATACCAAACCGCGGCGTGATCACTGCTCATGACGCGGCAAAACAAGGGTTAAATTTCCTGCCAGAAATCCGGCGGCAGTTTTTTCTGCGCTTTGCTCAGCACCTCCGCCAAGTCCTGATAGGTCGGCCGGGCCGGCGGCACAACCGTTTCATTCACCGCGTGCAAACGGGCGCAAATTTTATCAAACCACACCGCACTTTGTGCCGGCAACGGGGTCTGCGCCCGTTTTCCCAGCCAGTATAATCCCTGTAGCGGCAAGCTCAGCGCGAACAGCGCGGTCAACAGCGCAATCGCCAGCGCCGCGCCGTCACCTTTGCTATAAACCTGCTGCCAAGCCACGGCAAACACCGCCACAAAAGGCATAAATTTCTGCCCGAAAAGGGTGCTTTTAATGATCCGGTTTTCCGGAAAAATCATGCCGAGTTTATTTTCCGCCGGCCAGCTGGTTAAATAGCGCTGTCCCCGTTTACAGATCGCATAAATTCCCATCATCGTTATAACACCGTCACCCGTTAATCACTGAAATTTTCCCGGCGGCTATTCTAGCACAAAATCGCCGTGCTGATTTTTATTCCGGCATGTTAAATTTTAATCATTTTCCGAGAAAAATCGCATTTTTTAACGTTCAGAATTTATTTTGCCGGCCGAAAGGTGTATCCTATTGCGCAATCACGACTTTATGTGTCTGGCTCAGTATTCGAGCTGATTTCTTTTAACTCAAATCAAAAATAGGTTATTTATGTCACAAAAATTAGTCCTAGTGCTTAACTGCGGCAGCTCCTCATTGAAATTTTCCATTTTAGACCCGGTATCCGGAGAAGAAAAACTGTCCGGTTTGGCTGAAGCGTTTAATTTGCCGGAAGCTCGCATTAAATGGAAATTACATGGCGAAAAAAGCAATGCGGATTTAGGCGCAGGTGCGGCTCACAGCGAAGCGCTCGCCTTTATCGTGAATAATATTTTCTCATTGGATCCGTCTTTAAAAGACGAAGTTGTGGCAATCGGTCACCGTATCGTGCACGGCGGTGAAAAATTCACTTCTTCCGTCATTATTACCGATGAAGTGATTAAAGGTATCGAAGATGCGATTCAGTTTGCGCCGCTGCACAATCCGGCTCACTTAATCGGGATCAAAGAAGCTTTCAAAATGTTCCCGCACTTAAAAGAAAAAAACGTGGTGGTATTCGATACCGCATTCCATACCACAATGCCGGAAGAAGCCTATCTGTACGCGCTGCCGTACTCCCTTTATAAAGAACACGCCATCCGTCGCTACGGCGCACACGGCACCAGCCACTTCTATGTCAGCCGTCAGGCGGCACAGCGTCTGAACGTTGCGGAAGATAAAGTCAACGTCATTACCTGCCATTTGGGTAACGGCGCATCCGTTGCGGCGGTTCGCCACGGTAAATGTATCGATACCTCTATGGGATTGACGCCGTTGGAAGGTTTGGTGATGGGTACCCGTTCCGGTGATTTGGATCCGGCGATCATTTTCTATCTGCACAACAATCTGGGCATGTCGGTGGAAGATATCAACATTCTGCTGACTAAAAAATCCGGCCTGCTCGGTTTAACCGAAGTAACCAGCGATTGCCGTTACGCCGAAGACAATTATGAAAAAGAAGTACCGGCCAAACGCGCACTGGATGTATTCTGCTACCGTTTAGCCAAATATATCGGTTCTTACATGGCCGTTATCGGCGAACGGCTGGATGCCATCGTATTTACCGGCGGTATCGGTGAAAACTCCGCCCATGTGCGCGAAATCACCTTGCAGCATCTGAAATTATTCGGCTATCAGCTGGATACGGAAAAAAATCTTGCCGCCCGTTTCGGCAATGAAGGGGTAATCACCGCAGACAATACGCCTATCGCCATGGTTATCCCGACTAATGAAGAATTGGTCATCGCACAGGATACAGCACGTCTTTGTATCTAACATTACTCACAAACTGCCGACATTCTCGGCAGTTTGTTTTTAATTACACAGATTATTAAGGTTTATTATGTCACGCACCATTATTCTCATCCCAATCAGCGCCGGCGTCGGTCTGACCAGCGTCAGCCTCGGCTTAATCCGTTCTCTGGAACAAAAAGGCGCTAAAATCGGTTTTATGAAACCGATTTCCCAGCCGAATACCGACGAAGATAAAATCGACCGCACCACTTCCATCGTCCGCACCAGCACGACGCTGGAAACCGCCGAACCGTTCATGCTAAGTGTGGCGGAAAGTTTAATCGGTCAGAATCAATCCGATGTACTATTGGAAAAAATCGTTGAAAATCATCAGCGCCTTTGCAAAAACAATGAAATCATCGTTGTAGAAGGGCTGATCCCGACCCGTAAGCACGCTTACGCCAGCAGCATTAACTATGAAATCGCACAGGCGCTTGATGCGGAAATCATTCTGGTCGCCGCACCGGCTACCGAAACGCCGGCAGAACTGAAAGAACGCGTGGAAGCCGCGGCTTCTCAGTTCGGCGGCCGCCACAACCCGAATCTGTTAGGGGTTGTGATTAATAAATTTAACGCACCAATCGATGAAACCGGCCGTACCCGTCCGGATCTAAACGAAATTTTCGACGCCTATCAGCACAGCCATAATAACGCCTCCGAAGTGTACAAACTGTTTGAAGCCAGCCCGATCAAAGTATTGGCCTGTATTCCTTGGAACGCCGAACTTATCGCTACCCGCGTCATCGATCTGGTGAACCATTTGGGCGCGGCAATCATTAACGAAGGGGAAATCAAAACCCGTCGTATCCGCGGTATTACATTCTGCGCCAGAACCTTAACCAACATGGTCGAACACTTCCGCACCGGCAGCCTGCTGGTGACTTCCGCCGATCGTCCCGATGTATTGGTCGCCGCCGCATTGGCCGCCAGCAACGGTATCGCACTGGGCGGGATACTGCTAACCGGCGGATATAAAATCGACAGCCAAATTAAGAAATTATGTCTGCCGTCGTTCCAAAAATCCGGCTTACCGATCTTCCGCATTGAAGGCAATACCTGGCAGACAGCGCTGACCTTGCAAAGTTTTAATCTGGAAGTGCCGGTTGACGATAAAGATCGTATCGAAAACATCAAACAATATACGGCGGCACAGTTCGATGCCGATTTCATCAACTACATCGTTGCCGAATCTTCTCGTTTGCAGCGCCTGTCTCCGCCGGCATTCCGTTTACAGTTGACCGAACTGGCGCGCGCGGCGAAAAAACGCATCGTTCTGCCGGAAGGCGATGAACCGCGTACCATCAGAGCCGCCTCGCTGTGTGCGGAACGCGGCATTGCCGAGTGCGTACTGTTGGCCGATCCGGTGGATGTTAAACGGGTTGCCGATGCGCAGGGCGTGAAACTGGGCGCGGGTATTACCGTGATTGATCCGGCAAGCGTGCGCGAAAATTATGTGGCGCGTTTGGTTGAGCTGCGTAAAAACAAAGGCATGACCGAACAATCCGCGCGCGAACAATTGGAAGATACCGTCGTGCTCGGCACCATGATGCTGGAAGCCGGTGAAGTGGACGGTCTGGTTTCCGGTGCGGTACACACCACCGCCAATACTATTCGTCCGCCGATGCAGATTATTAAAACGGCACCGGGCAATTCGATTATTTCCTCGATTTTCTTCATGTTGTTGCCGGATCAGGTTTTGGTTTACGGCGACTGTGCGGTCAATCCGGATCCGACGGCAGAACAGCTGGCGGAAATCGCTATCCAGTCCGCCGATTCCGCCAAAGCCTTCGGGATTGATCCGAAAGTGGCGATGATCTCCTACTCGACCGGCTCTTCCGGCAGCGGCGTGGATGTGGAAAAAGTGAAAGAAGCGACCCGCATCGCGCAGGAAAAACGCCCGGATCTGATTATCGACGGCCCGTTACAATACGATGCCGCCGTGATGGAAGACGTGGCGCGTTCCAAAGCGCCGAATTCACCGGTCGCCGGTAAAGCCACCGTGTTTATCTTCCCGGATCTGAACACCGGTAACACCACTTATAAAGCGGTACAGCGTTCGGCGGATCTGGTCTCCATCGGCCCGATGCTACAAGGCATGCGCAAACCGGTTAACGACCTGTCCCGCGGCGCCTTAGTGGATGATATCGTTTACACCATTGCGCTGACCGCCATTCAGGCGACCCAATAAGGCGATAAACTTTGCCAATAATGACCGCACTTTAGCCGTTTAATCTAAAGTGCGGTCATTTTTTTCACCGTTTTTGTCCGAATCAGTCTCTTTCGCTCCCCTTTTTCTATCCGGTTCATTAATTTCATTCATGTAATTTGTGAAAATTATGATATTGCATAATACACCGGCTTTCGGCATTATAAACCTCACAGAGACGTTTAGACGTCTATTTAATGAAAACGGTTTATAATACAAACAGGAGCAGCACATGACGACATTTCACTTATCCGGTTTTCCGCGCGTAGGCGCAAAACGCGAACTTAAATTTGCCCAGGAACGTTACTGGCGCGGCGACATCGCCGAACAGGACTTACTGGATATTGCCAAAGCGCTGCGCGAAATCAACTGGAAACATCAGGCGGCGGCAAATGCGGACTATGTGGCGGTCGCCGATTTCACCTTTTATGATCATATTCTGGACCTTCAGGTTGCCACCGGCGCGATTCCGGCACGTTTCGGTTTTGACGGCCGCAATCTGACGCTGGCGCAATATTTCCAGCTGGCGCGCGGCAACCAAGAACAATTTGCGATCGAAATGACCAAATGGTTTGATACCAACTATCATTATCTGGTGCCGGAATTTAGCCAAGAGACCGAATTTAATGCCAATCCGGCGCATTATGTGCAACAAATCCGTGAAGCAAAAGCGCTCGGATTTAACGTCAAACCGACGATTGTCGGCCCGCTGACGTTCCTCTTTCTGGGTAAAGAAAAAGGCTCGACATTTAATCGTTTGGATTTATTGCCTAAGCTGTTGCCGGTTTATGTGGAAATCCTCAATGCGCTGGCGGCGGAAGGTACCGAATGGATCCAAATCGACGAACCGGCACTGGCGGTGGATCTGCCGGCGGAATGGCTGGCCGCTTATCAGGAGGCGTATCGCACCCTTGCCGGCGTCAAAGCGAAATTATTGCTTGCCACCTATTTCGGTTCCGTGGCCGAGCATGCCCCATGGTTAAAAGCCTTGCCGGTTGACGGTTTACATCTTGATTTAGTGCGCGCACCGGAACAGCTTGCCGCTTTCAGCGATTATGACAAAGTGTTATCCGCCGGGGTGATCGACGGCCGTAATATCTGGCGCGCCAATCTGAACGACGTGCTGGATGTACTTGAACCGTTAAAAGCGACCTTCGGCGAGCGTTTATGGATCGCGCCGAGCTGTTCGCTGCTGCATACGCCGTACGATTTAGCCGTCGAAACCCAATTGCAAGCCGACAAACCGGAATTGTATGAGTGGCTGGCATTCAGCTTGCAGAAAATTCAGGAATTACGCGTAATTAAGACCGCACTTGAGCAAGGTCGCGCCGCAGTCAGCGCCGAGCTGGCCGCCAGTCAGGCCGCCGCACAGGCTCGGGCGAACAGTCAGGAAATTCACCGTCCGCAGGTGGCACAGCGATTGGCCGAGTTGCCGGCGGGAGCGGATCAACGTCAATCGCCGTTTGCCGAACGAATTAAAAAACAAAATGCCTGGTTAAACTTACCACTGCTGCCGACTACCACTATCGGTTCTTTCCCGCAGACGGCGGAAATCCGTCAGGCTCGCGCCCGGTTTAAAAAAGGCACGCTCAGCGCGGCCGATTATGAAGCGGCGATGAAAAAAGAAATCGCCTATGTGGTGCGTCGTCAGGAAGAGCTGGATCTGGACGTGCTGGTTCACGGCGAAGCGGAGCGCAACGACATGGTGGAATATTTCGGCGAACTGCTGGACGGTTTTGCCTTCACCAAATTCGGCTGGGTGCAAAGTTACGGTTCGCGCTGTGTGAAACCGCCGGTGATCTACGGTGATGTCGTTCGCCCGGCAGCGATGACGGTGCGCTGGTCAACCTATGCGCAAAGCCTGACCGACAAAGTGATGAAAGGCATGCTGACCGGGCCGGTAACGATTTTACAATGGTCGTTCGTGCGCAACGATATTCCGCGCGCCACCGTCTGTAAGCAAATCGGCGTGGCGCTGTCCGACGAAGTATTGGATTTGGAAAAGGCCGGCATTAAAGTGATTCAAATCGATGAGCCGGCTATCCGCGAAGGGTTGCCGTTAAAACGCGCGGATTGGGATGCCTATCTGCAATGGGCGGGTGAAGCGTTCCGGCTAAGCTATATGGGCGTGCAGGATGATACGCAAATCCACACGCATATGTGTTATTCCGAATTTAACGATATTCTGCCGGCAATTGCCGCGCTGGATGCGGATGTAATCACTATCGAAACCTCCCGTTCCGATATGGAGCTGTTGAACGCATTCGCCGATTTCAAATACCCGAACGACATCGGCCCGGGAGTGTACGATATTCACAGCCCGCGCGTGCCGAAAGCGGAAGAAATCGAGCATTTATTGCGCAAAGCGCTGAAAGTGGTAGCGAAAGAGCGCTTATGGGTGAATCCGGACTGCGGTTTGAAAACCCGCGGCTGGCCGGAAACTGTCGCGCAGTTGAAAGTGATGGTTGACGTCACCAAAAAATTACGCGCTGAGTTTGCCGCATAACCAAAAACATCGCCAAAAACTACCGCACTTTAGTGCCGACCGGCTTAAAGTGCGGTTTATTTTGGCCGAGAATCCGTCAATAAAATAAGGTGATTAGCGTCAGCGTCCAGATAATGCTTAACGCCGGCCCCAAAAAGCCGATAATCACTCCACCTAAGCGAAATTCCGATTGCTTAATTAACCCGGTACTGAAGGCAATGGCATTCGGCGGCGTCGAAACCGGTAAAAACAAGGCGCAGGAGGCGCTCAGCCCGATAACCAGCGGCAAAATCAGCGAATTAATTTCCGCCCCGCCGCCGACCATCGCCAATAAAGACACGCCCATTGGGATCAAAATGGTGGTCGCCGCAGTATTGCTCATAAAATTCGACAACACGACGGTAATAAAGCCGAATAAAACCAGCAACGTGATAAAACTGACCTGAATATGGCTGATCTGCTCCACAAAATGCGCCGCAATGCGTTGTTCTTCAATCGCCAAGCCCAGCGCCAGACCGCCCGCCACCAGCATCAGCGTATCCCACGGCAGCTGACGGATATCTTTTGCATCCAGAACGCCGGTAATGGTCAGACAGACGATCGGAATACCCGATGCGGCCGCCACCGGAATACCAATCCATTTGGAGGTCAGCCAGCAGAATAACGTTACCGCCAAAACGATTAAAACGACCGTTTTTTGCAGATTTTCCGCCCGATTGGACTGTACCGCCGCCGTTTCTCGCAGAAAAGCGAAATCCAGCGGCGCTTCCCGATCCACCTGATATTTTTTCACTAAAACCCGCCAGAAAATCAGCAGTAACACCAGCGCCAGCGGCGTGCCGACCATCATCCATTCTAAAAAGGAAATCGGATACCCCAGTTTTTCCAGCGCGCCGACGGCAATAGCATTCGGCGCCGAACCGATAATCGTTCCCATACCGCCGACCGAGGCCGCCGCCGGAATGCCCAGTAATAATGCTTTGGACAGGTTCGAACCGCTCGCCAGCCGAGTAAATAACGGGCTGATTGTGGCAATCATCATCGCCGTGGTGGCGGTGTTACTCATCAACATGGACATCACCGCCGTCACCAGCATCAAGCCCCATAACACGCGGGCGGGTTCGGTACCGAATTTTGGCAGAACAATCTTCAGCAAGCGCAAATCCAATTTGGTCTTTTTCATCGCTTCCGCCAGAAAAAAACCGCCCAGAAACAGCCAGATAACGCTGTCCGACCAAGTTTGCAGATACTGAAAGGCATCATAGGCTTCGCTTTTGCCCATCACCAGAACCAGAAAGCCGACGATCAGAATACTGACGGAAAACGGCGGAATGGCTTCCGTCACCCACAGGCAGACCGCAAAAAACAGTAAAAACAGCACATAATTCTGGATCGAAGAAAAGCTCTCGTCGGAAAACAATAATGTCATCCCCAAAGCAAAAACGACAGAAAAAAAGAACAAGACAACATTTCGGTTACGCACGATTTTCATTGCCTGCCAAAACTGCGCCACATTCATACACACCTCTCCGCTGGTTAATTAATATCTTGTTTGATTGTAATGGAAACCTATGATTTGTAATGTGATCGCATTCAAACAAATCGGTTTTACTTTGTATTTTCCGTGATATTATGTGAATTTTAGGTTAAATTTGTTAATTTAAACAGCTATTTTGCCGGCGTTTGTTAAATCGAGTTCGGGTTTAATGCCCTGCCGGCGAGGAATTTTATGCTATACTCAAGCGATTCAAACGCTATATCGGCACATATTCAACCAATAAGGAGGATCTATGCACGTCACCAGTTCAGCCATTCAACAGGGGGTTTTTGCAGACAAATACGGCAAGCGCGGCACACAGTTCAGCCCGAACGGCATGCCGACCTACTCCATTCCCTTTGAAATTCAGGATGCACCGGCCGAAACCAAATCCTTTGCCGTGGTGCTGGAAGATAAAGATGCGATTACCGCCAGCGGCTTTGTTTGGATCCACTGGCTTATCGCTAATCTAAAACGCCGTTCGGTACAGGAAAATGAAAGCCAACATGCCACCGATTATGTACAGGGCGCCAACAGCTGGGCCAGCGTGCTGGGCAAATTCGATATTACGGAAGCCGCTTTTTACGGCGGTATGGCGCCGCCGAATTGCCGGCATCGCTATGAGTTAATCGTCTATGCGCTGGACTGTGAACTCGATCTGCCGACCGGATTCCGCTTTAATGATCTGCATTTTGCCATGCAGGGGCATATTTTGGCTCAGGCGAGCGTTATGGGAACCTACGATGTCTAACCGCCCTGATGCCAAGCGGTGCTAAACGAGAAAAAGTGCGGTCGATTTTTTAACCAAAAAACGTTAACAATTTCTACCGCACTTTTTGGTTAACTTCTTAACATTATTAGCTGCGTAACCCGACGCCTTGTTTAATCAGGTAAAAGGCGAGGCCGTAAAGTGCGGTGATAAATAACGCCAATACGCCGAATGTATAAGTCAGCCCTACATCACTGATGCCGAGAAAGCCGTAACGAAAACCGTTGATCATATAAACAATCGGGTTCAGTTTGGAGACCGCCTGCCAGAACGGCGGCAGCAATGAAATGGAATAAAACACCCCGCCGAGATAAGTCAGCGGCGTCAACACAAAAGTGGGAATAATGCTGATATCGTCAAACGAACGGGCAAACACCGCATTAATCAGCCCGCCCAGCGAAAACGTGGCGGTCGTCAACAATAAGGTGACGGCAATCACCCACCAGGCATGAATATCAAAAGAAACGAAAAACAGCGAAACCATGGTCACCAATATGCCGACGCCGATGCCGCGCGCCATACCGCCCGCCATATAACCGAGAATGATAATATGCGGTGAGGTGGGCGAAATCAGCAACTCCTCCACATTGCGCGCGAATTTGGTGCTGTAAAAAGAAGAGGCCACATTGGCGAACGCATTGGTCAGCGACGACATCATAATCAGCCCCGGTACAATAAACTGCATATAGCTGAAACCGCTCATTTCGCCGATACGGCTGCCGATTAACTGACCGAAAATCACAAAATATAAGGTCATGGTAATCACCGGCGGCACCAATGTCTGCACCCAAATGCGGGTAAAGCGGCGGATTTCTTTGGTTAAAATCGTGGTAAAGGCAATCCAGGATTGTGTCATGTTAGGCTCCCTGTCCATCTTCATGCGGTTTATTCAACGCCATGGAAACAAATAATTCTTCTAATCGATTGGCTTTGTTGCGCATACTCAATACTTTAATGCCCTGCTCGGTAAGCTGGGCGAACAGCTGGTTCAATCCCTGTTCGCGCCGGACTTCCACCTCAATGGTATTGGCGTCCACATAATCCAGCCGATAATGCTGGATTTGAGGAAGCGGGCTTTTCATCGCCAGATCCAGAATAAAGGTTTCCGTTTCCAGTTTAGCCAGCAGATCTTTCATCGGCATATTCACCACCAAACGCCCCTGCTGAATAATGCCGATATTGCGGCACAGCATTTCCGCTTCTTCCAGATAATGGGTAGTCAGAATAATGGTGGTTCCCTGTAGATTCAATTCGCGCAGAAATACCCACATGGTGCGGCGCAATTCAATATCTACCCCAGCGGTGGGTTCATCCAGAATCAATAACTTCGGATGATGCATTAAGGCGCGGGCGATCATTAACCGGCGCTTCATCCCGCCGGATAAACGGCGCGACTGCTGATGACGTTTATCCCACAAATCCAGTTTTTTCAGCCAGATTTCCGCCCGCGCCAGAGCGGTTTTGCGCGCAATGCCGTAATAGCCCGCCTGATTGACTAAAATATCAATAACGTTTTCGAACTGATTAAAATTAAATTCCTGCGGCACTAAACCGATGTGCTGTTTCAGGCGGCTTAAATCCTTATCCAGATCGTCGCCGAAAACCCGCACGCTGCCCGCGCTTTTGTTCACCAGCGAGCAGATAATGCCAATAGTGGTGGATTTTCCCGCACCGTTATGTCCCAGCAAGGCGTAAAAATCCCCCGCCTGCACGGTTAAATCAATGCCGTGCAACGCTTTGACGCCGTTTTTATATTCTTTGGTTAATCCTTTAATTTCTAATGCAAACATAATGTTCTCAATTAAATTTTGCTTATATCAAAGCGGGTTAAATCAATGCCGTCCGGTGTGGCATAAAATGCCGCCAGCGCCTGACGCAGCGTTTCCGCACGTTTCGGCAAACCGTTTTCCGCATAGGCTTTCACCTGAGCATAAACCGCCTGTTTAAATGGCTGCGTATCGCCCGGATCGCCGTTTAAATTATCCGCACTGGCGATATAGCGAAAACCGGCCGCCGTAGCCAGAATCCACTCAATCGCCTGCGGTTTGACTTCCACTTTTTCAAATTCGCGCTGGCGCGCCGCCGACCGCCCGTCCGGCTCATACCAGTAACCGAAATCCTCCAGCTTACGCCGTTCCTTACCCGCCACCAGCCAGTGCGCAATCTCATGCAGTGCGCTGCTGTAAAAGCCGCGAGCGAAATAAATCGCGTTGTACGGACAATCCGCATTGGCCGGCACATAAAGCGGTTCTTCGCCGCCTTTGACTAACCGGGTGTTATATTCCCATGCAAAACACCGATTAAAAATCGCGATAATGTCTTCCAGACGATGTTCCATCAAAACTCCAAATCAATCAAAAAATTAAGGACGTCAAAAGGACGTCCTCACATTATCCGCTATTCTGGCATTATTTAAAACTGTCTAAATTTTTTAATGCTTCAATGCGTTTTTCCAGCGGCGGATGGCTTAAAAACAACGCGCTTAAACCGCCGGTTTTACCGTTAATGGCAAACGCCGCCAGTTGGCCTTCCATATCCTGCGGTTCGTGAATCTGCTGCAAACGTTGCAGAGCGGCGATCATTTTCTGTTTGCCGACTAAACTGGCTGACCCCGCATCGGCACGAAATTCGCGATACCGGGAAAACCACATGGCGATCATGCTGGCCAGAAAACCGAACACCAGTTCCAATACCATCGAAATCATAAAATACATGCCTTGACTGGTTTCGCCGTCACGGTTGCTTGCCGCCACTTTGGCGATCATACGGGAAATGAAAATCACAAAGGTGTTCAGCACCCCTTGCAGCAAGGTCATGGTAACCATATCACCGTTTTTGATATGGCTCATTTCATGCGCCAGCACCGCTTCCGCTTCATCTTTAGTCATCGCATTGAGCAGACCGGTACTGACCGCCACCAGCGAATTTTTTTTACTCGCGCCGGTGGCAAAGGCATTAACATCGGCAGAATGATAAATCGCCACCTCCGGCATCGGTAATGCCGCGGCGTTTGCCTGCGAGCGCACGGTTTCCAGCAACCAACGCTCCTGCTCGTTGCGCGGCTGTTCGATAATCTGTCCGTTTACCGCTCGCAGCGCCATGGATTTGGATAACAACAATGAAATCAGCGAGCCGGAAAAACCGAACAGCGCCGCCATAATCAGCAAGCCCGCCGCATCCTGCGACTGAATGCCGGTCAGACTTAAAATAATATTGAAGACGACTAAAACCGCCATATTGGTTGCTAAAAACAGCAAAATTCTCATCATAGAAAGTTCCTCGTTGATAAATCAGGGTAGTGTGTAAACTGTTGTTAATAATAGTTATAAATTTGTTAAATTCAAGGGTCAACAGAAAAAATTTACCATAAACTCATCTGTTGCAGACGGTTTTGCGCCGGCACGTTCACATGTAAGCCTATTAAACGCACTTCACGCCCTTGGCAGCGTTGCCAAATTTGCCGTAATAAGGCAATAAAATTTTCTCGCTGAAATGCCACCGCACTTTTTTCCAGCGTGGTGATCTGAAAATCGGCAAATTTCAGTTTCACCCCGATTTTATTGAACGCAGACAGCGGCAGTTGAGGACAGGCATGCTGCACGCGCTGCAATAACATCGGGTATAAGCGATCCAGTATGCGAAGCCCATCATCAAAATGGGAAATATTTGTGCTTAACGTGGTTTCCACGCCGACGGATTTGCGGACGCGGTGCGGTTGCACTTCCCGCTCATCAATGCCATGACTGAAAGACCAGATACGGCGCCCTATTTTACCGAATTGATGCAACAGGATAGCTAAATCGAACCGCTGTACATCGGCACAGGTTTGTAAACCGAGCCGGGCCAGACGTTGAGTGGTGACTTTTCCCACGCCGGGAATTTTATGCAGCGCTAAGGTGCGCACAAATTCCGCCACCTCTTCCGGTTTAATCACACACTGTCCGTTCGGTTTATTCTGATCGGAGGCGATTTTGGCCAGAAACTTTAGCGGCGCCACGCCGGCGGAGGCGGTCAGCCCCACTTCATCGAAAATCGCCCGGCGGATGGCCTGCGCGATCCAAGTGGCCGAACCGGAACATTGCCGGCAATCCGTCACATCCAGATAGGCTTCATCTAAAGACAACGGCTCCACTCTATCGGTATAACGCAAAAAAATCTGCCGGATTTGCTGCGAAACCTGTTTATACAGCGGCATATTCACCGGCAGCAACACTAAATCCGGACACAGTTTCAGCGCCTGCGCGGTCGGCATTGCACTGTGTAAACCGAAACGGCGGGCAATATAATTGCAGGTACTCAACACGCCCCGCTGACTCAAAGCACCGCCGACCGCCACCGGTTTGTCCTGTAAATCGGGATTATCCCGTATTTCAATGGAGGCGTAAAAACAGTCCATGTCAATGTGAATAATTTTGCGGGTCATCAGATTCATAACAAGTGCGGTCAAAAATAGCGAAATTTTTAACCGCACTTTAGCACAACAAACTGTATAAATAAACAGTTATTCGCGAGCCAGCGTCAATACTTTGGAAAACAGCCGTTTAAATTCCAGCGGAACGGACTGACTGCCGCGTTTTTCGATTTCCGCCGATAAGGCAATGGCCAGATCCGGCTTGGATGTGCGCTGAATGGCGCGCTGAATGATGCGGCTGACCGGATAATTGTGCGCCGGCGAGGTCTGCCCGCGCGCCAGCCGGATAAATACCGATTCGAATCCGGCATAATAGAAAAAATGTTCTATATCGCGTTTCGGCAATATGGTGATGCGGCTGTTGTCGTTGTCATCCTCCTCCAGCATACTGCGCGCCGATTCCGCGTATTTGCGCCCGGCTTCATCGCCGTCGGTCAGTACATACCATTCGATGCCCATGGCTTTCACATATTTCAGCAGCGGACGTAAACCGCACTGCGCAAATTCCACGATACGAATGCCTTCCATCGCCAGATCGATCCCCATTAATGCGGCCAGTTCGGTTAAAATCCAGACTTCCGTTTCCCCTTCGACCAGCAACCACAGGCGGGAAAACAGCGCCAGACTGCGGTTATGGTGAATATGAAACGTCAGCCGGCGCAAATCCTCCCGCCCCAGGGTTTTGGATGTCAGCTGGAAAGCTTTGGTGCGATCCACCGCTCGGATCAGGCGGCAGATGGCGCGTAATTCCACCTGAGAAATCAGTTCCACGGAATTTGTCGTGGTAATCCGCTGCATCGGCAAATAGCTGACCAGTTCCCAGGCAATGGCCACCATGCGCGGGTGCAGGCGCGATTCCGGCGCTTCAAATAAAATAATCGGGCGGATTAATTTACTGAGCGAGATCTGCTCGGAGGTAATAAAAAGCGATGCCAGATAACGGAATAACTGTTTGTGTAATACGCGGGTCTTATCCTGACGCAGTTTCAGACAAAGCGCTTTGGCGTCATTCCAAAGTGCGGTCACATCCTGCATTAAATCGGCGCTGTCGTGACGACGCAGAAAATAATACTGCAACAATAAACCCACCGACTGAATTTCTTTGTTCAGCCGGGCATCCTGCTGGCGGCCGTTTTGCGCCAAGAACGGCGGATTAAGCACAGTCGGCGTATGATGATTCAGGCGGGCGTCACGAAAACGGTAAACCGGATGGCGGGCGATTAAGGATAAAGCGATGTGTTCGCTGTCCGGCAGCGGAATTTTTTTGCCTTCCTGATCCAAAAACGCATATTCCGTTACAACCCGATTGTCGTAAATGCCGCCGCTAACCTGAAAATAAAGCCGCGCGTAACCGTCGTCGTTGTGAACAAATAAGGGTTGATACGCAAGATTGGCGGGCGCCGAACGCTCTGTGGTCTCATGTTCGCAGAAGGTAAACAGAATATTGATTTCGTTGGTTTGTTCATTTTTATCATCGGCGAGATAAAAATCCGTCGGCGTAAAGCGGTACAGTTTTTTTTCGGTATTAAAAATCAGACTGAGTGCCGCCAGCAAACTGGATTTGCCCCACGCATTTTCACCGATCAGCACCATATTCGGATACAGTCTGAAAGATAAGCGGTTGATTCCGCGAAATCCCATTATCTCCAATCGTCGTAAATACATAATCCCCTCTTTGTGTTTCCTGCCACGGTAACGTAAAATAACACACAATGATCAACAACCCCTAACACTTTCACGTTAAATAATATTATTCACTATGTACGAAGGATTACTGATTGTCTTAGGCCCGATGTTTGCGGGTTACTGCATTAAAACCCATCACGCCGCACTGCTGCATCGCATTAATCAGATCGTGATGCTGCTGTTGTATATTATTTTATTCGTGATGGGATTTTCATTAGGGCAGCTGGATGATCTTGCCACCCAGTTGCCGCGGATTGCCTTATCCGCACTGACCTTTGCGGTGATTATTCAAAGCTGCAATCTTGTCGGTCTGCTGGCTTACGACAAGCTTTTTCCCTGCCCGTTGCAGCGCCGGCGTTCGGATATGCCGCCGCGCCGTCGCCTGTTGCTGGATAGTGTTATTCTTTGCGCGATGGTGTTGTTCGGTTTTCTGGCGGGCTTGTTGGGAAAGGCATGGATAGCGCTGCCTTTCGGCACCAGCACGTATATTTTGGTTGCGCTGATCTTTTTTGTCGGTATTCAGCTGCGCAATAACGGCATTTCGCTGCGCGAGGTGTTGTTTAACCGGCGCGGGATTTATACCGGCGTCATTTTTATTATTACCTCGCTGCTGGGCGGCGTTATCTCGGCTTATGTTTTAAATCTGCCGCTCACTCAGGGACTGGCGATCGCCTCCGGTTTCGGCTGGTATTCTTTATCCAGCGTCATTATCAACGATGCCTGGGGCGCCGTATTCGGCAGTATCGCTTTTTTCAACGATCTCTCACGGGAAATTCTCAGTCTCTTTATTATTCCGTTTTTTATGTTTAACCACCGCTCTACCGCCGTCGGGATTGCCGGCGCCACCGCGCTGGACTGCACACTGCCGATTATTCAGCGTGCCGGCGGCATTGAAGTGGTACCGCTGGCAATCAGCTTTGGTTTTATCACCAATATCGTACCGCCGGTTTTACTGGTGTTTTTTTCCTCGCTGCCGGTTTAATTTATTGGCGTTTTTTCCTGTCCGTGCTTACAGCTGCTGATACACTTTCAGCGCATACGCATCGGACATACCGGCGATATAATCGCAGATCATTCTTTTTTTATAGTTAGCCGCCGCATTCCGCCAGCGGTTTGCGGTATTGCGCGGCAACAGGCGCAGCGGGTCGCTTTCGAAAATCTGAAACAGCTCGGTCAGAATACGCTGGCCTTTATATTCGATCCGCTGGGTTTCCACATCTCTGATCACATATTGCCAGACGAATTTTTTAAACACATTTAATACCGCGATCACCTCCGCCGGCAATTCGGCGTTATAGCGCAGCAAAGGCTCGGAAAAATCCGCCGTGACTTTCCAGCGTACATGGGTAATAAAATAATTCACCAACGCGCCGATGGCATTTTTGCGTTCATAATGGAAATCGGAAAACAGCTTTTGTGTAATCTCATCGATATGTTCTCTGATCCAACCGGATTGACAGCTTTTCAGCGCGTTCAACGCCTCCTGCCATTGATGCCGGTTTACCACGCCGACCACAATGGCATCTTCCAGATCATGCACACCGTAGGCAATATCGTCGGCCAGCTCCATAATGCTGCAATCCAGCGATTTATAACGGGTTTTCAAGGTTTGCGCAGCATTTTGGCGATTTTCCGTAAAGGCGCCGAATAAAGTGCGGTCGTTTTCGGACAAAGGTTCCAGCAGCCAGTGAAACATTTCAATATCATCGCGGAATAACCCTTTGCCCGGCCGCCAGTCATCGATTTTGACATAGCGGGGATCGGTGTTTTCAACCGACGGCAGCTGGTCGTATTGCGGTGAGGAGACATCCAGAATCGTCGGGTATTTCACAATACCGAGCAGAGTGCGGCGGGTAAGGTTCATGCCGGCTGTCGGCGTATAAGGCTCCAGCCGGGTCAACAAGCGGAAAGTCTGCCCGTTGCCTTCAAAACCGCCGTGATGACGCATCATATAATTCAGCGCCACTTCGCCGCCATGCCCGAACGGCGGGTGTCCGATATCGTGAGCAAAACACAGGCTTTCGATCAAATCATTGGTGGGCAACAATAATTTCAGCTGTTTTTGCAGCGCCGTTTTATCCGCTTCTGATATAAATGCGCCGAAAGCATCGGCAAATTTCAGTTGCGAGACCAAACTGCTGCCGATTTGCGCCACTTCAAGGGAATGGGTCAGACGGGTGCGATAAAAATCATTTTCGCCCACCGCATGAATCTGGGTTTTTGCCTGCAAACAGCGAAACGCAGCACTGTGTAAAATACGCCCGCGATCGCGGCGAAAAGGCGGGCGGTGATCTTTTTCGCGCGGCTTGTCGGCCACAAAACGCGCCTGCCAAGCCGGATTAATGAGGTTTTTCATGTTCGTTATGCCACAAAAAGATACATGACTTTAAAAATCAAAGGCGCCAGAATGGAACTGATAATACCGCATAACACCAGAGAAATCGAGCTATAACCGCCGGCTTTCAGATCCAGCTCCATACAGCTGACCGTACCCAGCGCATGCGAGACGGAACCGACCGATAAACCGATAGCCTGCGAATGTTTCAAACCGATTTTCTTCAAGACCAGATAACCGAACATAGACCCTTGCAAACCGGCAATAATTACGCCGACGGCGGCCACGGACGGAATACCGCCGATATTTTCCGCCACCGCCATGGCTATCGGCGTGGTTACCGATTTAGGCAGAATGGTGGCGACGATTTCCGGTTTCGCTCCTAATAACCATGCCAGCAGCGCACCGCTTGCCATCGACAACAGCGATGCCGCGGTGGTGACGGTCAGAATAATTTTCCAGCGCTGACTAATCTGGCGCAGCTGTTCGTATAAAGGCAGCGCCAGCGCAACAACACTCACACCGAGCAGATTATTCAGCGGCATATTGCCCGTCATATAATCGTCATAGGGAATATCGGCGCTCAGCAATACAATAATCAGAATTAACACGGTTAAGACAAAACTGTTCAGCACAACGGACTTTAACACTTTGCTGATTTGCAGCGCGACCAAAAAGGCGACAATGGTTAAAAGTGAATAAAGGTAGATCATGCCTGCTCCTTGGCGCGCTTTTTCAGTACTTTTTTACGCAATCCGGTAAACGAACTTTGTGAAAACAAATAATCGGACAGCAGCCCGACGACCACCAGCGTCACGCAGGTACTGACAATATTGGGAATCAGCAGCGCCTTGGCCTGACTGAGCAGCAAATCGGAATACTTAATCACCCCGACGCTCACCGGCACAAACAGTACCGCCATATAACGGATTAATAAACTGGCGCCGAAAAACACCCAGTTCATCCGAATGATCTTGGTCGCCAGACCGGTAAACAGCAGCAACAGCCCCCAGATACTGCCCGGCACGCCGACCGGGATAAAATGCGAAATCAACTCCCCCAAATAAAGCATCAGGTAAAGAATCGCAAAGGATCGCAATAATTGAAATATTTTTCGCCCCATCGTCTCATCACTCAACTTTTCTGATAAAAAATATAGGATAATTTTACTCTTATTTTCTAGTTTTGTTATCGTTTTTCGGTACAATACTGCTGTTTCAGATCAAACTTATACCAATAAAATGTTAAAAAAATACGTTTTTCTGCTCTCGGCGCTGATAATCGGTATCTTACCGGTTCATGCCGAACGCAGCTTAACCTGTCTGGCGGTGGCGATTTCCGACGGTGATACGTTTACCTGTTTGCTGCACAACAAAAAGCAAATTAAAGTCCGCCTGCAGGAAATTGACGCGCCGGAGAAAAAACAGCCCTTCGGCACCCAGGCGCGCCGCACATTAGGCCGGCTGATCCATAAAAAGACCGTGCGTTTGTCCGTGTCCGGTTATGATCGCTATCAACGCGTCTTAGCCACCGTGTATGACTTGCAGGGCACCAATATTAATTTAAAAATGGTTCGGCTGGGCATGGCGTGGGCTTATGCCCGCTATGTCCGCGACCCGGCTTATCACCGGGCGCAACAACAGGCACAGCGCCGGCGTATAGGATTGTGGCAATCGCCCGCGCCGATTGCCCCGAGTCAATGGCGCAAAGGATTACATTCCTCATCCAGAAGAGAAACATAATGTTATTTGATTATCAGCAATTTCGCCGCCAGTTTCCGTATTTTAATCAGCAACACGCCGCCGTCTATCTGGACAGCGCGGCAACCGCGCTCAAACCGCAATGTCTGATTGAGGCAACGGTGGACTTTTATCAATCTTCCGGCTCCGTACACCGCAGCCAATATGATGAAAAACAGACCGCACTTTATGAGCAGGCCCGCCGCCGGGTGAAAAAACTGCTCAACGCCGAAAGCGAACAGGCCGTGATCTGGACTTCCGGTACCACGCAGGCGATCAATATCGTTGCAAACGGTTTACTGGCGGAGTTATCGGCACAGGACGAGATCATTATCAGTCAGGCGGATCACCACGCCAATTTCGTCACCTGGCATGAAATCGCGCGTAAAAGCGGCGCCAACATCATCGTGTTGCCCATCACCGACAACTGGCTGATTGACCCGCAAACCTTGCTTGATGCGCTGAATCCGCGCACCAAACTGGTGGCGTTAAATTTCGTTTCCAATGTCACGGGCAGCGAACAACCGGTGGCACAATTAATCCGCCTGATTCGCCGCCATTCCGAAGCGCTGGTTTTGCTGGATGCCGCACAGGCAATCAGCCACTGCGCCATTGATCTGCAAGCGCTGGATGCGGATTTTATCGCCTTTTCCGCCCATAAGCTCTACGGGCCGACCGGATTGGGCGTGCTGAGCGGAAAATTATCCAGCCTGAACCGGCTGCAACCGTTGATCTTCGGCGGCAAAATGGTTGATCGGGTATCGGAATCGGCCATCAGTTTTGCCGATTTACCATACCGACTGGAGGCCGGCACGCCGAATATTGCGGCGGTTATCGGCTTTAACGCGGTGTTGCAATGGCTGGAGGAATGGGATTTAACCGCCGCCGAACACTATACCCGGCAGTTAAGCGAACAGATAAAAGTGCGGTTAAAAAATTATCCGGATTGCCGCGTATTTGCATCGCCGCAACCGAGTTCAGTAGTCAGTTTCGTCTTTGAACATATCGCCCTTTCCGATTTGGCCACCCTGCTGGCGGAACAGAATATCGCCCTGCGCAGCGGACAACACTGCGCCCAGCCTTATCTGACCCGGCTGGGACAAGCGGGAACCTTGCGCTTATCGCTGGCGCCTTATAACAGCGCGCAGGACATCGAGCTGTTTTTCACCGCGCTGGATACGGCGCTCAACTTACTGGAAAGCGTATGAAAGCACAATTCGGACAAGCGACCCATTGGGAAGAACGCTATCGTTTAATTATGCAGGCGGGCAAAAATCTGCCCCGCCCCGAGCCGCAGCAACTGGCGCAAATGCAGCTGATTGCCGGCTGCGAGGCGAAGGTCTGGTTTCAATTCTGCCCGCAAAACGACCGCACTTTTACCTTTAACGCTTACAGCGAAGCAAGAATCCTCAACGGTCTGCTCTGGCTGTTAGTGCAGGAAATCAACGGCAAAAGCGCGCAGCAGCTACAGCATTTCGATATCACCGCTTATTTCGCCGAACTGGGTATTGCGCAGCGCTTAAGCGCAACACGATTAAACGGGCTGAAACAGATCGAACAGATCCTGCATCGGTTATAATCTCCGTCGCAGGCGAGCGTTTATTCCGGCATGCGCCGCCGCATAAAAAAAGAGCTGATCCGTTCAACGGATCAGCTCCTGCAAATCAAGGTCTGTCTTGAATTATTTCTGATAAAGCGGTGCCGGGCCGGTTTTTCCGCCCTGTACGCCGCTTTCGTATTGTTTCAGGGTGGTGCCGGAGGCCGAAACTTCCACACGACGATTAGGACGCAGACAATCTCTTAACGCCTGACCGGATTCATTATTACAGGCTTTAATCTGCTGCGCTTTACCGTAGCCGACAGCCATAATATCCGCATTAACGCCCTGCTGGATCAAACGCGCTTTGACGCGATCGGCACGACGCTGAGATAAATTCAGATTATAAGCCTCCGAGCCCAGACGGTCGGTAAAGCCGGCCACTTTCACCTGTTTGGCATTCGAGGTTTTCAACTGCGCGGCAATATTATCCACCACTTCGGCACCTTTTACCGTTAACGTGTCTTTATCAAAGTCAAACAGGAAATCACCACTTAAATTAAATGAAGAGTTGCCGTTACAGCCGTTCGGATACCAGAAGAAATTCTGCGCGTTCATGTTTTTATCGAACAGAATTTTATATTGACAGATTTTGTGTTCACCGTTTTCACGATAGTTGAACGCGTAATCCCACTCACGCACGCCGTACAAGCCCTCGCTGAAATGCGGACGACCTAACAGATTATAAATCTGATCCTTATTCATACCGCGTTCAACCATACGTACGTTATCCCAGTTCGGCCAGGATCCGAACTGACTGCCGTCATGATTAAACACCGATTGATCGATTTTCGGCCATACCAGATTATCGGACGTGCCTTCATCGGTGACTTTGCTTAAGTTACCGCACGCCGCTAAGCCGGCCGCCGCAACCGCAGATAATAAAAGATGTGATAATTTCATTTGCGTTACCTTAAATTTTTGATTCCTTACTTTAATCGTCAACCATAAAATGATGGTTTAAACCTTGACGCCGAAAACCGCCGGCCGCCGTATTGAATTAAAGTTGTATAATAATGAAATCAGTGTTATTTCAGCGCCGTATGGTAATGGCAATTAAAATCGAAGTAAATTAAAAACACAATAACTTACAAAAATTTACACGCTGCCGCACAACATCCCGAATGCTTTACATTTACAACAAAGTACGCCGATCGCGCTGTAGCCAGTTAGTCAACACCGCCTCAGTGCTTTCTTCCGCCTGTTTTCCCAGTTTTTGCACCAGTGTTTTCTTCAACGCGTATTTTACCGCAAGCACGGTTTTGTCTTTAACGGCCTGCAAAATCAAATCATCGCTGGTGATTATTTCATCCACCAGCTTTAACGCCAGCGCCTGTTGTCCGAACCAGTGTTCACCGGTGGCGATTTGCTCAATATCGATCTGCGGACGATGGCGGCTCACGAAGGTTTTAAATAACTGATGGGTTTCCTCCAGTTCCTGCTGAAATTTCTGCTTGCCTTTTTCGCTGTTTTCGCCCAGCACCGTCATGGTGCGTTTATATTCGCCGGCGGTCATTACGTCCACATCCACATCATGTTTTTTCAGCAAACGGTGAATATTCGGAATCTGCGCCACCACGCCGATAGAACCGACAATCGCAAACGGCGCCGCCGCGATGTTATCCGCCACGCAAGCCATCATATAACCGCCGCTGGCAGCAACTTTATCCACCACCACAGTCAGTTTGATGCCGTGGGATTTCAATCTGGCAAGCTGCGATGCCGCCAAGCCGTAACCGTGTACCATCCCGCCCGGACTTTCCAGCCGCAGCAGCACTTCATCCTGTGGCTGCGCCACGGCGATAATCGCACTGATTTCCTCGCGCAGCGCCGCGGTTTCCGTTGCGGCAATATCGCCTTTAAAACTCAGCACATAAAGGTGCGGTTTACGCGATGGCGCATTCTCGCCCTGCTTAAGTTTTTCCTTTTCCGCTTTGGCTTTCGCCTTATCGGCTTTTTTACGCGCTTTTTCCGCCTGTTTCAGTGCGGCTTCGCTTAAATGGAAGTCACGCAGCTTAGTGCTGTTTTCCTCGTAGGCCTGCGATAAATCGGTAATGACCAGCTCGCCTGCCGGATGAGCTTTTTTCTGTTTTAAGCCCAATATCATCGCCACGATCGCGGCGATAATCAATAAAACGGTCACGATTTCCAAAATAAATAATCCATAGCCCATCATCAATTCAGACCACATAATTTTTCCTTTATTATTACTAAAACATTAATCCGCGCTCATCATAACTTATCTGGTTTAAAGTGCAATTTCCCCGTTTTATTTTTTACTTATTATTAATAATCTTTTTACTTAAACGGGCTTTATTTATTAAAAATACATTTTATAATGACAATCAATTCGCAGTTAATTCATTCAAAGGAACAATTATGAGCAATATCTTAGTATTAAAATCCAGCATTCTTGCCGAGCATTCACAAACCAACCAGCTTTCTGATTACCTGATCTCAAAACTACCCGGCGCCAATGTGGTGGAACGCGATCTCGGTGCCAATCCGCTGCCGTATTTCGACGGCGTTGCCGCCAACGCACTGCGCGGCGAGCCGCAAACCGAGCAGGATCAAGCGTTGCTGGCCTTATCCGACAGCTTGATCGCCGAACTCAAAAACGCCGATACCATTATTATTAACGCGCCGATGTATAACTTCAATATTCCGACGCAGTTAAAAAGTTATATCGATTTTATCGCCCGTCCGCGCGTTACGTTCCAATACGGCGCAAACGGTGCGGAAGGGTTGATTCACGGTAAAAAAGTGATTGTGCTGGCGGCATTCGGCGGTATTCACCAAGGACAGGCGACGGATTTCGTCACGCCGTATCTGAAAACCTTCCTGGCCTTTATCGGCATTACGGACGTTCAATTCGTTTATGCCGAAGCCATCGGTTTCGGCCCGGACGCCATCGCCAAAGCACAGGCGGGCGCTAAAGCCAAAATCGACGACATCGTCAAATCCCTGTAATACGGCTTTAGCTAATACCTCTTCAGGCGGCATCAGGCCGCCTGTTCCATTGCGCCTTAAGCGCGTCGATGATTCACGTCATTATTCCGAATCCGTAGCCGATAACAGATAACACTTGACAAAACAATAATGCACTAGTTTAATAGTGCAAGTTATCATTTGATGCAAGGAAGTTATTATGTCCGTTCCCTTTATTCATGTATTCAGTCAGCCGGTGGATTATCATAACGATCCCACCGCCGTGTTTGCCACCCTGTGCCAAGAGCAAAAAAACACCTTATTACTGGAATCTGCGGAAATCAGCAGCAAAAACAGTCTGAAAAGCCTGTTCCTGATTAATCCGGCGGTTAAAATTACCTGCCGCGGCCAACATGTCACATTTAACGCCTTAACAGTCAACGGCGAGGCGGTATTACCGCTGATTCAGAACATGTTACAAGGTCGGGCCGCCGTACTTTCCCAATGCCGCAGTCAACTGACCGTCGCCTTTCCGCCGCCCGATCCAAATCTTGATGAAGACAGTAAATTACAGGCCGCCACCGTGTTTGACGGATTGCGCTGTATCACCTCGCTCTACGCGCACAGCACCACGCCGGTGTTGTTAGGCGGGTTATTCGCCTACGATTTAGTGGCCAATTTTATCCCGATGCATGATATCGAACTGCAAGACGACGGCCTAACTTGTCCGGATTATGTATTCTATTTAGCGGAAAATCTGCTGGTTTTTGATCACCAAGCGCAGACTTCCACCCTGCAAACCTTCTGTTTTCACGCCCGGCAGCAACCTCAACTGCAGCAAAGTGCGGTGGAAATTTGCCGCAAATTACAAAAAATTCAACCGCACTTAACGTTGCAGCACGGCGCAACGGAGGTGCATACCAATCTTGACGATGATGAATTCAAAGCCATTATCAGCGCCCTGAAACGGCATATTAATATCGGCGATGTTTTCCAGATCGTGCCGTCGCGCCGTTTTTCCATCGATTGCCCGAATCCGCTGGCCGCCTACCGTCAGCTAAAACGTACCAATCCGAGTCCGTATATGGTGTATATGCAGGATGAGGATTTCACCCTGTTCTGTGCTTCACCGGAAAGCGCGCTGAAATACGCGGCGCCGACCCGTCAATTGGAAATTTATCCGATTGCAGGCTCCCGCCCGCGCGGTTTTGATGCGCACGGCCGGATCGACCCTGAACTGGACGCCCGTTTAGAACTGGAGCTGCGGCTGGATAAAAAAGAACTGGCCGAGCATTTAATGCTGGTGGATCTGGCGCGCAACGATGTGGCGCGGGTGTGTCGCAGCGGTACCCGCCAGGTCAAAAATCTGATGCAGGTGGACCGCTACTCTCACATTATGCATCTGGTGTCCCGCGTGGTCGGCGAGCTGCGTCCCGAGCTTGACGCGCTGCACGCCTATCAGGCCTGTATGAATATGGGCACGCTGACCGGTGCGCCGAAAATCAAAGCGATGCAGTTAATCTACCGTTTCGAACGGCAAAAACGTCACAGCTACGGCGGCGCGGTGGGCTATTTAGCCTCCGACGGCAATTTCGACACCTGTATCGTTATCCGTTCCGCTTTCGTGCAACACGGCGTGGCTTATATTCAGGCCGGTTGCGGCGAAGTGCTGGATTCCGATCCGCAGGCGGAAGCGGATGAAACCCGTCACAAAGCCAAAGCGGTGCTCAACGCGATTATTCAGACCAACCGACAGGCACAGCAACAAGGATAATTCATCATGGCGACGATTGTATTTTTAGATAATTTTGATTCCTTTACCTATAATCTGGTGGATCAATTCCGCGCGCTGGGTCATCAGGTGCAGGTTTACCGCAACGATTGCGATATTAAAGTGCTGGAACAAGCGGCGACCCGCCAATCCGATACTATTCTGGCGCTTTCGCCGGGGCCGGGCAATCCGAGTGAGGCGGGGATTTTGCTGCCGCTGATTAAAACGCTGAGCGGAAAAGTGCCGATGATCGGCATCTGTCTGGGCCATCAGGCGTTAATTGAAGCCTTCGGCGGCAAAGTGGTGCATGCCGGCGAAGTGATGCACGGTAAAGTCTCCGCGATCCGGCACGACGCACAGGCAATGTTCGCCGGTCTGACCAATCCTATGCCGGTGGCGCGCTATCACTCGCTGATGGGAACCGAACTGCCGCAGGAATTGATTGCCAACGCCGAATATCAAGGTATTATTATGGCAATCCGCCACAAAACATTACCGATCTGCGGCTTTCAGTTTCATCCGGAAAGTATTCTGACCGTACAGGGCGCCAAACTGCTGGAAAATGCCGTTCACTGGCTGCTGACACGGTAATATTGCCGCATATTAAACAACACGGACAACCCGACAGCCAAAAAGGACAAACCGATGATTATCGTTTACGGACTTAAACCGCAGCTGAATCCGCGCAAACAGCAATTAATGGCGATTATTTTTCACTGCCTGCAACTGGAATTAGGCATTCCGCCACGCAAGCACGCCCTGCGCTTTATTGGTCTGGAGGCGGAAGACTATTTTTACCCCGAAGGGCGCAGCGAAGATTTCACCGTGATTGAAATCAACCTGATGCGGGGGCGTACGGAATTTACCAAAAAACGGCTGATTAAAATGCTGTTTTGTGAACTGGAGGACAAACTCGGCATTGCGCCGATTGACCTTGAAATCACCATTAAGGAACAACCGGCGCATTGCTGGGGATTCCGGGGCATGACCGGCGACGAAGCCGCCGATTTGACCTACAGTATTTATCGCTGAAAACCACCGCACTTTTATACCGACAAATATACCAACAAAAAGGAAAAGAATATGCAAACCGCTCAACTTCTCAGCCGACTGTTTGAGAAACACACCTTAAGCCAGTCGCAAACGGAAACCCTGTTTAATGCCATCATGCGCGGGGAATTAAGCAACGAACAGCTGGCCGGCGCCTTAATCGCGTTAAAATTACGCGGTGAAACGGCGGAAGAAATCAGCGGCGCCGTCAATGCGGCGCTCGCCAACGCCCGTCCCTTCCCGACTCCGCGCTACGCTTTTGCCGATATTGTCGGCACCGGCGGCGACGGCGCCAATACGATCAATATCTCCACCGCCGCCGCCATTGTTGCCGCCACCGACGGCATAAAAGTGGCGAAACACGGCAATCGCAGTGTCTCCAGCAAAACCGGCGCCAGCGATGTGCTCGGCGCGCTGGGGGTTAAAATCGATATGGATGCCACCAGCGCACGCCAAGCCTTGGATGACATCAACCTCTGTTTTTTATGGGCGCAGCAATATCACCCCGGTTTTAAATATGCCGTGCCGGTGCGTCAGGCGCTGCAAACCCGCACCATCTTCAATATTCTGGGCCCGCTGTGCAATCCGGCGCGGCCGAAGCGCCAGCTGTTAGGCGTTTATTCAGCGGCGTTAATCCAGCCTTATGCGGAAACCGTCGCCCGCCTCGGTCATAAACACAGTATCGTGGTACACGGCGCCGGCTTAGACGAGGTCGCCATTCACGGCAAAACCGAGGTGGCGGAAATCCGCGACGGAAAAATCGAGCGTTATACCCTTTCTGCCTATGATTTCGGTTTTCAGCCGCAACCGCTGGATACCCTGCGCGGCGGCGATCCGACGGAAAATGCGGCGATTCTGACCGCACTTTTACAAGGGCGCGGCAAGGCGGAACATGTGCAGGCGGTGGCGATGAATACCGCCCTGCTGTTAAAATTGTTCGGGCACGACGATCTTAAATACAACGCCGAACGCATCGCCGACCTGATCGCAACCGGCAAAGCCTTCGACACATTGCGCAAATTAACCGCGTATTAATCCGATCCGAAGTAAGGAGCCTATGATGTATAAACTGTATTTTTACGCCCCGTTATCGTCCTGGTCATTGCGCCCGTGGATATTGTTAAAAATGCTGAATATTCCTTTTGCGGAACAACAGATTCCCTACACGCAGGACAAAACCGAACTGAGCCGTCTGCTCGCCACCTTTTCGCCCACTGCCAAAGTGCCGGTATTGCAGGACGGCGAACATTATATCTGGGACAGTCTGGCCATCGTCGAATATCTCGCCGAAAGCTATCCGCAGGTTTGGCCGGCCGATCCCGTTGCGCGTGCCTGGGCGCGCAGTGCCTGTGCAGAAATGCATTCCGGTTTCGAGCAGTTGCGCAGCCTCTGTTCTTACCAGCCGCTGAAACGTATCGAATTGGCGGAAATTCCGCCCGCACTTGAGGCGGACATTCAACGCATCAACCGATTATGGCAAGAAGGTCTGACCCGTTTCGGCGGCGATTATCTGGGCGGTCGGCAATTTACCGCCGTTGACGCCTTCTTCGTGCCGGTCGTGGGCAGAATCGAAACCTACGGTTTACAGCCTTATCTCGCCCCGCAGCCGTACGCCTATTTTCAACGCATCAGCGCATTGAGCGCGTTGCAGGAATGGTTAAATAAATAAGTGAATTCAGTATGATGACAATAAATCTGGATAATAAACCGACGATTTTGCAACAAATCGTACGCGACAAACTCCGTTGGTTGGAACAACAGCAGGCGGCGCTGCCGCTGGCTCAATTTAAAGCGCAGATCAGCCCGTCCGAGCGCGATTTTTATGCCGCGCTGAGCAAAGGCACCCGCCAGCGCCCGGCATTTATTCTGGAATGCAAAAAAGCCTCGCCGTCCAAGGGCTTAATCCGCGCGCAGTTTGATCCGGCGCAAATCGCGGCGGTCTATAAACATTACGCCTCGGTCATTTCCGTGTTAACCGACGAAGCATATTTTCAGGGCGATTTCGCTTACATCGAACAGGTGCGCCAAATCGCCCCGCAGCCGGTACTGTGTAAAGATTTTATGCTCAGCGAATATCAGGTTTATCTGGCGCGTTATTATCAGGCGGATGCGATTTTATTAATGCTGTCGGTGCTGGATGATGACACCTATACCACCCTTGCGGCACTGGCGCATAAACTGGGAATGGGCGTGCTGACGGAGACCGCCAATCAGGCGGAACTAGAGCGCGCCATTGCGCTGGGCGCCAAAGTGATCGGCATCAACAACCGTAATCTGCACGATCTTTCCGTCAATATCCGGCGCACCCCGCCTTTGGCGGAACAAATTCCGACGGATCGTATTGTGGTCAGCGAATCGGGCATTTATCATCACCGTCAGGTACAGCAGTTAAAACCTTATGTGCACGCTTTTTTAATCGGCAGCAGCCTGATGGGCAGCGACGATCTGAACAACGCGGTGCGCGAGGTAATTTTCGGTGAAAACAAGGTGTGCGGCTTAACCCGTCCGCAGGATGTCGACGCGGTTTACGCCGCAGGTGCGCTGTATGGCGGGCTGATTTTTGCCGAAGGTTCTCCGCGTCAGCTGTCGTTGCGTCAGGCGCAGGAATTAGTGACGCGGGCGTCGCTACGTTTTGTCGGCGTATTCCAAAACCAACCGATTGAATTTATTTGTAAAATCGCTGCACAACTGGACCTGTTTGCGGTACAGTTACACGGTGCTGAAACGGCGGAATTTATCACCGCACTGCGCGCCGAACTGCCGCCGGCCTGCCGAATCTGGAAAGCGGTATCGGTAGATAGCGCCGCCAAAAGTGCGGTGCGAATCGAACGGATTTCCGCCGTGGATCGTTACCTGCTGGACAGCAAAAGCGGCAACCGCCAAGGCGGAACGGGCGTGGCTTTCGACTGGTCGCAAATTCCCGCCGAATGTAAGGAGCAGGTTATCCTCGCCGGTGGCATTAATGCGGATAATATCGCACAGGCGTTGCAGCAGCGATGCGCCGGTGTGGATCTTAACTCCGGCGTGGAAAGCGCGCCGGGCATTAAAGATCCGCATAAACTGGCGGCAGTGTTCAGTAAAATCTTAGATGATTAATCCGCCCTTTGAACCGGAGGCGGCTTTCGGCGCTTTCGGTTCGCCGCCTCGCGGACGGACATCAACCGATTCATCCGTTCCGTTGATTGCCGGCAGACGCAACATACCGAGCCGCTGGCCTGAAATATACCATTTCGGGCAAGTCATTACCCGTTACATGCCCCGATGAACTCCGAATCATGACAATAGACAAGCAGAGCGCGCCGTCAATAACAGGATAATAAAAAAATCCGACATTTTTCTTAAAAACCGCTACACTTTTATGTACTAGTGTAGTAGTATTTCAAGCATTCAACATCATCAGCATGAAGGAAGCCTTATGACAGACACACTTTTAGATCCCTACTTCGGCGAATTCGGCGGCATGTATGTGCCGGAAATTCTGGTGCCGGTGTTAAAACAGCTGGAACAAGCCTTCGTCGAAGCCAAAGACGACCCTGCCTTTCAGCAGGAATTTCAGGATTTACTGAAAAATTATGCCGGCCGACCGACCGCACTGACCCTGTGCCGGAACCTGACCAAAGGGTCAAAAACCAAACTGTATTTAAAACGCGAAGATTTGCTGCACGGTGGCGCACACAAAACCAATCAGGTGCTGGGGCAGATTCTGCTGGCCAAACGCATGGGCAAAACCCGCATTATCGCCGAAACCGGTGCCGGCCAGCACGGCGTTGCCACGGCGCTTGCCTGTGCGATGCTGAATATGCCGTGCAAAATTTATATGGGCGCGAAAGATGTGGAGCGCCAATCGCCGAATGTTTTTCGCATGCGCTTAATGGGCGCGGAAGTCGTGGCGGTGGAAAAAGGTTCCTGCTCGCTGAAAGACGCCTGCTGTGAAGCGATGCGCGACTGGTCCGCCAATTATGAACACACTCATTATTTATTAGGCACCGCCGCCGGCCCGCATCCGTTTCCGACTATCGTGCGCGAATTTCAGAAGATGATCGGCGAAGAAACCAAACGGCAGATTCTGCAAAAAGAAGGGCGTTTGCCGGATGCGGTTATCGCGGCGGTGGGCGGCGGTTCCAATGCTATCGGCATGTTCGCCGATTTTATCGCGGAACGTTCCGTGCGCTTGATCGGGATTGAACCGGCGGGCAAAGGCATTGCGACCGGCGAACACGGCGCGCCGCTGCGGCACGGCACGGTCGGCATTTATTTCGGCATGAAATCACCGCTTATGCAAACCGCAGACGGGCAGATCGAGGAGTCTTACAGCATTTCCGCCGGGCTGGATTTCCCGTCCGTCGGCCCGCAGCATGCCTACCTGCATGCCACCGGCCGCGCAGAATATGAAAGCATTACCGATGATGAAGCGCTGGATGCCTTTCAGGCGCTGGCATTGCATGAGGGCATTATTCCGGCCTTGGAAAGCGCACACGCGCTGGCTTACGCCCTAAAACTGATTAAACAAAATCCGCAGCAGGAACAATTGCTGGTGGTGAACTTATCCGGTCGCGGCGATAAAGATATTTTCACCGTCGATAAAATCTTAACCGCAAGGGGGAAAATCTAATGTCTCGTTTCGATCACTTATTTGCACAATTAAGTGCGAAAAAACAAGGCGCCTTCGTGCCTTTCGTGACCTTGTGCGATCCGGATTTCGACCGCTCTTTCGACATTATCTGCACGCTGGTGGATAACGGTGCCGACGCGCTGGAGCTGGGCTTTCCGTTTTCCGATCCGCTGCTGGACGGGCCGGTGATTCAGGCCGCCAATAACCGTGCGTTACAGGCCGGTTGCAGTACGGCGGAAAGTTTCCGTTTAGTGGAAAAAGTGCGGTCGAAATATCCGCAGATTCCGATCGGTCTGCTGCTGTGCGCCAATCTGATTTACGCGCAAACTCTGGACGGGTTTTATCAACGCTGTGCGCAAGCCGGCGTCGATGCCGTGCTGGTGGCGGATATTCCGCTGCTAGCGGCTCAACCGTATATTCAGGCAGCCCGCAAACACGGCATTCAGCCGGTGTTTATCTGCCCGCCGAACGCCGATGAAAAAACCGTGCAAGGTGTTGCCGCACACAGTGAAGGCTACACTTATCTGGTGTCGCGCGCAGGCGTCACCAGTGCGGAAGATCAAACCCATGCGGCCAATCTGGATAGCCTGATCGAACAACTGAAAACCCATGGCAGCCCGCCGATTCTGCAAGGTTTCGGCATCGCTGCGCCGGCACAGGTTCGCGCGACGCTGCAACTAGGTGCCGCCGGTGCGATTTCAGGTTCGGCAACGGTCAGCATCATTGAGCGTCATCTGCATGATCACGCCCAATGTCTGACTGCGCTGGCCGACTTCGTTAAAGCGATGAAAGCCGCCACCCGATAGACGTATTGAGCGCAGTTGTAAGCCCTAGCCGACGCTAGGGCTTTTTCGTTGTACCGCGCTGCGATTCGGGCTATACTGTGCAGCCGATATACAGGAGTACAATAATGAAAAAAATCGAGCAGCTTTTTGCCAACAATTACAGTTGGGCAACGCGCATGAAAGAAGAAAATTCCAATTATTTTAAACAACTGGCCGAACACCAAACCCCGAGTTATCTGTGGATCGGCTGCTCGGACAGTCGCGTGCCGGCGGAAAAACTGACCAATCTAGGGCCGGGCGAACTGTTTGTACACCGCAACGTGGCCAATCAGGTTATTCATACGGATTTAAACTGCCTTTCGGTGGTGCAATATGCGGTGGACGTACTGAATATCGAGCATATTATTATCTGCGGTCATACCAACTGCGGCGGTATTAAAGCCGCCATGGCGGAACAGGATCTGGGGCTGATTAACAACTGGTTGCTGCATATCCGCGATATTTGGTTTAAGCATAGTCATTTGCTCGGAAAACTGTCGCCGGAAAAACGCGCGGATATGCTGACTAAGCTGAATGTGGCGGAACAGGTGTATAATTTGGGCCGCTCTTCCATCATCCAATCCGCTTGGCGTAACGGCAAAAAACTGTCGCTGCACGGCTGGGTGTATGATGTCAACGACGGCTTTCTCATCGATCAGGGCGTGATGGCGACCAGTCGTGAAAGCCTGGAAATTTCCTATCTGAACGCAATTTCCCGCTTATTAAAACTGGAAGAAGAAGACTTTTTAAAAAAGCCGCATCAGGAAACGGCACAAAAAACTACCGCACTTTAACTCATTAACCCTCCGCTTAAATAAGGATTTATCATGCAAAACAGTACGTTGTATCCGACCGTTTATGTGTTAGGCAACGGTCAGCTCGGACGTATGCTGCGCTATGCCGGAGCGCCGTTAGACATTGACGTCCGCCCGCTGGCCTTTGACGCCGCGCCGTTCGAATTGCCCGCCAACAGTGTTATTACGGCGGAAATCGAACGTTGGGAAGCCACGCCGTTAACCGACATGCTGGCCGGCCACCCGCATTTTGTCAACCGCCCGGTATTCGGTCGTCTGGCGGATCGCCTGACCCAAAAAGCCCTGCTTGATGAGCTGGCGTTACCGACTTCTCCCTGGTGCCTGCTGGAAAGCCCGCAACAATGGCCGCAAGTGTTCGCCCGTATCGGCGAAAAACTGGTGGTAAAACGCCGCACCGGCGGCTACGACGGGCGCGGTCAGTGGATTGTCAGCCGGGAAAATCAAGCGGATATCGGCAACGAACTGTTTAATCAGGTAATCGCCGAACAATTCATTCCTTTCGATTATGAAGTTTCGCTGGTAGGCGCGAGATTTAAAAACGGCGAGACCCGTTTTTACCCGCTGACTCACAATCTGCAACAAAACGGTATTTTACGTTACAGCGTGGCGGATACCTCATCGCCACAGCACAGCCGGCTACAGCAACAAGCGGAGCATATGCTGACCAGCATTATGCATAAACTGGATTATATCGGCGTGATGGCGATGGAGTGTTTCGTTATCGGCGAATGTCTGTTAATCAACGAACTGGCGCCGCGCGTACATAACAGCGGACACTGGACTCAGCTCGGCTGTGCGATCAGCCAGTTCGAATTACACCTGCGCGCGTTGCTGGATTTGCCGACACCGGCGCTGGAAACCGCCATGCCGAGCGTGATGGTGAATCTGATCGGCACGCCGCATAACGCCGCTTGGTTGAATACGCCGTTTTGTCAACTGCATTGGTACGGCAAAGCCGTGCGTCCGGGGCGCAAAGTCGGTCATCTTAATCTGGCGCACCCGGATAAAAAGGTGATCATCGCCCAGCTGGAAAAACTGCGCGGCGAACTGCCGCAGGATTATCAGTCTGGTCTGGATTGGGCCATTGAAAAATTACAATAATCCGCTGCTATGCGGTGCATTTTTAGAACAATCCGTAAAAAGCACCGATTTACCCCAAATAAGGGCTTGCCAATGCGAGCCTTTATCAGTATAAAAGAGTTCTCAAACACATCATTTCACTTATAAGGATCAATCACTATGTTCGAAAATATTCAGGCCGCACCGGCAGACCCGATTTTAGGTTTGGGCGAAGCATTCAAATCCGAAACCCGCACGAATAAAATCAACCTCGGTATCGGCGTTTACAAAGACGCCAAAGGCGTGACCCCGATTATGCAAGCGGTCAAAACGGCGGAACGGCGCCTGCTTGAAACCGAAAGCAGCAAAAATTATTTATCCATCGACGGCGTCGCCGATTTTAATGCGCGCACGCAGGTCTTATTATTCGGCGCAGGATCCGATATTATCGCGCAGCGCCGGGCGAAAACCGTACAGAGTCTGGGCGGCACCGGCGCATTACGCATCGCCGCCGAATTCATTAAACGCCAGACCAAAGCGCAAAACGTCTGGATCAGCAGCCCGACCTGGCCGAATCACAACGCCATTTTCAATGCGGTGGGCGTGACTATCCGTGAATACCGTTATTACGACGCCCAACGCAAAGCGCTGGATTGGGAGAACTTAATCGCTGATCTCAGCAATGCCGGCGAAGGCGATGTGGTTTTACTGCATGGCTGCTGTCACAATCCGACCGGAATCGATCCGACACCGGAACAATGGCGGCAACTGGCGGACATGTCGGTGCAAAACGGCTGGCTGCCGCTGTTTGACTTCGCCTATCAGGGATTGGCGAACGGTCTGGATGAAGACGCGCTCGGTCTGCGTACTTTCGCCGCCAACCACAAAGAACTGCTGATCGCCAGCTCCTATTCGAAAAATTTCGGCTTATACAATGAGCGTGTCGGCGCATTCACCTTGGTTGCGGAAAACGAATCCGTCGCCGCCACCGCGCTCACCCAAGTAAAAAGTATTGTGCGCACCCTGTATTCCAACCCGGCTTCCCACGGCGCGTCAACCGTCGCCTGCGTGCTGGCCGACCCCGAACTGACCCGCGAATGGACCGAAGAACTGGCGCAAATGCGCAACCGCATCAAACAGATGCGTAAACTGTTCGTACAGCTGCTGAAAGAATACGGCGCAGCGCAGGATTTCAGCTTTATTATTCAGCAAAACGGTATGTTCTCTTTCAGCGGCTTAACCCCGGCGCAAGTGGATCGCCTGAAAGACGAATTCGCCATTTACGCCGTACGCTCCGGCCGCATCAACGTGGCGGGCATCACCGAAGACAATATTCGTTATCTGTGCGAAAGCATCGTAAAAGTGCTTTAATTCGTCCCGGCTGACTGATTTTTACATAAAAAAACACCGCACTTTGGTTAACCGAAGTGCGGTGTTTTTACGCCGAGTTTTAATACTCACCTAAAATCCGGAATGCCAGTTTATCTTTTTCGGCGAAAATTCTGACCGCTCTTTGCATAAATTCGGGCGCGATGTTGTCTTTATACAGAAAACGGCTGTTGACCGCGACGAATTCGGCGTCCAGATGCTGTACGTAAATTGACCCGCTGTTGGCGTTAATCCCTGCCATGGCGCGTCCGCGCAGTTTGCCGTAAATATGAATATTGCCGTCCGCCGCCACTTCCGCGCCGGCATCGACGTTACCGTGAATAATCAAATCGCTGTTTTTGGCGTAAATCACCTGTTGCGCGCTAACATCCTGTTCGATCACTTTGGTCGGCAAATAGCGCGGCTCCGGTAAAATGCCGGATACATCGTCGCTTTTGCCCAGCAGCGCAAAACCGGCGGTCAGAATCAGTTCTTTCTGTAAGCTATTCTGCCAGTCGGCGACACCGATAACCTGAATATTAAATTCTGCCAGCAGGCTTTTCAGTGCGCTTAACTCAACCTTTTCCAGCATGGCGTTAAACTGCAAAATCACGTCAATATGCTGAAAAAATGACGGCGATTTTTTGCTTTTTTTGACCAGCGCGCGTTTTATCACGCTTAAGCTCGCACTGTTTAAGGTGAGGAAAATAGAGGAAAACTGTCCGGTTCGGAGTTCGACGATATCTTGCGCCATAAGTGATTCCAAGGTAAAAATAAAGTGGTTCGATCATAAAGAATTGCGTTAAAATCGGCAAACATTTTTTAGCAAAAAACAATTAACACCGACAGGGCAGATTCTATGTTATGCGCCATTTATAAAACCAAGAAAAAAGACGGTATGTATCTTTATGTCGAAAAACGGGATAAGTTTGATAAACTCCCGGACGCGTTGCGTACGGCATTCGGCACGCCGATTTTTGTGATGCTGTTTAATCTGAACGGCGAAAAACCCTTGATCAACGCGGACAAGCGGACGGTATTAACGCAGATTAAAGAACACGGTTTTTATCTGCAATACCCGAAACAGGAAGAAAATTTACTCCGGCAGCATAAAAATGCGCTGAAAAACCACCGCACTTAGTGGCTTTCAGCCGCACAAGGCGAGCGCCGCCCGCCTTGATTCGCGTATGCGTTATACCGCCTGCTTCGGTTGTTTGAACACCGTCACTTCCGGTGCGTCGCCGACAAATTTTTCCACCTCAACAATGCAGGTATTCGGTGAATTGCCCTGCGCCAGTTTTGAAGTGCCTTCATCACGGGTCAATACGTTCGGGCAACCGTTTTTACACAACGGTTTTTCCGTTTGACCGAGATCGGCCGGATCATACCAGGCGCCCTCATGCAGGGCGACGGTGCCTTTTATTATACCGTCGGTAACGACCGCACCGGCCAGCACCTGCCCGCGGCGGTTAAAGATCCGCACGATATCGCCGTCGGCAATGCCGCGCGCGGCGGCATCGTCACGATGGATCAACACCGGTTCACGATCATTGACCGCATATTTTTTGCGCAGCGAGGTATGCGCCAGCTGACTGTGCAAGCGATAATACGGGTGCGGCGTCACTAACGCCAGCGGTGCTTCCGGCGTGGCGTTACCGGCAAATTCCTCCGGCTCCATCCAGCTGGCATGGCCTTTGCAGTCGTCATAGTTCATGTTCGCCACCACATCGGAATAAAGCTCGATTTTCCCGGACGGCGTTCCCAACGGATTAAGCAACGGATCTTGGCGGAATTCTTCGTAACGCACCCATTTGCGGGCTTTTTCGCCGGCGTTAAAGGTGAGCGGTTTATTTTCCTGCCAGAATTTTTCAAACTTCGGCATCAGCACACGGTTTTTACGCGCCGCATCAAAGGCGGTTTGATAAAATTCCTGCAACCACTGCATTTCGTTTTTATTTTCCGTAAACTGCTCCCCTGCCCCGGCGCGTTTCGCCAGCTCGGCGAAAATATCATAATCACTTTTCGCTTCAAACTGCGGTTCCACAACCTGTTTCATCGGGTAAATATTGATCATCGAATAATCACCGGACATGGTTAAGTCGTTACGCTCATAACTGGTGGTCACCGGCAGCACAATATCCGCCATTCGGGCGGTCGGCGTCCAGTTGACCTCGTTGACAATAACGGTCTCCGGCCGGTGAAATGCTTTGACCAAAGTATTGGTATCCTGATGATGCACAAACGGATTGCCGCCCGCCCAGTAAACCAGTTTAATATCGGGATAGGTGATTTGGCCGCCGTTATACTGAATCGTTTTACCCGGATTTAATAATGCGTCCGCCACGCGCGCCACCGGAAACGCTACTTTAGCCGTTTCCGTCAGCCAGCTTTTTTCACCGCTCTGCGCGGCGGAATTGGCGCTGATAGAACCGAGGATCCCGCCGGTTGCGGTCGGCACGCCGCCGTTGGCATAATGATAGCTGAACCCAAAGCCGCCGCCCGGCAAGCCTATTTGACCAAGCATTGAGGCCAGCGTCACCAACATCCAGTGCGCCTGTTCCCCGTGACGTTGACGCTGCATGCCCCAGCCGCCCATGATCATCGTCCGTTTGGCGCTAAAATCGGCGGCCAGTGCTTTAATCACCTCAACCGGTAAGCCACACAGCTTGCTCGCCCATTCTGCATCTTTGGCCTGTCCGTCGGTTTTCCCCAATAAATAGGCTTCGAATTTATCGTAACCGGTGGTGTATTTTTTCAAAAACGCTTTATCGTGCTTGTCTTCGCTCACCAGCGTATGGGCGATCCCCAACATCAGCGGCACGTCGGTTGCGGTATGAATCGGCAGCCATTCCGCCTCTAAAAATTCACAACTTTCACTGCGCACCGGATCGATACAAATTATCCGTTTACCGCTTGCTTTCAGTTTTTTGCAATATTCAATGCCCTGCTGATCCGTCGATGTCCAGGAAATACGCAGCGTGGTCAGCGGATTCGCGCCCCACAGCACCACGATGTCGGCATGTTCCAGCACGCTTTCCCAGCTGGTTTGCTGTTCATACACTTCAATCGTGCCCAACACATGCGGCATAATGACTTGTGCCGCACCGGTGGAATAATCTCCTTTGGAGCCGACAAAACCGCCGGTCACATTCAGATAGCGGTGCAGCAAGGTGCGTGCGGCATGTAAGGCACCGGCGCTGTACCAACCGTAGGATCCGGCATAAATCGCCGTCGGGCCGTAATTATCCCGCACTCGTTTCATCTCGCCGGCGACCAGCTCAAAGGCTTTGTCCCAAGAGACTCTGACCCATTCGTCATGCCCGCGCAGCGTGGTATCTTTGTTGCCCTCCAGATAGCCTTTACGCACCATCGGGTATTTCACACGGGTATCGCTGTACAACTGTTCCGCCACCACGCTTTGCAGTTCGTTTTCCAGCGGTGCGGCAATGGCCGGGCCGGATTTCACCGCTTTTCCGTTTTCCACCACTACGCCCAGCGGCCCCCAGTGAGCGGCGGTTACCACGGTTTTTTGCTCGGCCGCCGTCGCCTGCGGCGATACCAATGTGCCGGCAAGCCCTGCGCCGAAAGAGGTTGCGGCAACGCCAAGGGACGAATTTTTCAGAAAATCACGGCGGCTGACATTAATTTTGTCTTGTTTTTTCATGTTAACCCTCATTGATAAATCGATCACAACGGGTATTTGGCAAAAGAGAAGAGGAAAAATATCGCTTTCCGCGCGTTGTACATCAGCACGTGCCTTTCGCAAATACGTTTGTGAAAGTTAAATAACGACACCTTTCTAAGTGGAGTGGCGTGTTCATTTCTAAGCACACCATGTGCAATCAAGTTGCAGGCATTGCGACCCTATCTTTCGACTTAGGTACACAAGCTCGGAGTCGGATTGTAAACCTCTCTTGGTCAGAGAAGCGCAGACAACGGCGCTCGGGCGCCGTCATCAAATTTTGCCGAAATTAACGGGGATCGGCCGCCATGTCTTTGCCGTTGCGCTGCAAATAAATCGTCAGCGTACGCACTTCTTCGGCGGACATGGAGGTTCGATCTTTCATGGAATTGACCACGCCAATCCACTGATTCGCCGTATAATGATCGGCGCTGATTGCGGCGTGACAACCGCTGCAATAAGTTTCGTTCAGATTCTTGCCGAACTGATTAAGTGCGGTCAGATTTGCCGTCGTTTTTGCCTGCGGCAGTCGAACCTGAAAACGGATTTGCTTCCAGTCGGAAGCGGTCACATCATCATACACCGTGCGGACGACATTCACTTTATTTTGCGTATCATCATCCAGCAGGGCGACCATTATGCGTTTGCCTAAATCGGCGTACACCACGCTTTCCGCACCGCTTTGCTGCCAGCCCGATACCGTTGCCGTCAGTTTCTCGCCGTCGGCTTTCCAGTCGGTCAGTTCGGCATACGGCATCAACCGCACTTCTCCGCCGCCCGCCAGTTCGGCGTCCGACATCATTAACGCATACAGGGTTTTGTCATCCGTGCCGAATTCCGCGCCGTGTTTCGCCAGCTCACCGGCCGCCGCCGCATTGTCGGCCGCCATATCCGGCATAAAATGCACCAGCCCTTTATGGCAATCAATACAAGTCTGATCGGTTTGTGCCGCCAGTTTGTGCATTTTTTGTGCCGCTTCCGTTTGTTCCGACAAAATCATCGCATCGACCGTATGACAGCTTTTACAGGTGGCGGAGTCGGTTGCTTGCATTTGCGTCCACACCGTTTGCGCCATCGCGGCGCGGTGTTGTTCAAAATCCTCCTGCGTGCGGATTTTGCCCGTCCATTCATACCACACATCTTTCACCGCCAGCAGTTTGGCTTTAACATAATGCCAGCCTTGCGACGGTACATGACAATCGGCACATTGCGCCCGAATGCCCTTTCGATTGGAAAAATGCACGCTGCCTTCCCATTCTTGCTGCGAATAACTCATCGAATGGCAGCTGACGCAAAATTCCGTCGCGCTGGTCGCCTTCATCACATATTGCGTACCGCCCAGTACCGCCGCGCCGAGCAACATGAATGCCAGCCCGCCGAAGATAATTTTTTTATTCCGTTTTTTTGCCATAGCCCCCACTCCGCAAAAATTCTCATTCATCCTTTAATGCAGGCGTCTATCATAAAGGCTTTCATTCGAGACCATGTTGATATAAATCAAAGGGTTCGGGAAAAAATCCCTGTCTGCCCGCGCCGAAAACAGCATAAACAGACCGCAATTCAACAGGTTAAAATGGATCCCGACATTTGGTGCATTTTATGAAAACCGGATAATCAAGTATAATAGGACGTCAAGAGTTACCACGCATTTTAACGAGTTTACTAATATGAAAATAATGTCTTTTAATATCAATGGATTAAGAGCAAGACCTCATCAGCTTGAGGCGATTATCGAACAATACCGGCCCGATGTGCTGGGGTTGCAGGAAATTAAAGTCGCTGACGAAGATTTCCCGCATAATCTGGTCGAACATCTGGGCTATCATGTTTATTATCACGGTCAGAAAGGCCATTACGGCGTCGCACTGCTGCTGAAACAGGCGCCGCAAGCGGTGCGCAAAGGCTTTCCGACCGACGATCAGGATGCCCAAAGACGCATTATTATGACCGATCTGGATACTCCTTTTGGCCTGCTCACCGTGATTAACGGCTATTTTCCGCAAGGAGAAAGCCGCAGCCATGCCGTTAAATTTCCGGCGAAAGCAAAATTTTACGCCGATCTGCAGCATTATCTGGAAGACCATCACGACAAAAACAATCCGGTCATCATTATGGGCGATATGAATATCAGCCCGACGGATTTGGACATCGGTATCGGCGAAGAAAACCGCAAACGCTGGCTGCGCACCGGGAAATGCTCTTTTCTGCCGGAAGAACGGGAATGGATTCACCGCTTGTATGACTACGGGCTGGTAGATACTTTCCGTTATTTGAATCCGACGGTCAGCGATAAATTCTCGTGGTTTGATTATCGCTCCAAAGGATTTAATGATAACCGCGGGCTGCGTATCGATCACATTCTTGCCGACAACGCTCTGGCGCGTCATTGTGTGGACAGCGGGATCGCGCTGGATATCCGCGCCATGGATAAACCGTCCGATCATGCGCCGATCTGGGCGGAATTCAAATAAGAGGTCAGGACATGGAAATCACCCAGAACTGGCAAAATTACCGTTCGATGGTCAATGATAAGCTCGCTGTTTTTTCGGTCAATCTGGGCTTGGTTGAGCAATATACCGCCGTGGAAGGAAAATACACGAAAATCCTACAGTTTTCCTTGCCCTACCAAGGTGATGAAAACGGCTTGCCGCGGCCGGAAGAATACCAGTCTGTGCTCAGTGAAATCGTTAAAGTATCCGCGCTGCTGTGTACCCTGCCCGAGGTACTTTACGCCGGCTATATCATTTCGGCGCAACGGGCGACATTACATTTTTATTGTCATCAGACCGCGCCGTTATGCGCGGTATTACAGCAATTTCCGGCGATAACGGACATCAATGAACAACATGATCCGTTGTGGGATATTTACTTTGATTTTCTGCTGCCCTCGCCGCTGGAAATGAAAATCAACGCCACGGAAGAAGTGCTGGACATGCTGGTGCACAGCGGCCGCAATCTGGAAGACAACTATCTGATCGAACACAGCTTCCATTTTCCGCGCGAAGAGGATATGTACCGTTTTTTAGACTATATCACCAGCAATGACATCGCCTTTACCACGCTGAAGCATACCAACATGCCAATCACGCTGGATGAAGAGGAAAACGTCTATCTGGTAAAACTGGAGCAGGAACTGACGCTCAACAACGGCGACATTTTTGCTTACGTGGAAAAATTCGAACATCTCGCCCTGCAATTTGCCGGCGAGTATATCGGCTGGGAAAGTCAGGATGTGGCGCTGGACAAAAACCGGCTGAATTAATGGATTAACCCCGCCCGAAACAAAAAACCTCTTTCGTCGCAAAGAGGTTTTTTATGTTTTTACTCTTAAAAAATAGATGATGCCAAGGTAATAATCACCGCCAAAGCTAACACTACCGTCAGCATGGCATACCCGAACGTGCCCATAATCACTCTCCTGAAATTTGACTAAAGTGGTCGGGATTATACCAACAGGCCTGATAAAAAGAAATAACTTTCCCTTTTTAGTTAAAATCTGTGATATTACGCAAATTTTTACGGTTACGCTATTAACCTGTTCCGCCTCAGTCTTTATAATAGCCGGCAAATTTTACGGAGGCTATTATGGCAACAATTAAAGATGTGGCGAAAACCGCCGGCGTCTCAACCACAACCGTTTCCCATGTAATCAATAAAACGCGCTTTGTGGCGCCGGAAACCGAGAAACTGGTGTTACAGGCAATTCAGGAGTTAAATTACTCCCCAAGTGCGGTCGCCCGCAGCTTAAAAGTGAATACCACAAAATCCATCGGGATGATCGTCACCACCAGCGAAGCCCCTTATTTCGCCGAAATTATTCATGCCGTGGAGGAACATTGTTACCGTCAGGGTTATTCGCTGTTTTTATGCAATACCCAGAATAATCCGGAAAAAATTAAAAACCACCTTGAAATGCTGGCCAAAAAACGGGTGGACGGTTTATTGGTGATGTGTTCGGAATATGCGCAGGATTCGCTGGATCTGCTCAGCAACCTGACCGATCTGCCGATGGTGGTGATGGATTGGGGCCCGAGTAATCCGCATACGGATATTATTCAGGATAACAGTTTCGACGGCGGTTATATCGCCACCAAATATCTGATCGATAACGGACACCGGAAAATCGGCATTATCGCCGGCGAACTGGTTAAAACCACCGCTAGAACCCGCTATGAAGGGTTTGTCAAAGCCATGCGGGAAGCCGGTCTTGCAATTAATCCCGATTGGGTGATGGAAGGCTTTTTCGAACCGGAAGACGGTTACGAATGTATGAATAAAATCCTCGCCCAAGAGCGCTTACCGACCGCGGTGTTCTGCTGTAATGATGTGATGGCGCTGGGTGCAATTTCCGCAATCGGCGAAAAAGGGCTGCGCGTTCCGGATGATATTTCGATTATCGGCTATGACAATATTCACGCCTCGCGTTTCTATGCACCGCCGCTGACCACAATCCATCAATCGAAATCCCGCCTCGGCGCGCAGGCGGTCAATCTGCTGTTCCGCCGGATTAGCGATAAATCCGAACGGCACGATATTATCGAATTATATCCGGAACTGGTGATCCGCAAATCGGTAAAGAAAATCGCCTCAACCCCGGAATAACGGTGTTCGCCGACCTATTCCGTTGAACCTTCTCATCGGCTGTTCCGACTACCGGCATTATGCGTCGCCCAATCTGCGGGCGGCGGTGACGACCGCAGCATAATGCCAAAAAAACCGCTAAAAAAACCACCGCACTTTTGCCCGTCCGGCGCACGGAAAGATAAATCCTATTTTTTAACAAATACTTAACTTTAATAAAAATAATCTAATTAAATTATGGTTTGATTAATTAAAACATACAAAAATAACTTTTTATTTATTTTTTAATATTTTAAATTAATTCTATTTGACCTTTCCTGTGTTTTTCGTTATACCTATGGACAATACCTAAAACTTACTAGTGACCAAAGAGGCTATTATGATCCAACAATACTCTACGATGCGTAACAATATCAATATGCTGGGGCATTTTCTGGGCGAAACGATCAGCGATGCTCAAGGCAGCGATATTCTGGATTTGATCGAAAATATCCGCGTGCTGTCGCGCAATTCCCGCAGCGGTGATGAAAAAGCCCGCCGCCAATTACTGGATACGCTGGCAACCATTTCCAACGACAATATTATCCCTGTTGCGCGCGCATTCAATCATTTCCTCAACCTCACCAATATTGCCGAACAATATCAAACCATATCCCGCCGGCATATTGATCAGGAATCCTCCGATCGCTCTTTGGAAGCCTTATTCAAACGCTTGAAACAGCAAAATGTGGCCAAAGAAAAGGTACTTGCCACCGTGGAAAAACTGCTGATCGAACTGGTGCTGACCGCACACCCGACGGAAGTGACCCGCCGTTCGCTGGGGCATAAACACATTGAAATCAACCGCTGTTTAAGCCGTCTGGAACATGATGATTTAACCGAGGCGGAAAGCACCAAACTGAAACGCCGCCTCATGCAGCTGATTGCGCTGGCATGGCACACCAATGAAATCCGTACTCAGCGCCCGACCCCGGTGGATGAAGCCAAAGGCGGCATGGCGGTGATCGAAAACAGTCTGTGGAAAGCGGTGCCGGAATTTTGCCGTCAGCTCAATTTTCATTTAGAAAAAAATTTCGGCGTGCAGCATCCGGTCGGGCTTGCGCCGGTGCGTTTCTCATCTTGGATGGGCGGCGACCGTGACGGCAACCCGTTTGTAACCGCCCAAACCACCCGTCGCGTACTGGCCATGAACCGCTGGAAAGCGGCGGAACTGTTTCTGGAAGATATTAAAGCGCTTGCCGACGAACTTTCCGTGGTGCAATGCACAGCGGAATTTCGCGCCAAATACGGCGATCACCGGGAACCTTATCGCGTCGTAGTCAAAGATCTGCGGGCAAAATTAATTAAAACCGTGGCCTACTACGGCTACATTCTGGAAGACAAACCGCTGACTATCGATAAAAGCGAAATTCTGACCGACGATAATCAATTATGGGAGCCGCTGTACGATTGTTACCAATCCTTACACCAGTGCGGCATGCGGATTATCGCAAACGGCGCGCTGCTTGACTGTCTGCGCCGCATTCGCTGTTTCGGGCTGGCGTTATCCCGTCTGGATATCCGTCAGGAAAGCACCCGCCATGCCGACGCCATTGCCGAGATCACCCGTTATATCGGGTTGGGCGATTACGCCCAATGGACGGAAGACGACAAACAAGCCTTTTTAATTCGGGAATTAAGCTCCCGCCGTCCGTTGGTACCGCGTAATTGGCAGCCTTCGGCAGAAACGCAGGAAGTGCTGGATACCTGCAAGGTCATCGCCGAGCAGCCGGAAGGCGTGATTTCCTGCTATATCATCTCCATGGCACGCACGGCCTCCGATGTTTTGGCGGTGCATTTATTGTTAAAAGAGGCCGGCGTACCTTATCATCTGCCGGTGGTGCCGTTATTCGAAACCCTAGACGACCTTGACGCCAGCGAAGAGGTGATGACCCAGCTATTCAACGTAGGTTGGTATCGCGGCGTGATCAATAATAAACAAATGGTGATGATCGGCTATTCCGACAGCGCCAAAGACGCCGGCATGATGGCGGCCTCCTGGGCGCAATACCGCGCGCAGGAACAACTGGTCAATCTGTGCGAAAAACTGGGTATTGAGCTGACCTTGTTCCATGGTCGCGGCGGGACTATCGGTCGCGGCGGTGCGCCGGCTCATGCGGCGTTGTTATCGCAGCCGCCGCGTTCACTGAAAAACGGCTTGCGCGTCACAGAACAAGGCGAAATGATCCGTTTTAAACTCGGTTTGCCGGCCGTCGCCGTCGCCAGTCTGGATCTGTATGCCAGCGCAATTCTGGAAGCCAATCTATTGCCGCCGCCGGAACCGAAAGACAGCTGGCGTGCCGTGATGGAAGAACTGTCCGCTTCGTCCTGCGACATTTATCGTGCGGTGGTACGCGGCGATAAGGATTTCGTGCCGTATTTCCGTTCCGCCACGCCGGAACAGGAACTGTCCAAACTGCCGTTAGGTTCGCGCCCGGCAAAACGCAATCCGAACGGCGGGGTGGAAAGTCTGCGCGCGATCCCTTGGATCTTCGCCTGGATGCAAAACCGCTTAATGCTGCCGGCCTGGCTGGGCGCGGGCGCTTCCGTACGGTTAGCCATTGAAAACGGCAAACGCGACGTTATTGAAGAAATGTGTAAACAATGGCCGTTCTTCTCCACCCGTATCGGCATGCTGGAAATGGTATTCAGCAAAACCGACAGCTGGCTGTCCGAACATTACGATCAGCATCTGGTGAAAAAAGAACTCTGGTATCTGGGACAATCGTTACGCGAACAGTTAAAACAGGATATCAAAACAATCTTATCCTTATCGCATGAAGATCAACTGATGTCCGATCTGCCTTGGGTCGCCGAATCCATCGCATTGCGTAACGTTTATACCGATCCGCTGAATCTGCTGCAAGTGGAATTACTGCGCCGGTTACGGGAAAATCCGCAAAACCCGAATCCGGATGTGGAACAGGCGCTGATGATCACCATCACCGGCATTGCCGCCGGCATGCGCAATACCGGCTAGAGCCGGTGCCGACCGTGCTGAAAAGTGCGGTCGATTTCAGCGATGTTTTCAACATCACCGCTTCAGTGCAAGAACCGGCGTCCATATCGACCCGGTTCTTTTTATTGCGTTATCGGCGCTTGATGATGCCGTAACGGCGCTTTCCATTTGCCGCGAACCGGCGGTTTTGCCGGGTTGGATAAAATCTGACTATTTCGCTCGAACATTCCCTTGTTTTTCTTGTCTTAGAGCATACATTGTATAAACAATGATGATAATTTAATGGAGAAACAACGTGAAAAAGAAACATTTTCTATTAACCGGCATTGCGCTCGGATTGAGCGTATTAACCACCTCCGTGGCCACTCAGGCCGCTTTTCCGGCGTTTGTTGAAGGGCAACAGAGCGCAAGCCTTGCACCGATGCTGGAAAAAGTCCTGCCTTCCGTCATATCCATTGCGGTGGAAGGAAAACAGAAATCCGCTTTGCAAAATGACGACATTCCCGAAGAATTCAAATTTTTCTTCGGCCCGGATGTCTTCGGCGGCAATTCGCCGCGGAATTTCAAAGGGCTGGGTTCCGGCGTGATTATCAATGCCGAAAAAGGTTATGCGTTAACCAATAATCATGTGATCGATCAGGCCGATAAAATTACCGTTAAACTGGAAGACGGACGCGAATTCAAAGCCAAAGTGGTCGGCAAAGACGAAATGTCGGATATTGCCCTGATCCAGCTGGAAAATCCGAAAAATCTTACCGAAATTAAAATCGCCGATTCGGATAAACTGCGGGTCGGTGACTTTACCGTGGCAATCGGTAATCCGTTCGGGTTAGGTCAAACGGTGACCTCCGGCATTATTTCCGCGCTGGGACGTTCCACCGGTTCCGACAGCGGGACTTACGAAAACTATATTCAGACCGATGCGGCGGTCAACCGCGGCAACTCCGGCGGCCCGTTAATTAATCTGAACGGCGAGCTTATCGGGATCAACACCGCCATTATTTCCCCGAGCGGCGGTAATGCCGGCATTGCCTTTGCCATTCCGAGCAATATGGCCGACAGTCTGGTCAAACAGATTCTGGAATTCGGCGAAGTGCGGCGCGGGCTGCTGGGAATTCGCGGCGGCGAGCTGAATACGGATCTGGCCAAAGCCTTTAATGTTGACGCTCAGCAAGGCGCCTTCGTCAGCGAAGTGTTACCGAATTCCGCCGCGGAAAAAGCAGGGATCAAAGCCGGTGATGTGATTACCGCCATCAACGGTCAAAAACTGGCCAGTTTTGCCGAGTTAAGAGCCAAAATCGCCACCAGCGGTGCCGGCAAAGCCATCGAGCTGACTTATTTACGCGACGGTAAATCGCACAATACCAAAGTCACCCTGCAATCCGATGACCAAAGTCAGGCTAACGCAAGCGGTATTTTACCGGCATTGGACGGCGCGGATTTGGCCAATTACAACGAAAAAGGGCTGCAAGGCGTATCCATCACCGGGGTGAAACCGAGATCTCTGGCGGAACAGCGCGGTCTGAAAGCCGGCGATATTATTATCGGCGTCAACCGCCAGCCGGTGGAAAATCTGGGACAGCTGCGTAAAATTCTGGACAGCAAACCGTCTGCGGTGGCGCTGAATATTCTGCGCGGCGATTCGAATTTCTATCTGCTGGTGCAATAAATCCTGCGAGTAATAAAAATCAAGGGGCGAAAACAATGTTCGCCCCTTTTTACATCGGATTAATTCGCCCCATTCAGCATAAAGCGTTCCCGCAGTTCATGCAGTTGATCGCGCAGTGCGGCGGCTTTTTCAAATTCCAGATCCTGTGCGTATTTATACATTTGCTGCTCCAGTTTTTTAATTTGTTGCTGATAGTCTTTCGGATTTTTCGGCGCCGGATAAAGTGCGGTCGGTTCTGCGGCTTTTTGTAAGCGCTGTTTATGTTTGGCTTTATTGGCGGCACCCTGCCCGATATCCAGCAATTCGCCCACTTTTTTATTCAATCCCTGCGGGATAATGCCATGTTCCTCATTGTACTTCATCTGTTTTTCACGCCGGCGATGAGTTTCGGTAATGGCTTTTTCCATGGATTTCGTCATGCTGTCCGCATATAGAATCGCTTTGCCTTTCAGGTTTCGCGCCGCCCGCCCGATAGTCTGAATAAGCGATCGCTCCGAACGCAGAAAACCTTCCTTATCGGCATCCAGAATCGCCACTAAAGACACTTCCGGAATATCCAGCCCTTCGCGCAGCAAATTGATGCCCACCAACACGTCAAACTCGCCCAAACGTAAATCGCGGATAATTTCCACCCGTTCTACGGTATCGATATCCGAATGCAGGTAACGCACCCGCACGTCATGTTCTTCCAGATAATCGGTCAGATCTTCCGCCATGCGTTTGGTTAAGGTGGTGACTAACACCCGCTCGTTGCGATCCGCCCGCAGACGGGCTTCCGATAACAGATCATCCACCTGAATGGAAACCGGTCGGATTTCAATCTCAGGATCAAGCAAACCGGTCGGGCGCACCACCTGATCGATAATCTCCGCGCCGGATTTTTCCAGCTCGTAAGGCCCCGGTGTCGCCGAAACATAAATGGTCTGCGGCGCCAGTCGTTCGAATTCATCAAACCGCAGCGGGCGGTTATCCAACGCGGACGGCAGGCGAAAACCATATTCCACCAAGGTTTCTTTGCGGGAGCGATCGCCGCGGTACATTCCGCCGATCTGCGGCACCGTCACATGGGATTCGTCGATAATCAGCAAACCGTCCGACGGCACATAATCAAACAGCGTCGGCGGCGGTTCGCCCTCATTGCGACCGGATAAATAGCGGGAATAATTTTCAATGCCCGAGCAATAACCGAGTTCGTTCATCATTTCGATATCAAACTGAGTACGCTGGGTCAACCGCTGTTCTTCCAGCAGCTTATTGTTCGCCAGCAATACTTCACGCCGTTGCGCCAGTTCCTGCTTAATCTTTTCAATGGCGTCCAGAATGCGTTCGCGCGGCGTCACATAGTGAGTTTTCGGATATACCGTAAAACGCGGAACGGCGCCGAAGCCCGTGCCGGTCAGCGGATCAAACAGACTCAGCCGCTCAATCTCATTATCAAATAACTCGATGCGCACCGCCCGATCATCCGATTCGGCCGGAAAAATATCGATAATTTCGCCGCGTACCCGAAAGGTGCCGCGCTGAAACGCCTGATCATTACGGGTATATTGCAGCTCCGCCAGCCGTGCCAGAATCTGACGCTGGTCAATGATCGCACCGGTTTGCAAATGCAGCATCATCTTCAGATAGCTGTCGGGATCCCCCAAGCCGTAAATTGCCGACACCGACGCCACCACAATGGTATCGCGGCGTTCCAGAAAAGATTTGGTGGCGGATAAGCGCATCTGTTCGATTTGATCATTGATCGACGCATCTTTCTCGATAAACGTATCGCTGCTCGGCACATAGGCTTCCGGCTGATAATAATCATAATAGGACACAAAATATTCCACCGCATTTTCCGGGAAAAAGGCTTTCATTTCCGCATACAGCTGCGCGGCGAGGGTTTTATTCGGCGCCAGTAACATCGCCGGACGGTTTAAGCGGGCGATCACATTGGCGATGGTAAAGGTTTTGCCCGAACCGGTCACCCCCAGCAGGGTTTGATGCGCCAGCCCGTCATTAAGATTTTCGATTAATTTTTCGATTGCCTGAGGCTGATCGCCGGAGGGCGAAAAATCCGAATGCAGAATAAAAGGTTTGGTATTGATTTTGTTATTCATCACGGGTCATTCCAAAATAAAGTGCGGTCAATTTTAACACATTTTTTCACCCCGGTCGGCAAGTAAAAATTCAAGTTTTACACAGACTTATATTTGTCAAGTTTCAAACCTCGCAAAATCTGAAAATTTTTTTAAAATTTTGCTGGAATTTTCATAACATATTGAAAAATATAAAAAAGCTATTTTGCAACCAATTTCAATCCGACAGCGCAACATGCTAGTTTTTATCAGGGATCGGCGCATTTTTAAAATAATAATTAACAGAGTTATCCACAGGCACTGTGGATATAAAAAAACGCCGTAATAATGCAACTTTTTTTAAGTTTAGCGGTTGACAAGGTGGCGTGAGATCATTATCATGCAGCACTTATTCCTTGTGATACAGAATTATTCCTCCTTAGTTCAGTCGGTAGAACGGCGGACTGTTAATCCGTATGTCGCTGGTTCAAGTCCAGCAGGAGGAGCCATTTTTCTTTTGGTCGGTTTTTATTTGTCTCCTTTTATAAAAACTTATTTCCCCAAAAGACTTTAAGCCCATATCCTCCTTATGGGCTTTTATTTTTTTATTGTAAAAATTTTCCCGCTTCCCTTATACTTTCCCCCTCTTACCAAATGAATAAGGTTTATTATGTTTTTTCCCGTTTTCGCGCTACTGGCCGGGTTAGTCATCCTCGTTTGGAGTGCCGAGCGTTTTATTGAAGGTGCGGCCTCGTTCGCCGGCCATTTGGGCATGCCGCCGCTGTTAATCGGCATCGTGGTGATCGGCTTCGGCACTTCCGCGCCGGAAATGATTGTCTCGGCCCTATCCGCCCTCAACCACAGCCCCGGTATTGCGTTGGGTAACGCGTACGGCTCCAATATTACCAATATTGCCTTGATTCTCGGTTTAACCGCCCTGATAAAACCGATTATGGTGAATCCCTCGGTGCTGAAAAAAGAGCTGCCGATACTGGCGCTGGTCACATTGCTTTCCGCATTGTTGATTAATGATGCCACCATATCCCGTCTTGATGCGCTCATACTATTGCTGGTTTTTATCGCTTATATGCTGTGGACGATCCGACGGGAAATGCGCTCGAAAAAGCGTGCGCATAGCCTCAGCGAAGTGCCACCGCAATCCCGCCCGAAACCGGATATGTCACTGCGTTCCGCCGCATTGCGCATGCTGGGCGGCTTGGTATTATTAGTCGCCAGTTCCCAGCTTTTAGTCTGGGGTGCGGTACAAATTGCCACTTATCTTGGCGTCAGCGATCTGATTATCGGCCTGACTATCGTCGCCGTCGGCACCTCGCTGCCCGAGCTGGCCGCCTCAATTGTCGCCGCCAGAAAAGGACAGGCGGATTTGGCGCTCGGTAATATTATCGGTTCCAATCTGTTCAATACCTTAGCGGTTGTCGGGATTGCCGGTGCCATTATGCCGATTCGGGTGGAAAGCGAAATCTTCAGCCGGGATTTTCTGGTGATGGCGGTATTAACCCTGTCGCTGTTTTTATTCAGTTACGGATGGCGTAAAAAAACCGGTATGATTAACCGGTTTGAAGGAGCTTGTTTACTGCTCAGTTATATCGCCTATACGGCTTATCTGCTGAACACGACACTGTAATCGGCATAACTTAAACGCCGAATAACACCGCCCCGCCCTGCACCGGCTGGGTGGAGGCATACAACAGACTGAGCGCGAAAATAATGACGACGGCGCCGATTGCCAGTTTAAACAGGCTTTCGGCATTGTTTTGCAACCCCGGCGATAAATACCATTTGCCCAGTTTTACCGCGCCGGAACGCGCATACTGCACCATTAACGCAAAGGCCGATAAGGTCAGCCCGGTGCCTAACGCCATCACCAATGCCGCCGCCACGCCCCACGGATATAAATCCAGCATATAAGAAAAAAACAGAATGAAAATCGCCCCGGAACACGGACGCATACCAATGCTCAGCACAATCAGACACTGCGATTTAAAATCCGTCGCCTGCGCCAGCTGTCGTTGATCCGGCAAATGCTGATGCCCGCAGCCGCACGGCTGATCGTGCGACGAAAATTCTGGCTGAATTTGCACCGCACTTTTTTTCGTTTCGGCAGCGGACAGCGGCTTGATGCGATACACGGTTGAAAATCCGTTCTGCGCCGCCGGCGCTTTACGCTGCCGCCACAGTTTGCTGCCGCTTTGATAAACCCATTGTACGCCGAGCAACAGAATCAGACCGAAAGCAAGGCGTTCCAGCCATAGCTGGCTGAATTTAAAATAGGCGGAAGACAGCGCCAGTATCACCACAATAATCGAGGTTGCCGTCACCGCCACAACGCCCTGCATCAGCGAGGACAACAAACTCAGGCGCATACTGGCTTTTAACTGCGACTGATGAGTTGAAAGATAACTGGCGAGAATAAATTTGCCGTGTCCCGGCCCCAGTGCGTGAAACACGCCGTATAAAAAACTGAGCAAAATCAGCCAACCGCCCGCATACAGCGGCGCCTGTTTAATCTGATGCAGATAGGCGGACATCAGCTGGTTGAATTCCCGCTGCCACAGCACGATGCGGGCAAAAAGCGAAGGAAAGTAATACAGCGCGGCGCAAACTAACAGCACCGCCAACAACGAACAGATATATTTTGTCTTTACTTGCATGAAATAATCACCTTCTGCGCAAAAACCTCGCCTAAAGACGCATCTTCATCGCGCTGATTGCGATCCAGCGAAGCGGCATATTGTTTCATTTTTTCATCCACCTGCGGCGCAACCACACGACCTGTGCAATTCGGCGGTAATGCGGAAAAATCCACCGCACTTTTTATCGGTTCGTCGTAATACATCGATACATAATAGGTCGGATCATAGGTGGTCAGCTCAAAATCATCATCGGCCAGCAGCGGCGGTTTGGACAGCATAAAATCAAAATAATACAGCACCTGCGTGCCGCTTGATTTCATGCCGTAATTGCGCGGCGTTGAAGTATATTTGATTTTGTCGCCCTTTTTATCGAATAAATAACTGAAATAATGCTCCTGTACGATATTTTTTATCACATCATCAATCAGCTTCTGTAATGCCGGCCGATCGCCCTGTGCCAGCGCCAGATCGTACAAAATGGCGGAAGAACTGGGTTCATCAAGGATCCATTGCATGGAAAAACCGGTTAAGCGGTTATTTTCCACCAGCACTTTATTTTTCATATCAATAAAGGCATGCGGATGCGCTTCTCCCTGAACAGGGGAAAATAACAGCATAATCAATGAGATAAACACAGCGTAATAATTAGTCAACATGTACGCTCAATCCGTAAAACCGAACAAGTGCGATATTCTAGCATTAAAGCGTTAATGAAACAAAATATGCTAAAAACCACACGGTTTTAGCTAAAAAATAGCATAAACCGCACAAATTATGTGACATATATCAAAAAAATATAAAATAAATATTACGTTACCGACAAAATTTCTGTAAGATACCGCGCATCAAGTGATAGCTTGGTATTCATAAAGTTCCTAAATAAAATAATCATAAATAGCTAAACTACTTTCCTACCTCCCGTTTCGGGAGGTTTTTTTTATTTAAATCAATGCAATGACAGCCTTACGAGTTATTACGCAGTGCTAAATAAGTAAATCCCGCCCGTGGCTCTGAAATGAGTTTTTTGTCGCCCTGAACTTACAAATATTCATAATTTCAAGTAAAATGACCGCACTTTTTTCATCAGAATGAGAATTATTATGTCATCACAATTTGTTTATACGATGCACCGCGTCGGTAAGGTCGTACCACCGAAGCGACATATTTTGAAAGATATTTCACTCAGTTTTTTCCCGGGGGCGAAAATCGGCGTGCTCGGTCTGAACGGCGCCGGTAAATCCACCTTGCTGCGCATTATGGCCGGCATTGATAAAGACATTGAGGGCGAAGCGCGTCCGCAGCCGGGAATTAAAATCGGCTATTTGCCGCAGGAGCCGAAACTGCAACCGCAGCAAACCGTGCGCGAAGCCATTGAAGAAGCCGTTGCCGATGTGAAACGCGCGCTGACCCGTTTGGATGAAGTTTATGCCTTATATGCCGACCCTGATGCGGATTTTGATAAACTGGCGGCGGAACAGGCCGAGTTGGAAGCGGTAATACAGGCGCACGACGGTCATAATCTAGCCAACCAACTGGAACGGGCGGCGGATGCGCTGCGTTTACCGGACTGGGAGGCAAAAATCGAACATTTATCCGGCGGTGAGCGCCGCCGTGTGGCGTTATGCCGTTTGCTGCTGGAAAAACCGGATATGCTGCTGCTCGACGAACCGACCAACCATTTGGATGCGGAATCTGTTGCTTGGCTGGAACGGTTCCTGCATGACTATGAAGGCACCGTGGTGGCGATTACCCACGACCGTTATTTTCTGGATAACGTCGCCGGCTGGATTCTGGAGCTTGACCGCGGCGAAGGTATTCCTTGGGAAGGCAATTATTCTTCCTGGCTGGAACAAAAGGAAAAACGTCTGGCACAGGAAGCCGCCAGCGAATCGGCTCGCCAGAAATCCATTGAAAAGGAACTGGAATGGGTGCGCCAGAATCCGAAAGGTCGTCAGGCGAAAAGTAAGGCGCGTATGGCACGCTTTGAAGAACTCAACAGCGGCGAATACCAAAAACGGAATGAAACCAACGAACTGTTTATTCCGCCCGGCCCGCGTTTAGGCGATAAGGTCATTGAAGTGGCGCATTTAAGCAAGAGTTACGGCGAGCGCAAACTGATCGATGATCTGTCTTTCACTATTCCGAAAGGGGCGATTGTCGGTATCATCGGCCCGAACGGCGCCGGTAAATCCACGCTGTTTCGCATGTTATCTGGACAAGAACAGCCGGACAGCGGCAGCATCACGCTGGGAGACACCGTACAGCTTGCCTCTGTGGATCAATTCCGTGACGCGATGGACGACAAAAAAACCGTTTGGGAGGAAGTGTCCAACGGTCAGGACATATTACGCATCGGTAATTTTGAGATCCCAAGCCGCGCCTATGTCGGCCGCTTTAACTTCAAAGGCGTGGATCAGCAAAAACGCGTCGGCGAACTCTCCGGCGGCGAACGCGGTCGTCTGCATTTAGCCAAACTGCTGCAAGCCGGCGGTAACGTTTTGCTGCTGGACGAACCGACCAACGATCTTGATGTGGAAACCCTGCGCGCACTGGAAAATGCGATTCTGGAATTTCCGGGCTGTGCCATGGTTATCTCTCACGACCGCTGGTTTTTAGACCGTATCGCCACACACATTCTGGACTACGGTGATGAAGGCAAAGTGACGTTCTATGAAGGTAACTTCTCCGATTATGAAGAATGGAAAAAGAAAACCTTCGGCGCAGAAGCACTTCAGCCTCACCGGATTAAATATAAGCGTATTGCGAAATAAGCAAAATCCCCGTTTGGGGATTTTTTTCAGGAAAATGTTATGCCACAAATACTGATTTACATTGATAATCTCAGAATCGGCGGTGTCACCACCGTATTAAAAAATTATCTGAACATACTGGCCGCCGAGGCGAATTATCAGGTTGATCTGCTTGTGGTCAATCAACCGCGCGACGCTGTTTTCGACCAATTGCCGGCTAATATAAACAAACATTATCTTTGTTCTCACATTGAAGATGAATTCAATATTTACGGCTTCTGGCGGTTACGGGAAGAGAATATCACCGAGGAAAACAAAGCGTATTTCCGCTTTTGGCGCAATGCCGTGCGCGAAGAAAGCAAAAAACGCCTGCTGCAATATCTTAATGCCAGAGCGCCCTATGATTTCATTATTAATTTCAACGGCGATCTGGAAACCTTTCTGGAATCTTACGATCTGCACCGCAATACCAAGGTTATCCGCTGGATCCATATTCAAAACGATATTCAAACCTACAGCGCCGATCCGGATTACTATCGGATCGTATTGGATAAACAAGCGGTATTCGTGCTGCTGGTGGAAGACATGAAAACGGCCTTTCTGCGCATGGCGGCGCATATCGGCTTAAAGCTGGACAATAAACAAGTCGTGGTGCTTTATAATCCGATAGAGACGGATGCTATTCTGGCAAAAGCGAATGAGGCGGACATCGCCGATAAGGCGTTGCTGGCGGAGGATTATATCCTGTCTGTCGCCGGTCTGTACGATTATAAAAACCATAGCGAAATGCTGGATATCTACGCCCGCTTAAAACAAAAAGGGATTAGGCAAAAACTGTATATTATCGGCGAAGGCTATGAAAGAGCGGCATTAACGGAAAAAATCAACAGATTAGGTTTACAGCAGGATTGCCTGCTGCTCGGAATCAGATCCAACCCCTTTCCGTTTATGAAAAAGGCGAAATTATTTATTCACACCTCCACTAACGAAGGACTTCCAACAGTTTTTATTGAAAGCATGGTTTGCGGCTGCCCCGTGGTCGCCATGGATTGCCCGGTCGGGCCGAAAGAAGTCTTGGCGGATAATCGATACGGCAGATTGGTACCGCTGCATGATACGGACGGTTTTGTACAAAGCGCTTATGAATTACTCACCAATGAAACACTGCGGCAGGATTATATCGCCGGACTGCCGCAGGCCGTCGCACGCTTTCAGGCTGATCGCATCGGCGAACAGCTCTTTCATGTATTGACGCACATAAAAAATCAGGCAACTACCGCGCCGCCTGAATAAATCGGCAACTTATTTTGCCAGTTCCTGAATTTTCTTAATCACATTGCTGGTGGAGCAACCGTTTTCAAAATTCAGCACTTTAACTTCACCGCCGTTCGCCCAAACTTCCTTGCTGCCGGCGATCTCATCCGGTTTATAATCCCCGCCTTTCACCAGCAAATCAGGCAGAATCTCACCGATTAAACGCTGCGGCGTATCTTCATCAAACGCCACCAGCCAGTCCACCGAAGACAGCCCCGCCAGCACCGCCATTCTGGCAGCCAGATCGTTAATCGGGCGATTTTCGCCTTTCAGGCGTTTAACGGACGCATCGCTGTTAACCGCCACAATCAACCGATCGCCCAGCTTACGGGCATTTTCCAGATAGGACACATGTCCGGGATGCAGAATATCAAAGCAACCGTTGGTCATTACGATTTTTTCGCCGCGTTCTTGCGCCAATTTGACCGCACTTTTCAGCTCTGCTTCACTCATAATCCCGAAACCGGAACTGCTGCGGCCATGAATGGCATTTTCCAGCTCGACCGTAGAGACGGTGGAGGTTCCCAGTTTGCCCACCACAATACCGGCGGCCACGTTGGCCAGATAGCAGGCTTCTTCAAAAGGACGGCCGTCCGCTAAAGCAATCGCCAACACACTGATCACCGTATCGCCGGCACCGGTGACATCAAACACTTCTTTAGCCACGGTCGGCAAGTGGAACGGCGGCTTTTGCGGACGCAATAAAGTCATGCCTTTTTCCGATCGGGTAACCAGCAACGCGCTTAAATCGATATCCCGAATCAGCTGTAAGCCTTTCTCAACAATATCCTGTTCCGACGCACAGGGCCCGACCACCGCTTCAAACTCCGACATATTCGGCGTCAGCAAGGTCGCACCGCGATAACGTTCAAAATCCGTTCCTTTCGGATCAATCAATACCGGCACATCGGCCTGACGGGCAATGTTGATCATCTGCCGAACCTGATTTAACGTACCTTTTCCATAGTCCGATAAAATCAACGCGCCATAATTTTGCACCGCACTTTGCAGTTTTTGCAGCAATCCGTCGCTGGTGACATTATTGAAATCTTCTTCAAAATCCAGCCGCAGCAACTGCTGATGGCGGGATAAAATGCGCAGTTTGGTAATGGTCGGATGAGTCTCCAGCCGCACAAAATTACAACCGATTTTCTGTTTTTCCAGCAGCGCGGTCAGGGCAGAACCGGTTTCATCCTGTCCGACCAGCCCCAACAGCTCAACCGGCACGTTTAAAGAGGCGATATTCATCGCCACGTTCGCCGCCCCGCCGGCACGTTCTTCATGCTCCTGCACGCGCACCACCGGCACCGGCGCCTCGGGAGAAATACGATTGGTGGCGCCGAACCAATAGCGATCCAACATCACATCACCTAAAACTAATACCCTTGCATTGCGAAATTGTGCTGAATATTGACCCATTTTATTTTCTATTCCTTGTATCGATTGGAAAAATTTTGCTGATTTTACCACAGGATAAATGCTATTTACCAAGAATTCCGCTAAACTAGGCGCTCGGGTCTGTTAAACTGTGCGCTTTGAATTTAACGTTGTATTTTTATTATGGCAAAAGCATCTCTTCCAACATTTCAGAAATCATTTTTAAAGCCTAAATACTGGGGATTTTGGCTGGGGCTGGCAATCTGGCGATTGATTTTATTACTGCCCTACCCGGTTCTGTTAAAAATCGGCAGCGGGCTGGGATTGCTGTTTTCCAGACTAAAAGTCGGCCGCCGCCGGGTCAACATCGCCCGACGCAATTTACAGCTTTGTTTTCCCGACTATCCGCCGCAAAAAATCGAAGAAATTTTACGGGCGAATCTGAAATCCACCGGCATGGCGATAATCGAAACCGGCATGGCATGGTTCTGGTCGGACAAACGGATCAAAAAATGGTCGACTATCAGCGGGGTGGAATACCTGAAACAAAACCGGCAAGACGGCATTATTTTCGTCGGCGTCCATTTTCTCACCCTTGAACTCGGCGCCCGCATCGTCGGCATTCACCAGCCGGGCATCGGCGTGTACCGCCCGAACGACAATCCGCTGATGGACTGGCTGCAAACCCGCGGCCGACTGCGTTCCAACAAAGATATGCTGGATCGCAAAGATCTGCGCGGCATGATCCGAGCGCTTAAACGCGGGGAGATTATCTGGTATGCGCCCGATCACGACTACGGTCCGAAGAACTCGGTTTTCGTGCCGTTTTTTGCGGTTAAACACGCCGCCACCACCACCGGCAGCTATTATTTGCTGAAAGCCTCTCCGCACAGCAAAGTGATACCTTTCGCCCCGCTACGCAACCGCGACGGCTCCGGCTACACCGTCACCATCTCCCCACCGGTGGCCTTCAGCGACTTAAACGACGAAACCGACATCGCCGCACGCATGAATAACATCGTGGAACAAGAAATCCTGCGCGGCATCGAACAATATATGTGGCTCCACCGCCGCTTCAAAACCCGCCCCAACGAACAGGCGCCAAGTTTATATGATTAAGGCCGAAAAGCATCGTAATGGTGCTTTTATTTTTTAATCCATAAATCATAAATAATGCAAATTCTCGCCGAAAACCAACCGCACTTTTTTATATTTTTACTTTTCCAACATCCAGCTTTCAAAACGGCAAATATTGGCGTTGGAACTGACAAAGTCCGTCACTTCCTGTTCGAATATTTTTATCGTTTCCATCAGGCTCGGTTTGGCGTATCGGTGTGTTAATAAATAACAGATTCTCGGTGGCGGCGGTTCCTGAATCTGGTAGCAGGCAATATGATAAAATTCTTTGATATGGGAAACCAGCGACATCGGTGCAATCGCCCAATAACCGGGTTTATCCAAATAACGTGCGATTAAAGATCCCGTATTAACCGTTATTACCGGGTGTCTGTGCGGATCCCAGTGCGCATGATGCCATTGCTCGAAATCTGGTCCCCAACGCAGATAAATTTCATTCTCGATATCCAAATCAGTCGGATGAATATTATCGTAATAATCGCTTTCCTGATGACAAATTAAATACATTTTTTCCCGATAAACCGGCTTGGAAATAATATTCTGATATTTAACCTGACTGAAAACAAAACCGATATCAATAATTCGATTTTCAATTAATGAATGAATTTCCGGCGAATGAAAGGTATTAACACATAATTTGGTATTCGGGTATTGGCTCAAATAACGTTGATAAAGCGGGAAGAAAGTAAAATTATTAATTAAATCCACACTACCGATATTTAAAGTCTGTATTTTTCCCTGTTCGGTGATTCGTTTCGTATCCTGCCATAAACTGAGCCACTGCTGGGCAATAGGAATAAATGCCTTACCGTGAGACGTCAGTTCAATATTGCGCACACCCTTATTTCGGATTAATAACTGAACGGCCAGCTCCTCCTCCAATAATTTTATACGGCTACTGATCGTAGATTGAGAGGCGAATAATACGTTCGAAGCAGTCGAAATACTGCCGCATTCAATAACAGTCAAAAATGTTCTGATTTGATCAAAGGTCATACTATTCCCCCGTTTAAATATCTATTTACCAGATATAATATATCAAAATTATTCGTTTTATACATATAAATCGATATGTTAGGTTAAAAACATAGCATTTTTAACCAACAAAAATAAGGAGAAATGATGAAAAATATCGGATTCAGAATTATTAAAAATTTTATCCGCCCTTCATTGCATCTATTAGCGCAATTCCGTCATATTCCCATTTCTATTTTGGACGACAGTATGAACAGAACTGCAGCAATATCATCACGTTTTTTTGCCGTTAATGATAAACCGGTATTAGGAACAGCTTATACCGTGCGGGTGCCAAGCGGTGATAATTTATTATTTTATTATGCTATCGCGCAGGCAAAAAAAGGCGATGTTATCGTCGTTGACGGTGGCGGTTTCAGTGAAAGAGCGTTATGCGGCGAAATCATGGCGGAACTGGCTAAAGCACGGGAACTCGCCGGTTTTGTAGTCTACGGCGCAATTCGTGACAAAAGAGAATTAGCCAAAATGAACTTTCCCGTTTTTGCCTGCGCCGCCACACCGAATGGTCCTTACAAAAACGGACCGGGAGAAATTAATGTACCGGTCAATATCGGCGGTCGGGTAATTTACCCCGGCGATATTATCGCAGGTGATGAAAGCGGTGTTATCTCCATTCGTCCGAAAGATGCCGAAACAGTTTTAGCAGCCGCCGCCCAAATCATAAATAAAGAACAGCAAATGCTGACGGAAATCCGGGCTGACAAAAATCTGAATTTAGACTGGGTATATACCAAGCTGACACAGAACGGATGCGAATTTATTGAGGAGGCAGTCAATTATGATAATTACCTTTGATTTATTACAAACTGCGGCAGTAGCAGCAGTGTTGTTTTTAGTAGGACAATTTATTAAAAGCAAGATAACGTTTTTTCAAACCTACTTTATTCCGGCACCGGTTATCGGTGGGCTTTTATTTAGTATTTTGATGTTTATCGGAATTAAAAGCGGTACGTTCGAAATTAAACTAACCAATACGCTGCAGGATTTCTTCATGAATATTTTCTTCACTTGTACCGGATTTACCTGTAGCTTTGCGGTTATTCGCAAAAGCGGAAAATTAGGTGCGATTCTGGCTGTAATCGCGGTCAGTCTATTATTCGTGCAGAATTTGCTCGGTGCAGGGCTTGCTCATCTATTCGGATTACATGAATTGCACGGTATCGCAATGGGATCAATTTCTATGTCCGGCGGAGTTGGCTCGGCAGCAGCATTCGGTCCAACACTGGAAGAATTCAGTGCAGACGGCAGCACCACAATCGGCATCGCGGCAGCGACCTTCGGCTTATTGTTGGGCAGCCTAATCGGAGGACCGGTCGCCAAACGTCTTATCAACAAATATAATTTAAAAGGCGAAAACACTGAAAATATCAATAACCAAAACAATATACATTCTGCCTTAAATGGTAAGAATCTATTACACAGCACTATCATGATTTTAGTAGCCGCGTTAATCGGATCTTACATTTCGAAATTACTCAATTTAACCGGTTTAACTTTTCCGTATTATGTGGGGTGTTTATTCGGCGGCGCAGTGATCCGAAACCTTGCCGACTTGGATTTGTTAAAACTGCGCATGAAAGAAATCAATATTATCGGTGATATTTCCTTAAATCTATTCCTATCCATGGTACTGATGGCACTTAATATTAATAAGCTCTTGGATCTTGCGTTGCCAATGATCATTATTCTGCTCTCACAGGCCGCATTAATGATGCTATGGGCGTATTACATTACTTTCTTCACCATGGGCAGAAACTATGATGCCGCCGTAATGGCAGCCGGTCATTGTGGCGTCGGTTTAGGACAAACGCCGAACGCAATGGCGAACATGTCAGCCATCATTGAAAAAAACGGCCCGGCGCCGACCGCCTGGTTTGTACTACCGGTGATTACCGTTGTATTTATTAACATTTGTAATCCGATTATTATTACATTATTTATTAACTTGTTTAAATAGAACATGTTAATCATACGGATTATCAGTATAAAAGCATCGTAATGGTGCTTTTATCGTATTATTTCCGCCAAGTCATCATGGCGCTTGCCAGTGCGAATAGCGCCATGATCCATGCCATTGTCCATGCGCTGCCGTCTGAAAAAACAGCTAATAACAGCGATGAAATAATACCGCTGCCGTATTGCAACGATCCCATTAACGCCGAGCCTGAACCGGCCATCTCAGGTATGCCGTCTAAGGCGGAGACAGCGGCACAACTGCCGATAATGCCGACGACCACAAAATAGCCGAACACCGAGATAATAATACTGACAATACCGCCGATTCGGGTATAGGCGAAAAAGGCGAGTAATCCCCCTATCAGGCTGATGAATAAGGTGGCGAAACGCAGCAGTTGATCCATTGAAAAACGCTTGACTAACAATCGGTTGGCAAAACTGACCAACATCACACCGGCAATATTCAGTCCGAACAGCCAGCCGAAATGTTGCGGATCAACATGGAAAAAATCAATATACACTTTCGGCGAACCCACAATAAACGCATATTGTCCCACATAATAAAAGGTTAAACACAAGGTATAACGCATAAAGTTGCGATCACGCAATAGTTGCCGATAATTGCGAAACACCAACCCAAAAGCACCGTTTGCCCGTTTTTCCTGCGGACGCGTTTCAGGTAGCCACCAAAGGGAGCAAAACATCAAGACCCCAATCGCCGCCAGCAAATAAAAAATCGTATGCCACGAACCGATTTTCAGCAGCTGCCCGCCGAGCAACGGGCCGCCGATCGGGGCGATCGCCATAATGATCATCAAGGTGGACATCAGTTGCACGGCACGGGTCTTATCAAACATATCACGCACGATCGCCCGCGCCAACATCGGCGCGGTACAAGCCCCAAAGGCTTGAAAAATCCGCCAAAATACCATCTGCTCAATAGTCTCGGACATCGCACAACCGATTGAGCCGATAACAAACAAAACCATACCGATATAAAGCGGTATTTTCCGCCCGATTCGGTCGCTAATCGGCCCCCAGACCAATTGGGCAAAGGCGAAGCCCAACAAAAATCCCGTTACGGTTAATTCCGCCCGTCCGCCTAAATCCAACGCCATTTGCGGCATGGCAGGCAGATAAATATCCGTCGAAAGCGAAGTAAACGCCATTAACGCGCCTAAAATCATCAGCAATAACACACCGTTGACGGATTTAATGTGTTGCTTTTTTGAACATTCCATTTGTTTCTCCTCATAATGAATGAATACATTATAAGAAAAAAAGATTGTGTTAATTAGATAGGGAAAATTACATGACCTTGTGAATAAAATTCAATAAAAGTGCGGTAGAATTTTGAGAAGTTTTTTATAAATCTCACTGCTTATCTTTCAGACGGCCTAAAAAACTTGTTCAAAATCTACCGCACTTTTTGTTGCAATTAACGATAAATCTCACACAGCCATTTCACCATCGCAGGATCACGGTGGCTGAAAAACAGGCTCTGTTTTTGATCCAGCGTAGCGATTTGAGTTAGTTGTTCATCGCTTAACGTGAAATCAAAAATATCGGCGTTTTCCAGTACGCGGCTTGGCGTAACGGATTTCGGAATCACCGCAATGCCGCGCTGATTAAGCCAACGCAAAATCACTTGGGCGACGGATTTGCCGTGCGCTTGGGCGATGTCGGTTAAAATCGGATTGTGGAAAATATCGTTTTTACCTTCGGCGAAACTTGCCCAAGATTGTTGCACAATGCCGTGTGCTTGGTGGAATGCCAATTCTTCTTCACGTTGATAAAACGGGTGCGTTTCAATCTGATTGACCGCAGGCACAATCTCAAAATGCGCCATTAAATCGGCCAGGCGGTCGGGGTAAAAATTGCTGACGCCAATGGCGCGGATTTTGCCGGCGTTGTACAGTTCTTCCATCGCCCGCCATTCACCGTACACATCGCCATAAGGTTGATGAATTAAATATAAATCAAGGTAATCCAAGCCTAATTTAGCAAGCGATTGTTCAAAATCCTGTTTGGTTTGTTCGTAGCCTTGTCCGCGTATCCATTGTTTAGTGGTGACAAAAATGTCTTCGCGTGCAATGCCACTTTCTTTAATCGCTTGACCCACTTGTTCTTCATTAAAGTAGCCTTGGGCGGTGTCAATCAAGCGGTAACCCGAATGCAGGGCATTTAATACCGCTTGTTTGGTTGCTTCGGCAGGGATTTGATACACGCCGAAGCCGACCATCGGCATTTCTACGCCGTTGTTTAATTGGATTGTTTTCATTCTTTTTTCCTTATGCGTTTTGCGATTTGATCTCACGACTTTCGCTAATCATAAAATTGGCAATGCGTTTGGCAATCAACCATTTGCCGTCTTGTTTAACGTAACTGTCTTGATAACGCACGCTGTGGTCGTGCAAAATCTGTTTGCCGTCTTGTTCGCCAACCAATTTCACCGCACAATAATTGATGGCTTCGGCTTCAGTTTCACTACGGAAAGTAACCGTATGCTGACCGTTTAAATGATAAACGCTGTGAAATTGTGCTAAATAGCTGCTGAATACGTGTTCAATTTCTGCTTTACCTTTGGCTTCAGCAAATAATTGACCACCGATATAAGTGTTTACTTGCGCGTTTTCGGTAAATAATGCCATTTGTTCGGCAACGCGTTTTTCATCGGCTAAATTGGAAAAGGTATCCACCAAATCTTTTAAGGCTTGGCGTTCAATCAGTTGAGTTAAAAAGTTATTTTGCATTTTTGTGTTCCTTTATTGTTTTAACGCACCGTATTTATAGGCTGCCGTTACGCCGCCATCCATTAAAATATCGCTACCGCTGATATAACTCGCGTTAAATAAAAATTCTGCCAATGCGCCGATTTCATCCGGTGTGCCGCCACGTTTAGCTGGGGATTTGGCCAGCATATTACGGTAGAATTCGCCTCGTTCTGCGCTGGTTAATTCATCATAAGCCAACGGCGTATAAACAATCCCGGCACTGATACAATTAATGCGCGCACCACGTTCGCCCCATTTAACCGCTTCGGCAATCACGCGCAAGGCATTGCCACGTTTGGCGATTTGATAGGCTTTTAGGCTGTCGTCAATGGGTTGCACAAAATCTAGTTGCAACAACTCTTCAGCCGGCAATGTAGCCAAGGCATCGGCTTGTGCTTGGCTCAACTCGTCCACTGCTAAACGATGGCTGGATTGCGAGCCGATAACAACCGCCGAACCACCTTCGGCAATCACTTGACCAAACTCTTCAAAAACAACTGCCGCACCGTATAAATCGACTTTTAAAATAGCTTGCGCAGAGGCTTGTGAGGGGGATAATCCGGCGGTTAATACCACACCTTTCACCGCACCTAATTCTCCCGCCTGTTTGGCTAACATTGCCACCGAATGACGCTCACTCACATCCACGCTTGCCGTACTGACAGTAAAACCGCTTTGACGCAAAATTTGAGCGGCGGTTTCAGCATTTTCTGATTTGATATCCGCCAATAAAATTGATTTGCCCACACCGATACGGCGCACAATCGCCTGTGCAATCGCCCCACTGCCAATGGCAACAATAATTTCTTGATGAGTATTTTTCATTTCTTTGCTCCTATTTAAACTTTGGCAATACCAATACTTTGGCGAATGCCTAATTGTTCGTTTTGCACCAATTTGAGAATAAAATCGGCAATGCTTTTGCGTGAAACGCTATGTCCTTTAAAAGTTTCGCCTTTGTAAGTCAAGGCGTAATCCACTTCCGAACCGTTGGTAAACCACGCAGGGCGTAACACGGTAAAATCTAAATCCGATTGCTCAATCACTGCGGCTGACTCACGGTACGGCACTAAAATCGCACCGTGATTTTCGCCCGTTTCGCCGTAAATTCCCATTGAACTGATAAAAATCAAACGCTTAACGTTGTTTTCTTGCATTGCTTGTACGATATTGTGCGCCATGGTTTTCAGGTTGCCTGAAAGCCCGGCGTAAACCACATTTTGCCCGCGCATCACCGCCGTTAATTGGGCGATATTTAACACATCGCCCTCGACAATCTGCACCCGTTCGCCGGCAAATTGGCGTACCGAATCGGCATGACGAACAAACAGGGTTAAATGATATTCGGGGTGATGCAATAACACCGGAATAACCTGTTTGGCAAGGCTGCCGCTTGCGCCTAACATTAAGATATTTTTCATGTTGCTTTCCTGTTGTTGATTGATGCGGCCTATTATAGGGAAACGGAATTCATTTGATTAGTAGGTTAATTTTGATTAAAGTCATGAGATAAATTCATTAAACAGGCAAATTTATCACCACAACGGAGCACAAAATGAAAGAAAACCTCAATGATTTGCGCGCCTTTATTTTGGTGGCGAAAACGGGCAGTTTTACCAAAGCGGCGGCGCAAATGGGCGTGTCGCAATCGGCGTTGAGCCACAGTATTCGCGGTATTGAAGAGCGGTTGCAAATCAAGCTGTTCCACCGTACCACGCGCAGCATTTCCACTACCGAAGCCGGCGAGCAGCTTTATCAGCGTTTGTCGCCGCTGTTTGACGATATTGATAAAGAAGTCAATGAGTTAAGTACATTTCGCAATGCGGTCAGCGGCAGTTTGCGGATTAACGGCAACGAACACGTTTTCCGTTATGTGCTGAATGAAAAACTGGCGCAATTTATGCAGGCTTATCCCGAAGTGCATTTGGATTTGGTGGCGGAAGATCGTTTTATTGATATTGTGGCGGAGCGCTTTGATGCGGGTATTCGGCTCGGGCATAACGTTGCTAAAGATATGATTGCGCTGCGCATTTCAGACGATCTGCAAATGTGCACCGCCGCCGGCCCCGCTTATTTAGCCAAACACGGCACGCCCAAAACGCCTTACGATTTAACCGAACATCAATGTTTGCTGCACCGTTTGCCCACCCGCGGCGGCAATATGGTGTGGGAATTTCGGGATCCCAAAAACGTAAAACATATCGTCAAAATCCAACCGCAGGGGCGTTTTACAACCAATCAGGGGTTCTTGCATAAACATTATGCCGTAAACGGTTTGGGCATTTTGTGGACTCCGCAGGATATGATTGAGCAGGAAATCGCCGACGGCAAACTGATCCCGATTTTGACCGATTGGAAGATGAGCTACGAAGGTTATCATCTTTATTACCCTAACCGCCGCCAGAATTCGCCGTTGTTTCGGGCATTAGTGGAAGCGTTGAGAGCGTAAAAGTGCGGTGGAATTTGCCATAGTTTTTGCCCATTCCGCCGCAACAACATCAGCTCACCTTAAATAAATGTATTACCACGGCGCAACATCGCCCACCGCAATCGGCGCTACACGACGCTTGCCGGATAAAACGGAATGGTTCATGAGTAAACAATTCGCTATGACGAAGTTGGAAAAGTTGCTAACTGATGCTGAAATGGTGTTAAATAGGCTTTCTATCCCATGACATACTATTCCGGAGACCCCATGATTAGACCTGCAAAAGCCGATGATATCGCCCGTATCGCCGAGCTGTTATATCAAGTTCACGCCGTTCACGTTGACGCGCGCCCCGATATTTTTCAGGCGGGCAAACGCAAATACGGCGACGAAGAAATTTTAGCCTTGCTGGCAGACGACCAAAAACCGATTTTTGTTTATGAAGACGAAAACGGCACGCTGCAAGGTTATGCGTTCTGTATTTACCAGATTACGCAAGGCGTTCCGGCGCTATTTGATCGTAAAGTGCTGTACATTGACGATCTCTGCGTGGATGCGTCACAACGCGGCAAGAAAATCGGCGAGCAGCTGTACCGGTATGTGGTGGAATTTGCCAAAGCCAACGCATGTGACAGCGTGACGCTCCACGTTTGGAACGACAACCAAGGCGCATTCCGTTTCTACCAACGCTTAGGACTTGAGCCGTTAAAAACCTTGATGGAACAGAAGCTGTAAAAAAGTGCGGTGGAATTTGCCACAGTTTTCGCCCATTCCGCCGCTTAGTATTTATTCCGTGCCGCTTTCTTCCAGCTCGTCCGCCATGGCGGATAATATGTCGGTGGAAAGGCGGGCCAGTGAACGATAAAAAGGCAAGGCGGCCTTGGCCTCCACCAGCGGCAGGAATTTGGTGGCGCACGGCAGCAGAAAATGTTCGAACAAGGCTTTTTGTGCGCTGAGAGAATCCAGATTATCTTCGATCCAAGAGGCGGTGAGAAAAACGAAGGAAAAACGATCCGCACTTTCCGCCGCCGGCATTCCGCGCTGCGCCCGGAAGTCAACAAATTCGGCGACATCCAGCCCGTAGGCGGAGAGAGTCGGGCTGACCTGCGGATGTTCACCGCCGAACAAACGCTGATATTCTTTTTCCAACGCCGATAAATCCAGCGGCATTTGAAGGCTGTCCAGCGCTTGTCGGCTTTGCGCATCGGTTTCCAACGCCCAGACCCGGCTTAAGCCTTTTTGCCGCAACCAGATAAAAACTTCCGCCAGTACGGGATCCTGCGGGGCGCGGGCAAATAAATTACCGAACAGACGGCTGATTAACGAAAAATGATTTAACTGATGTTCAACGTGCATGCTCGCCTTTCCCTTGTGTTGCGCGGCTTGCAAGTGCGGTCAGATTTTGTCGCGTTATTTGCGCGGCGTCCTCAAGCAGCAATTGGCGCGCGTGCCGATCGATAATATGAATATCGCCGAACAGCTTATGCTGAATATCGGTAATGCCGCAATAATTAAACAATCCGTTAACCAGACAATCGCATAAGGATTGCGCAAAACCCAGTTTCTGATATTTTTCCACATTATTGCCGATGGTTATAAAATGCTGCATTTTTTTCCCCTGCAGCAGACCGACTGAGGTGCCGTTTTCCGTTTTATAGGCGAAACCGTGGCTTAACACTCTGTCCAGATACCCTTTCAAAATGGCCGGGAAACCCATCCACCATAAAGGATAAACCAGCGTAATCAGATCGGCGGCGCTAATCAGCTGTTGTTCGGCGCGGATTTCCGCCGGTGTGATCCCCCGGTTGGCGGCCTGCAATTCCGTCCAGCTCAAAACGGGATTAAACGCCAGCCGATAGAGATCGCGCGTGACGGTGTCAATCCCCGCCTCGCAACTGGCGTTCACTACCGTGTCGAAAATCGCTTTATTAAAACTTTGCTCACCGTTCGGGTGAGCCAAAATAACCAAATGATTCATTTTATTTTTCCACTTTGCGTACAAATAAGGTGATGCCTTCCACCCGCTGAACTTCAACGATGTCGCCGCGCTGCAAGCCGCGTCCCTGAATGCGCCAGGTAGTATCGCCGAACGCACCGCGTCCGATACCGTTTTCGCCGATGTCACGTACCGCGCCGCGCATGCCAAGCATGGCGTGATCGCGCTGATTTAAAGAGGTTTTCGCCTGATCGGCACGGTCTTTGCCGTGCTGATATTTCCACCAGAGTAAACTGAGCATGATCGCCAGTACCGCATAACAAATAACGGCAACCGTCGGGGATAAAGGTATCAGCGCCACAACGCCCGCCAATACCAGCGCCGCTAATCCCCACCACAGCAAAAACACGCCCGGCAGCAGCAGTTCCGCAATCAGCAAACCGAAGCCCAGCACCAGCCAGTGCCATACCGTCCAACTCATCAACCATTGCATCCTATCGCACCTTTTACATTGATAAACCGATTTAATCCGATAAGCGCGCCGCAAAGACAGGCATTCTGTCGTTTTCAGCGTGCTTTATCGGATCCCTCTACCTGTCGGATAATTACTTTTTATCGCCTTTCAGTAATTCGGCAATCCCCGCCACCGAGCCGATAAGATTGCCGGCTTCCAGCGGCATCAGCACCACTTTACTGTTATTGGACGCGCCGATGTCTTTCAGCGCTTCGGTGTATTTCTGGGCGATAAAATAGTTAATCGCTTTAGTATCGCCGTCGGCAATGGCTTGCGAAACCATTTGCGTGGCTTTGGCTTCCGCCTGCGCCGCACGTTCGCGCGCTTCGGCCTGTAAAAAGGCTTCCTGACGCTCCCCTTCCGCTTTCAGGATGCGGGATTGTTTTTCCCCTTCGGCGCGCAGAATCTCGGCCTGACGCACACCTTCCGCTTCCAGAATATCCGCCCGTTTATTCCGTTCCGCTTTCATTTGCGCATTCATCGCCGCAATCAGTTCATGCGGCGGCCGCACATCGCGGATTTCGATACGGGTCACTTTAATGCCCCACGGGTTCGTCGCTTCATCCACAATCGCCAGCAAACGGCCGTTGATGTTATCGCGCTGCGACAGCATTTCGTCCAGCTCCATCGAGCCTAAAACGGTACGGATGTTAGTCATGGTCAGATTAATGATCGCCTGCTCCAGATGATTCACCTCATAAGCGGCGCGGCGCGCGTCGATCACCTGCACGAAACACACCGCATCAATGGAAACATTAGCGTTATCTTTGGAAATCACTTCCTGCGAAGGAATATCCAAAACCTGTTCCATCATGTTGATCTTGCGCCCGACCCGATCAATAAAAGGCACGACGAAATTTAATCCCGGCGTTAAGGTGCGGGTATAACGTCCGAAACGTTCAATCGTCCAGTGATAGCCTTGCGGCACGGTTTTTAAGGTTGAATACAGTACAAAAACGACCAGTAAGACAAAAATAATCGTCGCTACGGGCATACCGTCCAGATATTCCATGTTGTTCTCCTTTTTCAGCTAAAATTAACAAAAGTCTAACAAATCAGACCGCACTTTGTATATACTGATAACCGTCATTTTTAGCAATAAATTCAAATAAATGCGTAATACAATCCGGTGCGTCCTGATCCTGATGGGAAACAAACAGCAACTGGGTTTCACTGTTGTTCACCAATTGTTCGATAAAGTGCTTAACCAGTTTACGGTTCACGCCGTCCAGCCCTTGCAGGGGTTCGTCTAAAATCAGCAGCGGCGGATGTTTCACCATGGCGCGGGTAATCAATAGTAAACGCTGCTGACCCCAAGACAGCGAACGGAACGGGCGGTTGGCAAGCGCGCCAAGATTTAAACGCGTCAACCATTGCATCGCCTTAATCCGCAATGCATCGGGCACTGCCTGATACACGCCGATACTGTCGAAAAAACCGGAAATGATCACATCGGCGACGGAACAATTCACCCGATAATCCATGTGCAGCTGGCTGCTGACATAACCGATGCGGCGTTTAATCTCCCAGATGGTTTCGCCGCTGCCGCGCTGCCGGCCGAATAGCACCACATGATTGGCATAGGCTTGCGGGTGATCGCCGGTAATAATGGATAGCAAAGTGGATTTTCCCGCCCCGTTCGGGCCTTTAATCCACCAGTTTTGCTTCGGTTTTACCGTCCAGTTTAAATGATCCAGAATGATTTTATCGCCGTATCGAATACACACCTCTTTCAATTCGACGCGCGCAGCCTCCGGATCCAACGGAACCAACGGTGTCGCCGGTGCAGGCAAGGGCGCATCAACGGCGCTTTGCGCATAGCATAATTGCTGATAAATGCTCTGCGCTTCCAACTGACGACGTTCTCCCTGCAAGATCAGCTCGCCGTTATCCAAAATCGCCAGATGATCCGCCTCGGGCGGAATATCGCTGAAACGGTTGATAATCAATACCAGCGCCATTTGCCCGCGCAACGTGGCCAGCAATTCGCACCAGTCCGCCACTGACTGCACATCCAGCCCGGCGAACGGTTCGTCCAGAATCAGCAAATCCGGCGCTTGCACCAATGCCTGACATAACAGAACCTTGCGGCTTTCGCCGGTGGAAAGCTGAATAAACGGGCGCGCCAAAAGTGCGGTAATTTTCAACTGATTTGCGTAATATTGACAACGTTCGTCCTGATCCGACCCGTTTAAAATCACCTGTTTGGCGCTTTTACCGAAATCATCGGGGCTGACGCAATCATTGTTGCGATCCTTAAAGGTTTGCTCAATGATACGCTGCTGTTTCTCAAAAGACAGGCAGGCAACGGAGCGAAAAGTATTCCGATATTCTCCGCGCCGTAAAGGAAAAGCGCCCTGCAAAGCCAGAGACAGCGCAGTTTTGCCGCTGCCGTTATTGCCGACTACCGCCCAAAAGCTATGGGCTTGGATCGTCAGTTCGTTAATGGTTAAACCGTGATGCGAACTTAACTGAAATACTCCGTCGTGAATGTTGATCATCCTGTTTTCTCCGATAAAAAAAGCGGATATCAACCCGCTTTTATCCCAGACTACAGCATCGCTTATACGCTGCGCTTTTCTTCCGCCATGCAGACCGCTGCGGTAAACACCACGTCGGTGGAGGAATTTAACGCGGTTTCCGCCGAATCCTGTAATACGCCGATAATAAAACCGACACCGATAACCTGCGCAGCAATATCGTTCGGAATACCGAACAGGCTACACGCCAGCGGAATAAGCAATAACGAACCGCCGGCCACCCCGGAAGCGCCGCAGCCGCACAAACTTGCGACGACACTTAATAAAATCGCCGTCGGTACGGAAACATTAATGCCCAACGTATTTACCGCCGCCAGCGTCAGCACCGTAACGGTAATGGCGGCACCCGCCATATTAATGGTCGCCCCTAACGGAATGGAAACCGAATAGGTTTCTTCATCTAAATTCAAACGCTTCGCCAGTTCCATATTGACCGGAATATTGGCGGCCGAACTGCGGGTTAAAAACGCAGTCAGACCGCTTTCGCGCACACAGGTCCAGACTAACGGATACGGATTGGAACGGGTTTTCCAGAAAACCAGAACCGGATTGACCACAAATGCGGTAAACAGCATGGAACCGATTAACACCACCAACAGTTGCGCATAATCCAGCAATGCCGACAAACCTTTATCCGCCAATGTGGACGCCACCAGACCGAACACCCCGAACGGCGCCAAGGTAATAATAAAATGTACGATTTTTGAAATGCCTTCGGAAAAGTCATTCATCACCGTTTTGGTCGTATCCGACGCGTGGCGCAACACGATGCCGAGCGCAATAGCCCATGCCAGAATACCAATAAAGTTAGCATTAAATAATGCCGCCAGCGGGTTGTCCACCGCATTTAAAAATAATGTACTCAACACCTCGGCGATATTTCCCGGCGGGGATAATTCGCCCTCGTGAGTGACCAGCGAAATCGTAGTCGGCAGCATAAAACTGGCGACAACCGCCGTTAACGCCGCTAAAAAGGTGCCCAGCAGATACAGCACCACAATTGATTTCATATTGCTTTTGGTGCCGATGCGCTTATTGGCGATGGCGGCGATCACCAAAACGAAAACCAAGATCGGTGCGATAGCACGCAGCGAGCGCACAAAAATGGTGCCTAAAAAGGCCACATTGTCGGCAAGGCTGAAACCAAGCGAAGGTTCTAACGCCGGCGAAACCAAGGCAACGATTAAACCTAACACCAGACCGATCGAAATACGTTTAATAAGACTTCCATGAAAAAATAATGAGTAGAGACGAGATGTATTCATAATAATTAATAACTATATTGATATTCCGGCTGACTTGCCGTTAAACTTCGGACCACCGCACAGTGATCCCCCGAGCGAAATAAAGATAGCGCAAATCCAATATAAAGCAAATATGAAATAGCAGATTTATCTTAAATTTTCTTCTATTTATTAAACGTAACGATAAATTTCAGGATTAAATTTAGAAATTATTTATACCGCAAAAAATTATTCATCACCCTATTGACTTACTGTATATAACAACAGTAATATTAACTGTACAAATTCACAGTAATTTATAACGAGGTATATGATGAGTTATGTCAATAACACGATGGCGCAACGCGATAACACTTATTCCTATCGTCCTATGCCGTTTTATGATGATTCCGCTCGCCGCCCGCTGACATTCAATAAAAAGCTGGATTTAAACCTTTATTGTATCAAACGTCCGCAGCAAACCTGTTTCATTCAAGTGACCAATCCGAATATGCTGGCATGGGGAATTGAAGCCGGCGACATGCTTGTGGTGGAAAAAAGCGATAACTTGTCTGTCGGCGATCTGGTGGTGCTGGAGCTGGAGCACACATTCCAGATTTATGAATTTGTCGCCCATAATAATGATAAATATATTTTCTTTCCGTTAGACGCCAAAATGAAAACAATAAAAACCCGGCACTGGAACGCGTTACCTATCGTCGGCGTAGTTACTAACAGCATACATCAAATGAAACCGAGAAATACCCTGCAATTTGTGGCCTGAGGCGCAACAAAAAAGTGCGGTAAAAAAACACTGAGTTTTTTAACCGCACTTCCGACTGTGAATAATATTTTTATAAAACCCGCCGCGATTGGGTATAGGTTCGGCTCCAATAACTTTCGTCCAGTGAGCTTATCATCACGCCGTTTTTGGTACTTGCGTGCATAAACCGGTTGTTGCCGATATAAATACCCACATGGCGGTTAGAACGGAAGAAAACCAAATCGCCTAACTGTAATTCGCTTTTCTGCACCTTTCTGCCCACATGACGCTGTTCCGCCGTCGAACGCGGCAAGTCAATGCCATAAGCCTTGGCGAAAGCAGTTTGAGTAAATCCGGAACAGTCAATACCAAGTTTACTTAAACCGCCTAAACGATAACGCGTCCCGACCCATTCCCGATATACCTCGGACAGCTGCTTATCCATCACGGCGGAATATTGATGAGGTCGATTGGTTTTTAAATTTCCGATCAGTGTAGTGAGTTGAGCATCGTCACGTTCGTCAACGGAAACGTTCCTTTGCGTATTTGAACAGGCGGTCAGCAATCCCAGCCCGGCAATCATGACTATTTTTTTCAGCATAAGTTTACAATCTAAATAACTTTAAAAAAACACTGCCCGGATAGTACAGAAATTTTAGTTAAATAGCCAGCTTTTCTTTGTTTTTTTGCCGTTTTTGCGATCCTGATCGCTTTTTTTATGAAAAAATCTATAAAAAAGCCTTTCTATTAATAGAAAGGCTTGATGACGGCAAGCGCAAAAATTATTTTTTCTTCGCTTTCGGATTCGGTAAATCGGTAATCGAACCTTCAAACACTTCCGCCGCTAAGCCGACGGATTCGTGCAATGTCGGGTGCGCATGAATGGTTAACGCCAGATCTTCCGCATCACAACCCATTTCGATCGCCAGCCCGATTTCGCCTAATAATTCACCACCGTTGGTACCGACAATCGCACCGCCGATAATACGGTGACTGTCTTTATCAAAGATAAGTTTGGTCAGACCGTCGGCACAATCGGAAGCGATTGCCCGGCCAGATGCCGCCCAAGGGAATTTGGCCACTTCATAATTAAGCCCTTCCGCCTTACATTCTTTCTCGGTTTTACCCACCCAAGCCACTTCCGGTTCGGTATAGGCAATTGACGGAATCACCTTCGGATCAAAGTAATGTTTTTTGCCTGCGATCACTTCAGCGGCAACATGACCTTCATGAACGCCTTTGTGCGCCAGCATCGGCTGGCCGACAATATCACCGATGGCAAAAATGTGCGGTACATTGGTGCGCATTTGTTTATCGGTACGGATAAAGCCGCGGTCATCCACTTCCACACCGGCAACCGGCGCATCAATCAGTTTACCGTTCGGCGTACGACCGATTGCCACCAACACCGCATCATAACGACGGGTTTCGTTCGCCGCTTTTCCTTCCATCGAAACGTAAATACCGTCTTGTTTAGCTTCAACCGCCGTCACTTTGGTTTCCAGCAACAAATTGAATTTTTTCTCAATGCGTTTGGTATAAATCTGAACGATGTCTTTATCCGCCGCCGGGATAACCTGATCAAACATTTCCACCACATCAATGTTTGAACCCAGCGCATGATATACCGTTCCCATTTCCAGACCGATAATACCGCCGCCCATGATCAACAGGTTTTGCGGCACTTCTTTCAGTTTCAGGGCATCGGTAGAATCCCAAATGCGCGGATCTTCGTGCGGAATAAACGGTAATTGAATCGGACGGGAACCCGCCGCAATAATTGCGTTATCAAACGTAATGGTGGTTTCGCCTTCCTCGCCGGCAACAATAATGGTATTCGGGCCGGAAAATTTACCGTAGCCGTTGACAACCTGCACTTTACGCATTTTCGCCATACCGGCCAAGCCGCCGGTCAGCTGGTTAATCACTTTTTCTTTCCAACCGCGGATTTTTTCCACGTCGGTACTCGGTTCGCCGAACACGATACCGTGTGCCGCCAAGGCTTTCGCTTCTTCGATCACTTTGGCCACATGCAGCAACGCTTTGGACGGAATACAGCCCACGTTTAAGCAAACACCGCCTAAAGTGGAATAACGCTCGACGATAACGGTGTCCAATCCAAGGTCAGCACAACGGAACGCGGCAGAATAACCGGCCGGTCCCGCACCAAGTACAACAACTTGTGTTTTAATTTCTTTATTCATCTCTTACCTCGTTAAAACTCTGCGATTTTCCACCGCACTTTTATGGCGGCGTTCCCTTAAGAGCAACGCCGCGCCACATTGATTACATGACTAAACGACGCAGATCGCTTAGCACGCCATTAATAAAGGTAATAAATCTCGCGCCGTCCGCACCGTCGATCACGCGGTGATCATAAGACAGGGACAACGGCAACATTAAGCGCGGAGTGAAATCTTTACCATTCCAAACCGGTGTCATTTCGGAGCGGGAAACCCCTAAAATCGCAACTTCAGGCGCATTGACGATCGGCGTGAAATGCGTTCCACCGATACCGCCCAGACTGGAAATGGTAAAACAGCCGCCCTGCATATCGGACGCGGTGAGCTTACCGGCGCGCGCTTTTTTGGAAATTTCCGCCAGCTCACGCGACAGTTCGATAATCCCTTTCTTGTTCACATCCTTGAACACCGGCACCACTAAACCGTTCGGCGTATCCACCGCCACCCCGATATTCACATATTTTTTCAGGGTTAACCGCTGACCGTCTTCGGAAATCGAACTGTTGAAACGCGGATACGCTTCCAGCGCTTTGGCGGCCGCTTTCATAATAAACACTAACGGAGTGATTTTCACATCCAGTTTTTGTTTTTCCGCCAGCTGGTTTTGTTCCTTACGGAATTTTTCCAATTCGGTGATATCCGCTTTATCCCACTGCGTTACATGCGGGATCATGACCCAGTTGCGGTGCAGGTTGGCACCGGAAATCTTCTGGATACGACCTAATTCCACTTCTTCGGTTTCGCCGAATTTGCTGAAATCCACTTTCGGCCACGGTAATAAACCCAATCCAGCGCCATTTGCGCCGCCCGCTGCCGGTGCGGAAGCCACCGCCCCGCTTTCCACCGCTTTAATTGCGGCTTTCACATAAGCCTGTACGTCTTCTTTCAGAATACGGCCTTTACGTCCGGTGCCTTTCACTTTATCCAGATTGACACCGAATTCGCGCGCTAAACGACGCACCACCGGTGTCGCATGAGCATAAGTTGCGCCGGTACCGACTTCATCCTGGCTTGCCGCCGGCTGTGCCGCGGCAGGTTGCGTTGCGGCAGCAGGTGCGGTGGTTTTTTCTTCTGTTTTCGCCGCCGCTGCCGGTGCGGCGCCCTGCACTTCAAAGCGCATAATTAATGAACCGGTTGACACTTTATCGCCGGATTTCACCAGAATTTCTTTCACTACGCCGGCAAACGGCGCCGGTACTTCCATCGACGCCTTATCGCCTTCCACCGTAATCAAAGATTGTTCTTCCGTTACGCTGTCGCCGACCGTCACCATAATTTCAGTCACGTTAACTTCATCACCGCCGATATCCGGTACTTCCACATCTTTCACCGCACTTGCGCCCGTCGGCTGTGCGACGGCGGCAGGTTCCGTCGCAGCAGAATCCTGCGCTGCCGCTTCGCCTTCCGCTTCAAATTTCATAATCAATGTGCCGGTAGAGACTTTATCACCGACCTTGATAAGAATCTCTTTTACCACGCCGGCAATCGGTGCCGGTACTTCCATTGAGGCTTTGTCGCCTTCGACATTGATAATGGACTGCTCCGCGGCGACACGATCCCCGACTTGCACCAGAATCTCGGTCACATTAACTTCATCGCCGCCGATATCCGGTACATTAACGTCAACCACCGCACCGCCTTTGCCCGCAGCTGGCGCCGCTGCTTTCGGTTGTTCGGCCGCCGTTTGTTGCGCCGCTTCTCCCGCTTCCAATATAAACATCGGCGTGCCGGTTGACACTTTATCACCCACTTTCACCAATACTTCTTTGATGACGCCGGCTTCCGGGGAAGGCACTTCCATTGAGGCTTTATCCCCTTCCACATTGATCACGCTTTGATCTACCGCAACGCTATCGCCCGCTTTAACCATCACTTCCGTTACGGTGACTTCATCACTACCGATATCCGGGATTTGAATTTCTTTTGACATATTGCTTTTTTCCTCTGAGCGCGCCCTTTTCGCCTGAGACGCAAAGAGCGCCGTTTAATTACGCGTAAAGCGGATTGATTTTCTCTGCATCAATACCGTATTTTTCAATTGCCTGTGCAACTACTTGGCTATCCAGCGTACCCTGTTTTACCAGCTCGGCTAACGCCGCCACGACAACATAATGGGCATTGACTTCAAAATGTTCGCGCAGGTTTTCACGGCTGTCGGAACGACCGAAACCGTCCGTACCCAACACGCGGTAAGTTTGTGCCGGAATATAAGCGCGCACTTGTTCAGCAAACAGTTTCATATAGTCGGTTGCCGCCACCGCCGGCGCATCATTCATCACCTGTGCGATATAAGGCACTTTGGCTTGCTGTGCCGGATGCAGCAGATTCCAGCGTTCAACATCCGCACCGTCACGCGCCAGTTCGGTGAACGACGGTACGCTATACACATCAGAGGTTACGCCGTATTCATCGGCCAGTAATTTCGCTGCTTCACGCACATGACGCAAAATCGCTCCCGAGCCTAACAGCTGAATGTGTCCTTTGCCCTGACCGGTCACGGTTTCGAATTTATAGATACCTTTACGGATACCCTCTTCCGCCCCTTTCGGCATAGCCGGCTGATCATAGGTTTCGTTGAGAGTGGTGATGTAGTAATACACATCTTCCTGTTCCGGACCGTACATACGACGCACACCGTCCTGTACAATTACGGCCACTTCAAAGGCAAACGCCGGATCATAAGACACACAGCTTGGAATCACTAAAGACTGAATATGGCTGTGACCGTCTTCATGCTGTAATCCTTCGCCGTTCAGCGTCGTACGACCGGAGGTTCCGCCGATCATAAAGCCGCGCGCACGCTGGTCGCCCGCCGCCCACATTAAATCGCCCACGCGCTGGAAACCGAACATGGAATAATACACGAAGAACGGGATCATCGGCACATCGTTAGTCGAATATGAGGTGGCGGCCGCTAACCAGGATGCCGTTGCGCCCAGCTCATTAATTCCTTCCTGCAATACCTGACCGTCGATAGATTCACGATAATATGCCACCTGTTCGCGGTCCTGCGGGATATAGTTTTGGCCGAACGGGTTGTAGATACCGATTTGGCGGAACAGACCTTCCATCCCGAAAGTGCGGGCTTCATCGGCAATAATCGGTACGATATGTTTGCCGACCGATTTGTTTTTCAATAATACATTCAGGGAACGGACAAAGGCCATCGTGGTGGAAATCGGACGGGATTGCTGTTCAAACAACTGTGCGAAATCCTCCAACGGCGGCACTTCAAGCGCCTGACTGAAACGTTTTGCACGGGTCGGCAGATAACCGTTCAGTGCCTGACGGCGTTCATGCAGATATTTGTACTCTTCCGAATCTTTCGCAAAGGTAATATACGGCAATTTTTCGATATCTTCATCGGCAACGGCGATATTGAAACGATCACGAACATGTCTCACGCCGGACATATCCATTTTCTTCACTTGGTGTGCGATGTTTTTGCCTTCCGCCGCTTCACCCATGCCGTAACCTTTGATGGTTTTCAGCAAAATAACCACCGGTTTGTCTTTAACCTGTTTCGCTTTATTAAACGCCGCAAATACTTTTAACGGATCATGGCCGCCGCGATTTAACGCCCAGATTTCATCATCGGTCATTTCCGCCACCAGCGCTTCAGTTTCAGGATAGCGGCCGAAGAAATGTTTACGCACATAGGCGCCGTCTTTGGATTTCAGGGTCTGGTAATCACCGTCCACCACTTCCATCATCAGCTGCAATAATTTACCCGACGTATCACGTTGTAATAGACGATCCCAACGACGTCCCCAAATCACTTTGATCACTTCCCAGCCGGCGCCGTTGAACTGGCCTTCCAGCTCCTGAATAATTTTACCGTTACCGGTTACCGGGCCGTCCAGACGTTGCAGGTTACAGTTAATCACAAAGATCAGATTATCCAGTTTTTCGCGTGCTGCAAAGGCAATCGCACCGCGGGATTCCACTTCGTCCATTTCACCGTCGCCCAAAAATGCGTACACGGTTTGATCAGCGGTATCTTTTAAGCCGCGATGATGTAAATATTTTAAGAAACGCGCCTGATAAATAGCGTTGAGAGGCCCAAGCCCCATGGATACGGTCGGAAACTGCCAGAATTCCGGCATTAATTTCGGATGAGGATAAGAAGGAAGCCCTTTACCGTGAGTTTCCTGACGGAAGTTATCCAGCTGTTCTTCGGTCAGACGGCCTTCAACAAACGCACGGGCATAAATTCCCGGCGAAATATGCCCTTGGAAAAAGACTAAATCACCGCCGTTTTTCTCATTGCGTGCTTTAAAGAAATGGTTGAAACAGACTTCATAAATCGTGGCGGAAGATTGGAAAGACGACATATGACCGCCCAATTCCAAATCCTTTTTCGATGCTCTTAATACCATCATAATCGCATTCCAGCGGATTGCACCGCGGATACGACGTTCTAAATCTAAATTGCCCGGGTAATTCGGTTCTTCCGAAGCCGGAATCGTATTAATATAATCAGTCGTCACGCCGCTCGGCAAAGAAACCGCGTTAGCGCGCGCGTGTTGCATTAATTGCTCGATAATAAACTGCGCTCTTTCCACGCCTTCTTCACGAATTACTGAATCGATCGCAAGTAACCAATCGCTGGTTTCGATCGGATCTACGTCATTTCTTAAAATCTCTGACATAGCCTTTTCCTTATTTGTTAATTTAAAGTTATGTTTAATTTTCAATCCAAAATTAAACGCCGGGTAGATAACAAAATGCTTTGAATTTGATGTGCCGGTATTTTACAGCCATCGGCATACATTTACAAATCTTTAACAAATTTAGTAAATGTTATTAAATTTTTTGAAAGAAAGATAGTGCTTTTTTGCGACAAAAGACTAAAAACCGATCTTTGAACGCGGAAGATAGTTTTATTTTGATAAATGATTAAATTTTTGACCGCACTTTTGTTCCGCCGCACAATGACTGCGAAGGGGTTTTATCATTGTGCGCGGTAATAAAAAAGCCCATCCGTTCGAATGAGCTTTTTTTATCTTCGTCGTCCTATTTTTTCAGGACTAATACGACGGATTCTCCGGCAACCACTTCGCCGGTTTTTTTATCCATACTGCTGATTTCGTCCATATTGGAGATCACCACCGGAGTCAATACGGATTTCGCTTTCGTTTCCAGTAATGCCAAATCGAATTCAATTACGGTATCACCCCGTTTTACCGATTGACCTTCCTGCGCCACACGGGTAAAACCTTCACCTTTCAGTTCGACAGTATCAATACCGAAATGAACGAACAATTCGACGCCTTCTTTTGACTCCATTGAAAACGCATGATTGGTTTCAAAAATTTTACCAATCACACCGTCCACCGGCGCAACGATTTTATTACCGGTAGGGCGAATTGCGACACCGTCACCGACAATTTTTTCTGAAAATACGACATCAGGCACATCTTCAATGTTAACGATCTCGCCGGAAAGCGGCGCATAAATCGTCACATCGACAGCTTTATTGTCTTTTGAACCGAATAGTTTATCGAAAAAGCCCATTTTTAGTCTCCTACTAGTGAATGTTTGAGCTATTCTAGCGCAAAAATTTCACAATTGGTATCTAGTTTAACGCTTTTTCAGCTAAAAAATCGGCAACCAGCTGTTCAATATCCGCGGTCGTCGGCTGTTGCAGCGCTTTATCAGCCAATTCTTTTGCGTCCTGATAATTGACGTTACGGATTAATTTCTTAATCCGCGGTACGGAAATCGCACTCATACTGAATTCATCCAGCCCCATACCGAGCAACAGTAACGTCGCTCTTTCATCGCCGGCCAGCTCACCGCACATACCGGTCCATTTGCCTTCCGCATGTGAGGCGTCAATTACCTGTTTGATTAAATTCAGTACCGACGGCGCCATCGGATTGTACAAATGGGAAATCAATTCATTGCCGCGGTCAACCGCTAAGGTATATTGCGTTAAATCGTTGGTACCGATACTGAAAAAGTCCACTTCTTTCGCCAGGAATTTCGCATTCACCGCCGCCGACGGTGTTTCCACCATCACGCCGATCTGAATGTCTTCGTTAAAGGCTTTCCCTTCATCGCGCAATTGCTGTTTCAGCTGTTCGATGACCGATTTTAATTCGCGGATTTCTTCGACGGAAATGATCATCGGGAACATGACCGCCAGATTACCGAAGGCGGAAGCGCGTAACACCGCGCGCAGCTGGGCATGTAAAATCTCGCGACGATCCATCGCAATACGGATCGCACGCCAGCCGAGAAACGGATTCATCTCTTTCGGAAGGTTCAGATACGGTAATTCTTTATCGCCGCCGATATCCATAGTACGCAGCACCACAATCCGCCCGTTCATGGATTCGACCACTTCTTTATAAGCGATAAACTGTTCTTCTTCGCTCGGTAACTGGTCGCGATCCATAAATAAAAATTCGGTACGATATAAACCGACCCCTTCCGCACCGTTGCGATCGGCGCCTTCCACATCACGGATAGTGCCGATATTGGCCACCACATCCACGCGCCGGCCGTCTAATGTCAACGCCGGTAAATCTTTTAATTTCGCCAGTTCCGCTTTTTCTTCAGCCAACTGCGCCTGCAAGGCTTTAAAGCGATCGATTTGTTCCTGCGTCGGATTGACATAAACCTGATTATTTACCGCATCCAGAATCAAATAATCGCCGGTATTAACCAGCTGCGTCACATTATTGGTTCCGACAATCGCCGGCAATTCCAGTGAACGGGCCATAATCGACGTATGCGATGTTCTGCCGCCGATATCGGTAATAAAACCCAATACCTTATCCAGATTCAGCTGCGCGGTTTCAGAAGGCGTCAGATCATAGGCGACCAGAATAGCTTCTTCACTGATATCGCCCAAATCGACAATATTCATACCAAGAATATTTCTGATTAAACGATTACCGATATCACGAATATCGCCGGCACGTTCTTTCAAATATTCATCGTCGATTTCCGACAGCATCTCAACCTGCTGATCGATAACCTTACTCGCCGCCACGCCGGCATTAACTTTATTCGTACGCAGATAATCGATAATTTCTTCTTCTAATTCTTCATCTTCAAGAATCATCAGGTGGCCTTCAAAAATCGCCGCCTTTTCCTCACCTAATGAGGCGTAAGCTCTGTCTTTAATGGCGGTTAACTGCTCAATGGCCGCGGTTCTGCCCTGATAAAAACGCGCAATTTCCGCCTCGATCTGATCCTCTTTAATTTTCTGCGTATCGAGAACGATCTTTTCTTCTTTTAACACCAACGCTTTACCAAAAACAACGCCCGGCGATGCTGGAATACCTGAAATCATATGTAACCTTCCGAAATGATAAATTAAACCTTACCCTAAATAGAACAATAGCCATAAAACCCGGTTTTTATCCGCAATGATAAAAACGACCGTTTTATGGCTAACTCCGAATTATTCTAACGTAGGAATCAATGCAACCAAATGGTCAACCGCTTTCTGCTCGTCTTCACCGGTTGCGGAAATAGTAATTACGGTACCCTGCGTTAAACCTAATGTCTGCAGTTTAAATAAACTCTTAGCACTTGCACTTTTACCTGCGGATGTCACTGTAACGTCGGAAGCGAATGCTTTCGCTTCTTTTACAAACTGAGCGGCAGGGCGTGTATGTAAACCATTTGGCGCGGTAATTTCAACATCTTTTGAGTACATAATCGTATCCTCTAAAATTTAGTAAATTCTAAGTATTAAAAGTTAATAACAGATTTAAACCACAAACCTATTAAATTCGGTTTAGTATTTATTTTATATTTAAAAATAAATCGTCGCGTAGTATCAGGCTAAGTAAGAGAATAATCAAGGTTAATAGCAATAAAATTTGAACTAAATCACAAAAAAACAGCAAAACTGTTTATTTTTCACCCCGATTTTAACTTTTATTTAACCGTTTCAGCTTGCGGAAAAATGTCGCTGTGATTTGGTTTCCGATAAACCGGCGAGCAGCCGATGATAATTCTCGAATCTGAGCGGATGAATTTTGCCCTGACGCACCGCTTCCCGCAGCGCGCAGCCCGGATCATCCAGATGTTTACAGTCTCTGAATTTGCAAGTGCCTAAAAAATATTGAAATTCACGGTATCCTTTGGTGATCTGTTCTCTGTCCAGATGCCACAAACCGAATTCACGGATGCCGGGCGAGTCGATCAACTCCCCACCCTGCGGCAAATGGTATAAGCGCGATGTCGTCGTGGTATGCTGCCCCAGACCGGAAATTTCGCTTACCGCGCCGGTCGGAATATCGATATCGGGTAAAATACCGTTGATCAAACTGGATTTACCCACGCCGGACTGCCCGACCAGCACGGATGTGCCGCTGGCGAAAAGTGCGGTCAGATTTTGCATATTTTCGCCGCTTTTTGCCGACACCATCATGGTTTGGTAGCCGATATCCCGATAAATGTTAAGCTGTTCCTGTACGGCGTTGCGCTGTGAATCGGACAGCAGATCCGCTTTATTTAACACAATAACGGCGGGAATGCCGGCGGTTTCGCAAATCACCAAATAACGGTCGATAATATTTAAGGATAACGCCGGCAGCACCGCCGAAACGATAATGATACGGTCGATATTCGCCGCAATCACCTTTAAACCATCGTAATAATCCGGCCGCGTAATTGCATTTTTGCGCGGGTGCACCGCCTCAATCACCCCGCTTATACCTTGCAGCTGCTGCGTGCCTTTGCGCCACACGACCTTATCGCCCACCACCAGACTCGACAACGTACGACGCAGATTGCAGCGGAAAACCGCGCCGTTTTCCGCCTCCACATCGGCATGTGCGGAATAACGCGTCACCACAATCCCCGCCTGCGATTCTCCCAGCATCTCATCCTGCCATTCAATCTCATGCGACGTTTTTTTCTGATGACGGCGCAGGGTTTTAGTATTATTCGATTGAATACGTCGCTGCTGGTTGCGGGTTAATTTACGTTTGCTCAAAGATAAATCCTTAAAGTGCGGTCGGTTTTCAGTTAGAATAGGAAAAATTTTGTATAGGATATCTTATATTATGCAATTAGATAAACAAAATCTTATTTGGATCGACTTGGAAATGACCGGGCTGGATCCCGCAAAAGAACGTATTATTGAAATCGCCACCATCGTCACGGACAAAAATCTTAACATTCTGGCGGAAGGCCCGGTGCTGGCCATTCATCAATCCGATGAACTGCTTGCCAACATGAGCGATTGGTGTACTAAAACGCATACGGCCAACGGATTGGTGGAACGGGTGAAAGCCAGCAAACTGAATGAACGCGGCGCAGAACTACGAACCCTTGATTTTCTGAAAAAATGGGTGCCGAAAGGAGTCTCGCCGATTTGCGGCAACAGCGTTGCACAGGATAAACGCTTTTTATTCAATTATATGCCCGAACTGGCAGACTATTTTCATTACCGCTATCTGGACGTCAGCACACTGAAAGAGCTGGCTTCCCGCTGGCAGCCGGACATATTGAAAGGGTTTGAAAAGAAAAATACCCACCTTGCTTTGGACGATATTCGCGAATCCATCGCCGAACTGGCTTATTATCGCAGTCACTTTATTCGCCCGGCCGATAAATAATTATGCAATCTGGCGAATAATCAGGCGGGCGTAATACTTTTTTTCCGATTACGCTTGCCAGAGGCAAATTTTTTCGTATAATACGCCCTACATTCAGCATGAATGACCAACATATCAATGCGGGAATAGCTCAGTTGGTAGAGCACGACCTTGCCAAGGTCGGGGTCGCGAGTTCGAGCCTCGTTTCCCGCTCCAATTTCACACAGGATAACAATCCGTTACGCGGGAATAGCTCAGTTGGTAGAGCACAACCTTGCCAAGGTTGGGGTCGCGAGTTCGAGCCTCGTTTCCCGCTCCAATTTCACACAGCATAGCAATTCGTTATGCGGGAATAGCTCAGTTGGTAGAGCACAACCTTCCCAAGGTTGGGGTCGCGAGTTCGAACCTCGTTTCCCGCTCCAATTTCATCACTTTGCGATAATTTTGATACCAATAACAACACCGTTTTGATACATCGTGCCGTAAAGATAAAATAAAGCGGACCGTTTGTCCGCTGTCAATTAAAGACTGACCATCCGCTGCGGACGGATAACATTGTGCGCATCCACCAGCGCAACGCCTAAAAAACGATTCTCATCGGAAAACAACCGCACTTGACCATAAAGCGCCGGCAGATTATCAAATTTTACCCGCTGCCCGAACCCGACCGCCCGGCTTTGTTCGGCGGTTAAACTCAATTTCGGCAAACGCCCGACCGCACTGTCCGGCGGCAGCAATAAGGCGTCCATGTCCGCCAGCGAGCCGGTTTGCGCGATCTGTTGCAGTTGCGCCAAGGTCAGCATAGCCTGTGGCGGATAATCCGCCACCGCTAAACGCCGCAGCATGGTGACATGCGCGCCGCAGCCCAGCGCCTGTCCCAGATCATCGATCAGAGTACGGATATAGGTGCCTTTGGAACAATGCACCTCCAGAGTGAGATAAGGCGCCTGATAGTCAATAAACCGCAGCTCGAAAATCGTAATCGGGCGAGCATCCCGCGCAACGGTAATGCCGGCGCGGGCATATTCATACAAGGGTTTGCCCTGATGCTTTAACGCGGAAAACATGGTCGGTACCTGCATAATTTCACCGCGAAACGGCGCAAGTGCGGTCAGAATTTGCGCGGTTTTTACCTCCACCGCCCGACGCTGAATAATCTGCCCGTCGGCATCGGAAGTATCGGTTCGTTCGCCCAGTTTTGCGGTGACGCGATAACGCTTATCCGAATCCAGCAAATATTGCGAAAACTTCGTTGCCTCGCCCAGACAAATCGGCAGCATGCCCGTCGCCAGCGGATCCAGCGCTCCGGTGTGCCCTGCTTTATTGGCCTGAAAAAGCTGCTTCACTTTCTGCATGATATGGTTGGAACTCATTCCCTGCGCTTTATCTAGCAAAAAGATACCGTGCACATCACGCCCTTGTTTACGCGGTTTACTCATCGTCACTCTTCTTTATGTTTTTTCTCATCGTCACGCACCACGTTGGTCACCAGATTCGACATGCGCATCCCTTCCACCAGCGAACGGTCATAAACAAAACGCAGTTCGGGCACAATGCGCAGGCGCATGGCTTTCGCCAGCAACGTGCGAATATACGGCGCGGCTTTATGCAGCCCCTGCATACCGTTTTCGATCGCACTTTCATCATGATCGAATAAGAAGGTCACGAATATTTTTGCATACGCCAAATCGCTGGATACCTCCACATCGGAGACCGTCACCATGCCGATACGCGGGTCTTTCACTTCGCGTTGTAAAATCAGCGCCACTTCTTTCTGTAATTCCTGTGCCACACGGTCACTGCGCTTAAATTCTCTGGCCATTTATACCCTCCTGAATAAGGCAGAGGCGAACAACTGTCCGCCTGAATAAAATTGATTGATGGGGGCGCAGCACACGCCCGGCATCACATTAAATAGAACGTTTCACTTCGACCACTTCAAACACTTCGATTTGGTCGCCGACTTTAACGTCATTATAGTTTTTCACCCCGATACCGCATTCCATACCGCTGCGCACTTCCGCGACATCGTCCTTAAAGCGGCGCAGAGATTCCAGTTCGCCTTCGAAAATCACCACGTTATCGCGTAATACACGAATCGGATTGTTACGTTTCACCACACCTTCGGTCACCATACAGCCGGCAATCGCACCGAATTTCGGATGGCGGAACACATCGCGGACTTCCGCCAGACCAATGATTTCCTGTTTAAATTCAGGCTGTAGCATTCCGCTCATCGCCGCTTTGATTTCGTTTAACAACTCGTAAATAATGGAGTAATAACGCAAATCGATATTTTCATTTTCGATGATACGGCGTGCGGAAGCATCGGCACGAACATTAAAGCCGACGATAATCGCATTGGAAGCCGCCGCTAAAGTGGCGTCGGTTTCGGTAATCCCGCCCACGCCGGAGCCGACCACATTGACTTTAACCTCATCGGTTGACAGCTCCTGTAACGACTGCACAATCGCTTCGACGGAACCCTGTACGTCCGCTTTGACAATGACATTCAGCTCGGCGACATCACCTTCTTCCATATTGCTGAACATATTTTCCAGCTTGGCTTTTTGCTGACGCGCCAGTTTCACATCGCGGAATTTACCCTGACGATACAACGCCACTTCGCGCGCTTTTTTCTCGTCACGCACGACGGTGGCTTCATCACCCGCCGCCGGCACCCCGGAAAGCCCCAGCACTTCCACCGGAATGGACGGGCCGGCGGAATCAATGTCTTTACCGTCTTCATCACGCATCGCGCGCACACGGCCGTATTCAAAGCCGCACAGCACAATATCGCCGCGGTGTAATGTTCCCGACTGCACCAGAATCGTCGCGACCGGGCCACGTCCTTTATCCAGATAGGATTCAATCACAACCCCGCTGGCCATGCCGTCTTTCACGGCGGTCAGTTCCAGCACTTCCGATTGTAATAAAATCGCATCCAGCAATTCATCGACGCCGATACCTTTTTTCGCCGACACATACACAAACTGCGTATCGCCGCCGAATTTTTCCGCGATCACTTCATGTTGCAGCAATTCCTGTTCGACCCGATCCGGGTTGGCTTCCGGCTTATCGATTTTATTTACCGCCACCACAATCGGCACGCCCGCCGCTTTGGCATGCTGAATCGCCTCAATCGTCTGCGGCATTACGCCGTCATCCGCCGCTACAACCAACACTACGATATCGGTGGCTTTGGCACCGCGCGCGCGCATGGAAGTAAACGCCGCATGTCCCGGCGTATCCAAAAAGGTAATCATCTTACCGTCTTCGGTTTCAACATGATAGGCACCGATATGCTGAGTAATACCGCCCGCTTCGCCGGCTGCCACTTTGGCTTTACGAATATAGTCAAGCAATGAAGTTTTACCGTGGTCAACGTGTCCCATAATGGTCACCACCGGCGCCCGCATCACTTTTTCCGCGTTCACATCACGGTCTTCCAGCACCGCTTCTTCCAGTTCGTTTTCTTTGCGCAGAATAACCTTATGCCCCATTTCTTCCGCCACCAACTGTGCGGTTTCCTGATCGATCACTTGGTTAATGGTCACCATTTCGCCCATCTTCATCATCGTTTTGATGATTTCGGTGGCTTTTACCGCCATTTTATTGGCCAGTTCGGCAACCGTAATGGTTTCGCCGATCACCACGTCACGATTGACCGGTGCGGCAGGTTTGGTAAAGCCTTGTTGCAACGAACTGCCTTTTTTACCGTGTTTGCCTTTGCCGCCTTTCACGCCGCGGGTATCTTTCTGATTGCGGCGGTTGGATTCGCGTTCGGTTTTGGTATTATCGTCCTCGCGTCCGCCTTTTTTCGCTTTGGCAACTTTATTCTTACCGCGGCCGCGCCCTTCGTTACGGCGCTCTTCCTCATTTTCCGCTTCCAGCGCATAGCTTGAAGTCAGATGATAATCGGCATATTCGTCCGTATTGTCGCCGCCGTTATGTTCATCCGTACTCTCGGCGTAACGTTTCGCTTCTTCCGCCGCCTTTCTCGCCTGTTCTTCCGCTTTCTGGCGAGCCAGCTCTTCGGCTTTACGGCGCAATTCGGCTTCTTCCGCTTTGCGTTTTTCTTTTTCCGCATCAAGCGGTTTATGTTCCGCTTTAAGTGCGGTGGTTTTTTCCGCCGTTTTTTTCTCCGCCGCCTGCGCCGCTTTCGCCTGCTGTGCTTTTTCCGCTTCCTGACGGGCTTTTTCTTCCGCTTCGCGTTGCGCTTTTTCCGCCGCGGCTTTTTTCTCGGCTTCTTCCTTAGCTTTCAGGCGCGCCTGCTCTTCCGCTTTTCTGGCCGCCTCGGTCTGCACCATGCGTTTTTTACGCACTTCGACCTGCACCTCTTTACTGCGCCCGCCGCTGGTCGTGCCGCTGACCGTAGTTTTGGTTCTGCGTTGCAGGCTCAGCTTTTTCGGGGCACCCGATAGTTTTATTTCATCTGTCATACTGTCATCACTCCTTATTGTTCGCTGAACCAGCAAATGTTACGCGCCGCCATAATTAAATCCGCCGCCTGCTGTGCGCTCAGATCGTCAATATCCGCTAAATCGTCCACGCCCTGTTCGGCAAGTTCCTCTAATGTGGTAATCTGTTTCGCCGCCAGTTTTAACGCGATTTGACGATTCATGCCGTCCAGATTCAATAATTTATCTTCAATATGCGCCTGTTTCAACGCTTCTTCTTCCGCCAGAGCCGCCGCCGTTAATGCGTTTTTCGCCCGGGTTTGCAGCTCTTCCACCAAATCCTCGTCTTCCAGCCCGTCAATCGCGGTCAGTTCGCTGACCGGCACATAAGCCAGTTCTTCCAGGGTAGAAAACCCTTCTTCCACTAAAATATGCGCGAATTCTTCATCAATTTCCAGCGTATCCATAAATAATTTCAACACTTTATTGTCTTCCGCCTGATGTTTGGCGTTTAATTCGTCGGTGGTCATGACATTCAGCGTCCAGCCGGTCAGCTGGGTAGCCAGCCGCACATTCTGTCCGTTGCGCCCGATGGCCTGCGCCAGATTCGCCGCATCCACCGCGATGTCCATGGAATGAGTATCTTCATCCACCACGATAGAGCTGACGTCCGCCGGCGCCATGGCGTTAATCACGAATTGTGCCGGATTATCGTCCCACAGCACAATATCCACCCGTTCGCCGCCGAGTTCATTGGTAATCGCCTGCACGCGCGCACCGCGCATTCCTACGCAGGCACCGACCGGGTCGATACGTTTATCGTTGCTTTTCACCGCAATTTTTGCCCGCGAACCCGGATCACGCGCTGCGCCTTTGATTTCAATCAATTCTTCACCGATTTCCGGCACCTCGATGCGGAACAGCTCGATAATCATTTCCGGTTTAGCCCGGGTGACAAACAACTGCGCGCCTTTGCTTTCCGGATTGACGTTATACAGCACGCCGCGGACGCGATCGCCCGGACGGAAATTCTCCCGCGGCAGCATATCTTCACGCAAAATCACCGCTTCGGCCTGCTGGCCCAAATCCAGAATAATGCTGTCGCGATTGACTTTTTTCACCGTGCCGGTCAGAATTTCGCCCTCATGGGAACGGAACTGCTCAACGATTTTATTACGTTCCGCCTCACGGATTTTGGTACTGATGACCTGACGCGCCGTTTGCATGGTGATACGGTCAAAGGCGACGGATTCAATCTGATCTTCCACATAATCGCCGATTTTGGCATTCGGATCTTCAAACTGTGCGGCCTCAAGGGTAATTTCCTTGGTCGGATTATTCACATGCTCAACCACCAGCCAGCGACGGAAGGTATCGAATTCGCCGGTTTTGGTGTTAATTACCACGCGCACATCGATTTCCTGTTCGTATTTCTTTTTGGTGGAAAGGGCAATCGCACTTTCCAGCGCTTCAAAAATCTTTTCGCGCGGCAACAGTTTTTCATTTGATACGGCTTCGGCCGCCAATAAAATTTCTTTACTCATGGTGTTATTTTCCCCTGTATAAAATTAGAACTTAGGCACAATATTGGCTTTCTGAATATTACCGAATACGAAAACCTGCGGCTGGCCGTCAACGCTGAGGGTCAGCATATCGTTTTCGATTTTTTCCAGCTTACCCTGCCATTTACGGCGATCTGCCTGCGGAATACGCAGCTGCACGGCAATATCCTGCCCGATAAAACGCTGATACTGCGCCAAGGTAAACAACGGGCGATCCAATCCCGGCGACGACACTTCAAGATTGTATTTATCCGCAATCGGATCTTCCACATCCAGCACCGCGCTGACCTGACGGCTGACATCGGCACAATCGTCCACGGTCACGCCGCCGTCTTTATCAATATACAAACGCACGGTTAAAAAACGTCCGTTGCGTTGACATTCAATGCCCCAAAGCTCACAGCCTAAATCCTCTACCGAACTTTGCAGCAATTGCTGTAACTTTTCTTCTAACGTGGCCAAATCAACCTCCTGATCTGAAAGCAAGACATAAAAAAAGGGCGTTCAGCCCAGTCCTACATCTAAATTGCTCGTACAAAAAAACCCCAAACTTGGGGTTCCTTTACTGAACTTGTTGTAAAGTGGTTGCGGGGGCCGGATTTGAACCGACGGCCTTCGGGTTATGAGCCCGACGAGCTACCAAGCTGCTCCACCCCGCGTCCGAAAATATGGAGCGCATTATACGGGGTTTATGCGCCGATAGCAAGTTTTTGTTATAAAAAACACGGATTTTTCCCGATATAAGGCTGATAACTCCCTAAAAACAACAGAAAAAACCACCGCACTTGCGTATCTCGCCCGCCTTTTATCCGGCGGGATTTCAGCGCTTAGAAACTAATCCCGCTGCCAATACCGATGCCCGCACCGACGCCGTTGCTGCCGCCGCCGACACCGAATCCGCCGCCCACCGAACAGGCGCCGAGCATAACAATACACAGCACGATAATCATTTTTTTCATTTTATTGCCTCCTGATGCGCCAGTTTACGCATGGTTTCAAACAACCGGTAAATGGCGATTAAATCCGTTTTCGCCACCGCACTGAACGGTCGCAAAATAGTATATAACCCGCGGTATCGATGTACGGTCGCAAAAGTCGCCCGTTTAATCTGCGGCTCACAATCCTCAAAATAGCGTTCGAGCAAGGTCAACATCCGTTCATCGGATAAACCGGCCGTTCGCCCCAGACTGTGAATAAAAATCAGATTATCGCGCACTTTACGGCGTATTAACACCTTATCCGAATCCGTTTTTACCCAGCCGGATTCAAAATCAATGAAACTCACCCGGCCGTTATCCCACAACATATCGCGCAATGCCGGACGCCCATGCACCAGCCCTTGACGGTGTAACTGCGCCAATGCGCGCGCACCGTCATCCAGCATTTGATCCTTCAGCGCCTGCGGGACGGTTTCATCATTCAGCGCGGAACCGATGGATCGCCCGCTGTCGCGCAGCACAAAAAAATCCTCACCGCACAATACCATTTCCGGCACCGGCGCCCGGTGTTCGGCAAAATAGCGCAGCGCCGCAATTTCCTGCCGGAACGCTTTGCGGGGATACGGTTTCAGTACGCGCCAAATGCCCCTCACCTGCTCCGGCTGTTTCAGCCAGAAAGCCTTGCCCTCGTAGCTGAAAGGCAGGATTCTCTTTCCGTGATATTTCTGTAATAATTGTCGAACATAATGTTCGAAAGCCTGTTGTTCAGAAGTTAACATATCGCCTGTCCATAAAAAGTGCGGTATAAAATTCATGTGTTTTGCCGTTCGCATCGACAAGATTTTGCGTTGATTTCACCGAGCCTGCGCACGTCACCCAAATAATCCTAAGGAGAGTTTATGCGTTATAAAGCCGTTATTGTCGTCGCGCTGTGCCTATACAGCCTGTTTATTCCCGTCGCCCATGGGTTTCTTGCGCCGTTTGCCGTCACCGAAACGCAGATCAACGATTATCTGGCACAAAAAGCCAATATCCGCGATCAATTTCGCTTCCCGGGCCTGTTTTCCATTGATTATCAATTACAGGATTTAACCGCCCGCATCGGACAGCACGCAGAAAAGCGGGTGGAAATCGACGGCAGTATGCACGGCGTATTTAAACTGCAAGACAAACAGTTCGCCGCCAAGCTCAACCTGACCTTTGATACCGTGCCCTACTACGATGCGCAAAAAAGCGCCGTTTATCTGAAAGAGGTGCGTATTCTGCGCTGGTCGGGATCGCCGCAAGCTTATATGGAACAACTGCAAGCCGTTATGCCGTTGCTGAGCGGCAATCTCGCCGCCCTGCTCAACCATATTCCGGTCTACACCTTGGATCCAAACAATGCGCGCGACGCCCTGATTAAAAAATTCGCCAAGGAAATTCGGGTCGAGCCGGGAAAACTGATACTGGATACCGGTATTCTGTAATCCGAATCCGTCCCGGCTTGCAGAACGGCCGCAAACATCAACGGCTTAAAAACAAGGCTGCCGCACCGCGTACGCCGCTTGAATCGCCATAAATCGCTTTTTTAATCACCGGTACGGAAGCGCCGCGCATCAACTGTCCCGGCAGAATGTTCGGCAACGCCTGATATAAATAATCGAAATTGGATAAACCGCCGCCGAAGACAATCAGATCCGGATCGAACACTACCGCCAGATCGCCGATGCAAATCGCCATCAGTTCAACAAACATCTCAACAAATTGCACGGCTTTTTTATCACCGGCATAAAAACGTTCGATAATTTCCTTGGCGGACAACGCCTCACCCTGCAAATCGCGATACAGAAATTCAAAACCGCGGCCGGATAAATAGGTATCCAGACAAGCCTGATTGCCGCAGCCGCACTGATAAATCGGTGCGTTGTCCCAGCCGAGTAATTTCAAGGCCTGATAATTTAATGCGATATGCCCGACTTCGCCCGCCATACCGCTTTGACCGGAATGGGCTTTGCCGTTAATAATCAGACCGCCGCCGAAACCGGTGCCGATAATAAATCCCATCACCGAATTGTATTGCTGATTTTCCTCCGCCCAGGCTTCCGACAGCGCAAGGCAATTGGCATCGTTTTCCGCCCGCACTTCACGTCCGAGCCGTTCGGCCAAATCGGTCAGAATCGGTTTTTTATCCGCCGCACGGATATTACTGATTGACGCGATGCCGGTTTTCGGATTGACGAATCCCGGAATACCCAGCCCCACCGAACCGCGGCAGCCGAAGCGCTGATCGGCGCGGTTTACCAGATCTTCAATGGTATCCAGCCATTGCCGATAATCCTCTTTCGGTGTCGGCACACGTTCGGTGTATTGTTTTTCCAGTTTCTCATTAAATACGGCAAGCTCGATTTTCGTTCCGCCGATATCAAAGCCATATAGCATGTTAACCTCCCTGCTTATTTATTCGAAAATCCGTGTATTTTAACCGCACTTTCCTCGCGTTTCTTTGCGGAAGATCGCCTTTTTCGCTAAAAAGCCGAACAGCAGACAATGCACCAGCCATGCGGTTATCACCGACACAAACAAATCGATCGGATAATGCATGCCCAGACGTAAGCGGCTTATCAGCATCAATAGCGCCCAAATCGCGATAATGCCGGTTAAAATGTGCATTTTTACTGACTTTTCGCCCAGCAGCCGACCGAACCCTACCGCCAGCATTAGCCAGGCTGCGGCAAACAGTGTATGCCCGGAAGGGAAAGAATAGCCGGTTTCATGCATGCGGTGACGCACTAGCCAGTCCGGCGTCTGCGGTTTATCCGCATAATAAAAAGACACCAGCTGCTCCCGTTGCGCCGGTGTCTGATCATAAAAATAATCGGTGGTTATCTCCGATTGTTCCGCCAATGCGCTGATAAAAGGGCGCGGTTCGGCAAACAACAGTTTCAGCCCGCTTTTCATTCCCTGCGTCAGCGCAATAGCGCAGGCCATAATCGCAATGACCCGAACCGCTTGTTTTTTATTCGGAATCAGCCAGAAATACAAGCCGGCAAATACGGCGCAGGTCAGCAACGCATAAGGCGAACTGCCGGTTTCCGTCAGCCAGTAAAGGGCATGATCCGGCGTGCCGAGGTTCGCATCGCCCTGCCAGTGCCAGCCGCTTACCCACGCAAAAAAAGGTACCATAAGTAATAATAAAGTATATAATGACAGCCGTTTTAACATTTTAATAACCATCTCGGATTGTAAAAAGAACGTATTCTAACATCATTAAAAGAAAAAAGGATAAGGATTTAACTATGTCAAAAATTCAGCGTGTGACTGAAGCCAACCTGCCGACCGAATTCGGGTTGTTCCGCATCGTCGGCTTTGAATTTCCGGACAGCAAAAAAGAACATGTAGCGCTGGTGATGGGCGATATCAGCGATCAAAACGTGCCGGTGTTAGCCCGCATCCATTCCGAATGTTTAACCGGCGATGCGCTGCACAGCTTAAAATGCGACTGCGGTTTTCAGCTTGCCACCGCATTGCGTCAAATCAGTGAAGAAGGCCGCGGCGTGCTGATTTATCACCGCGAAGAAGGGCGCGGTATCGGGCTGATTAATAAAATCCGCGCTTATGCGTTGCAGGATCAGGGCATGGATACCATTGAAGCCAATCTGGCGCTGGGTTTCGCCGCGGATGAACGCAACTTTGCCGTCTGCGCCGATATTTTCGACCTGCTCGGCGTCAAACAGGTGCGTCTGCTGACCAATAATCCGAACAAAATCGAAACCATGAAAAAAGCCGGCATCAATGTGGTCGAACGGGTGCCGCTGAACGTCGGCGAAAACCGTTACAACACCGAATATCTGGACACCAAAGCGAAAAAAATGGGGCATTTTATCGTCCATAACAATCAAAAACACCTGCTGACCTGCCCGCACTGTCAGGAAGAAATTCCGCCAAAATGACCGCACTTTCGGGACGCTCGTCCGACGTCCCGACACAGCATCTACCAGTTGAAATAATCCATAAAATTCCTGCTTTTTGCGCAAAAAACGCATAAAATACACGCCGTAATTGCACCCCGACAAAAATCTTGTTAAAGTGCGGTAAAATTTTGTGCCGAATGATGATTAGGAAAAACACATGAGCCAAGAATATTTAGATTTCGAATTACCGATTGCCGAACTGGAAGCTAAAATCGAATCGCTCCGTTCAGTGACTCAGCAAGACGATAAAATCAATCTGGATGATGAAATCGCCCGCCTGCAGAAAAAAAGCGCGGAACTGACGCAAAAAACCTTCGCCAATCTGGACGCCTGGCAAGTCTCACGCATGGCACGCCATCCGAACCGTCCGCACACGCTGGATTATATCCGCCATATTTTTACCGAATTTGAAGAACTCGCCGGAGATCGCGCCTTTGCCGACGATAAAGCGATCGTCGGCGGATTAGCCCGTCTGGACGGCAGAGCGGTGATGGTAATCGGCCATCAGAAAGGCCGCAGCGTAAAAGAAAAAGTGATGCGCAATTTCGGCATGCCGGCGCCGGAAGGCTACCGCAAAGCCCTGCGTTTAATGCAAATGGCGGAACGTTTCCATTTGCCGATTATTACCTTTATCGACACGCCGGGAGCCTACCCGGGCGTCGGTGCCGAAGAGCGCGGACAGTCGGAAGCCATCGCCCGCAATCTGCGTGAAATGTCAACCCTGAAAGTGCCGGTGATCTGTACGGTTATCGGCGAAGGCGGTTCCGGCGGCGCACTGGCGATCGGTGTCGGCGATAAAGTCAATATGCTGCAATACAGCACCTATTCCGTCATTTCACCGGAAGGCTGCGCGTCGATTTTATGGAAAAGCGCGGACAAAGCCTCCACCGCGGCGGAAGTGATGGGCTTAACCGCACCGCGTTTAAAACAGTTAAAACTGATCGACAATATCGTACAGGAACCGCTCGGCGGCGCACACCGCAATTACGACGAAATCGCGCACAATCTGAAACAGCGTTTACTCACCGATCTGGCAGAACTTGACCTATTGGATCAGGAAACCCTGCTGGATCGCCGTTATCAACGCCTGATGGGCTACGGCTACTGCTAAACGGCGGTTTAATCTTCTCACGGGACGGTATATCGCCGTCCCTGATATTCTGTTAATCATCCGGAAACTCTCAATATCATGAAAAATATTCTTTCCATTCAATCTCATGTGGTGTACGGCTATGCCGGCAACAAATCGGCGACCTTTCCTATGCAACTGCTCGGCATTGATGTCTGGGCGCTGAATACGGTGCAATTTTCCAATCATACCCAATACGGTCAATGGACCGGCATGGTGGTGCCGAAAGAGCAAATCGGCGAAATCGTGCGCGGTATTGACGCCATCGGCGAACTGCATCCGTGCGATGCGGTCGTATCGGGCTATATTGGCTCTGCCGAACAGGTGGAAGAAATCATTAATGCGCTGCATCAAATCAAACAAAAAAATCCGCGCGTGCTGTATCTTTGCGACCCGGTGATGGGACACCCGGATAAGGGCTGCATCGTCGCGGACGGCGTAAAAGAAGGGCTGATTAATCTGGCCATGGCAGAGGCGGATATTATGACGCCGAATCTGGTGGAACTGCGCGAACTCAGCGGACTTCCGGTAGAAAACTTTGCGCAGGCCATTGCGGCGGTGCAAGCGATTCTGCGCAAAGGGCCGCAAAAAGTGCTGGTTAAACATTTAAGCAAGGTCGGTCAGGATCCGAACCGGTTTGAAATGTTGCTGGCCACGCCGGCGGGCATCTGGCATATCGCCCGTCCGCTGCATCCGTTTGCCAAAGAACCGGTCGGCGTGGGCGATTTAACCGCCGGCCTGTTTATCGCCAATCTGCTGAACGGCAAATCCGACATCGAAGCCTTTGAACACACCGCAAATGCCGTGAACGATGTGATGGCGATAACTCACCAGCACGGCGCCTACGAGCTGCAAATCATTGCCGCCCGCGATCGGATCGTCAACCCGATCAGCAATTATCGTGCGGTAAAAATCGCCTAAACGCTGTCGGCGCAAACGCGCCGTCAGCCTTCCGGAGCTGACAAATGCCACTGTTTGACCGATTCCGCCGCCAGCTTGCCGAGCATCTGCCGGCGCAAACCGACTTTCTGCTCAGCTTCAGCGGCGGGCTGGATTCTACCGCGCTGCTCGGATTATTCGCCGAACTGCGCGAAAAACAACCGCACTTTACGCTGCGCGCCATTCATATTCATCACGGTTTAAGCCCCCATGCCGATCACTGGGTACGGCACTGCCAAAGTATTTGCCGTCGGCTGGCGATTCCGCTGATTATCGAAAAAGTCAGCGTCGATACCCGCGACGGCATTGAAGCCGGCGCCCGCCAAGCCCGCTACGGCGCGATAAAACGGCATCTGCGCAACAACGAAATCCTCGTCACCGCCCATCACCGGCAGGATCAGACGGAAACCTTTTTGCTCGCCCTCAAACGCGGCAGCGGCCCGGCGGGGCTCAGCGCCATGGCGGTAAAAAGTGCGGTCGATAATCTGCCGATTTTTCGCCCGCTGCTGCCTTTCAGCCGCGCGGAACTGGAACATTATGTGCGCGCAGTCAATCTGCCGTGGATTGAAGATGAAAGCAATGCGGATAACCAATATGATCGCAATTTCCTGCGCAATCAAATTCTGCCGTCGCTGCGCCGCCGCTGGCCGCATTTTGACCGCGCGGTACAGCGTTCCGCACGGCATTGTGCCGAACAGCAACAGCTTATCCACGATTTACTGACGGAAAGTTTCCAGCAAAACTATCGCGAATCCGACCGCACTTTTGACCTCAGCCGTTTTCCGCATTATAGCGCGTTGCAGCAAAACGCCCTGCTGCGTCGCTGGCTGGCGGAACTCGGTTGTAACATGCCTTCCGTGGTGCAGCTGGAGCAACTGATTCGCGATGTCATTTTCGCCCGCGCGGATCGCAACCCGCAGTTTCACTGGCAAAATCAGGTTATCCGCCGTTATCAGAAGCGGCTTTATGTGACGGCGAATTTTGCCGATCTCAGCGCAATCCGCCTCAATATTCAACCAAATCAGACCATCACTCTGCCTGATAATCTCGGCACTTTGCGGCTGTGCGAAACTCACGACGGCTTACTGGCCGAATGGGCACATCACCGCCAGCCACTGCCCGCCACCGATTTGCCGATTCAAATCCGTTTCGCCTATGCCGGTAAAGTGCGCACCCGCAACGGCATTCATCAGGATATTAAAAAATTATGGCAACAGGCCAACGTCCCGGTCTGGCAACGCCGCCGGATTCCGCTGATTTTCTACGGCGAACAGTTTAAAAGTGCGGTAGGTTTTTTTACCGATTACGCAGAACCGTCGATAAAAACGGGGCGTTAATCCGCCCCGGTAACAATTCATAAACGGCCTAATCAGAAATAATAGCCTACGTTGAGTTTAAAATTCCGTCCGCTGCCGGCCATTAAACTGAATGCCGGTAAATATTTTTTATCCAGCAGATTTTCAATCGCAAAATCCAGCCGTAAGTTGTGCCATTCGCCACTAAGCGGTGCGTAGCTTGCGGTGAAATCCAGCAACGTATAACCGCCATACTGCAAACCGTGTTCGGCAGGGACGCGATGCTGTTTGGCATAATGGGTAACACGCGCGCCCAGATTAAATTTCTGTTTCACCAATTCATAATCGGTCGCGAAAGTGAACTTATCCGCCGCAATATTGGAAAGCGGCTGATGAGTGTTTTTGTCTTTACCGCGTGTCTGCGCATAGCCCAATGCCAGCGACAGGCGTTCGTATTGATACTGACTTTCCAGCTCGAAACCGCGTAACCGGGCATTTTCCACATTCCGGTATTGCGAACGATCCGGCAGCAAAATCGCATTGGAATTCGGATCGGATTTATATACCACCAAATTAATAAAATCTTTTACATCATTCTGGAAATAGGTCGCGCGGAATGTCAGCCGGTCGCGGTTATACCATACATTATCAAAATGGAAATCGGCGCTGATTTCTTTATTTTCAGCCGTTTCCGGTTTCAGGTTCGGGTTCGCGACAAATAGATTGCCCAGATCACGACCGCGCGAACTCATACCGAAATGCGCCCCGCTGACAAAACGTTCCTGCATAGAGGGCGCACGATACGCCTCGCTGTATTTCGCCGTAATATCCAGCCAGTCGGCGGCGTGCCAGGTCAGCGCCAGCGCCGGCGACCAGTGATGGTCACGGTATGTCTGATGTTGCCGGCCGCCCTGCGTATTATAGCGATCATAGCGCAGCCCGGGCGACAGCACCCAGCGTTCGCTTAATTGAATATGGCTTAATACATAGGCGCCGAATACCTTGCTGTCCGCCGTATATGAATCGGCCCGGAACTTACCGTCGGTTTGATTGCTTTCGCGCTGCGAATCCAGTTTATCCCGATAATAATCCGCGCCATAGGTCAGGCTGATCCCGGCCAGTTCACTGCTGTTGCGAATATTCAATCCCGTGGTATGCAATTCGGTTTTATCCCGCAAGCCGCTTTGCACGCGCTGTTCCTTTTCCTCCGTGCGATTATGATATAAGGTAAACTGCATATTCAGATACGGATTATGTTCCGGGTTGAGATAATAATTCAGCGCCGAGCTTTGATCCGTCACTTGCTGGCGGCTTAAATAATTCACGCTGCCGAGGCGGGTATGCACGTTTTCCGCATAGAATTTGCGGATGTCCTCCAGGCTGCAACCGCCGCAATTACGGTGAAAATTGCCGATTTCATTAATCACGTCCTGATCGGTAAATTCCGTCGCCGTTTCGTTATTGGAATTGGCGGTTTGTTTGCTGACCGAGCCGCGATGGGACAATTCCAGACGCTGCGCCTCATTAATCTGCCAGCCGAATTTCGCCAAACCGCCTTTCTGCATTAAGCCGCTGTGTGCGATCTTCTCCCCGCCGCCGACCCGTAGGTCATTGGAATCGTTATAAAATCCCTGTAACAGCCAATCGAAAGTGCGGTCGGCGCCGAATACCGCCACTGACGAAGAAGACAATTGATTGGCGGACTGATACCCCTGCTGAATCTGCGCGCCGATAGTATCGCCGTTTTTCAGCAAATCCAAGGCATTGGCAGTACGCATCGCCACCACGCCGCCTAATGCGCCGCTTCCCCATAATGTGCTGGACGGCCCTTTCACCACTTCCACTTCCTGCAATAAAGAGGCGGGCACAAAATAGGCGCCGCGGTGCGCCAGATCAAAATTCTGTCGAACTCCGTCAATGATTTGCACCACCCGGTTCCCGCCCAGCCCGCGGATCATCGGCTTTTGTGCCAACGCACGGGAACCGCCCTGAATATCCACATTGGGCAGATATTTCAGGCTGTCCGCCACACTGGTCGGCTGTTGGCGCCGCAGCGCTTCTTGCTCAAGGGTTTGCGTATTGTTGGCATAGACGGCATACGCGGACGGGTCGCGCAATGCCAGAACGGAAATTTCATCAAGTGCGGTCGGTTTTTGCGAAGTTTCCGACGCATAAACCGCACAAGGCAGCATCACGCCACAAAAAAGCGAAGTATAAATGTTAGACAGTTTCACATGATATTCCTTTAGACTAAAAACAGCGACGGCAATAATACGGGAATTCATCTTAAAAAACAACGATATTGATAATAATTATCATTTATGTAAAATAAGCCCGCTTTTTACTATTTTATTTTTTATAAAGGGAAATTTTTTATGTCCGTTCATACGCATTTAACTGCAATTTCAACCGCACTTTTTATGCTCGCCAGCCCGCTTTGCGCTGCCGAAACGCTACCGGACGCCGGTCTGCTGAATAAAGAAATCGAACAAGGGCAAAGGGCGCCCAAAATAAAACCGGGCGGTTCGCTGTTTCATGCTCAGCAGCAAACTCAGCCTCAAAGCGCCGATGACGGCATTCATTTTCAGTTGCGGGAAATTCAGGTTATCGGGCTGAACGGCGAGCCGGTGGAAGAAGACACCACGCCGGTGATTACGCCTTTTTTGCATCAAGACCTGCAATTTTCCGCCCTTGACCGACTGACCCGGCAACTTACCGAATTTTATCGCCGCCATGACTATCTGCTGGCGCGCGCCATTTTGCCACCGCAGGATATTGTTGACGGTAAACTGACCGTTCTGGTTATCAAAGGGCAACTGGCCGACATTCATATTAATAATCACAGCGCCTTACGCGATAATATCGTACAACGACTGTCAACCGCCGGCATTAACGAGGGCTATTACGTTTATCAGTCGGAGCTGGAAAGACTGGCATTAGTGCTCAACGACATTCCCGCCATTCGCCCGTCATTAAGCCTGAAATCCGCACGGCAACAGGGCAAAGCGGATTTAACCGTTACGCTGGAAAACGGACGGCGATTCGGCGGCTATGTGTTAACGGACAATCAGGGCAGCAAAGAAACCGGACGTTACCGTTTTTTGCTCGGCGGCAGCGTCTATAACCTGCTGGGGCTTGGTGATGAATTAAAACTGGATATGCTGACCTCCGGCAAAGGAGATTTGAAAAATGCCAAATTGGATTATTCCGCGCTGATCGACGGTTACGCCACCCGGTTCGGGGTGACGGCAAGTTATCTGCACTACCGGTTAGGCGGTAATTTTAAGGATTTGCAATCCGCCGGTAATGCAAAAAATGCCGGCGTTTATTTGCTGCACCCCACGGTACGCTCGCCGAATTTGCGGCTGAATACCAGACTGGCGTTTAATCATCAGACCCTGACCGACAAACAGCGCGCGGTAAATTTAATTCAGACCCGCAAAATTAATACGCTATCCCTCACCCTTGCCGGCTCTTGGAACAGCGTGCCGAACGGGGTCAGCTATTTTTCCTTCGGTACGGTTTTCGGGCGGGAAGGCAGTCATTCCAATGAACGGCCCCATTACCGGGCAGAGAATTTCGCCGCCAAAAAATCCTTTACCCTGTTCAATTATCAGCTGTCGCACGAACAGTTTTTACCCTATTCTCTGGCCGTCAATATTAATGCCATGGGGCAATGGACGGATAAAAACCTGGACAGTTCACAAAAATTATTATTGGGCGGGCTGCATGCGGTTCGCGGTTATAAAGCCGGTGCGGCCTCCGTTGACGAAGGCCATATCGTGCAGGCGGAATTAAAACATTATGTGCCGGTTTTCGAACAAAGTATTCTGACCGGTTCGTTATTTTACGACTATGCGACGGGCAAATATTATAAAAGTACACGCATGCTGAGCAAAAATACCGACAACCATGTCACGCTGCAAAGCCTCGGTGCCGGCCTCGCGTTATCTGCCGCCAATAATTACCATATCGGCCTGACGTTCGCCAAACCGATAAACAACAAACTAGCCGCGTCCGATCGGCATCAAGTCTGGCTGTCCGCCATGAAAACATTTTAATAAGGGAACAATATGAAGAAATTACATGTAATCAGCCTTGCCATGGCAAGCTATATTGCACAGCTCCATGCCGCCGGCTTGCCGCAAAACGGTCAAATCACCTCAGGGCAGGCGGAGATCGCCGCCCAAGCCGATAACATGACCATCCGCCAGCAAAGTCCGCAGGTCAGTATTGATTGGCAGAGTTTCGATATCGGTCAAAAAAATCAAGTGGAATTCAAACAACCGAGTTCCACCGCCATCGCCTATAATCGTGTGCGCGGCGCAAACGCCAGTGAAATTCAGGGCAAGCTGGTGGCAAACGGTCGAGTCTTTCTGGCTAATCCGAACGGGGTGTTATTCAGCAAAGACGCGCAGGTTAATGTGGGCAGTCTGCTGGTAACCACTAAAGCGCTGGAAAACCCGGCGCAAAACCTAAACAATCAGACGATGACCTTTGTGCGGGTCAAGCAAAAAGAAGGGGCGATCAAAAATCAGGGAAAAATCACCGCACAAGGTGAAAACGGTTTTGTGGCGTTAATCGGCGATCAGGTCAGTAACGAAGGTACCATCGAAGGGAAATATTATCAGCAAACCACGAAAACCAAAACCATGGTGTGCAGCAATGATTATGGTGCGATATATAGTACGATTACCAGCGAACAGGCCTGTAAAGATTTTGCCAACGACTGGTGGGAAGGCAGCCCGAGCGCACGCTGGCGCGAAAAAGAAAGCGTGAAAACCGTCGTTTCGCCGGGACAGGTGATTCTTGGCAGCGGCGAAAATTTTACCTTAACCTTAAATGACAGCAATATCGACCTTGATCTCGACGCCAACACCGTCGCCGCGCTGGTGGAGAACCGCGGCATGATTATATCCGAAGACGGTCATGTCGTTCTCACCGCCCAAGGCCGCAATGATGCGCTGAAAAGTGCGGTCAATAATGACGGTATTATTGAAGCCAAACGGGCGGCATTAACCGACAGCGGCAGCATTACCCTGCTGGCGGAAAATATTCAACTCGGCAAACACAGTCGCCTGAACAGCGAGACGCTGAACCTGAAAGCGCCGCAACATCGCCTGCATATCCGATCTGCCGAGGGCGCGAAAATTACCGCCCGCAAAACCGCTATCGGAGAAAATAATGATCGCATCGGGCAAAAAACCGTGAAACATCTGCGGATTGAAGGGAGGTTTTCCCGCGATGACAGTAACGAATTCTATGATAAGGCCAAGCATAAACTGAATAGTCTTATTGAGATCAAAGCATTAGATAAAATTATGATTGCAGATAGTCTATCGCCAAGCTCCGAGCATTCCTTTATTCAAACCGATGCGCTGGCCTCAATGTTAGCCGGCAGCGGAAAGGTCGCATTATTGAACGCCGGCTCCGGTTATGATGCCGGCAAAGCCGGAATCGATATTTCCGGCAAACTGCATGTGGATTCCTTCCGAAATACGGATTCCTTCCTGCTGCTGGACTCGCCACATCAAATTAGCATTCATCATGCCGACTGGCGGGCTAAAAACGGGCGTTTACTGTTATTGGGGCAGCTTTGGAACTATTATCAAGGGCGTGTACCGCAAGGACTGACGCCGGCAATCCGGATCAGCCACAGCCGCTTCGATCTGGGGAACGGTTCGCTCGGCTTCGGACATAATACGCAGCTGCAAAACCGGGTATATTACGAACAAAGCGCGCAATATGTGGAGGAGGATCAACGCAATTATTTCGCCGTCAATCTACAGGATGTCAGCTTTAACCGGGTTGATGATGTGGTCATTAGCGGCGGTTTCGGGCAGGTGGAATTCGACCGCGTAAACGCCGAAGGACGCACCAGTTTTTACATTCATGGCGGCAATCAACGCAAATGGGGCAAAGACGGCGCTCAAACCCGTTGGGAATACGGGTTAAAAGATCTGGAAGAACGTATTTTGCGCTCCCAGCCGGATCATTCCCAACGCCGCTGGGCTTATTCCACAAAAACCGATGAAAGCCTGAACCGTGAATTCTGGGATTATTTTTACCAATGGGTCAAAGAGCGGTCGCATTTGGCAACCGATATTACAATTAAAAACAGCGATTTCAATCTGCACAACGGCTTTATGCATTTAATGGCTAAACATGTGCGGCTGGAAAACAGCAATATCACTCTCCGTTTTGATCAACCGTTGGATTCCTTCGGTAAAGCCATCAATAAAATGGGAATTAACGCTGAAAATACGCTTATGGATAACAGCCATATCCGGATTATCGGCGCCGATATGAAAGGCGTTACCCCCGATTCCAAATCCGGAGCGGCTGCCTTTCATTTGGTCGGTAATTTAACCGGTAAAAACCGCAGTGCTATTTTTGTCCGCACTCATCAGGGCTACAGCTTCCGCACGGACGGGCGTTCGACCATTAAAGGGGAAAGCAGTAAAGACGACTTAGCGATTACCGTTATCAATACCGGCTTACCGCCGGTGGCGGACGGTGCGGATCTGGGTCGCAACAACAATGACGATTATTTAGGTACCGCAGGCATTGTCATCGGCGGCGAATCCGGCGACAGAACCCTGTTTGAAAACGTCAAAGTTCAGGCCATCGCCCCGAACGGCGCGAATGCCTACCTGAGCGCAAAAGCCTTACCGCTGGAAACCAAAAACGCGGATTTTTCCTATTTTGAATTACCGCGCAGCACCAACCAATTATCCGCTTATATTCAAGGCGAGCATACCCGGCTAAATCTGTCCGCGCGGGAAAAATTACAGCTGTTGGATCGCCTACAGGGTATCGCCGGCTCGAATCTTTCCAGCCATCAGGTAGCGCAAACCGCGCAAAATCAACTGGCGCAGCGCCGCCCGGCGGTAATCCGCGATAATCTGGCGGAAGACAGCGTTGCCATGACAATATGTGATGAACAGGGACAATGCGAAGAACGGCTTATCGGAAAAGGCGGCAGCGCCCGCATAACGGTAGGCGAATTGCAATAATCCGAACGCACAAAAAAGCGGGCTGAAACGCCCGCCCTACACCGCCACCGACAACGCCGGCGGATTACGCTGATATTCTACGGCGTACAGTTTAAAAGTGCGGTGGTTTTTTTGCTGATTTCAAATAAACCCGAATGATTAATGCCGTAAACTATAAAAAAGAAGGACGCCCTTAAGCGTCCTGCTGTCTGTTAGCGGTGAAGTTAACTACTTCCCAATCACCTCAATGCCGCCCATATAGGGACGCAGCACTTCCGGCACGGTGATGCTACCGTCGGCGTTTTGGTAGTTTTCCAGTACGGCGACCAAGGTGCGGCCGACGGCCAGCCCCGAACCGTTTAAAGTGTGTACCAGACGGGTTTTCTTATCGCCTTTGGCGCGGCAGCGGGCCTGCATGCGGCGGGCTTGGAAATCCCACATATTGGAACAGGAGGAAATTTCGCGGTAGGTATTTTGCGCCGGCACCCAGACTTCCAGATCATAGGTTTTCGCCGAGCCGAATCCCATATCGCCGGTACACAGCAACACTTTACGATACGGCAATTGCAACAACTGCAACACTTTTTCGGCATGACCGGTTAATTCTTCCAGCGCCTGCATGGAGGTTTCCGGCGCGACGATTTGCACCATTTCCACTTTATCAAACTGGTGCATACGGATAAGTCCGCGCGTATCGCGACCGTAAGAACCGGCCTCGGAACGGAAACAAGGAGTATGTGCGGTCATTTTTAACGGTAAATCCGCTTCATCCAGAATTTCATCGCGTACCAGATTAGTGACCGGCACTTCCGCGGTCGGAATCAGCGCATAAGGCTGTTCGCCTTCCAACGGTTTGGTATGAAACAGATCTTCACCGAATTTCGGTAGCTGACCGGTGCCGTAAAGGGTTTCGTGGTTGACTAAATAAGGCACATAGGTTTCCTGATAGCCGTGCTGCTGGGTGTGTAAATCCAGCATAAACTGCGCCAACGCACGGTGCATGCGGGCGATTTGCCCCTGCATCACGGCAAAGCGCGCACCGCTCAGCTTCGCGCCGGCGGCAAAATCCAGCCCTTTGAGCTGTTCGCCCAAGGTGACGTGATCTTTCACTTCAAAATCAAATTTGCGCGGCTCGCCCCAGCGGGAAATCTCTTGATTTTCGCTGTCATCTTTCCCCAACGGCACTTCATCGGCCGGTATATTCGGGATCGCAATGGCGATTTGGTATAATTCCGCCTGCACATCATCAAGCTGCGCTTTCGCCATGCTTAATTCGATTCCCATATGCTCCACTTCATCCAATAAGGGGGCAATATTTTCACCGCGCGCTTTGGCGGCGCCGATGGCTTTGGAACGGGCGTTACGCTGCGCCTGCAGGGTTTCGGTTTTCACCTGCAAAGTTTTACGCTGTTCTTCCAGCTTACTGATATTGTCAACATCTAACGCAAAACCGCGTCTCAGCTTTAATTTTTCCGCCACTTCGGCAAGATTATTGCGTAATAAATTCGGATCGATCATAGTATTACCCTAACCTGTTAATTTGAAATGTGTGTTACCCAGATAATTGGCTATTCTAGATCGGATTAATAAAATAAACCAGTTATCCGCGTGATTTATAACGACTATTCGGGCTTTGTTTATCCAGTTCGCGCAAACGGGTTAATTTTTCGCTGATCTGAATTTCCATACCGCGCGGCACCGGAAAATAATATTGCGTTTCTTGCAGCGCTTCGGGGAAGTAATTTTCGCCCGCGGCATAGGCGTTCGGCTCATCGTGGGCATAGCGGTATTCGGCGCCGTAACCCAGCTCTTTCATTAACGCGGTCGGTGCATTGCGCAAATGTTCCGGTACGTCATAATCGGGGCTTTCCATCGCCTGTTTTTTGGCGGCTTTGAAAGCGGTATAAACCGCATTGCTTTTCGGTGCCACGGCAAGATACACAATAGCCTGAGCAATCGCGCGTTCGCCTTCCGCAGCGCCGACCCGGGTAAAACAATCCCACGCCGCCAGCGCCACCTGCATTGCGCGCGGATCGGCATTGCCCACATCTTCGGAGGCAATCGCCAGCAAACGCCGCGCCACATATAACGGATCACCGCCGGCGGTAATAATGCGGGCATACCAGTATAACGCGGCATCCGGCGCGGAACCGCGCACCGATTTATGCAGGGCGGAAATCAGATCATAAAAGCGATCGCCCTGTTTATCAAAACGCGCCTGCCGTTCGCCCAGCACCTCGGTCAGCAAAGTGCGGTCTAAAATTTTGCCGTTTTCCGTTTCCTCCGCCATATCCGCCATTAATTCCAGACAATTGAGCGCCAGACGGGCATCACCGTTGACATAACCGGCCAACAGAGACAGCAGATTGTCTTGTAAAATCAACCGCACTTTGCCTAGGCCGCGTTCGTTATCATCCACCGCCTGCCGTAACACCCGTTCGATATCCGGCGCGCTCAGCGGTTTTAAAACATATACCCGCGCGCGGGAAAGCAGCGCGTTGTTCAGTTCAAAGGAGGGATTTTCCGTCGTCGCACCGATAAAAATCACCGTGCCGTCTTCAATATGCGGCAAAAAGGCATCCTGCTGACTTTTATTAAAGCGGTGTACTTCGTCCACGAACAACACCGTGCGCCGGTCTGCCAGCCGGTTTTGTTTGGCCCGCTCGATCGCCTCGCGAATTTCTTTAATGCCGCCCGTTACGGCGGAAATGCGTTCCACATCGGCCTGAATCCGCTGTGCGATAATCTCCGCCAGCGTGGTTTTGCCGGTGCCCGGCGGCCCCCACAGAATCATCGAATGAATATGCCCGGCCTCAATGGCTTTGCGTAACGGTTTACCCGGTGCCAACAGGTGAGACTGCCCGCAATACTGTTCCAGTGTCGTCGGTCTCATGCGGGCGGCTAAAGGCCGAAACTCATTTTCGTTAAAATCGAAAGCCAGATTAGACATCGTATTTTGCTTTACCATAGTACGCCCTGCCAACAAGTGCGGTGCAGAAACGCGGAGAAATTCATCAAAACCGGCAGGATAAATCCATGCCGATCATCCGTTCGGGGTTATTTTTTCTTGCGCTGATCGTCCAGCTCCACGCCTTTCGGCACGCTGAACCGGAACAGGCTATCCGCCAGCGGCAGATTGGTGATGTTGCGCAGCAGATACAGATTCGCCTGACCGTCTTTTTCGATGGTACTGAAATTTTTCAGCACGCCGTCCGCCTCAATCCGGATATCAAACTGTTTGATGTTGCTTTGCGCGGATTTCGGTTTCAGGATAAACGTATCGGCACGCTGTTCCACCGAATATTGATTCCAATGGGCTTTATCGTTACTGGTCAGCAGCACGAAAGGCGTATCGTTGACCGCCTCGCTCACCCAGTTGGCCGTGACCTGTTCCACGAAAGGATCATAAAACCACAGGGTTTTACCGTCGGAAATAATCTGCGTTTCCTGCGGCGCTTTATTATCCATGCGGAACAAATTCGGCCGTTTAATCTGAATTTTACCGCTGCCCTGCTGGATTTCCTTGCCTTTCGGATCGCTGACTTTTTGCGTGTAATCGGCGCTCAGTACATCCACTTTGCTTAACCGCGCCTGTAATTCTTCCGCCGCATCCGCCCACGCCAGCGGGCTGATGCCGGCAAGCAAAAGTGCGGTCAGTTTTAATGCTGTTTTTTTCATCGTTGTCGTCCTTAAACAAAAAAGTAATGGCATGAATTAGACCGTCAGAGACAAAATTAATTCACCCGCCGCGTTGCCGCTCACATCATTTGGCCGTCGCCTTCAGGCCGGCAACGCGCGTTAATAATCGGACGGGCGGGATAAAATCTCCCGTTTTCCGTTCTGCATGGCCGATACGATGCCCTGTTCTTCCAGTTGATCCATAATCCGTGCGGCACGGTTGAACCCTACGCGGAAACGGCGCTGAATGGCGGAAACCGACGTGGTGCCGGTGCTGACCACAAATTCCACCACATCATCAAACAGATCGTCCAGCTCGCCGTCATCAAAACCGCGCTCGCCGTCGCCGCTCTCTTCGTCTTCCGCACCGTCTAAAATGCCGTCGATATAATTCGGTTTACCGCGTGCGCGCCAGTCGTCGGCCACGCGCGCCACTTCGTCATCGCTCATAAATGCGCCGTGTACGCGGATCAAATCGGAGGATCCCTGACCGGAATACAGCATATCGCCGCGCCCCAGCAAGGCTTCCGCGCCGCCCTGATCCAAAATGGTGCGCGAGTCGATTTTACTCGCCACGGTAAAGGCGATACGGCTTGGAATATTCGCCTTAATCAGCCCGGTGATCACATCCACCGACGGACGCTGCGTGGCTAAAATCAGATGAATGCCGATAGCGCGGGCTTTTTGTGCCAGACGCGCGATCAGCTCTTCAATCTGTTTGCCGGCAACCATCATCAAATCCGCAAATTCGTCCACGATCACCACAATATAACTGAGTTTTTCCAATGCCGGCGGCAAGGTGTCCATGGTATCGCCCGGTCGCCACAGCGGATTCGGAATCGGCATGCCCATGGCGTTATATTCGTCGATTTTCTCGTTATAGCCTTCAATATTGCGCACGCGCAGCGCCGATAACAGCTGATAACGGCGCTCCATTTCGTCCACGCACCAGCGCAGCGCATTGGCGGCTTTTTTCATATCGGTCACCACTTCGGTCAGCAAATGCGGGATGCCGTTATAAATGGACAATTCCACCACTTTCGGGTCGATCATGATAAATTTGACTTCTTCCGGTTTAACCCGGAACAACAGGCTTAAAATCATGGTATTCACACCCACGGATTTACCCGAACCGGTCGACCCCGCCACCAGTAAGTGCGGCATTTTCGCCAGATCCACCACTACCGGTTTGCCGCTGATGTCTTTCCCCAGCGCCATGGACAGCAGTGAGGTTGAACGGCGGAATTCGTCACTGTCCAGCACATCGCGCAACGGTACGGTCTGGCGCTGCACGTTCGGCGTTTCAATGCCGATATAAGGTTTGCCCGGAATCACTTCCGCCACACGGATCGAACGGAACATCAACGCGCGCGCCAAATCCGTATCGATCCCCGTCACTTTGGAAGCTTTCACGCCCGGCTGTAACTCCAGTTCATAGCGCGTGACCACCGGGCCGACCAGCACATCTTTCACCGTGGCTTTCACATTGAAATTCCGCAGCTGCTGCTCGATACGCTGCGAGGTTTCGATAATTTCGTCCTGGGTAATTTCCTGCGCTTTGACCGGCCGATGCTCCAGCAAATCCAGACTCGGCAGCGGCGTGGTCGGTTTAGCGCCGATCGTCACTTTTTTCTGTAACGCCGGATGAATCAGGGAATCGCCGTAAGACTGATAATGCGGCGGCGCAGACGGCGGAGTTTCAGGCGTTTGCGGTGCGTCGGATAAAATCACATGCAGGGCGTCTTCCGCGTGCATCGCTTTGGCACGCTGTTCCATCTCATTCAGTCGCTGTTGTTCCTGCTCGGCAAACTGACGCGCCAGCTCCGCCATGTCCGCTTCGCCCTGTGCCGCCGGGGCGGGATCAACGGTAATTTGCTCGGTGACGTTCAGCGTTGCATTGCTGTCGGGCATGGAAACTTTCGGCATGGCGATATCCGCATAGGCCGCGCTATAACCGTGATTGGCATAATGATCGCCGGCAAACTCGGTCGGCCGTTCGGCGGCGGAATAAGCATAATCCGCTGCGCTCGAAGCCACCGGCGACGGCGTAATGGTGACCGACGGCAATTCATTGGCAGGTTGTACCGTATAGGCACCGAATGCCGGTATTTCGGACGACGCCGTCCCCGCCGCCAAAGCCTCGTCCGGCGTGTTTGAACGCGCGCTCTCAGGTTCAGGCGCAGCGGAAGTCAGACCGCTGATATGAATTAACTTATCAATATTGACCAAGCCGTCGTCGGCGTCTTTTTCCGCGTTTTCTTCGCTATCCGACGTCACCGTATTCGCCTGCGACGGACGGATAATAATTTCCTCCAGCGGCTGGGCAACGGTTTCTTTGCCGGCGCTTTCCGCCGCCGTATCAATAACCGGTGCCGAGTCGTTTTGCGCCTTATCTTCATTTTTCATGGTCAGCCAGTAATAAAATTTCATCAGCAGTCGCAGCAGCGAGGCGCCGGAGCAAAAAATAAAGCCCACCACGCTAAAAATAAAGGCGGTAAATAAAATGCCGAATTTGCCCAGCAGCGGGAAAAACGACACCGTCAGACTCGCCCCCAGCACGCCGCCGGCCAGATAATACGGCGTATTGGACAGCAGCAAAGTCGCCAGCACGGTTAACCCGCAAAGCAACAATACAAAACCGCATAAACGAAAACCGAAACGCAGCCAGGTCAGGCTGTCCGTGCGCTTGGTTTTGATAAAACTGACCGGCGCAACAAACAGCACAAAGGGCAGAATATTCCCGATATGACCGAACATCGCAAAAAACAAATCGATAAGCCAAGCGCCGAACGCACCGGCTTTATTAATGGTGGTCGGCTGCGAGGTTGACACCGACCACGAACTGTCCAGCGGGCTGTAGCCTGACCAGGCGATAATCAAATACAGCCCGAAAAGTGCGGTTAATCCTAACAATAATTCAACGAGATATTGTTTCGGCGAAAAATGATGAGTAATACGTTTAATCATTATCTGTTTATTTTAATTGTAAAAAATTAGTCTGCTTCACTTCTTCCATCACCACATAAGTGCGGGTGTCGTTCACCCCGGGCAGGCGCAGCAAAGTGGTGCCGAGTAATTGCCGGTAAGCCGCCATATCCGCCACCCGGGTTTTCAATAAATAGTCGAAATCGCCGGAAACCAGATGACATTCCTGAATCTCATCCAGTTGCTGCACCGCCGCGTTAAATTCTTCAAACACATCCGGTTTGCCGCGCACCAAGGTAATTTCCACAATCACCAGCAACGGCGAATTGAGCAACTCCGGATTCAGCAACGCGCGGTAGCCCATAATCACGCCCTGTTTTTCCAGACGTTTCACCCGTTCCAGACAAGGTGTCGGCGACAGGCCGACTTTTTTCGACAAATCAATATTGGAGATCTTGCCGTTGCGCTGTAATTCGGTCAGAATTTTTATATCAATGCTGTCAAGTGCTCTCGTTAATTTCTTTTCCATAAAATCTCCAACTCTAAATAGGTAAATGACGTCAAAAAGACTGAAGAAGGTCTGATTTTACACTATTTCATTAGATTTTTATGTGATTTTTTTTATAAAATGTCCGCCTGCAATCATTTGTTTCGAGGTTGTTAAATATGGCAAATCCGTTTATCGCCCACTGGACCTCCACCGGCAATACATTATGTTTAGGCCACTGGGAAATCACCTATCACGACAAGGCATTAACGCTGCCGGAAAAAATACGCGAACACGATATGGGCACCCGCGGCATTTATTATTTTATCGATCCCACCGATGAGCTGTATTTGGAAGGGCTGGATGAAGACGACTGGATTTTAGCCAATATCGACTGGCTGAGCGAGGTGTTTATCGAGGCGGATATTCCGCTGGAAGAAGAATATATGCGCCTGTTTTATCAGGCGGTCAACCCGCAGGACTGGCGCTGCGGCAGCTGCGGCGGCTGTATTTAAAGGCAGCTGCCGCCGCATGCCTTTCCTGAGATTAAAAATTATCGACAATCGCCAGCGCGTCCGCCAGTTTTTTTACAGTGAAAACCTGCATATTTTGCACCGCACTTTTCGGTTTATTGGCAAACGGTACGATCGCCCGTTTAAAGCCGTGTTTCGCCGCTTCGCTGATGCGTTCCTGCCCACTCGGCACCGGCCGGATTTCGCCCGCCAGCCCCACTTCGCCGAACACCACCAAATCCTGCGGCAGCGGCCGGTTACGGAAGCTGGAGATCAATGCCAGCAACAGCGCCAGATCGGCGCCCGTTTCCGTTACTTTCACCCCGCCGACCACATTGACGAATACATCCTGATCCGACATTTGCAAGCCGCCGTGGCGATGTAATACCGCCAGCAACAGCGCCAGCCGGTTTTGTTCCAGCCCCACCGCCACCCGGCGCGGATTTGCCAGCATGGAATGATCCACCAACGCCTGAATTTCTACCAACAGCGGCCGCGTACCTTCCCAAATGACCATCACCGAACTGCCGGCGGTTTGTTCTTCGCCGCGGCTTAAAAAAATGGCGGACGGATTTTTCACTTCGCGCAGCCCCTGTTCGGTCATGGCGAACACACCCAGCTCATTGACCGCACCGAAGCGGTTTTTATGGCTGCGCAGGGTCCGATAGCGGGAATCCGCCTCGCCTTCCAATAATAATGACGCGTCGATCACATGTTCCAGCACTTTCGGTCCGGCCAGCGTTCCGTCTTTGGTCACATGCCCCACCAGTATTATCGCCACTTGACGGGTTTTCGCATAGCGGGTAAGAAAAGAGGCGCACTCGCGCACCTGCGATACGCTGCCCGGTGAGGACTGAATATCCGCCAGATGCATGACCTGAATGGAATCGATCACCATGATCTGCGGTTTCAGCTGATCCGCCAGCTGACAGATTTGTTCCACCGAGGTTTCCGACAGCAAATTCAGCCGATCCGGCGGCAATCCCAGACGATTGGCCCGCATTGCCACCTGCTGTAGGGACTCCTCGCCGGTGACATAAAGTGCGGTCATTGTTTGCGCTAAATCGCACATCACCTGTAACAACAGGGTACTTTTACCCGCCCCCGGATGACCGCCGATTAAAATCGCGCTGCCCGGCACTATCCCGCCGCCGAGCACCCGATCCAGCTCGTTAAAACCGCTGCCGAAACGCGGCAGCTCCTGCAGACTGATATCCGACAGAGTTTGAATTTTAGCCTGTGTTTCGCCGGCATAACCGCTGAAACGATCATTTTTCGTGTTTTTTGCCGAGACCAAGCGGACTTCGCTGATACTGTTCCACGCCTTGCAGGCGGAACACTGCCCCTGCCAGCGGGCAAATTCCGCCCCGCACTGATTGCAGACATATGCGGTTTTAGCTGTTTTCGCCATGATGATATTGTTCCGTGTCATCCAAACTCAAAGAAATTAAATGCAGCATCCGTTTCACATAAGGTGCCGATTGCAGCAGCTCAAACAATGTTTCCAGCGCCGGGCGGTTAAGCTTGGTTTCGCTGTGGCGGCGGATGATGGTTTTGAGCTGAGACAACAAACGGGCGTTGCTTTCCGCAATGGCGGTCAGCGCATCCTGCCCGTCATCGGTAGTTTGTCCCTTTTCCCGCCGCGCATGCAGCACGCTTTCAAGCAAGGCGCCGTGTTCCGTATAATAATGATACAGATTGAAAAAAGCGCCGATGCGCTCGACGGTGCGCACAAAATCAGCGGCGAAATAATCTGCCCCCAGCGCAAAGGTGTCTTCAATCAGATCCTGTTCCAGCTGAAAAAGTGCGGTCAGTTTTTGCTGAGAATTTCCCGCACCGGCTTCAGCGCGCAAAAATTCACGCCAACTATCCGACCAGTTTTGAAGCGCCGCGTTTTCCTGTCCGGCCAGACGATAACCGCGCTGCGCTTTACTGGCGGCGCTTAAGCGCACGCCGTTTTCCAGACTTAACGCGGCAACGAAATGCAGTAAATCCTTGATGCGTCCCTGTTTCAGTTCAAATTCCACTTCGCAAATGGGTTCGCATTTATCACCGGCGCGGATTTCGCCCTGATCCAGCGCGATTTCCACCACCACGCCGTTACCGCATTCCACCAGCCAGCAACGGCGCTCAAAATCGGTGCTGAAAATCTGCTGTAGCGTCACATCGCGCCAATCCGCTGCAAGTTGATAAGTATCGACCAGCGTCGGTAGATCCGGCTGGGCGTTATCCAGCGCAATGTTATATTCCGGCCGGATATGCAAACCGCCCAAGGTTTTGCCGTCGGTTTTCAGGGTGAAGGTAAAGCGCCCGTCGGCCTGCCGAACCCGCAATCCCATATGCCGGGCGGCGAAAAAATACTGCGGCGTATCATAATACGCATTGGCCAGAAACTGAGTTTTCTGTGACAAAATGCGGAAAGCGGAAATTTCCTGGCTTAAAAATGCGGCAAAACCGGCGGATACCGCCAGTTTCAGTTCAACTTCATTATTCATAGCATGCCTTTCAAGGTAAAACATCAACCGCAGTGCGGTCGCAATGATGCACAAATCATGTCGGCATTATCCAATAAATCCCGATCTTTTTCGATTAAAATCGTGAATTTTTCATTCACATAAGGTAATATGCGCGCTGAATTACTTTCAACCCCTTAAGGAGTTAGCTAATGGCAGTAAATAATATTTTCGGTTTATTTGCCCACTCGCCTTTAAAACCGCTGCAGCAGCACTCGGACAAAGTGACCGAATGCTGTAGCTTTTTAGTGCAGTTTTTTGAATATACCTTTGAAAACGATTGGCAGCATGCCGAACAGATGCGCCAGCAGATTTCCGAAGCGGAACGTCAGGCCGACAGCCTGAAACGGGAAATCCGTTTAAAACTGCCGCGCGGTTTATTCATGCCCATCGATCGCACCGACCTGCTGGAGCTGGTCACCCAGCAGGATAAACTCGCCAACTATGCCAAAGATATTGCCGGACGGATGATCGGACGCCAGTTTTCTTTTCCGGCGGAAATGCAGGATGAGTTTATGCGCTATGTCTGCCGCAGTCTGGATGCCACCGTGCAGGCGCACAAAGTCATCAATGAAATGGACGAACTGCTGGAAACCGGTTTTAAAGGCCGTGAGCTGACGTTTGTGAATAATATGATTCAGGCATTAGACGATATTGAAGACGATACCGATCAAATGCAAATCAAGCTGCGCTTAATGCTGCGCGGCGTTGAAGACCGCTACAATCCTATCGATGTCATGTTTTTATATAAAATTCTGGAGTGGATCGGCGTACTCGCGGATCAAGCGCAGCGTGTCGGTTCCCGCATTGAATTAATGCTGGCCCGCTCATAATTATCATTACATACATAGGAAAACACTATGGAAATTATTCAAGAATATGGCACATTGCTTGTCATTATTACTGCCGCGTTCGGCTTTTTTATGGCATTCGGGGTCGGTGCCAATGACGTATCCAACGCAATGGGAACGTCAGTTGGCTCGGGAACAATTACAGCGAAACAAGCTATTATCATTGCAATGATCTTTGAATCCGCCGGGGCTTATCTGGCCGGCGGTGAAGTGACGGAAACCATTAAAAGCGGGGTGATCAACACCGTTGAATACGCCGCAACGCCGGAAATTCTGGCGCTTGGTATGATGGCGGCGTTATTTTCCTCCGGCTTATGGCTTTTGATCGCCTCCAAAATGGGATGGCCGGTTTCCACCACGCACACCATTATCGGGGCGATTATCGGCTTTGCCTGCGTAACCGTCGGTCCGCACTCCGTGGACTGGGGCTCAATCCGCAATATTATCGGCAGCTGGTTTATCACGCCGGTACTGGCCGGAATCGTCGCCTACGGTATATTCTTCAGCACGCAGAAGCTGATCTTCGATACCGAAAAACCGCTGCATAACGCGCAGAAATACGGGCCTTATTATATGGGCGTGACTATCCTGATTTTATGTATAGTGACGATGACCAAAGGTTTAAAACATGTCGGTCTGCACTTAAGCGGGCTTGAAACCACGGTGATTTCCCTGTCTATCAGCGCCGTTTCCGTGGTGCTGAGCCGCTTTTATTTCCGCAGCCGCATTTTCCGCCATACCATGCGCTCCGGCACTTTCGGCGCGGTGGAAAAAATATTCAGTATTCTGATGCTGCTCACCGCCTGCGCCATGGCATTTGCGCACGGTTCAAACGATGTGGCCAACGCCATCGGCCCGGTATCCGCGGTGGTTTCCATTGTGGATCATCAGGGACAAATCATCGCCAACAGCCCGCTGGCATGGTGGATTCTGCCTTTAGGTGCCGCCGGGATCGCACTCGGGCTTATCGTAATGGGTTATAAAGTGATGGCCACTATCGGTACCGGGATTACGGATTTAACGCCAAGCCGCGGATTCGCCGCCCAATTCGCCACTGCCACCACCGTGGTGCTGGCTTCCGGTACCGGCTTGCCGATTTCCACCACCCAAACCTTGGTGGGGGCAATTTTAGGCATCGGTTTCGCCCGGGGTATCGCGGCGTTAAATCTGACCGTCATCCGCAATATCGTCGCCTCTTGGATCATTACCCTGCCGGCGGGCGCATTATTTGCGATTCTGATTTACTATGTGCTGAGCGCGATTTTCATCTAATCGATACCCGGTTCGTCCGGCGCCAGCCACGCCGGTTCAGTGAAAATTTTGTCAATAGGTTAAAGTGCGGTACAATCTACCGCACTTTTTATTTGCTTAATTTACTTAGGATGTCTGTATTATGCAAAAAATCGCTCAATATCTTCTTTCCGCCCTGCTTTTCGCCCTCACGGTACCAACCGCACAGGCGGAAACCCAATATGTTACGGAAAATCTGTCCACCTTTTTACGCAAAGGTGCCGGCGACCAGTATAAAATCGCCGGCGCCATTCAGTCCGGCGACGCCGTCACCGTGCTGGATCGTAAAGATAAATACACCCTTATCCGTGATGCCAAAAACCGCGAAGCCTGGATTCTCAGCAACGAGCTGACCGCCACGCCGAGCAGCAAACAGGAAAACCCGAAATTAAAAGCACAGATTCAGGAACTTACCCTGAAACTTAATCGTCTGGACGGCGACTGGCAGCAGCGAACCAGCGAAATGCAACGCCGCGCAAAACAGGCGGAAGAACAAAGCAGCCAGCTGCTGGAACAGAATTCGCAGCTGAAACGTGAACTGGAAATCACCAAAAATAAAAACCGCGATCTGGAAGCCATGCTGGATGCCGGCAAGCGGGAAATTGCGATTCAATGGTTTATTTACGGCGGCTCGGTGTTAGGTGTCGGCCTCCTGCTCGGTCTGATTATTCCGTTAATTCTGCCTAAACGCCGCCGTCGCGACGGTTGGGCATAACCTTTCCCGGCGGGCGGTGTGCGCCCGTCTTTATTATCCGGTCTGTTACGGTAATCGAATATGCAAATTTATCTTGTGGGCGGTGCGGTCAGGGATCGGCTGTTGGGACTGCCGGTGAACGATCGCGACTGGCTGGTGGTCGGCGCCACCCCCGCGCAATTGCTGCAACAAGGTTATCGACAGGTGGGAAAAGATTTTCCCGTCTTTCTGCACCCGCACAGCAACGAAGAATACGCCCTCGCCCGCACCGAAAAAAAAGCCGGCCGCGGCTACACCGGATTTCGCTGCGATTTCAATCCGCACATTACCCTTGAACAGGATTTAATGCGCCGCGATCTGACCATCAACGCCATTGCCGAAGATCAGCACGGCACCCTGCACGATCCCTATCACGGCGTGCGTGATCTCCGGCTGCGGATGCTGCGCCACATCTCCCCGGCATTTGCCGAAGATCCGCTGCGGGTATTGCGGGTTGCCCGTTTTGCCGCCCGTTACCATGAGCTCGGCTTTACCATTGCGCCCGAAACCTACCGGTTAATGCGGAAAATCACCCGCCAGGGCGAATTAGCCCAACTGACCGCCGAACGGGTCTGGCAGGAAACGGAAAATGCGTTGCTGGAAAAAAATCCGGCAATCTATTTTGAAACCTTACGGGAAATCGGCGCACTGGCCGTCTTATTTCCGGAACTCGACGCCCTGTGCGGCGTGCCGAATCCGCCGCGTTATCACCCGGAGATCGACAGTTTTACCCACAGTATGCTGACCTTACAACAAGCGGTACGGCTGACGGACGGCACTGACTGTCATCAAAGTGCGGTGCGTTTTGCCGCAGTTTGTCATGATCTGGGCAAAGCGCTTACGCCGCAGGCGCTGCTGCCGCATCATTACGGCCACGAACAGGCCGGCGTTCAGCCTGCCCGCAATCTGTGCCGACGCCTTAAAGTGCCGGCTTATACGCAGGAACTGGCGGTGCTGAGCTGCGAATATCACAGCCATATTCACAGAGCGTTCGAGCTGCGCCCCGATACGGTGCTGAAGCTGTTCAACCGTTTGGACATCTGGCGTAAACCGTCGCGCTTTCAGGAATTACTGCTGGTGTGCCGCGCCGACAGCCGCGGGCGCACAGGTTATGCCGAGACGCCGTATCCGCAGGCGGATTTTCTGCTTGAACTCTACCGCAGCGCGCTGCAAGTGGACGTGCGGCAAATTATCGCTGAGGGGTTCAGCCGGCAAGGCATCGGTGACGAACTGAACCGGCGGCGAAAGCTCGCCCTGCAGCAAAAACGTGCGCAAATTCTACCGCACTTTACTAACGCCGGCTAACACCGTAAAATACGCACAAATTTTTTATTTATTATGATTATGCACTCTTTGAAAAACGTTTTTTTCGTGTTATGTATCGGTTTCGTGCTCAGTGCCTGTACAAGCCTGGATATTGACAGCAATCGCCCGACCGACGTACAGCATATTGACCGCAACGATCCCGCATGGCAGCAACATCTGCAAAAAATCCAAACCATTCACGCTTATGCCGCTCAGGGGCAGCTCGGTTATATCAGCGCGAAAGAGCGTTTTTCCACCCGTTTTGACTGGCAATATCGCCACCCGAAAGCCTATACCTTGCTGCTTTCTTCCACAATCAGCAGTGCCACGCTTAAATTCGAGATGACCAATCAGGGCATGACCATTTCCGACAATAAAGGCAACCGGCGCTCCGAGGCGGACGCCAAAATGCTGCTGCGCGACATCGTCGGCATGGATATTCCGCTGGAACAACTGGCCGTCTGGCTAAAAGGTCAGCCTGATCCGACCAGCGATTATCAGGTCGGCACCAATCATTTGCTGGCCGGTTTCAGCTACCAGCTCGACGGCACGCTGTGGACGGCGGATTATCTGAATTATCACAGGGGGCAGGCCATTGCGTTGCCGCGCGACATTCTGCTGAAAAATGCCGCACAAACCTTAAAAATCCGTGTGGACAACTGGCAATACTGATGAAAACCTATCGATTTTCCACCGCACTTTCGCCGCATAACGCCCATTCGCCGCGGCGTTTTCCCTGTCCGGCCAAGCTGAATCTGTTTTTGTATATTAACGGCAGACGCCCCGACGGTTATCATGAACTACAGACCTTATTTCAGTTTCTGGATTTCGGCGACTGGCTGCAAATCGCCGTGCGCCAAGACGGAAAAATCACCCTCTCGCCGACGTTTGCCGGTATCGATACCGAAGAGAATCTGATTTACCACGCCGCCCGTTTGCTGCAAGACGAAACCGGCTGCACGCTGGGGGCGGATCTGTATCTGGATAAAATTCTGCCGCTCGGCGGCGGGGTCGGCGGCGGTTCTTCCGATGCGGCGACCACGCTGGTGGCATTAAATCATTTATGGCATACCGCACTTTCCACCCAAAAACTCTGCGAACTGGGGCTGCGCTTAGGCGCCGATGTGCCGATCTTTATTCACGGTAAAGCCGCATTTGCCGAAGGAGTGGGCGAAAAAATCACCTATTGTGCGCCGCCTGAAAAATGGTATCTGGTGCTGAAACCGGCGGTGTCGGTTTCCACCGCACATATCTTCGCTCATCCTGCGCTGCCGCGCAATACGCCGAAAAAAACACTGTCTCGGTTGCTGCACGAAAATTATGCAAACGATTGCCAAAAACTTGTGCTGGATCAGTATCCGGAGGTTGAAGAAACGCTCCGCTGGTTGTTACAATATGCACCGGCAAGATTAACCGGAACAGGCGCCTGCGTTTTCGCACAATTTGACGATGAGCAATCGGCGCAGGCGGTATTTCGTGATAAACCGGAAAAATTATTCGGTTTCGTTGCTAAAGGGGTCAATATTTCGCCGCTACAGCATATGTTGAATTCGCTTTAACGGAACCCGTTGATGACTTTATATACACACTTTCTTATCATCCAAAATCCTTGAGGTTAAATTTACCATGCCCGACATTAAACTTTTTGCTGGTAACGCCACGCCAGAACTCGCCAAACGTATTTCCGAACGTTTATATCTTTCATTGGGAGACGCAACCGTCGGCCGTTTCAGCGACGGTGAAATTCAGGTTCAGATCAATGAAAATGTGCGCGGCAGTGATGTGTTCATCATCCAGTCCACCTGCGCCCCGACAAACGACAACCTGATGGAACTGATCGTTATGGTCGATGCCCTGCGCCGTGCATCGGCAGGCCGTATTACCGCGGTGATTCCGTATTTCGGTTATGCCCGTCAGGATCGCCGCGTCCGCTCCGCCCGCGTACCGATTACCGCCAAAGTGGTGGCGGATTTCTTATCCAGCGTCGGGGTGGATCGCGTATTGACCTGCGATCTGCATGCCGAACAGATTCAGGGCTTCTTCGATGTGCCGGTGGATAATGTCTTCGGCTCGCCGGTATTGATTCACGATATTCTGAAAAAATCCGATCTGCACAATCCGATCGTGGTGTCACCGGACATCGGCGGTGTGGTACGCGCCCGCGCGGTGGCGAAATTATTGAACGATACCGATATGGCAATCATCGATAAACGCCGCCCGAAAGCCAATGTGGCGCAGGTGATGCACATTATCGGTGATGTGGCCGACCGCGACTGTATTTTGGTCGATGATATGATCGACACCGGCGGCACACTGTGCAAAGCGGCGGAAGCGCTGAAAGAACGCGGCGCAAAACGGGTGTTCGCCTATGCCACTCACGCAGTTTTCTCCGGCTCGGCGGCAAAAAATATCGCCAGCAACGCACTGGATGAAATCGTGGTGACGGATACCATTCCGCTGACGCCGGAAATCAAAGCGCTGGGTAAAGTACGCACCTTAACCCTTTCCGGTATGCTGGCGGAGGCGATTCGCCGCATCAGCAACGAAGAGTCCATTTCCGCTATGTTTAACTAACGGATTTCGCACTTCTGTCAATAACGGGCGCAATCATCGCCCGTTTATTTTTTGCCGATTTTGGCGCTGAAAATCACCGCACCGACGAGCAAGCCTTTATGCTTTATGAGATTTTCGATAAAAAAACAGCGACCGTGTGATAACACGGCCGCAGGCTTTGAGTGGATATTCAGATTCTTGCTCAACGCGGAAAAACGCGCTATTTTTTCACCGCACTTTCCACTTCGTCAATCATAATGCTCATGCTTTCCAGCCCGCCGAAGGTTAAATACCAATTGGCGGCATTCAGGTAAACAATGTGATTGTTTTGCGCCGCTTTGGTCTGTTTGATAATCGCGTTATCCAGCACGGTTTGCGCATTGTTGGCTTTATCGGTGATCGCCGCGGTACGATCCACCACCAATAAATAGTCCGGATTTTTTTCCAGAATATATTCAAAACCGACGCTCATGCCGTGGGTGGAGGATTTGATCGCCTTATCCGCCGGGGTAAAGCCGAAGCCGGTATAAACGATGGCATAGCGGGAATTGTCACCGAAGGCGCTGATTTTACTTTCATTAACCAAGGTTATCAGCGCGGTTTTGCCTTTTACCTGTTCGGCTAAGGTTTTCATCCGGCTGTCCAGCGCCGCCAGCTTTTCTTCCGCCAGCGCTTCCCGGCCGAAAATTTGACCGAAAATTCGGATATTCTGCTGAAAGCTCGGATAGAAATTATCGTAATCCGTTTTAACGAAAAAGACCGGCGCAATTTCTCTTAAGCGATCCAGCACTTTTTCCTGCCGCCCGGTGGCGATAATCAAATCCGGGTTGAGTTCGTTGATTTTTTCAAATGCCGGTTCCGGCGGCACGCCCACATTGGCATAATTCGCCGCGTTGAATTCGCTTAAATAATCCGGCACTTTACCGGCGTTGGCAACACCGACGATGGTCTCTTTCGCCCCCAGCAGCCGGATCGTATCCACCGCGGAAAAATCCAGCACCACCACCCGCTTAGGATGTTGCGGCATAACCTGTTTGCCGGCGGCATTTTCGACCGTGATCTCCGCCGCATTGGCCGTGACGACGCCCAAAAAACCGAGCAAGGCGACGGCTAGGGTTGAGAAAGTTTTTTTCATCATAGCGATTACTCCTGTTGTGTTGTGATTAATTTCTGAAATAAACGGCGATTTTATGCCGGTTGATCTCCTGAATCGGGATCGGCATATCATAAATCGCCTGTAATACCGGCTCCTGCATAATACGGTTCACTTCGCCCTGCTGTACCAACCGGCCTTCTTTCATGGCAATGATGTAATCGGAATAGCAGGAAGCAAAATTAATATCATGAATCACAATCACTACTGTTTTATTCAGTTCGGTTGTCAGCTTGCGCAGCACCTGCATGATCTGCACCGAATGTTTCATATCCAGATTATTCAGCGGTTCGTCCAGCAGAATATAATCCGTATCCTGTGCCAGCGTCATGGCAATATAGGCGCGCTGCAGCTGACCGCCGCTGAGTTTATCGATATAGCGCTGACGCAGCGGTTGCAGATCCATATAGCCGATGGCATTGTCGATAAAAGTGCGGTCGTTTTCGGTTAAGTTTCCTTTGCTGTACGGAAAACGCCCGAAGCCGACCAGCTCTTCCACCGTCAGACGCAGATTAATATGATTGGATTGTTTTAAGATCGACAGTTGCTTGGCGATATCCGCACTCTTCTGTTCGTTCAATCGTTTACCGTTCAGATAAATTTCGCCGCTGTCGGGATTAAGCAAGCGGCTGATAATCGACAGCAGCGTGCTTTTGCCCGCACCGTTCGGCCCGATAAAGGAGGTGATTTTTCCCTGCGGAATGGTCAGCGACACGTTGTCCACCACCTTTTTATTCGCGTAGCTTTTATTAATATTCCTGATTTCTATTGCCATTTTTTATTCACTCGTAATAACAGGTAGATAAAATAAACACCGCCGACAAAATTCACAATAATACTCAGAGTGGTATTAAAGCTGAACACCTGAGAAACCAGCAGCTGACCGAATACCAGCGTAATCACCGCAATCAGCATCGCCGCCGGGATCAGCACCGAATGGCGGTAAGTGCGGACAAATTCAAAGGTCACATTCATCACCAGCAGACCGAGAAAGGTCAGCGGGCCGACCAGTGCGGTGGAAACCGAGGTCAGAATCGCCACCAGAATCAGCAAGCGTTTTGCGATGCGATGGTAATCCACGCCGAGGTTAATCGCCTGATCCCGGCCTAAAGACAGCACGTCAAAATAAGGCAGATAGCGGACGGCATAAATAATGGCGAGGATCAGAATAGCCAGCGCAAGCCATAAAATATTGGTATTGATGCGGTTAAAACTGGCAAAGCCGATATCCTGCGCGATCTGAAATTCATTCGGGTCGATCAGCACTTCCATAAAGGTGGTCAGACTTTGAAAAAAGGTGCCGAAAATAATCCCTACCAGCAGCAGGAAAAAGATATTTTGCTGTTCTTTTTTAAACAGAAAATGATACAACAGCAGCGAAAACAGCACCATTACGCCGGTACACAGCACAAATAGCAGCACGGAATCAATGGCCATCAGCGTGCCGGAACCAAAGATAAAAATAATGCCGGTCTGAATCAGCAGATACAGATTATCCAGCCCCAGAATCGTCGGGGTAAGAATCCGGTTATTGGCGACGGTCATAAAGATCATGGTCGCCAGCGCAACGGACATGCCGGTCACCACAATCGCCGCAACCGCCAGTGCACGGCTGTGCAGGGCATATTCCCAGCGATTGGGTAAGTTGTAAAACAAATATAACGCCACCGCCAGTATGGCTAAGGCGCCCAATAGGATTAATTGGCGGAAAGATGCGGTGTGTTTAGCCATGGCGATACCGTTTCAACAATAAATACAGGAAAATGCCGCTGCCGAACACTCCGACCATCGCATTAATGGAAATTTCGTACGGATAAATCACCGCACGCCCCAAAATATCACACAACAGCACGAACACTGCCCCCAGCAATGCGGTATGCGACAATATTTTTTTCAGATTATCGCCCAGATACAGGGTAACGATATTCGGAATAATCAGCCCCAAAAACGGAATTACACCCACCGATACGATCACAATGGACGATACCGTCGCCACAATGGCCAGCCCCAGATATAAAACCTGCTGATAGTTCAAGCCGAGATTGGTGGCGAAATCCTGCCCCATGCCGACAATGGAAAAGCGGTTGGCAAACAGGTAGGCGATCAGCAAAGCGGGAATGCTGAAATACAGTATTTCATAGCGCCCTGACATCACCAGAGAAAAATCGCCCTGTAGCCAGCCGGACAGATTTTGCAGCAAATCCTGCTGATAGGCGATAAACGCGGTAATCGAGCTGATAATATTGCCGAACATAATGCCGACCAGCGGCACAAAGATCGTATCCTTAAATTTCAGGCGGGATAAAATGGTCATAAACAGCAGCGTGCCGATAAACGACACCACAATGGCAATCGCCGTTTTCAACAGCATGGATGCGGCGGGAAACAGCAATATCGCGATCAGAATGCCTAAACGCGCGCTGTCCATCGTCCCTGCCGTGGTCGGCGACACAAACCGGTTGCGACTGAGCTGCTGCATCACCAAACCGCAGATACTCAGCGCCGCACCGGCGATAAGAATGCTGATCAGGCGCGGGATGCGGCTGATTAAAAAAATCTGCCATTGCATCGGATCCAAATGCAGCAATCCCTGCAGATTCACCGTACTCACACCGAGAAAAAGAGAAACCACGGAAAGCAACAATAATAAGATAAACAGATAACGGCGTTTAATCATAAAATGTCATATAAAATTAAAAATGAGAATAATTATTATGAGTAAATGAGCATAATATCATGCCTTATTTCAGGCGCAATAACAAGCATAAAAAATGCAGCGGAAAACGTTGAATTTTTCCACCGCACTTTTGCTTACTACCAGGAGAAAATGGGTATTGCGTTACATTTTTAACTGCCGCTCGGCCTCTTTGGCGCGCAGCAGGAACTGACGACGTTCGGCAGTTGACATTTCGCTGCTGGTACCCGGCAGTTTAACGGTTAACGGATTGACCGGTCGCCCGTTAATATGAAATTCGTAATGCAGATGCGGGCCGGTGGAACGCCCGGTATTCCCCGACAAGGCAATCCGTTCGCCGCGTTTCACCGTTTGGCCGGCTTTCACCAACGGTTTGCTTAAATGCATATAAACGGTCTGATATTCACGACCATGGCGGATAACGATATAACGCCCCGCGCCGCTGGCCTGATAGGCCACTTTTTCCACCCGGCCGTCTGCCGGCGCAATAACCGGCGTGCCGATCGACATGGCAAAATCCACCCCGTTATGCGGGCGTACGCGGCCGGTGACCGGATGGCGGCGGGCGGGATTAAACGGCGATGAAACCCGCGCCTGACGCTGCATCGGATAACGGGCAAAACCTTTGCCTAAGGTTTCCCCCTGACGGTTATAATAGCGCCCGTTGCCGGCCTGAATGGCATAATAGCTTTTTCCGCCGGAGATAATATGAATGGCTTCCACATTCCCCTGCCCGGTCAGCTTATTATCCAGATATTCACGCGAAACCAGCACGGCAAATTTATCGTCCTTTTTCAGTCGGTTCATGCTGATTTGCCATTGCAGTGCGGTCACTAACTGACTGATTTGTTTACCGTCCAGCCCCAAGCGCCGCAGGCTGGCGGCAAATGAGCCGGTGATCTGGCCTCTCAGGGTTTCTTTTTTCCAGATGCTTTTCTTTTCCAGAATCTGGCGCTTAAATTTTCCGTTTTCCTGCCGTTCGTAAATACGTTCTTCTTTTTCCGAGACCAGCCAGTTCAAATATTCCAGTTCATTATCGCGGTTTAAAATCCAGTAAAACTGCTGCCCGGCCCGCAGTTTTTTCAACTCAGGATAGGCGGCGATCAATTCCTTGCTGGTATCATCCTCCAGACCGGACTGTTCCAGCACATCTTTCAGCGTATCACCGCGGACAACCGTATGGCTGAACTGATTTTTGATCCGCAGCGCCTGATCCGCCACATCCAGCAAATCATTCAGCACGCTTTGCGCGTCCTGCGGTAATTGCGACATGCCGTCATCTTCATCCAGATCAACCTGATCCACTTCGTCGTCATGTCCCTGTAAATCGTCATCATAGGAAGTGGCGTCTTCTGCCGGCGGCGGCAACGGGCTCTGCTGCCCCGGACGGTGTAACAGCGCCGCGTTCATAGCGGCATTCAGCGCCATCGACACGGCGTCGGTTTGCGTCGGCGGCGAGTCGGCAAGTGCGTTAACATCGACGAATTGCGGTGCGACAGGCTCCGGCGGCGGTGCGGTTTCATTTAAAGGCTGATATTGGCTCTCATCGCCGGCAACCACGGTTTCCAGCTTGGTTTCCGCCGTCTCTTTCAGGCTCAGCAGCATCCCCGCCAGAATAGAGAGAATAGCCAAAAAGAAAATCGCTGCTTTAATCCGCGATTTTCTTTTTCGTCTGTCCCTTGCCAACTTAACGTGCCGCACTCTCTGTTTTTCCTTTGATGACCACTTCATGAGAACTTTGCATGCTATTCAGACCAACGATAAGGCAAAAAATTCAGCCCCGAATTGAAAAAAAACATTAACCGGATAAATTATAAACATAATTCAACTTCAGCTTGTTAAAAACGGGAAAATAAGCTATTTTAAGCCGATTATTTAGCACTTGAATACAGCGACAATGCAGGTTCGTTCCGTGACACATCCTCTTATTGAGTTAAAGCATATCAATGTTCGTTTCGAACAGAAAACCGCTTTACAGAACATCAATTTAACCATTTATCCCAACTCGGTGATCACCATCGTCGGCCCCAACGGCGGCGGTAAATCCACCTTGCTGAAAGTGCTGCTGAAACTGCTGCCGCCCACCTCCGGCAGCGTCATTTATCACCGCAACGTGCGGATCGGCTATGTGCCGCAGAAAATTCATCTCGATCACAGCCTGCCGATCACGGTGGAAAAATTCCTGTCCCTGAAAAAAGGGATCAGCAACACCGCTATCCGCGAAACACTGGCGCTTTTGTCGATCGGCGAATTAGTGCATAACAGCATGCAGAAGCTATCCGGCGGTGAAATGCAGCGGGTCTTGCTGGCACGCGCGATTTTAAACCGACCGCACCTTTTGGTGCTGGACGAACCCACTCAGGGCGTGGATATTAACGGTCAGGCGGAGCTTTACCAGCTGATTCATCAAACCCGGCAGACCCTGAATTGCGCGGTGCTGATGGTTTCCCATGATCTGCACATCGTGATGGCGGATACCAATGAAGTGCTGTGCATTAACCAGCATGTCTGCTGCGCCGGAACCCCGGAAAGCGTATCCAACGATCCGACCTTTATTCATTTTTTCGGTGATCAGTTATCAAAAAATATCGCCTTTTATACTCATCACCATAATCATAAACACAACATCCACGGCGATGTCTGCTGCAATCGTTATTTTCATTCGCAGCAATGCGCCCACCGGTTTGAAAACAAGGATAACTCATGATCGATATTCTGCTTCCCGCCTGGCTGACCGGGATGTTGCTGTCATTAATTACCGCCCCGCTCGGCGCGTTTGTGGTGTGGCGCAAAATGGCGTATTTCGGCGATACGCTGGCACATTCCGCGCTGCTCGGCGTGGCGCTGGGAATTTTTCTGCACATCAATCCGTATCTGGCGATTGTCGTGCTCACGTTGCTGATTGCCGGATTCATGGTCTGGCTGGAAAGCAATACCCAGTTTTCCGTCGATACGCTGCTGGGCATTATCGCCCACAGCTGCCTTTCGCTCGGCGTGGTCACGGTGGGATTACTGCACAATGTGCGCGTTGATCTGATGGCTTATTTGTTCGGCGATCTGCTGGCGATTAATTACGATGACTTATATTTTATCGGCGGCGGCGCCCTTTTCGTGATGGTGACGCTGTTTTATTGCTGGAAACCGCTGCTGTCCACCACCGTCAGCCCCGAACTGGCACAGGTAGAAGGCATTAATATCCGCCGGATGCGCTTCATTCTCATGATGCTGACCGCCTTAACCATCGCACTCAGCATGAAATTTGTCGGCGCCCTGATCATCACCTCGCTGTTGATTATTCCCGCCGCAACCGCCCGGCGTTTTGCCCGCACTCCGGAAACCATGGTGTGTATCGGCATCCTGATCAGCATGTTATCCGTTTCGCTGGGTTTAACCCTGTCCGCCTGCTACGACACCGCCGCCGGCCCTTCTGTGGTGATCTGTTCAACCTTCTTATTTCTGCTGTCCTTATTTAAGAAAGAAATCAATTAAAAAACCACCGCACTTCAGACGCCTTGCAGCGCTAAAGTGCGGTGATTTTTCGCACGGTTTTTTATTCTGCCACAGGCGTGCGAACACACGCCTATCCATTCAACAACACAGGGCAAACCGTATCAATATCGGTTATTCCACCCGTTCGCCGTGCAGCACCAAATCCAGCCCCTGCCGCTCCGCATCATGATCCACGCGCAGACCGATGAACTTATCAATGATCTTCAGCAACATAACGCTGCCGACAGCGCTGAATACCACGGTGATCAGCACGCTTTTCAGCTGAATCCAGACGGTAGTTTCCGCACCGGTAATCTCGCTTGAAACAAATATGCCGGTTAATACTGCGCCGACGATACCGCCGATGCCGTGAATGCCGAAGGCATCCAGACTGTCGTCATAGCCACACCAATATTTCAGCTTCGTTACCCCCACAAAACATACGGCGCCGGTTATTGCGCCGATAAACAGCGCGCTTTGTACCGACACGAATCCCGCGGCCGGCGTAATGCCGACTAATCCCGCCACTGCGCCGGAAACCAGCCCCAATGCCGAAGGTTTATGCCGGCATAAGGTTTCGATCAAAATCCAGCTTAACGCGCCTGCCGCCGCGGCGATCTGCGTAGTTGCCAGCGCCATGCCCGCTCGGCCGTCCGCCGCCAGCGCAGAACCGGCGTTAAAACCGAACCAGCCGATCCATAGCATCGCCGTACCGATTAACGTCAATACCAAGTTATGCGGTGTGATGACTTCGCGCCCGTAACCGACACGTTTTCCCAGCATAATCGCCGCCACCAGCCCGGCAACCCCGGCATTAATATGAATCACCGTGCCGCCGGCGTAATCCAGCACGCCATCATTTGCCAGCCAGCCGTCCAACGCCCACACCCAATGGGCGGTCGGCACATAAATCAGCAGCGACCAAAGCCCGACAAAACACAATAAGGCGGAAAATTTCATCCGTTCGGCCAAGGCGCCGGTGATAATCGCACCGGCAATAATCGCAAACGCCATTTGGAACACCATAAAGACCGATTCCGGAATCGTCGGCGCGCCGGGATACACCGTCAGCATTTGTTGCTCGGTAAACACATTCAGCCCGTTTAAAAACAAACGTTCGCTCCCGCCTAGAAACCCGTCGCCGGGGGTAAACGCCAGACTATAGCCGACGCCCATCCATAACAGGGAAAGTAAGCAACATACCGCAAAACTCTGCACCATGGTCGCCAGCACATTTTTCTTGCGCACCATACCGCCGTAAAATAACGCTAAACCGGGAATGGTCATAAATAACACCAAAATGGCGCATACCGCAACCCAAGCCGTATCGCCCGCCTGTAACTCCGCAACCGGCCGAATCCAGTCGGTCAGCTGCGCAAAGGTGGCCGGCGATAAACCGGCCGATAATCCGAGTAAACAATATTTTTTCATAAACCACCTGCCATCTCACTGTTAAATCGCGTCGTCATCAAGTTCACCGGTACGAATGCGCACCACTCGCTCCAGCGGCTTGATAAAAATTTTTCCGTCACCGATATGCCCCGTTCTCGCCGCATTACAAATGGCGTCCACCACCTCATCGACACGCTCATCGCTTAAGGCAATATCTATTTTGACTTTCGGTAAAAAATCCACCTGATATTCGGCACCGCGGTACAATTCCGTATGCCCTTTTTGTCTGCCGAAACCGTTGACCTCCGTCACTGTGATGCCCTGAATCCCGATATCGGATAACGCATCGCGTACCTCATCGAGGCGGAAGGGTTTAATAATCGCCGTGATTAATTTCATGATTCGCTCCTCTTAAGTTGATTACCGTTACGCCACCGTTCAGCCCCGGTTGCCGAACCGGCCGTGCATCAAACACTGCCGAAAAATAAAATAACATTAATAAAAATCTAAGTAAACATCAATTTATATAAAAAATATTTATTAAATTAAGATAAAAATAAAACAAAAACCAATAATAAAGAGATTTTATTAAATAATAAACCAAATCATGAATACCATGACGAGATATGGCGCGCAACTTAAGCGACGGGCGGCGATCTGAAAAAATACATAAAAAAACACCGCACTTTAGAGACATAAAAGTGCGGTGCAAAATCCGATAATTTTTTGCGTTATGCCGTCGGGCGAACGCCTAAGGTGTGGCAAATGGCATAGGTTAATTCGCTGCGGTTTAAGGTATAAAAATGAAAATCCTTCACTCCTTCGCGTGACAGAACGCGCACCATATCCATGGCGACACTGGCGGCAACCAGATTGCGGGTGGTTTGATCATTATCCAGCCCATCATACATTTTTGCCAGCCAGCCGGGCAGTTTCACATTGGTAAGCGCGGCCATTTTCTGCAATTGTTTGAAATTGGTCACCGGCAAAATGCCCGGCACGATTTCCGCATCAATACCGACGGATGCGCAACGATCCCGAAAGCGCAAATAGCTGTCCACATCGAAAAAGAACTGGGTAATCACATGGTTGGCGCCGGCGTCAATTTTGCGTTTCAGATTAATTAAATCCGCCTGCGCCGATTTGGCTTCCGGATGCACTTCCGGATAAGCCGCCACCGAAATATCAAAATCGGCGACGGAACGCAGCAAGGCGACCAAATCCGCCGCATAAAACGGCTTTTTGTCATAGCCGGGCGGCTCGTCACCACGCAGCGCCACAATGCGGCGAATCCCGCTGTCCCAATAATCCTGCGCGATTTGTTTTAACTCATCCGGCGTGGCATCGATGCCGGTCAGATGCGGCGCGGCTTCCAGCCCGGTTTCCCGCTTAATCCGTTTTACTACGCTATGGGTGCGGTCACGCTCACCGGAATTGGCGCCGTAAGTTACGGATACGAATTTCGGCTTCAGCACTTTCAGGCGCTGTATGGAATCCCACAGGATCTGTTCCATTTTCTCGTTTTTGGGCGGAAAAAACTCGAAGGACACATTAATTTTTCCGTTGATATCGGTTATATGATTGTTCAGCGTATCAATTTCTTTGGCATAGCTCATCGTCTTTCACTCCCGTTCCGCCGTATTTCCAACCCGGCCATATATGTTCAATAACCCGTCATATAACGCATGATAACGGATTTCGGTATTAAACTTAAACACAAAACGAATATGTGTCAATTTCAAATATTTCATTATTTTTATGAACGGAATTCATAATAAACTTATTTGTAGTCATCTGGTGAATTCGCTATACTCAAGGCAATTTCAACTTGTCAGGTTTAGGAATAAGATGAATAAAAAAGCCAAAGTCACATTGACATTATCCGCCATTGCCGTGGCCTTAGGGATCGGCGCACAATTTTATACCAATTACAAAATCGATCAGGTCTTACAGAATTTTCCTTACTCTTTGCGTGATCAGCTGACGCTGAACGTCACCCAGCAACACGCTAACTTTTTCAGCCGGGAACTGATGTTCAGCATTACCGACGCCGATGCGGAAAAAACCGATATTATTACCACCAAACTGACCGCACTGCCTTTTGCCGTTACCGCGGAATCCGAACTGCCGCAAACGCTGGTGCGGGAGCTGAATAAAAAACTGAAGATCACTATCGATAAAAACATGATCAGCAGTAAGTTTTCCGTGATCGGCGATTATCTGCAATCCAGCATTGCAACGCAATTCCGTGATCTGGCCAATAGCTCGCAAACCTTGGAAATCGATCTGAATTTCGCCGCCAAAACCAAATTTATGGAAATTCAGAGCCGGCTCAGCGGATTTAATTATGACGCTAACTCAAAAATCAACGGCCTGAAAACCAATCTGACCCTGATTCCCGTCGGGCGCAGTCAATATGACTTGGCCGACCTTGATCTCAGCCTGAACAACGCGGATATTTATTTGCTGGACGGCGATAACACGCATATTCAGCTCAACAAACTTAATTATACGATCAACAAATCCGTTTCCGCCGACACCTACGACCTGACCACCGCCATCAACGGGGAAACGGTTTATCTTTCCGATAAAAACCGCAAAGAGGATAAAATCGCCCTCAACGGCGTGCAGATTTCCACCGTGCAAAACGGCATACCGAATGAGCTGGTGTTCGCCAATATACTGAATGCGTCGAATAAAGACAGCATTGATTATCCAAAAGCCATCAATCTGTTATTGGATCTGCTGTTTAATAATCAGCAATCGGAGGCCAAAGTCAGTATCGCGGGCCTGAATGTACCGCAAGGGCAGCAAACCGTTCTGGCGCTGAAAAATGCCAATCTGGCCTTTAAAGGCAATTATCAGGATAAACAAAACGCCGAATTTAATCTGACCTTCCGGCTTGACGAACTGAACGCCGCCCCGCCGGCCAAACAGGCGCTGAGCCTAAACGGCGTAGAGCTGGAAAACAACGTCTCCCATTCCGATTTAGCCGCCCGTTTAAGTTGGCTGAAAGGCGCGTTTGCCTTATTTAACCGTACCGCCGACAACAAAGCCAGCCAGCCACTGGAAAAAGATAATCCGGCATTTTTAACCGCACTAACCGATTTCGCCCATCGTTTCAACGAAACCTCCGCCCTCAAACTGCGCATCAATCGCCTGTCTTGGCAGGATAATATGCGCTTTAACGGCTTGACCTTAAACTATACGGAAGCTCCCGCCGATGAAAAACAGCATTATGCGATTACACTCAGCGGCACGCTGGATAAATACAGCAACGAACCGGATGGATTACAACTCAGTAAGGTTAAACTGAATCTGCCGGCCAAGGTGGCGGATTTTCATCGTTTATTGCCGTATTATGTCTGCTCTCAGCATCTGATCGACGCTTACTGCGCCGCGAATTTAACGGATAAAACCCTATCCGAGCTGCAAGGGGAATTGTTTAAGGTGGGTGTCGCCATTGAACAGGCGGATCTCAGCGCCAATCTGGATTCCCTGCCGGCGACCGACAGCGCCGACATTACGGCGTCCCTGAGTTTAAATTTCCCGCCGCCGACAAATGATAATGATAAAGCGGAAAATCAGGCGGCGCTGATGAGTCAACGTCTGGAGCAGACCGATACCGTTCTGACACTGCGCATCCCGACGGTGCTGCTCAGCGACGATAATCAGGTTAAAGCCAAGCTGAAAAAAGAAAGCCGCTTCTGGCAAGGGTTCAACAACCTCATTAATCCGGACGGCCGGCTGTCTGCTTATTTTATCCAGGAAAACGCCGACTATGTGTACCGTTTTGAGAAAAACTCCAATGGCGAATTCGTCAACGGTAAACCGCTGTCCCAGCTGGAACAGGATATAGAGCAGGAGCAGGATCAAGCCATGCCGCAACCAGAAGCGCATGACGCACCGGCAGAAAGCGATTTACCAACCCCGCCGGCGAACTAGCCGGCCAAAGTGCGGTGAAAAAAAACGAAATTTGCACCGCACTTTCTTTACAAATGCGAAAATCCTCCTACAATAGCCTTTCCTTAAACGACCTGCCCGCGCGGGCGGGTTACTGACCTGTAATCAGACACAAAGAGAAATCTATGACAACGCCTTTTAAGCCCGAACTGCTTTCACCGGCAGGTTCGCTGAAAAATATGCGCTACGCCTTTGCTTACGGCGCGGATGCGGTATATGCCGGCCAGCCGCGCTACAGCCTGCGCGTACGCAACAATGAATTTAACCACGCCAATTTAAAAATCGGGATTGATGAAGCTCATGCCTTAGGCAAAAAATTCTATGTGGTGGTCAATATCGCCCCGCACAATTCCAAATTAAAAACCTTTATCAAAGACTTACAGCCGGTAATCGACATGAATCCGGATGCGCTGATCATGTCCGATCCGGGTTTAATTATGCTGGTGCGCGAACATTTCCCGCACATGGATATTCATCTGTCTGTGCAGGCCAATGCGGTGAACTGGGCGACGGTCAAATTCTGGCACCAGCTGGGGCTGACCCGCGTGATTCTCTCGCGCGAGCTTTCGCTGGACGAAATCGCCGAAATCCGCCGTCAGGTGCCGGATATCGAAATCGAAATCTTCGTGCACGGCGCATTATGTATGGCCTATTCCGGACGCTGTCTGCTGTCCGGTTATATCAATAAACGCGATCCGAATCAGGGAACCTGCACTAATGCCTGCCGCTGGGAATATTCCGTGGAGGAAGGCAAAGAAGATGATATCGGCAATATCGTCAACGCCGCTGAAGCGATTGCGGTGAAAAATGTGGCGCCGACTCTGGGCGAAGGCGCGCCCACCGATAAAGTGTTCCTGCTGGCGGAAAGTCAGCGCCCGGAAGAAAAAATGTCCGCCTTTGAAGACGAACACGGCACCTATATTATGAACTCCAAGGATCTGCGCGCCGTGCAGCATGTGGAACAATTAACCAAACTGGGCGTGCATTCGCTGAAAATCGAAGGGCGCACCAAATCCTTCTATTATTGCGCCAGAACCGCGCAGGTATACCGCAAAGCCATTGACGATGCGGCGGCGGGCAACCCCTTTGACCGCAGCCTGATGGATACGCTGGAAAGCCTTGCGCACCGCGGTTATACGGAAGGTTTTCTGCGCCGGCATACCCACGACGAATATCAGAATTACGAGTACGGTTATTCCATTTCCGAACGTCAGCAGTTTGTCGGCGAATTTACCGGCGTGCGCCAAAACGGCATGGCGGAAGTGGCGGTAAAAAACAAATTTTTACTCGGCGACGAGGTGGAATTAATGACCCCGCAGGGCAATATCGTCTTCACCATCAAACGCCTGCTTAACCGCAAAGGCGAAGCGGTCGAAACTGCGCCCGGCGACGGACACTTTGTGTTTTTAGATGTGCCGGCGGATATTGATTTACAGTATGCGCTGCTGATGCGCAATCTGGTCGGTACCGACACCCGAAATCCGCACGCCGCACAACGTTGAGTCAACTGCAATATTTTTGTTAAAAAAATGTTGCAAATGTAAAAATTATGTGTATAATTCAAGCCGTACCCTAAAAAGTATGACTCCAAATATATTCGCCCTTTCTGCTTGAAAGGGCTTTTTTTATGCGCCAAAAACGAAAGCGCGATTTTTGCTTGTACTTGCCGACAATTCGCAATAGACTACGCCATTCGACTTTTTTCATCACAAAATAAAGAATTTTTATAATGCGTGTTTCCGATTTTTATTTTGATTTACCCGACGAATTGATCGCCCGTTACCCGAATCCCGATCGCAGCGCCAGCCGGTTAATGCAGCTGAACGGCGAAAACGGGCAGATTTTTCACCGCACTTTTACCGATATCGTTAAGTTGATTCAGCCCGGCGATCTGCTGATTTTTAACAACACCCGCGTGATTCCCGCCCGCATGTTCGGCCGCAAAGCCAGCGGCGGCAAAGTGGAAGTGCTGGTGGAACGGATTCTGACGGAAAACCGTTTTCTGGCTCATGTGCGCGCGTCCAAAGCACCGAAAGAAGGCGCGTTATTATTGCTGGGCGAAGATAAATTAGGCGCCGGCAACGACATCGCCGCCACGATGATTGCGCGTCAGGGCGCGTTATTCGAACTGGAAATCGTCGAAAAAAACACCGCACTTTTGGATCTGCTGCAACAAATCGGCCATATGCCGCTGCCGCCTTATATTGACCGCCCCGATGAAGAGGCGGATAAAGAGCGCTACCAAACGGTGTACAACAAAGTTCCCGGCGCCGTTGCCGCGCCCACCGCCGGGTTGCATTTTGACGATCAACTATTAGCGCAGCTGAAGGAAAAAGGCGTCAATTTCGCCTTCGTCACCCTGCACGTCGGTGCCGGCACCTTCCAGCCGGTACGGGTGGACAATATCGAAGATCACATTATGCACGCCGAATATGCGCAAGTCCCGCAGGATGTGGTGGACGCCATTTTGGCGACCAAACGCAACGGCAAGCGGGTGATCGCGGTCGGAACCACTTCCGTGCGTTCGGTCGAAAGCGCCGCATTAGCCGCCGAACGGCACGGCGGCGCGCAACTGCTCGAACCCTATTTTTCCGACACCTCGATTTTTATTTATCCCGGTAAAAAATTCCGCGTGGTGGACGGTTTAATCACCAATTTCCATTTGCCGGAAAGCACCCTGATCATGCTGGTTTCCGCCTTTGCCGGTTACAAACATATTATGACGGCCTATCAAAGTGCGGTGGAAAATCGCTATCGTTTTTTCAGTTACGGCGATGCGATGTTTATCAGCAAAAATGAGCATGTAACGGGGCTGGATTAACGTTTTCAGGCGAATCTGCTCAGCATACTGTTTTTTGTTTGCACAAAAGAAAACCGGTTCACAACAAGCCGATATAAAACCAAAACCCCTCGAACTGTTTATTCGAAAAGGAAAAAATAATCATGACGATGAAATTCAAACTGCATAAAACCAACGGTACGGCGCGGCGCGGTACCATGACATTTAACCGCCCGCAGGGCGAATTTGAAGTACAGACCCCCGCCTTTATGCCGGTGGGTACTTACGGCACGGTCAAAGGCATGACGCCGGAAGAAGTGCGCGCCAGCGGGGCGGAAATTCTGCTCGGCAATACTTTTCATTTATGGCTGCGTCCGGGGCAGGAAGTAATGCGCAAACACGGGGATTTACACGATTTTATGCAATGGCAGCGGCCGATTCTGACCGACAGCGGCGGCTTTCAGGTGTTCAGTCTGGGCAAACTGCGTAAAATCACCGAGCAAGGGGTGAAATTCCAGAATCCGATTAACGGCGAACGGATTTTTTTGTCACCGGAAAAATCCATGGAAATTCAATATGATCTCGGTTCCGATATTGTAATGATTTTCGATGAATGCGCGCCCTATCCGTCCACTTTCGACTATACCAAAAAATCCATGGAAATGTCGCTGCGTTGGGCGCAGCGCAGTCGCCAGCGTTTCGACGAATTAGGCAACCGCAATGCGCTGTTCGGCATTGTGCAGGGCGGTGTGTTTGAAGAGTTGCGGCAAACTTCTTTGCAAGGTTTGGTCAATATCGGCTTCGACGGCTATGCGGTAGGCGGTTTGGCGGTGGGCGAACCGAAAGAAGATATGCACCGTATTCTGGAATATGTCTGTCCGCAACTGCCGACGGATAAACCGCGCTATTTGATGGGCGTAGGCAAACCGGAAGATCTGGTGGAAGGCGTGCGCCGCGGGATTGATATGTTCGATTGCGTTATGCCGACCCGCAACGCGCGCAACGGGCATTTGTTCGTCAGCGACGGGATTGTAAAAATCCGCAACGCCAAATACCGCGACGATACCACGCCGCTTGATGCGCAATGCGATTGCTACACCTGCAAGCATTACACCAAATCCTACCTGTATCATTTGGATAAATGCGGGGAAATTCTGGGCGCCAGATTGAATACGATTCATAATCTGCGTTATTATCAGCGTCTGATGCAACAGATCCGCACGGCTATTGAGGAAGACCGCTTCGAACAATTCGTGCAGGATTTTTATGCCCGCATGGGAAAACCCGTTCCGCCGCTGCAATTAGCCGGCGCATAACGTAAGGATAAAGGTAAGATAATGCTGAATTTCAACACGCCCCCGGCCGTCGGCTGGGATGATCCCATCGACATGCTGTACGCCTGCCACGGTAAGGTGAAAGGTTTTTGCCGCCAGTTACGGATTCTGCCGGGTTATTTGCAAACGAAGGGCATCAATCAGGCGGTAAAAAATGATGTGCGGCAAATCCTGACTTATTTCAATCACTCGGCGCCGCTGCATCACGAAGATGAAGAACAGGATTTTTTCCCGGCGCTGCTCAGTTACCGGCCTGATGTGCAGCCGGATATTGATGCCCTTGAACGCCAGCATCTTGATTTGCACCAAAACTGGGCGCGCCTGTCCGCACAACTGGAGGCGCTGTTGCACGACGATTGTGCGCAGGTTGATCCGGCGTTAATCGATACCTTTATCGCCGCGTATGACAGCCATATCGCACGGGAAGAACCGCTGTTTGAACTCGGCAAACAACAGCTATCGGCGGCCGAACTGCAAGCCATGGGGAAAATCATGGCGGCACGGCGCAAAAAATAACGCGACAGCATAATATGGCCGAATATGTACTGGATTTAACCGAGTTCAGCTGCCCGGTTCCGCTATTAAGAACGAAACGGGCATTGGCTCAATTACAACCGCAGGACGTATTATATCTGCGGTTGAATTTATCCGCCGCAATTGAGGATTTTCGACTGCTGTGCCGCCAAACGGGTCGGCGGCTTATTTGCGTCGAACAGTTTCCTGCCTATCGACAACTGGTAATCGGAAAATAATCCCGCCGTCGTTTTCTCCGCCGCCGCATAAAATGTTTTTCACATTAGACCCATTTTATGCTATTTTAGCCACCTGTTTTTTCTGGAATTATGATTAATTTAACTTTAAAAAGGATACAAAATGGAAGCTCAACAAGGTAGCCCAATGTCAATGTTGTTTATTTTCGTGATTTTCGGTCTGATTTTCTATTTTATGATTTATCGTCCGCAGGCGAAACGCAACAAAGCCCACAAACAATTAATGTCCGAATTGGCGAAAGGAACCAAAGTGCTGACTTCCGGCGGGTTAATGGGAAAAATCACCAAAATTTCACCGGACAGCGAAGATGTGGTCATCGCCTTAAATTCTAAAACCGAAGTCAGCATTCAACGCAACTTTATCGTTTCCGTCTTACCGAAAGATCAACCGATCAGCGATCTTTAATGTTTAATCTATTCCGCAAGGGAACAGGAAATCTATGTTAAATCGTTACCCTTTATGGAAGAATCTAATGGTGATCCTTGTGGTCGCCATTGGTCTTTTATATTCTCTTCCGAATCTTTACGGCGAAGATCCCGCCGTGCAAATCTCAGGCACCCGCGGACAGGAAGCCAACAGCACATTGCTCGGTGAGGTTCAGCATATATTAGCGCAGAACCAATTGCCGCTTAAATCGATTATGCTGGAAAACGGTTCTATTCTGGCCCGTTTTAATAACACCGATGATCAGCTGCTGGCGAAGGACAAAATTACCGAAACATTAGGCAATAATTATTCCGTCGCCCTCAACCTTGCCGCGGCGACCCCGAAATGGCTGACCGATATCGGCGGCAACCCGATGAAATGGGGGCTGGATTTACGCGGCGGGGTGCGCTTCCTGATGGAAGTGGACATGAACACCGCGTTAAGCAAACGTCAGGAACAGCTACAGGACAATTTGCGCACCGAATTGCGTAAAGAAAAATACCAATACAGCGCCATCCGCGGCGGTGAGAATTTTACCACGCTGGTCACCCTGGCTAAACCCGAGCAGCTATCCGGCGCACAACGTTTCCTGCGTAAACAGCATCCGACTCTTGAAGTGAACGAAGTATCAAACAATACCCTGTCTTTGGGCTTGTCCGATGCGGCGCTGAATGAAGCGCGCGATCACGCCATTGAGCAGAACCTAAGTATTTTGCGTCGCCGTGTGGAAGAGCTGGGCGTATCCGAGCCGGTTATCCAGCGACAGGGTGCTGAGCGCATCGTGGTGGAACTGCCGGGGGTACAGGATACCGCGCGAGCAAAAGAAATTTTAGGTGCCACCGCCACACTGGAATTCCGTCTGGTCAACCAAAACGCCAATCCGGATGCGGCGGCACGCGGCATGGTGCCGTCCGATTCGGAAGTTAAACTGGATCGTCACGGTAATCCGGTCGTGTTGTATAAACGTGCGGTACTCGGCGGTGAACATATTACCAACGCCAGTTCCGGGGTGGATCAAAACACCGCGTCACCGCAGGTCAGCGTCACGCTGGACAGCGAAGGCGGCGAAATAATGTCGCAAACCACTAAGCTGAATCTGAAAAAGCCGATGGCAACCTTATATGTGGAATATAAAGACAGCGGTAAAAAAGACGAAAACGGCAAAACCGTTCTGGAAAAACATGAAGAAGTCATTAACGTCGCCACGATTCAGGGACGTTTCGGCAGCCAGTTCCAAATTACCGGAATCGACAGCCCGGCGGAAGCGCAGAATCTGTCCGTGCTGCTGCGTTCGGGCGCGCTGACCGCTCCGATTCAAATTGTTGAAGAACGCACCGTCGGCCCGTCTTTAGGCGCACAAAATGTCGAACAAGGCTTGAAAGCCGGTGTATGGGGGCTGGCTATCGTTATCCTGTTTATGCTGGTGTACTACAAATTATTCGGCCTGTTCGCCAATATTGCCTTAATGGCCAATATGGTGCTGTTGGTGGGCTTAATGTCTTTGCTGCCGGGCGCGACGCTGACCATGCCGGGGATCGCCGGGATCATCCTTTCCGTCGGCATGTCCGTTGACGCCAACGTTCTGATCTTCGAGCGTATCAAAGAAGAAATGCGTAACGGACGTTCCGTTCAGCAAGCCATTAACGAAGGGTATAACGGCGCCTTTACCAGTATTTTCGACGCCAACCTCACCACCATTCTGACCGCCGTAGTGCTTTACGCCGTCGGCACCGGGCCGGTGAAAGGCTTCGCCATTACGCTGTCGCTGGGGGTGGCGATTTCAATGTTCACCGCCATTACCGGTACCCGTATGCTGGTCAACTGGCTATACGGCGGTAAAAAAGTGGAAAAACTGTCAATTTAACGTGAGGATAACATTGTGAGTTTATTAACAAAACAGAAAAAAGTTCACGAGTTCCAAGGCGTTAAATTACCTTTCGAACTGATTGAATTTATGAAATACCGTAAATGGGGCTACCTGTTTTCGGTGATTGTGATTGCCGTTTGTTTCTTTTTTATCTTCACCAAAGGGTTTAACTGGGGCTTGGATTTCACTGGCGGTACGGTGATCGAAACCCATTTCTCCCAACCGGCCGAACTGGAGAAAGTGCGTGCCACGTTAAAAGAAAACGGTATTGAAAGCGCGCTGGTACAAACCACCGGCGGCGTGCGTGATGTGATGATCCGCTTGCCGGCCACCGCCAGCGATGCGGAAATCGGTAATAAAATCCAAACCATGCTCGGCAAACTGGACAGCGCCATTCAAATCCGCAGTGTGGAATTCGTCGGGCCGAATGTGGGCGAAGAGCTGACGCAAGGCGCCATTTACGCCACCTTAGCCACGCTGCTGATGTTGCTCGGTTATGTGGGTATGCGTTTTGAATGGCGTCTGGGTACCGGCGGCGTGCTGGCGCTGGCACACGATGTGATCGTCACACTGGGCGTGTTTTCCTATCTGCAGATTGAAATGGATCTGACCTTCGTGGCGGCGATTCTCTCCGTGGTAGGCTATTCCCTGAACGACAGTATCGTGGTGTTTGACCGCGTGCGCGAAAACTTCCGTAAAATCCGCCGCATCGGCACCATGGACGTGATTGACATTTCCCTGACGCAAACTCTGTCCAGAACCCTGATGACGTCGATCACAACCCTGTTTGTGGTGATTGCTTTATTTGCCTTCGGCGGGCCGACCATTCACAGCTTCTCGCTGGCGTTATTGATCGGGATCGGTTTCGGTACTTATTCTTCCATCTTCGTCGCCATTGCGATTGCCTTTGATCTCGGCTTAAAACGCGAACACATGGTGGTGCAGAAAGTGGATAAAGACGCCATTGACGAAATGCCGTAAAATTTCACCGCACTTTTCAACCAAAGTGCGGTCTAATTTAACATTGTTTATCAAACCCGATTTATTCGGGTTTTGTGCTATTAACAGGAAGGAATTATGAACGCAAAACGACTTTTACTGAGCATTCTGCTTTCATCGAGCGCTTGCGCCCTGTTCGCCGCCAATCCCGCCGTGCCTGCCGTTGCCAGCGAAAAACAAACCGCTAACACGGCGGCCTCCCCAACTGAAAACAGCGCAAACCGAACAACCAATCCGGCTGATCCGAGTGCGCAGAAAATCGCCGCGCTGGAACAGGAAATTCAGCGTCTGCACGATGCCCAGCAAAGCCAAAACCGCCTTAGCCAACAGCGTCGCACCTATCAGACGCTCACGCAGATACTAAGCGCCTCGAGCAGCGAAAATACCCGCCGGATCGCACAAAACCTACTGGCGGAACTGACTGATTACCCGCTGTATCCCTATGCCGAATATCAGTTACTGAAAGCCGATAAAGACAATATCACCCTGAGCGAAATCCTCGCCTTTCGCAAACGCAATCCGGACTTTCCGGCGGCGGATCTCAGTACCGACTGGCTGCAACAGCAACAAAAAAATGCCCGTTGGCAGGACATTCTGACCAATGCCAACGCATTACCGGCGGATCAGCGTACCCGTTGTATTCTGATGCAGGCCCGACAGGAACTGGCTAAAACTGACAAAAAACAGACCGCACTTTCCGCACAGGAGTTCACTCAACTCTGGCTGACCGGCGACAGCCTGCCAAGACAATGCGATCCGTTGTTGGATCAATGGTCGAAAGACGGCGGCATTACGCCCGAACGGGTCAAACAGCGTGCCTTGCTGGCATTTGAGAAAAATAACACGAACCTGATTACTCATCTGACAAGACAGGCCGCAGACAATGGGCTGAAAACCTGGCTGACGGATCTCAACCGCCTGCTGAACAGCCCGCAGACGCTGCAAAATCCCCACAATACCTTTTATATCGAAAAATTATCGCCGCAAAACGCCGAGGATAAACGCCTGCTGCTGGCGGTGATGCCCGCCTTTATTAACACTGTGGCGGAAACGGATTTGCCGGCCGATGCGCCCTTTGCCCGATTCGCCGACTGGGCGAACCGCTTCGGCCTCACCGCACAACAAACCGCCCAATGGAAAAAACGCCTGCTGAGTCGGATTTTCGACACCGAGAACGACAACCTGCAACAATGGCGGGATAAAGAAATCATCGCGTTAAAAGATGATGCGCTGCTGGAACGGCGCATTCGCCTTGCTATTCGCCAACAAAGCGAGATCACGCCGTGGCTACAGGCGCTGTCGGATAAAACCGCGGCCAAAGACGAATGGCGCTATTGGTCGGCCAAGGCCTTACAAAAGCAAGGAAAAAACACGCAGGCGCAGGCAATCCTGCGGGCGATGCAAAACGATGGCGCCGGTTTTTATCCGATGCTGGCCGCCGAAGAACTGGGCATTGACTACCAACCGCAAATGAAAGAACTGACGGCGGATAAAAACCTTGATGTTGCGCAAAAATACGCCGGTGAGCTGGCGCGGATTCAGGAATTGCGCTATGTCAACGACAATGCCAACGCCGGGCGCGAATGGCGCAAATTGCTCGATGCCGCGGTATTTCAACAAAAATTGCAGCTGGCGGAATATGCCGGCCAACAGCAATGGTATGATTTGCAGGTCGAAGCCACCATTCAGGCAAAAGCCTGGCGCTTTATTCGTTTACGCCTGCCAAACGCTTATCAGGATTGGTTTGATTTATTCTTAAACGATAAAAAAATCGACCGCACTTTTGCCATGGCAATCAGTCGTCAGGAAAGCGCATGGCGTCCGAATGCGACCTCGCCCGCCGATGCCAGAGGATTAATGCAACTGCTGCCGTCCACCGCCAGACTGACGGCGCAGAAATTCAGCCTGCCGTATGGCGATGATAAACGGCTGTTCGATCCGTTTACCAATATCATGCTGGGAACCGCCCATTTGCAGGAATTATATGATCGCTACGGCAATAACCGTATTTTAATCGCGGCGGCCTATAATGCCGGCGCACGGCGGGTTGACAGCTGGCTGGAAAGATCTGCCGGCAAGCTGAGCATGGCTGAATTTGTCGCCTCAATTCCCTTTTACGAAACCCGTGGCTATGTGCAGAATGTGCTGACCTATGCCTATTATTATCAACGCTTGCAAAATCTGCCGATACAAAAATTTACCCAAGAGGAATATAATCGATTATACTAGTGCACCAGTACTACGCTATGAGGTGAATTTATGTATGTAAGTCGCAATATGGAACAATGGCACGCCTTTATCACAATATTACGTCATGCCTTCGAGCAGGGCAAAGAACAGGAGCTGTTGACCCTGCTGCTGACGGCGGACGAACGGGATGCGGTGGGACTACGGTTGCAAATTGTCGCACAGTTGCTGGACAAAGCCCTGCCGCAGCGGGAAATTCAGCAGAATCTGAATACCAGCGCGGCAACGATTACTCGCGGCTCGAATATGATCAAAACCATGCCGCCCGATTTTATGCAATGGGTAAAAGAGCAGCTTGATGGGCAAACGGAAGAAAATTAGCCTGCAAAACGCGGTTCACCGGCTGCGACAAAACGGCTGGCGCTGGCTATGCCGTCTGGTATTGGTATGCTGCGGCGTCACTTTGTTTTTTCGTTTCGTGCCGGTGCCGTTTTCCGCCTATATGGCACAGCAGAAAATCGCCCATATGTTGCAATGGGAAAGCTATTCGCTGCATTATCGCTGGACAAGTATCGAACAGATCTCATGGCAAATGCAGCTGGCGGTGATCGCCGCCGAAGATCAGTTTTTTCCCGAACATAACGGCTTTGACTGGCAGGCCATTGAAAGCGCATTTAAGCATAACCGGCATTCGAAACAGATTCGCGGCGCATCAACCATTTCGCAGCAAACGGCGAAAAACCTGTATTTATGGCATGGCCAGAGCTGGCTGCGTAAGGGGCTGGAAGTGCCGGCGACGTTGATGCTCGAACTGTTATGGTCAAAACGCCGGATCCTGGAAGTCTATTTAAATATCGCCGAATTCGGGGACGGTATTTTCGGAGTCGAGGCCGCCAGTCGGCATTATTTCAAAAAACCGGCACGGGATCTGAGCCAGCAGGAAGCGGCTCTGCTGGCCGCCGTGCTGCCGAATCCGCGGTTATTTAAGGTCAACCGCCCTTCCGCCTACGTTCAGCAGCGACAACGCTGGATAATCCGGCAAATGAACGCATTAGGCAAAAATTATCTGCAACAACTGTAAGGAGTAACATTATGACTATTCTCGTCACCGGTGCCTCCGCCGGTTTTGGTAAAGCTATCTGTACCGCCTTTGTCAAGGCTGGTTATTCGGTTATCGGCGCGGCACGCCGTGCGGATAAATTACAGGCTTTAAAACAGGAACTGGGCGATCAGTTTTATCCGCTGCAAATGGATGTGTCCGATCCTGCGCAAATTGACACCGCACTTCGCCAACTGCCTGAAAGCCTGCAACAACTCGATGGGCTGATTAACAATGCCGGGCTGGCTTTAGGTCTGGAACCGGCGCATCAAGCCGACTTTAACGACTGGCAGACTATGATCAACACCAATGTGGTGGGGCTGGTCTATCTGACCCGCCAGATTTTACCGCAAATGGTCGAGCGCAATCGGGGACATATTATTAATCTGGGTTCCATTGCCGGCACTTATCCTTATCCGGGCGGCAATGTGTACGGCGCAACCAAGGCGTTCGTGGCGCAGTTCAGCCTCAATTTACGCGCCGATTTAGCCGGTACGCCAATCCGCGTGTCCAATGTCGAACCGGGTTTATGCGGCGGTACGGAATTTTCTAACGTGCGTTTTAAAGGCGACGACGCCAAGGCCGCCGGTCTTTATCAGAATGTGGACTATATCCGCCCCGAAGATATCGCCAACACGATTTTATGGATCTATCAGCAACCGCCGCATGTCAATATCAATCGGATTGAGATCATGCCGGTGGCGCAAACCTTTTCACCGCTGGCGGTCAGCCGTAAGTAAAAGAAGAAAAAACGGGCGGAAGCATCTCGCCTTCCGCCCTTAGCCGTTTTGTGCGTGATCTTCCAGCCATGGAATTAAATAACCGTAATTTTCCTCTTCCATTTTGTGCAGCGGAATAAAACGTATTGCCGCGCTATTGATACAATAACGCAATCCGCCGCTTGTCGCCGGCCCGTCATCAAAAACATGACCTAAATGCGCATTGCCCGAACGACTCAGCACTTCTGTTCTGATCATCGTAAAGCCGATATCTTTTTGATACTTCACGACTTCCGGCACAATCGGCTTGCTAAAACTCGGCCAGCCGCAGGGAGAATCGAATTTATCCGCAGAACGGAATAAAGGCTCGCCGGTGGTAATATCCACATAAATTCCCGGCTCAAAATGATCCCAGTATTCATTCCGAAACGGATATTCCGTCTCTTTTTCCTGCGTCACCCGATATTGCAGCTCATTTAACCGCACTTTTAATGCCTCTTGGCTCGGTTTCGGATACGCGCTCGGATTAATATGCGGCCGTTTTGCTTGCGCCGAATCCATCGGATAATCATCGTCGGGATAAGTCATCGCCTCGCCTCCTCGCGGTATTTAATGCTTTACTTACTGCGACAACCGCGTTATCGCTTGCCGAGCAATGTATCTCATCGGTCAATTAACGGTGCCGTTATAACTCTTTGCGCTCATCCGGCATAAACCGTCTTCGAATCAACTAGTTAAAGTGCGGTGAAAACTGACTGTAATTCCACCGCACTTTTTTAGGAGAATTTAGGAGAAATACCGCCGGCGATTATCTGCCGAACATCATCATTGCCGCAAACAATGCCATCTGCACTTCCTGATCGGAAAGCGGCGCGCCGTTGAAATTCAATTGATGATTGTCCAGCAACAAATGCAGGCTTAACTGTTCGTCCGTTTCGTTGAACAGATTGGCCTGTCTGGCCTGACGCAGCAATTCCTGCATTCGGCTGTCGGCAAGCGCCGCCGCGGCTTCACGGCCGAGCGTCGGCGAATTGGCTTGCTCAATCAGGGTCAGATATTCGGTCAATGCCGCTTTATCCAGCTCAATATCAAGCCCCAGCTCGTTAAATAATCCCAGCACGGTTTTCTGTTCCCGCACCCGCTGCTCGACATCTTTGGTTAACACCAGATTAAATTGCGCCGATAACTTTCCTTTCGGATTGAAAAAAGCGAACGGAGTAATTTTGATCTGCGGCGAACGGTTCAGAATCACTTTCAGCGCATCGTCGGCAAGCGGTGTCAACGTCAGGTTATCCCCCTGTTGTTTATCCATTTCATCCGTGAGCGTGTTTAAGGCCTGAACGTCCAGATGATTAAACTGCATAATCATATCGGCACCGCCGAAAGACAGGCCGTTATGAGCGATATCCTCCGCTTTGTACATCACCGCCGCATCGGCAAAACCCTGCTCCGCTTTTATCGCCAGCCCCAGTTCGGCATTTTTAAACGCCGTGCTGATTGTCTGACCGGCATGATTTTTACCGTCCAGACGGAGATCCTCGCTTTTAAGGTAATAAGATCCCGGCAACAACGCTTTTAATTCTTCGCCCGACGTTCTGTCCAGCTCAATATGACTGTTGACGGCGGTCAGCACACCGCTTTGCAGCCCGTCGCGCTCGGAAGCCGTCTCGTGCGGCAATGCATCCAGCGTAATTTTTGCCGACGGGATAGTCACCCGGGTTTTGCCGTATCCGTCTTTATCCGTATCAAAATCAGCGGACAGCGACCATTCCAGCCGGCCGTTATTCAACTCACCCGAGACATCGGAATATGCCGTTCCTTTCAGCCGCTGATCATAGGTCATCATAAAGGTGCTTTTCAGCGGGTTGGATTGATTGTCTTTAAACCAGTTTTCGGTCTGTTGATTTTTTACCATCGCCACTTCCGCCGAAAACATGGCGACGGAAAAATCATTGATCGTCAGCGGACCATGATACACCTTGCCGGCAAACGGGATGACATAGCTTTTATTCTCTTTTGTCGAGCGAATCACCGCATCATAGCTGACTGTCGAGCTAAACAGACCGCGTTCGAATTTGACATTTTCAAGCTGCGCGCTCATCTCGCCGCCGAGACCGAGCGTTGCCAGCCTTTCGTTGCTTTTATTCAGCTGATACTGATACTGCGCTTCCGCCGTTTTCCCGGTGTACCACGCCCCGCCCGTCCACAGCGCGCCGAGTGCGACAATAACCCCGAGGGCTATCGATGATTTTCTCATAATCAGTTCCTTTATATTGAATATTATTTTATCTACCGGGGTTAAATTAGCACAAATACGTCATAAGTTAAAAAATTTTTAGCTTTTCCCCTTGAATTCCGCTTTTCCGCTCGCATTTAGTCTGGCAAGAGCAGACGGCCCGCAGAAATTCGGTATTTTATCACCGCACTTTTGCAAACTTTTTACTGACATTCACTTGAAATAGTAAAAGCCGGCCCAATCTTAGCGACATGCAGCAAATTTAACAGGAGAAAACATATTATGGGAAAAATTATTGGTATTGACTTAGGTACAACAAACTCTTGTGTCGCCGTTATGGACGGTGACAAACCGCGCGTTATTGAAAATGCGGAAGGCGATCGTACCACCCCGTCAATCATTGCATATACGAATGATAACGAAACTTTAGTCGGTCAACCGGCAAAACGTCAGGCGGTAACCAATCCGAAAAACACATTATTCGCCATCAAACGCTTAATCGGCCGTCGTTTTGAAGATCAGGAAGTTCAGCGTGACGTCAGCATTATGCCGTTTGACATTGTCAAAGCGGATAACGGCGATGCCTGGGTGTCGGTGAAAGGCGACAAAATGGCGCCGCCGCAGATTTCTGCCGAAGTGCTGAAAAAAATGAAGAAAACCGCAGAAGATTTTCTGGGCGAAAGCGTAACCGAAGCGGTAATTACGGTGCCGGCATACTTTAACGACGCTCAGCGTCAGGCTACCAAAGACGCCGGCCGTATCGCCGGTTTGGAAGTTAAACGTATTATTAACGAACCGACTGCGGCGGCACTGGCTTACGGGCTGGATAAAGGTAAAGGCAACCATACCATCGCGGTGTATGACTTGGGCGGCGGTACATTCGACTTATCCATTATCGAAATTGACGAAGTGGGCGGCGAAAAAACCTTTGAAGTGTTATCCACTAACGGGGATACCCATTTAGGCGGTGAAGACTTCGACAACCGTGTCATTAATTATTTGGTCGATGAGTTCAAAAAAGAACAAGGCGTGGATTTACGCAACGATCCGTTAGCCATGCAGCGTTTGAAAGAAGCGGGCGAGAAAGCCAAAATCGAATTGTCCTCCGCACAGCAGACCGATGTCAACCTGCCGTACATTACCGCGGATGCGACCGGCCCTAAACACCTGAACATCAAACTGACCCGCGCGAAACTGGAAGCGTTGGTGGAAGATCTGGTAACCCGTTCAATGGAACCGGTAAAAACCGCATTGGCGGACGCAGGGTTGAGCGTATCACAAATTGACGACGTTATTTTGGTGGGCGGTCAGACCCGTATGCCGTTAGTACAGCAGAAAGTTGCCGAATTCTTCGGTAAAGAACCGCGTAAAGACGTCAACCCGGACGAAGCCGTTGCGATCGGTGCGGCGGTACAGGGCGGCGTATTAGCCGGTGATGTCACCGACGTGTTGCTGTTAGACGTTACACCATTATCCCTTGGTATCGAAACCATGGGCGGTGTGATGACAACGCTGATTGAGAAAAACACCACGATTCCGACTAAGAAATCGCAAGTGTTCTCCACCGCGGAAGATAACCAGAGTGCGGTAACAATCCATGTGCTGCAAGGTGAACGTAAACAAGCCTCGGCGAACAAATCGCTGGGTCAGTTCAATCTGGAAGGAATTAACCCTGCACCGCGCGGTATGCCGCAGATTGAAGTTACCTTCGATATTGATGCGGACGGTATCATTCATGTATCGGCCAAAGACAAAGGCACCGGTAAAGAACAGCAGATTACCATTAAAGCCTCTTCCGGTTTAAGCGATGAAGAAATTCAACAAATGGTACGCGACGCCGAAGCGAACGCCGAAGCCGACCGTAAATTTGAAGAATTAGTGCAGGCGCGTAATCAGGCGGATCATTTAGTTCACTCCACTCGCAAACAATTAAGCGAAGCGGGTGATAAATTACCAGCGGAAGACAGAGCGGCGATTGAATCTGCGGTGAATGACCTTGAAAGCGCAGCGAAAGGCGAAGATAAAGCCGCTATCGATGCCAAAGTTCAAGCCTTAATCCAGGTTTCGGAAAAACTGGTTCAGGCCGGTCAGCAACAAGCGCAGGCGGATGCGCAGGCACAGAGCCAGAACGCAAAAGGCAATGACGATGTAGTCGATGCCGAGTTCGAAGAAATGAAAGACAATAAATAACGGCTTTTCATTCACTCATCACAAGGGCGTAGCGATACGCCCTTTTGGCATGTAAACAAGCTTAAAACGCGGAGACCCGTTCGGGCGTCCGCACTCAACCTCGAAGCATTATTATGGCGAAAAAAGATTATTACGAAGTCCTTGGTGTGGAACGCAACGCGGACGAAAAGGCGATAAAAAAAGCCTATAAACGTCTGGCGATGAAATATCATCCCGACCGTACCAAGGGTGACAAAGCAAGCGAAGAAAAATTCAAAGAAGTCAACGAAGCCTACGAAATTCTCGCCGATAAAGAAAAGCGCGCCGCTTATGATCAATACGGTCATCAGGCCTTTGAACAAGGCGGTGCGGGCGGATTCGGCGGCGGTTTCGGCGGTGCCGATTTCGGCGATATTTTCGGTGATATGTTCGGCGATATTTTTGGCGGCGGACGCACGCGTCAGCGTGTGGTACGCGGCGAAGATTTGCGCTACGACATAGAAATTACGCTGGAAGAAGCGGTACGCGGGGCGAAAAAAGATATTCAGATCAATACCCTTGCGCAGTGCGATCATTGCCACGGTTCCGGTGCGGAAGCCGGTTCTAAAGTGGAAACCTGTCCGACCTGTCACGGTTCCGGCCGGATTCGTCGTCAGCAGGGTTTCTTTATGACCGAGCAAACCTGCCCGACCTGCCACGGCAGCGGTAAAAAAATCGAAAAACCTTGTAGCCACTGTCACGGCGAAGGGCGCGTACATAAACGCAAAAATCTGTCCGTCACCATTCCGCCGGGTGTGGATACCGGCAATCAGCTGCGTCTGTCGGGTGAAGGCGCGGCGGGAGAAAACGGCGCGCCGGCCGGTGATTTGTATGTGGTGATCCATGTCAAGGAACATCATATTTTTGAACGTGACGGCAACAACCTTTATTGCGAAGTGCCGATCGGTTTCACCATGGCGGCATTAGGCGGCGAAATCGAAGTGCCGACTTTAGACGGTCGTCTGAAAGTGAAAATTCCGGCGGAAACCCAAACCGGCAAACTGCTGCGCTTGCGCGGCAAAGGCGTCAGTTCGGCACGCGGCGGCTATGTGGGGGATTTAATTTGCAAAATCACCGTTGAAACGCCGATCAAATTAAATGAAGAGCAAAAAGAGCTGCTACGCAAACTGGGCGAAAGCCTCGACGGCAAACAGCACAGTCCGAAATCCTCCAGCTTTCTGGACGGGGTAAAAAAATTCTTCGATAATTTAGGCAAATAAGCAAAAGTGCGGTAAAATCGACCGCACTTTTTTCTTTGGGTGGTATTGCTATGTTTCCGTGTACTTTGATCAAAAAAGCGATGAATCTGTTTTTTCGTCAGGGCATTAACGAAAAAAACAGACAGGAGCTGCAAAACCACAATATGTCGCTTCTCGCCAGCAACTGCAACGGCGCCTTGATTCTGCATGATCTCGGCGAACGCTTTAACTCGCCGTTCGTCAATCTGTATCTGACCCCGCAGGATTTTATCCGTTACCTACAGCATATGAAGTATTACCAGCACCATCCGCTGCGCTTTGCGGCGGAAAATACCCCTTATCCTATCGGGTATCTGGATGATCTTACCATTCATTTTATGCATTACCATTCCGCTCAGGAAGCGGAGGCGAAATGGCAGGAACGCAGCCGGCGGATCGACCCGGACAATCTGTTTATTATGATGACCGACCGCGACGGCTGCCGCTATCAGGATTTGCAGGCGTTTGATCAGCTGCCTTTCGCTCACAAAGTGGTGTTCACCCGCAAACCTTATGCGGATATCAACTCTGCGTTTTATATCAAAGGGTTCGAAGCGCAGGAATGCGTCGGCGATCTCTTCGATTATTCCGGCCTGTTCGGTAAAAAATATTATGATCAGTTCGATTATGTGGCGTGGTTTAACCAAAACCTGCGGCGGACGTAAAAGGCTATGCCCGACGGCTCGGTTAAGATCTCGGCTAAGATAAAGTGCGGTAAAAAAATGTGCGGTTTTTTCACCGCACTTTTTTCTTTTCACCTACAAGGTGATTTCATCAATACTGCGCCCGAAACTCGGCACGAAAACCCGCACAAAATAGTCCATTTCGTCGCTGTGCCATTCATCCATCAGTTTTTCCAACCGCACTTTTGCCTGCGCGAATTCCTGATTACCGTTTTCCAGTTCGAACTTGACTTTGATATAGGCGCACAGTAAATCCGCCTGTTTAACGATATGTTTTTCCTGCGCGGAAAACCGCTCGCTGTCCAGATAAGGCACAAAATCCTGCTGCAATTCCGCCGGCAGCAGGCTCAGCAGGTGCAGTTCGGCGGCACTTTCGATTTGTTTATAGGCTTCGGTGATCGCCGGATTGAAATATTTAATCGGCGTCGGCAAATCGCCGGTGAAAATTTCCGAGCTGTCGTGATACATGGCCAGCACCGCGATCCGATCGGGATTCAGCCTGCCGGCATAAAATTTGTTTTTGATCAGCGCCAGCATATGCGCCACAAACGCAACCTGTAAACTGTGTTCCGCCAGATTCTCTTTTTCGATATTACGCATTAACGACCAGCGCTGAATCAGCCGCAGGCGATCCAGACAGGCGAAAAAATGACTGATTTTCAGCTCGTTTTGCCACATATCAGTTCACCGTATATTCTTCAATGGTGACCGGCAATACCAGCGTTTTACCCAACCGGGAAATCACCACATTCATGGTGGTATTCGGCTTCATATTGCTGATCACATTCATCATTTGCGCCGGCGATTCGGCCTCTACATCACCGAATTTCAAAATCACATCGCCGGGCTGAATGCCGGCTTTTGCCGCCGGACTGTTTTCCATCACGCTGGTAATCACGATGCCTTTTTCCGTTTTGGCGCCCTGCCCGTTGCTGAACAGAATATCGCTCTGCACGCCGAAAAAGCCGCGAATCACCCGACCGTCGCGAATAATCTTATGCATCACATCGCTGGCAAGCTCAATCGGAATGGCGAAATTCAATCCTTCCGCAATTTCATTGGCGTTTTTACCGATACTCAAGGTGCTGATTCCCACCAGTTCGCCCGCCGAGTTAATCAAAGCGCCGCCGGAATTGCCGCGGTTAATGGAGGCGTCGGTCTGAATAAAATTCTGCCGTCCGATAAAATCGCCCACGGCGTTACGCCCCAGCGCACTGATAATCCCCTGCGACACGCTTTGTCCCAGATTATAAGGATTGCCGATCGCCAGCACGATATCGCCCACATGATCCTGACGCCGCGGATTTTGCGGAATGGTGGATAAATTGTCCGCCTTAATTTTCAGCACCGCCAGATCGGTCAGATTATCCGAACCGACCAGACTGGCTTCAAAAATTTTGCCGTTTTGCAGCGCCACCACAATTTGATCGGCATTTTGGATCACATGTTTATTGGTCAGGATATAACCGTCTTTCGACATAATCACGCCGGAACCCAGATTATTGACCTGAGACTGATAATTATTGTTTGCCGAGGCAAACGCCTGATTATACACATTCACCACCGCCGGCGAGGCAATCCGCACGGCGTCTTTAAAGGAGGCGACATCCGTCTGTAAAATTGCCGGCGTGCTGCGAAACCACGGCAACACGAATAAAATCAGCGCGGCGGCAAGCAGACCGATCAAGATTGATTGAATAATTTTTTTTAACATGACTGTTTCCTTTTTAACTGTCATCGCAAGGTCGGTAAACCAGTTTAACGTCCGATTCGATTTGCCGTACGGATTGCAGCCGCCACAACGGCGCGTCGGCAAGCCGGTGGATATGAGATAAAGGGAATAACCCTTTCGCCTGTTCGCCGAGTAACTTCGGCGCCATATAAACGATAAGTTCGTCCACCAGCTTCTGTTCGATCAATGCGCCGGCCAGCCCGGCGCCCGCTTCAATCCACAGGCTGTTAATCTGGCGGCGTCCCAGCTCGTGCATCAGTGCAGGCAGATAATGGGCGTTATCATCCGCCGTTAATCGGATCTGCTGACAAAAATCGGGAAAGGCGGACATCTCGCGCGCATTGCGGCTGACCAGCCACACCGGCGATGGGATTTGAAACAGCTTGTGATCAGGCCGAACCAAATGCTGATTATCCACAATAATTCTTACCGGCTGACGCAAATCCGCCTGCCGGTAATCGTTGCGTACCGCCTCCGGCAATTGTTCCCAACGCACATTCAGCAACGGATCATCGGCCGCCACAGTTTTACCGGTGGATAAAATCGCCGCGGCTTGCGCCCGCGCCGCCTGCACATCCTGCCGGGCCAGAGCTCCGGTCAGCCATTTGCTTTCGCCGCTCGCCATTGCGGTTTTGCCGTCAATGCTGATCGCCATTTTCAGCTGTACGAAAGGCACGCCGCAGCGCATGCGTTTGAGAAACCCCTTATTCAGCGCTTCCGCCTGTTCCTGCAATAAACCGACCACCGTTTCCACTCCGGCCGCCTTTAACATCGCCAGCCCGTTACCCGCCACCTGCGGATTCGGATCCTGCATGGCGGCAATAACGCGCACCACACCGGCATCAATCAAAGCGCGGGCGCAAGGCGGTGTCCGACCGAAATGCGAACAAGGTTCCAGTGTCACATAAGCGGTGGCTCCTTTCGCCCGCTCGCTGGCATCACGCAATGCCATCACTTCCGCGTGCGGTTGTCCCGCTTTGCAATGAAATCCTTGCCCGACCACCTTGCCGTTGTTAACCAACACACAACCCACCGCCGGATTCGGTGCGGTGGTAAACAAGCCTTTGGCAGCCAGTTGCAGCGCCATTTGCATAAATCGCCCGTCATCCCGGGTAAATCCGCGTTGCATATTAATCCTTTAAATTTTCAATTTCCTGACTGAACTGGTTAATGTCGTCAAAACTTAAATATACCGAAGCAAAACGGATATACGCCACTTTATCCAGCACTTTTAACTCGTTCATCGCCAGTTTGCCGATAAGTTTGCTCGGCACTTCCCGCTCACCGGTAGCGCGCAGCTGATGAGTGATATGGCTGATGGCTTTTTCCACATCATCGGAACTGACCGGGCGCTTTTCCAGCGCATGCAAAATACCGCGGCGCAATTTATCTTCGTTGAACGGCTCACGGCTGTGATCGCTTTTTATCACTTTCGGAATGATCAATTCCGCGGTTTCAAAGGTGGTAAAGCGTTCGTGGCACTTCCCGCATTCGCGGCGGCGGCGAACCTGATAGCCGTCGGAAACCAAACGGCTGTCAATCACTTTGGTTTCTTCGGTGGAACAAAAAGGACAGTGCATAAGCTCCTCTGATAGATAACAGATACAGACCGCTGCATTTTAACAAGATTTACATTGATTTACGATATTTTTCGCCCGCCGCTCGCCATCTTACCGGCGGCGCAGACGAATGGCAGCGCAATATTTTTTTGCCGACCGCTTGCATATCGGCAGGTTATTTCCTACTATATCGCTCAACTTTTTATATTTGGAGAAACCGATGTCAAACGACTTAATCTGTTATAAAAAAATGCCTGTCTGGCATAAAGACAGCCTGCCGCAAATGTTTCAGGAAAAACACAACACCAAAGCCGGCACTTGGGGCAAGCTGACGGTGCTAGAGGGCAAACTTAAATTTTATGTGCTGACCGAAGCGGGCGATATTGTCAGCGAACATATCTTCAGCGCCGGGCAGGAAACACCGTTTGTGCCGCCGCAACAATGGCATAAAGTGGCGGCTTTGTCCGATGATCTGGCCTGTTATCTGGAATTTTATTGCGAAAAGGCGGATTATTTCAGCAAAAAATATAATATGACCGCCACCCATTCGGAAGTCAAAAGTGCGGTGCAACTAATCAAACCTTGCAAAACGCTCGATCTCGGCTGCGGACAAGGACGCAATGCGCTGTTTTTAAGTCTGCTGGGTCATACGGTAACGGCGTGGGATCACAACGAAGCCAGCGTAGCGTTTCTCAGCCAGACCGCGGAGAAAGAAAATTTAACGATAAACACCGCACTTTACGATATTAACTCGGCGGCCATTGCAGAAAATTATGATTTTATTCTGTCCACCGTGGTATTTATGTTTTTAGATCGCCACGCGGTGCCGGCGATTATCCGCAATATGCAGCAGCATACCAATCCGGGCGGTTATAATCTGATCGTGGCGGCGATGAGTACGGACGATGTGCCTTGTCCAGTGCCGTTTTCCTTTACTTTCAAGCAAAATGAACTTAAGGCGTATTATCAGGATTGGGAATTTATAAAATATAACGAGGAAATGGGCGAATTACACAAAACCGATGCAAACGGCAATCGGATCAAAATGAAATTCGTCACCATGCTGGCGAAAAAGCGCTGATCATTATCTAATAACGGGATGCCGTTGCGGCATCCTTAACGGATCACCGACACCGCTTTGATCTGCGCATAAACCTGCTGCCCGATTTGCAGGTTTAACTCGTTGCAGGACCATTTACTGACCGTCGCCCAAATGCGCTGTCGTTCAATCTCGATCTGCACGTCCATACGATCTTCCCGCGCGGCAAGGGCGCAGACGGTGCCGTGCAGAATATTGCGGATACTGCTTTTCTGCGGCTGCACCAAGGCAACGGAAACATCGGAGGCGGCAATACAGACCCGCACTTTTTGATTAACGTGCGGCTCAACCTCACTGACCCATAACGATTGTTCGCCGATAGCAAGTGCGGTCATTTTATACAACGGATGATGAAAATGCACCGGCAGCGCCAGCACGGTACTTTGTTCGTTTTCCGTTTTCCACGCATCGAATAACGGATTTTGCCAGATATTTTCCAAGAGGTCATAAGCTTTGACTTTGCCGTCGTCCAACAACACCACCCGTTCCGACAGACGCAATAATTCGTCCAGACTGTGCGTGACATACAAAATGGGAATATTAATTCGTTTGGACAGGATTTCCAGATAATTAAGCAATTCCCGTTTGCGTGGCAAATCCAGTGCCGACAAGGGTTCGTCCATCAACAGAATTTCAGGATCGGTCAACAATGCGCGCCCGATGGCAACCCGCTGTTTTTCGCCGCCGGACAACGTAATCGGATAGCGTTTCAGCAAATGTTCGATCCCCAGCAGCGCCACAATCTCATCAAATTCCTGCCGACTGGCATTTTTCATGCCGTAACGCAAATTACCTTTTACCGTGTAATGCGGGAATAAGCGCGCATCCTGAAACACATAGCCGATATGACGCCGGTTCGGTGCCAGATTAATATGACGGCGCGTATCCACCAAAGTGCGGTGATTTAACTGAATATATCCCTGATCCGGTTGCAGCAGCCCGCCGATTAAATTGATTAACGACGACTTGCCCGAGCCCGATAGCCCGAATAAGGCGGTAATGCCCTGATTCGGAATCTGTAGATTGGCGGCAAATGCCATTTGCCCCAGCCTTTTACTGACATTAATCTCTAACATCCGCCTGCCCCAGTTTTTTCTGTGTTCGCTTCGCCAACCATTCCGAGACCAACAACGAAAGCAGCGAAATCAAAATGGCGATCAAACAAAGCCGCGCCGCCGCACCTTCCGCCCCCGGCGTTTCAATGAAAGAAAACATCGCCAGCGGAATGGTTTGCGTTACTTTCGGAATATTGGAGACAAACGTAATCGTTGCGCCGAACTCGCCCAAAGAGCGGGCAAAACCGAGGATCAATCCGGCTAACACCCCCGGCAGAGAAAGCGGCAACGTGACGGTAAAAAACGTTCTCACGCCGGACGCGCCGAGCGTTCTTGCCGCCTGTTCCAGCCTGAAATCCACACTTTCCAATGCCAGCCGGACTGAACGCACCACCAGCGGCAGCGCCACAATCGCCGACGCCAGCGCCGCGCCGTACCAGTTAAAGCCGAAACTGAAATCAAACCATTGCAGCAGATAGCGCCCCACAAGCCCGTTGCGCCCCATCACGATCAACAACAAATAACCGATCACCACCGGCGGCAGCACCAGCGGCAGATGAATAATGCCGTTCAGTACGGATTTGCCCCAGAATGTTTTACGCGCCAATAACCAAGCGAGAAAAACCGCAAGGGGCAAACTGGCGAAAATAGAAATCAGCGCCACTTTAAGACTTAATAAAATCGCGTTAATTTCAGGCTGGGATAACTGAAAATATTCAAACAGTGATGACATAAAATGTGGGATAACGCGTTTCCTTTGCAATCAACTTGACGATAAGGCGCAGAGGACAATGATGTCCCCCGCCCGCGTATTATTTACTGGAAAAACCGAATTTTTCAAATATTTTTTTCGCAGGTCCAGATGTTAAATAATCCAGAAATGCCCGGCTTTCCAGATTGTCATGACCAGCGATAATCGCGGCAGGGTATTCCACCGGCGGGTGAGAGCCATCCGGGAACACTGCAACCACTTTGACTTTCTGGCTTGCTGCCGCATCCGTCGCATACACCACACCTAACGGCGATTCACCCTGTTCGACCAACGCCAGCGCAGCGCGCACGTTATTGGCGCGGGCAAGTTTATCCTGCAACTGATCCCATTGTTTTAAATAGGTAAACGCCGCTTTGGCATAAATGCCCGCCGGCACATGCGCCGGATCGCCGACCGCCAGATAAGAACCTTTTAACGCCGCCTGCCATTGGTCATTGCTTAAATCGACTGCACTGAGCTGACTTTGCTGCGGTGCGATCATCACCAGTTTATTGCCGACCAAATCAATGCGCGAATCCGCCGCAATGGCCTTTTTTTCCGCCAAAAAATCCATCCATTTCTGATCTGCGGAAACAAACACATCGGCCGGCGCGCCTTCCGTAATCTGGCGGGCAAGCACGGAGGAAGAGGCAAATGAAAAATCGATTTCTTGCTGCGGGTTGGCTTTGACGTAATCGGCTTTCACGGCTTCCAGCGCATTGGTCATTGAGGCCGCGGCGAACACGGTGAGTTTTGCCTGCGCGGATAAAGCCAGTGCGGCACAAGCCAACACACAAGAAAGAGCAAGTTTTTTAAATTTAAGCATAAGTTTCTCCATGACTGTGATTGATGCAATATGCACGGGATTATATAACGAATTAAAAAATAAAAGCTACATAAAAAAAGGACTTTCCATTAAAATACCCAGAACGGTTGAAACGGAGTCATCATGATGTCGGAAAGCGAAATTCTTCTTACCATAAAACTACAGCAGCAACTGTTTGTCGATCCGAAACGGATTCGGCTGTTAAAAGAAATTCAGCACTGCGGTTCGATTAACCAAGCGGCCAAAAATGCGCAGGTCAGCTATAAAAGCGCATGGGATCATTTGGAAGCAATGAACAATATCAGCCCGAAACCGTTGCTTGAGCGCAATATCGGCGGCAAAAACGGCGGCGGCACGGCATTGACGGTTTATGCCCAGCGTTTGCTGCAACTGTATGATTTACTGGAAAAAACACAGCAAAAAGCGTTTGAAATTCTGCAAGATGAAACGGTTCCGCTGGACAGCCTGCTGTCCGCCACCGCACGTTTTTCGCTGCAAAGCAGCGCGCGCAATCAGTTTTTCGGTAAAGTCGTTCGTTTGCGCCGGCAAGATATTCATTGCTATGTGGAAATTGAGGTGGACGATTTCCCTCATCCGTTTATCGCCTCCATCACCGCGCAAAGTGCGGTGCGTTTACAGCTTGTTGCGGGTAAAGAAGTGATGATTATGGTGAAAGCGCCTTGGGTGAAACTGTATCACAGTCGTCCGGAAAACGTGCCGAACTGTTTTAACGCCACCGTCAGCGCGATTACGGATAAAGATCAGGTGAAAGAAGTGATTCTGAGCCTGCCTGGCAACACCACATGCTGCGCCACCGTGGGTAAAGATGAAGCGTTCGCCTTAAACGAATCGGTTTATTGCACGATCGATCCGGAACAGATTGTACTGGTGACGCTTTACTAAACGACGCCCACCGCCGGATAACCTTAACGTTAAATCAAGGCGGTGGTCGCCCGCCACCGGAAAGCCGAAAAGCCGAAAAGCCGAAAAGCCGAAAAGCCGAAAAGCCGAAAAGCCGGAAATTATACTCAAGTGCGGTCGGTTTTGTTAAAGCTTTTCCAGTTTCGCCAGCGCGGCAATTAACCATTTAATTCCCTGTCCCTGAAAGGCAATTTGCAATCGGGTGTTGTTCTCCGCACCTTCCACATTGATTACCGTCCCTAAGCCGAATTTCGCGTGTTTGACTTTCTGCCCGCTTTTCCACTCATTATTATCCGATAATACCGGCGCCGCGCTTCCCACCGCACTGCGATTGTAAGCGCGGGTCACGGTGCCGCGCAACCGCACTTCCTGAATGCAATCGGTCGGTAGTTCGGCAAGAAAACGTGACGGCAGATGGCGCTCTTCTTTGGCATATAAACGGCGGCTTTCGGCATAACACAGGGTCAGTTTTTGCTTCGCCCGGGTAATGCCCACATAGGCCAGCCGGCGTTCTTCCTCCAACCGTCCCGGTTCTTCGAAAGAACGGAAACTCGGGAATACCCCTTCTTCCATGCCGACAATAAACACCCGCGCAAATTCCAGCCCTTTCGCCGAATGCAACGTCATCATCTGCACGCAGGCCTGATGCGGCGATGCCTGCTCTTCCCCGGCTTCCAGCGAGGCATGGGTTAAAAACGCGGTTAAATCGGACATCTCCGCCGCCTCATCCGGTTTGCTGAATTCTCTGCTGGCCGTTACCAATTCTTCCAGGTTTTCGATCCGCACTTCGCCCTTCTCGCCTTTTTCCTGCTTATACATGTCATATAAACCGGAATGCTTGATCACAAAATCCGTTTGCGCAAATAGCGGCATTTCATCCGTATCGCGCTGTAATGAATTGACCAGTTCAAGGAAACGCAACAGCGCGGTGGCTGCGCGGCCGGACAGCATATTTTCCTGCATCGCCACCTGCGTTGCCTGCCACAGTGTAATTTGCCGTTCGCGGGTTAAGGTGCGTAAACTGCTTAAGGTGCGTTCACCGATACCGCGCGGCGGCGTATTCACCACCCGTTCAAAGGCGGCGTCATCCTGACGGTTGGCGATCAGCCGCAAATAAGCCAGCGCGTCTTTGATTTCCTGCCGTTCGAAGAAACGCATGCCGCCGTAAATACGATAAGGAATTTTCGCCCGAATCAAGGCTTCTTCAATCACTCGGGACTGGCTGTTGCTGCGGTACAGTACCGCACAATCATCCGGCTTGCCGCCGTCTTCCAGCCATAGATTAATCTGACTCGCCACAAACAGCGCTTCGTCCAGTTCATTGAACGCGGCATACACGCCCACCGGTTCGCCTTTTTCACCGTTCGTCCACAAATCTTTACCTAACCGGTTATTATTATTGGCAATTAAATGATTGGCGCTTTGCAGAATATTGCCGGTGGAGCGGTAATTCTGCTCAAGGCGGACGGTTTGCGCATGCTGGAAATCCTGCAAAAAGCGGTGAATATTTTCAATCTGCGCCCCGCGCCAGCCGTAAATGGACTGATCGTCGTCGCCGACAATCATCAATTTGCCCTGCTCACCGGCCAACAGTTTAATCCACGCATATTGAATTTTATTGGTATCCTGAAATTCATCCACCAGAATATGCTGAAAACGCTGGCGGTAACGCTGCAAAATCACCGGTTTTTTCAGCCATAATTCATAGGCGCGCAGCAAAAGCTCGGCGAAATCCACTAAACCGGCGCGATCACAGGCGTCCTGATAAATCCGGTAAATGCGGATCCATTCCCGTTCCTGCGCATCGTTGTTGTCGTCAATCTGATCCGGACGCAGCCCCTCCTCTTTTTTATTATTGATATACCAGCAGGCCTGCTTATACGGGTACATTTTCTCGTCATAATGGTGTAATTTCATTAAACGTTTAAGCAGGCGCAGTTGATCTTCGCTGTCCAGAATCTGAAAATCCTGCGGCAAACCGGCATCGGCGTGATGGGCGCGCAACAAACGGTGCGCAATGCTGTGAAAGGTGCCGACCCACATTCCGAATAAACGCTGCGACGAATAGTTCGCCAGCGTGCTTTCAATACGCTGGCGCATTTCCGCCGCGGCTTTATTGGTAAAGGTCACTGCCATAATGCTGCCTTCGGCGATATGTTCCACCGCAATCAGCCAAGCGATACGGTAAGTCAGCACACGGGTTTTACCGCTGCCGGCACCGGCCAGCACCAGATAATTGCCCAAGGGCGCAGCCACCGCTTCCCGTTGTTTATCATTTAATCCGTCGAGTAATTCAGAAATATCCATGCCATCACCACTGTTTTTTTGTACAGGCTAAATTATATTGAGTTTTTAGCCAAAGGACAATAAAAAGTGCGGTAGGAATATTCGCCGTTTTCCGCGGGCGGAAAAAACCGGCACGCGTTGCTGCCGGTTTAACCTTAAGCGTACACTTTAATATGCACGGTGATTTCTTCCCGATCGTGATAAAGGTGTTTGGCCTGAATCTGAAAACGCAATTCGGCTTTGCGCAACGCCTGCTCTATGTCGTGTAGACACTGACGCACTTCCGCATAGCGTTTTTTCATCGGTAATTTCAGGTTGAAAATGGTTTCGCGACACCATCGGTTAATCAGCCATTTACAGATTAACGCGCTGATACGGCTCGGCTGCTCCACCATATCGCAAACCAGCCAGTCGATACGCTGATGTTTCGGCGGCTGGAATTTAAAACCGTCTTCGGCACAATGTTCAATCCGTCCCGTCTCATGCAGACTTGCCGCCATTTTGCCGTGATCGACGGCATATACGAACAGCCCGCGTTTTACCAGCTGATACGTCCAGCCGCCCGGACAAGCGCCGAGATCCACGCCGTACATATTGGCGTTGAAATGTCGCGCTTCTTGATTGCGCGGGATAAAAGTCAGAATGGCTTCTTCCAGCTTCAGCGTCGAACGGCTCGGTGCCTGCGGCGGAAATTTCAGCCGCGCAATACCCATCGAATACGGCGAATGGTTGTGGTTATAAGAATAGCCCACATAACAGCTGTCGCTGCGCAGGAAAAAAATATGCAAAGTCAGACCGCACTTTTCGCCTTCTGCAACCTGTAGCCAGCCTTGTTTTTTCAATGCGCTGCGCAGCGGCACGGTAAATTTGCGGCAAAAGGCGGACAGCGCTTTGGCGTCATTGGTATCGGCCGTTTCCACCCGAAGGTCAGCGCTTTGCGACAGCGGAATCTGTGCGGCAATGCGCTGATATTGCTCAATAATCGGCGTAATGCGATCCGCCGGCGACAGATCCGACAATAACGCCGACACCACTATCATCTGGCGGGCGAAAATCAGCCGCTTAAAAGGCAGCTCGCGCGCCAGACGATCCGCCTCACCGGCCTGATAACATTCGAAAATCACATAACCGCTGTTTTGCACAATTCGGGCAAAGCCGAATACGCCCAGTGTCGCCGCTTGATCGGTCATTTCCGCCGCGGCTTCTTTTTCAAATCCGGCGCGACAATATAAGGCTAATTTATTCATTCGTTTCGCTCTGCTGCATGCTGTCGATGATCCAGTCGCGAAATGCCGCGATCTGCGCATCGTTGGTTTTATCCAATCGGTTGATCACATAAAAGGATTTGGGATCTTTGAAATTGGTCGGCAAGACGATTTGCAGGCTGCCGTTATTGATTTCCTGCTGCGCCAGCACCCGGTTCGCCAATACGATGCCCTGACCGTGTACCGCCGCCTGTAGCGCCATAAAGGTATGGCTGAATAACGGCCCGTGTTGAATATCCAGGCCTTCCAGCTGTAAATAGCTGGCCATATTCTGCCAGTTATCGCGGGTATAAATATGAATTAAGGTATGCTTTTTCAGATCGTCCGGTGAGTTTACCGCTTGCTGCGCTAATAATTTCGGCGATGCCAACAGCAACAAATTTTCTTCCGCCAGTTTTTCCACCTGTAGATTGTCCCAGTTTCCGCGGCCGTAATAAATTGCCACATCCACATCTTTATTGAGCAATCCTTCATCCTGATCCACCCCTTTTAAGCGCACTTCAATATCCGGATGCAGGCGGTTGAATTCGCTCAAACGCGGCACCAGCCATTGAATGCCGAAAGTTTGCGGCACGCTGATAGCCAAATGTTTATCATTTTTCTGTGCCAGTAAATTGGCCGTCGCGTCCGCCAGACGGTGCAGGATTTTCGTCACGTCGGTAAAATAGGCTTTGCCGAATTCGGTTAATTCCAGTGAACGGTTTTTGCGTTTAAACAGCTCAATGCCTAAAAAATCTTCTAATAGTTTTATCTGATGGCTGACCGCCGCCTGTGTAACAAACAGTTCGTCCGCCGCTTTAGTAAAGCTTAAATGGCGGGCCGAACATTCGAATGCTTTCAGTGAATTCAAGGGAGGCAAACGTTTATACATAAATCTTCCCAATAATAAAAATTTAATTTATAATAAGTTACTGATTTTCGGATTAGTTTTTCTAATACCTCAAATAAAAAAATATCCATTGTTCAATCCGGACTACCTCTCTACAATACGCGCCATACTTAATGATTGGTAATTCCTTACTGGTTAAAGAGTTTCGGACTTAAGTATGATGTTGTGTTTGCATATTGTCCGGGCAACCGGACAGAGTAACTGATAAAGTTACTCATTTCACTTCCTGTATATTTTTTAAACCTTATTTAGGTTATACGCACCGCTCTGTTGAGCGGTGTTTTTTTATCTGCGCATACTACCACAATCTCGCCGACATTTCCGCGCCAAATTAAATAAATTGATAAAATTCCCCGATTTTCCCTTGAAACAGTTTTCAACCCTCAGAGAATGGTGTAGATTAAATTCATCGCATCGTATCAATGTTTAAGGAAAGAAAATGAGTAAAAATATCGATTGGCAAAACCTAGGTTTCGGTTACATCAAAACCGATTACCGCTATCTCGCCTACTGGAAAGACGGAAAATGGTCTAAAGGCGAATTAACCCAAGATAATCAATTACATATCAGCGAAGGTTCGACCGCACTGCACTACGGTCAGCAATGTTTTGAAGGATTGAAAGCATACCGCTGCAAAGACGGCTCAATCAATCTGTTCAGACCGGATCAAAACGCACTGCGTATGCAAGCCAGCGCACGCCGTTTATTAATGCCCGAAGTGCCGGTGGAAATGTTTATCGACGCCTGTAAACAAGTAGTGAAAGCCAATGAACAATGGCTTGCCCCTTACGGCACCGGCGCAACCTTATATTTGCGTCCGTTTTTAATCGGTGTCGGCGACAATGTCGGCGTCAGCCCAGCGCCGGAATACATTTTCTCCATTTTCTGCTGTCCGGTGGGCGCTTATTTCAAGGGCGGTCTGAAACCGACCAATTTTATCGTTTCCGAATACGATCGCGCCGCACCGCACGGCACAGGCGCCTCGAAAGTAGGCGGCAACTACGCAGCCAGTCTGTATCCGGGTAAAAAAGCCAAAGAACACCATTTCAGCGATTGCATTTATCTTGACCCGGCCACGCACACTAAAATCGAAGAAGTGGGCTCCGCCAACTTTTTCGGCATTACGCGAGACAATAAATTCGTCACGCCGCTATCGCCGTCGATTCTACCGAGCATTACCAAATATTCCCTGCTGTATTTAGCCAAACAGCGCTTAGGCATGGAAGCGGTTGAAGGTGATGTTTACATCAATGAGCTGGATCAATTCAAAGAAGCCGGCGCCTGCGGTACCGCTGCGGTCATCTCGCCGATCGGCGGCATTCAATACGGCGACCAGTTCCATGTTTTCCATTCCGAAACGGAAGTCGGCGAAGTTACTAAAAAACTTTATGACGAACTGGTCGGTATTCAATTCGGCGATATTGAAGCCCCGGCGGGCTGGATCGTCAAAGTGGAATAATCCCTAGTTTTGAAACCTAAAGATTGGATTACGATCCAATCTTTTTTTTCCGCAAAATACCCCTATCCAAGCGACATGATATGTTTTAAAATAATTGCGAATTATCTCTTGTTGACCGAATTTCTATGAAATTGAATTTCCCTACCATTCTGACATTATTTCGGGTCGTGCTGATCCCTTTCTTTATTATTGCCTTTTATCTTCCTTTCACTTGGGCGCCTCTTGCCACCACCATTATCTTCTTCATTGCGTCCGTTACCGACTGGTTCGACGGCTATCTGGCGCGGAAATGGAATCAAAGCACGCCGTTCGGCGCCTTTTTGGATCCCGTTGCCGACAAAGTGATGGTTGTGGCGGCACTCGCTTTAGTGATGGAATATCAACATTCTTTCTGGGTCACCCTGCCAGCCATTATCATGATTTCCCGCGAAATCATCATTTCCGCCTTACGGGAATGGATGGCGGAAATCGGCAGTCGCAGCAAAGTGGCGGTCTCGTGGCTGGGCAAAGTCAAAACCGCCTCACAAATGCTTGCGCTGGGCGGCTTGTTATGGCGCTATAACGTACTGATGGAAATCGCCGGTATTATTTTCTTATATATCGCTGCCATTCTCACCGTCTGGTCAATGCTGCAATATCTAAAAGCTGCCAAAGGCAACCTGCTGGACGGCCAATAAGCCGCCTTTTGCGGTATTTTATTCGGCAATACCGATAAAAGTGCGGTCGAAATTCAAGCGTTTTTTCATCTCAAGACATTAGCAATAAGACCATGATTTCTTTTTAGACAATCGAACTTAAAATCTTCAGTTTCTATTTGACTAATGATAAGAAATCCGTACAATTCACCACGTTATTTAACGGCAATGATAATTGCTGACGATGCGGGAATAGCTCAGTTGGTAGAGCACGACCTTGCCAAGGTCGGGGTCGCGAGTTCGAGCCTCGTTTCCCGCTCCACTCGCCCGAGTGGTGAAATCGGTAGACACAAGGGATTTAAAATCCCTCGGCTTTCGGGCTGTGGCGGTTCAAGTCCGCCCTCGGGCACCATTTAAAACAATTGATAATTCAATAAGATAGTCGCGTAACGCGGCTTTTTTTATGCCCAAAATTCGACATCTTTTTAATGCAAAATTGCTTTGGTGGTTAGCTCAACTACTATTTTCATTCCTGAACAATATATCGATCAAATTTGCAAATCTGACGACATTAACAATAAAAAAACCACCGATAAACCCAACTGATTACTGCCGGATTTATGGGTGGTGAAATGATAGAAATAGGTATCGATAATAACGATTACCGCTGCGTTTCAACCGCTTCTAGGGCGCGCAGGGCGTAGGTGTAGGCGGCGCCGGCGTTCAGTGAAATGGCGGTGGCCAGTGCACCGGCGATTTCGCTTTCGGTTGCGCCGGCTTTGGCTGCGGCGGCGGCATGTACGCTGATACAGCTTTCGCAGCGGGTGGTAATGGCCACGGCAAGGGCGATCAGCTCTCTGGTTTTGGCATCCAGCGCTTCTGCCGCGGCAGCCTGTTCAAGGGAGCCGTAAGCCTGAAGCATTTTCGGATGATTTTTACCCAATTCGCCGAATGCTTTTTTCACCAATGCAGTATGCGCTTTCCAATCTTTAAACATAATTTTTTCTCCTATTGTGTAAAAAACGGTGCTATTATTATGCAAATTCAGCGGTAAATCTCGTCAAATCGTATCAATTCATCGTCAAATATTATGGATATTCTCGAACAACTTATTTCCTTAGCACAGGTTTCAGGACAGGTGGATATTCAATGCCGCTTGCAGGGAAGCTGGTATATGCGCCACGAAGCGCAAACGGCCTGCGCGATTGCTCACATCGTCACGCAGGGAAGCGGCTATTTAAAAATCGATGGGCAAAAACAACCGCACTTACTTAAAGCGGGCGATGTGATCTTTTTCCCGCGCGCGGTGGGACATACGCTGAGCGATCGGATCGATCCGACAGGCCACAAAACCATTCCGCAAACCACACAAAACGGCGCGTTTATATTAAAACACAGCGGTGACAACTCCCCCGATTTCAGCTTATTTTGCGCCCGTTTCGACTACGAACCGCAAGCCGAATTATTCAGCAATTTACCGCAGGTGATTTTTCTGCATATTGATGCGGAAAATCTCTTAGCACCCTTAATTAAGGTGTTGCAAAATGAGGCCGAAACTCCGTCGATGGGGGCAAAACTGATTATTCATGCGATTTCTTCGGTATTGCTGGTCTCCCTACTACGCGCCTATATGCAGCAGGGGCATAGCATGACGCTGAGCGGAACCCTGAACGGCTGGCAGGATCGTCGTCTGCGGCGGCTGATTCAGATGATTTTAATCCAGCCGGAACAAAACTGGTCCGTGGAACAAATGACACATACCGCAAATCTCTCACGAGCGCAACTGATGCGTTTGTTTAAGCAGAAAATGGCGGTCAGCCCCCACGCTTTCGTGCATAAAACCCGCTTACAAAAAGCGGCGCAGCTGCTGAAACAAAGCAACGAATCCATACTGTCAATTGCGCTGTCCTGCGGGTTTCAGTCGGAAACCCATTTCGGCAAAGCGTTTAAAAAACATTACCACATCACGCCGGGACATTACCGAAAACTGAAAAAATAATACCGCACTTATCACACATGCAACCCGTATGTGAAGAACCGGCTTCTCTTTGCTTATCTGTTTTTCTTTATTTTTTAACCAGTTATAAATCTACCCGCCATATTTTTCAATATGCCGTTCTTTTCAAATTGCTCTCGGTCTAACCAAGCATACCCCGATTTCAGTAAATACCCTCGGCATAATAGTTGATATAATTAGTCGGTTATTTTATATAGCACCTGTTGAAGTTTAACAATGATAAGGAGTTAGTTATGGGACAATATAAAAAACTCTGGTACACCCTGGTTGCCGTGTTGATCGGCGCGTTCTCAATCCTCGGTTACTATGGTTTTGAAATTTATCGCGAGGCACCGCCGATTCCGGAAAAATATATCACGGAAAACGGCGAAACCGTCTTTACTAAAGCGGATATTCTGCACGGTCAAACCGCCTGGCAAACCACCGGCGGCATGCAGCTCGGTTCCGTATGGGGCCACGGCGCTTATCAGGCGCCGGACTGGACGGCGGACTGGCTGCACCGCGAACTGGTCAACTGGCTGGATATTACGGCCAATCAGGAATTCGGCAAACCCTTTGCGGATTTAAGCGAAGATCAGCAAACGCTGCTGAAAGCGCATTTGATGAAAGAATACCGTAAGAGCAAAGTGGATGAAAACGGCAACGTCGTACTTTCCGCCAACCGTCTGCAAGCCATCAACCGAACCGCACAATACTACATTGATTTATACGGTAACGAGCCAAGCCTGCACGGCACGCGCGAACACTTCGCCATGAAAGAAAACACCTTGCCGAATTTGCAGGATCGGCAGGATTTGACGCGTTTTTTCTTTTGGACCGCCTGGACGGCGTCCGCCGAACGTCCGAATACGGATGCCACCTACACCAATAACTGGCCGCACGAACCGTTGATTAACAACGTACCGACCGCGGAAAATATCATCTGGTCGATTGCCAGCATCGTTTTTCTGATTGCCGGTATCGGGGCGATGGTGTGGATTTGGTCGTTTAAAAAACGGGAAGATGAAAAAGATCCGATGCCGCCGAGCGTTGATCCGCTCAGTAAAATTTCGCTCACTCCGTCTCAAAAAGCGTTGGCTAAATATTTATTTACCGTACTGGCGCTGTTTATCGCCCAAATCACGTTCGGTGCGATTCTGGCGCACTACACGGTAGAAGGTCAGGAATTCTACGGCATTAATATTTCCGAATGGTTCCCTTACTCGTTAATCAGAACCTGGCATATTCAGGCCGCACTTTTCTGGATCGCCATGGCGTTTCTGGCGGGCGGTCTGTTTCTGGCGCCGATTATCAACGGCGGCAAAGATCCGAAATATCAGAAACTGGGCGTCGATGTGCTGTTCTGGGCGCTGGTGGTGCTGGTCGTCGGTTCCTTTACCGGCAGCTTCCTCGCCATTTCTCACCTGATGCCGCAAAAACTCAGCTTCTTGTTCGGTCATCAGGGTTATGAATACATTGACTTAGGCCGTTTCTGGCAAGCGGTCAAATTCGCTGGCATCCTGTTCTGGCTGGTGTTGATGTTACGCGGTGCAATCAACGCCTTTAAGCAGCCGGGCGATAAAAACCTGTTGGCATTATTCTTCGCCTCGGTGATCGCTATCGGTTTGTTTTACGGCCCGGCCTTGTTTTACGGCGAACACACCCATTTATCGGTGATGGAATATTGGCGCTGGTGGGTGGTGCATCTGTGGGTGGAAGGCTTCTTTGAAGTATTCTCCGTAGCGGCACTGGCCTTTATTTTCGTTAATCTCGGTCTGGTTTCACGACGTACCGCAACCGTTTCCACCATCGCTTCTGCCTCGATTTTCTTAATCGGTGGTATTCCGGGCACGTTCCACCATATCTATTTTTCCGGGGCGACCACGCCGATTATTGCGGTGGGCGCGTCGTTTTCCGCGTTGGAAGTGGTGCCGCTGGTTCTGCTCGGTTACGAAGCCTGGGAACACTGGTCGCTGCAAAATAAAGCGCCGTGGATGCAACGTCTGCAATGGCCGATATATTGTTTCGTGGCGGTGGCGTTCTGGAATATGTTAGGCGCCGGGGTGTTCGGTTTTCTTATCAACCCGCCGATTTCGCTCTACTACATTCAGGGCCTCAATACCACGCCGGTACACGCGCACGCCGCCTTATTCGGGGTGTACGGCTTCCTCGCGCTCGGTTTTTCATTTTTGATCGCACGCTATCTGCGTCCGCATGTTGAGTTTAACGATCGCTTAATGAAATTCGGCTTCTGGGGATTAAATCTGGGTTTGGTGCTGATGATCTTTACCAGCCTGCTGCCAATCGGTTTAGTGCAGGCATTCGCCAGCATGAAAGAAGGATTATGGTATGCCCGCAGCGAAGCCTTTATGCAGCAGCCGCTGTTTACAACTCTGCGCTGGGTGCGTATGATCGGCGATATGATATTCATCTGCGGCGGATTAGCCTTCTTCTGGCAAATGATGCAGCTGGTATTTAACAAAACATCACAACGCTGATTTATCCACTGCCCCGTCATCGGGGCAGTTTACGTTTAAAGTGCGGTCGGATTTTGAACGGTTTTTTAACGCCGTTCTCAACCGGCTAACCACCCACCGCCATGCCGGATGTCATGTGCAACGCATAAAACAGGCTGCGGCCGATTCCCTCAGCAAATAATGTCAGCAATACGGCGGTGCTTAGCCGGACTGCTTGCGGACGTTGGAACAGCAACCAGGCGGCAACCGCTAAACACAGCAAGCGCAGTGCGGTTAAATAGGCGAAATCCGGCACTAAATCCAGCGCCTGCTGAATACTGCTTTGGGTATGAGCAAGCTGGAAAACCTGATAAACCGTTACCACCGCAATCAAACCGAGCGCAACCAAATGCAGCCACGGCAGCCCCTTCAGTACAGGATCGGGCTGCGGATTTAACGCCAGCAACCCATAAGCCAGCGCCGCACCGCCCACCGCCGCCGTGAGATAAAACTGCCAGCTTGTCAGCGCCGTATACCAAGTGGGCACGGTAGGAATCTGGTATAAATTCGCCATCATATACATAAACACCACGCCCAAAAGTGCGGTCAGAATTTGCCACGTTTTCGCCACCAGCGGCGACAATTTATCGAATATCGCCAATAGCCAAAACAAGCCCGCCGTCGCAAAAAATGCCGCACCGCCGGCGATTTCATTACTGAGCATCGATTCGCCCACGCGGTTAAACGCGTTAAATGCGCGCAACGGCGAGCCTAAATGCAACATCGAGGCGATAAAGCCCACACCCAGCAGCGCCAATAACACAAACTGACGACGGTAAATTCGGCGGCTGTCGGCATATTGGCTGCGCCACAGCACAACGCAAAAAATCAGCCACGCGCCCACCGCACTTTGCGCCAGTACGGTGAACACAATCAGCGGTAATTCCACTAATCCATTCATATTACACCTCTCTCGGATTGGCTAAAAAGCCGCTGTTATCCCCGCTGGAACGGGCATGTTTATTTGCTTTAACCACCAAATTGGGGCGGGTCAGTTCCGCCGGCGGCAACGGGGCGATAGACGCCTGCGTGCCGTATTTTTCACGCAATTGCGCAATCGGCGCAAAATCCAGCGCGCGTAACGGACAGGCATCCACGCAAATCGGTTTTTCACCCGCTTTCACGCGCGAATAACAGCCGTCGCACTTCGTCATATGTCCTTTTTGCGCGTCATATTGCGGCGCATCATAAGGACAGGCCATATGACAGTATCGGCAACCGATACAAATAGTCTCGTCGACAAGCACAAAACCGTCCGCATTTTTGTGCATTGCGCCCGTCGGGCAGACTTCGGTGCAAACCGGAGCCGCACAGTGATTACAGGAAACGGACAGATAATAAGCAAACACATTATGCCGATAACAACCGTTGTCGTCCTGCGACCAGTTGCCGCCGGCATATTCGTAAATCCGGCGAAAATTCACCGCCGCGCCTAAATCTTTATAATCCTTACAGGCCAACTCGCAGGTCTTGCACCCGGTGCAACGTTCGGAGTCAAAATAAAATCCATATTGTTCACCCATTTTTCACTCCTTACAGTTTTTCCACTTGAACAAGATTAGAATGCTGCGGATTGCCTTTTGCCAGCGGCGACGGACGTTGCGTGGTGAGAACATTGACGCAGCCCGCATGATCCACCCGCTTGTCATCCGGTTCATACCACGCCCCTTCGCTGAGCGCCACCACGCCCGGTATGATGCGCGGTGTGACCTTGGCATGAATGCGTACCTCGCCGCGATCATTGTAAATACGAATCCTATCGCCGTTTTTAATGCCGCGCGGTTCGGCATCGGCCGGATTCATCCACATTTCCTGCGGATTTGCCGCTTTTAATACCTCCACGTTGCCATAGGTGGAATGGGTACGCGCTTTATAGTGGAAACCGGTCATTTGCAGCGGATATTTCTGCATTAACGGATCGCCGAAATGCTCGAAACTGTCCGCATGCACCGGCAGCGGATGAATCACTTCATCATCTTTCAACTGCCAGCTGCGGGCAATTTCCGCCAAACGGGAGGAATAAATCTCGATTTTGCCGGACGGCGTTTGCAACGGATTATTGAGCGGATCATCACGGAACGCTTGGTAAGCGATATAAAAACCGTTCGGATCAACTTTTTTGAAAATACCCTGCTGTCTGAATTGGTCGAAATCCGGCAATTCCGGCAACTGCGCGCGGGATTGCGCATACAGATGACGCAGCCATTGTTCCTGCGTGCGCCCTTCGGTAAACTGCTGTTTCACGCCCAGTTTTTCCGCCAGATCGGTTAACATATGGTAAATACTGCGGCATTCAAAAGACGGCGTAACCGCTTGATCGGCAAAAATCACATAATTCATATTCGCTACAAATGCGTCCAGACAGAAATCCATTTGTTCGGCGGTCATACAATCCGGCAACAGAATATCGCTGTATTTCGCCGTCGACGTCATGTGATTATCAATCGTCACGATCATCTCGCATTGGCTTTCATCCTGCAGAATATCATGGGTGCGGTTGATCTCGGCGTGTTGATTAATCAGGCAGTTACTGGCGTAATTCCAGATGAATTTAATCGGCGCGGAGAGTTTTTCCACCCCGCGAATCCCGTCGCTCAAGGCGGTCATTTCCGTGCCGCGCACAATGGCGTCCGTCCACAAAAACATCGGAATGCTGGCCCGTACCGGATTTTCCAGCGTCGGCATCCGCACAAAAGGCACGGCATAAGCGCTTTCCCGTGCGCCGGTATTTCCGCCGCTGATCCCCACATTGCCGGTTAAAATCGGCAACATCGCAATCGCGCGGGAAATCAGCTCGCCGTTACTGCGCCGCTGTGGCCCCCAGCCCTGAGCAATATAAGCCGGCTTAGTGCTGCCGATTTCGCGCGCCAGCTTAATAATGCGCTCTGCCGGAATACCGGTAATTTTCGCCGCCCATGCCGGCGTTTTAGCGATACCGTCATCCCCTTGGCCTAAAATATAGGCTTTATAATGCCCGTTTTTCGGCGCCGTCGGCGGCAGCGTTTTTTCGTCATAACCGATGCAGTAGTTATCCAAAAACGCCTGATCCACCAAATTTTCGCGAATCATCACATAGGCCAGCGCCGACACCAGCGCCGCATCCGTTCCCGGGCGAATCGGAATCCACTCGTCTTCTTTGCCCACGCCGGTATCCGTATAACGCGGGTCAATCAGAATCATGCGGGCGTTGGATTTCGCTTTGGCCTGTTCAATACAATAGGTCAGCCCGCCGCCGCTCATACGCGTTTCGGCCGGATTATTACCGAATAACACAATCAGTTTGGTATTTTCAATATCCGCCATGCCGTTGCCGCGCGCCCAACCGCCGCCGTAGGTGTAATCCAGCCCCACCGCAATTTGCGCCGTGCTGTAATCGCCGTAATGATTAAGATAACCGCCAATACAGTTCATTAACCGTGCCACCAGCGTCGAACCCGGCGGCCAGGATTTCGTCACCGTGCCGCCCAATGTGCCGGTGCCGTAATTTAAATAAATACTTTCGTTGCCGTATTTGGCGATATTTTGCCGTAACGATTGCGCGATTTCCGTCAGCGCCTCATCCCAGCTGATGCGTTTAAATTTTCCCTCTCCCCGCTTGCCGACACGTTTCATCGGGTATTTCAGACGATCCGGATTATACACCCGGCGGCGCATGGAGCGCCCGCGCAGACAGGCGCGCACCTGATGATCCACATTATAGGTTTCGCTGCCCGTATTATCGGTTTCCACATATAAAATCCGGTTGTCTTTCACATGCATGCGCAGCGGACAACGGCTGCCGCAGTTTACCGTACAGGCCGACCACACCACTTTTTCCGCGCCGTTTTGCAGCGCACTTTTTGCCGTATTGCGTCCCGCCGTCGGTTCGGCCGCCAGCACATTAAACGGCAACGCAATCTCCGCTGCGATCACCGCCGCCCCGAAAGAAGAGCCTTTTTTCAAAAATGTTCTTCGGCTGATCCGCGGATTTAACTCCGATTTATCCATTCACTTTCCCCCGTTTTAATATTGCTTAGTCGCAAAAAATCAGACCCGGATTTAACCATAATTCGGTAAATGAATGATGTGATCCTGATCATAAAAAATCCGACGCGCCTGATTAACCGCAAGAAATTTGATAACAATCAAACAGTTAAATAAGAATTATTCTTGATAATAAAACGATGGAAAAATAAACCGCACTTTTCCATAAGCCCAAAAGTGCGGTCTGAAATCCGACGGTTTTCGACGGCTAAAGTGCGGTGAAAAATCGCGGCGTTTTGTGAAACCCAATAAAATGCCTGACGGCTTTCGTCCGTTCGTTTTTGTGATCTTTTCCACACTCTGCCAAAAATTTCCCGATTTCTTCGATTAACCGTTTGCAAAGGGAAACCATTTACATTATTGTTACATTCCTATTATAACTGTGTAATATTAATAACAACAAAAGAGGTAACTCCCATGATTATTTCATCAGCCAACGACTATCGTGAAGCCGCGCGCCGTCGCGTGCCGCCTTTTATGTTTCACTATGCTGATGGCGGTTCCTATGCGGAACAAACCTTAAAACGCAATGTGACCGATCTGGAAAATATTGCGCTCAGACAGCGCGTACTGAAGGATATGTCTCATCTGGACACCGAAATCGACCTGTTCGGCGAGAAATTGTCTATGCCGGCCATTCTTGCCCCGGTAGGCGCACTCGGTATGTATGCGCGCCGCGGCGAAGTGCAGGCGGCTAAAGGCGCCGCCAACAGGAATATTCCGTTTACCCTCTCCACAGTTTCCATCTGCCCGATTGAAGAAGTGGCACCGGCTATTAACCGTCCGATGTGGTTCCAGCTGTATGTATTAAAAGATCGCGGCTTTATGCGCAACGCCCTTGAGCGCGCCAAAGCCGCCGGCTGCTCCACGCTGGTATTTACCGTCGATATGCCGACTCCCGGCGCCCGCTATCGTGATATGCACTCCGGCATGAGCGGCCCGTATAAAGAAATCCGCCGCGTCATTCAGGGCGCAACCCATCCGTTCTGGGCCTGGGATGTGGGCATTAAAGGCAAACCGCACACCTTAGGCAACGTGTCGCATTATATGGGGAAACAAATCGGTCTGGATGATTATATCGGCTGGCTGACGGAAAACTTCGACCCGTCTATTTCGTGGAAAGATTTGGAATGGATCCGCGAATTCTGGGACGGCCCGATGGTTATCAAAGGCATTTTAGACCCGAAAGACGCCAAAGACGCGGTACTTTTCGGTGCGGACGGTATTGTGGTGTCAAATCACGGCGGACGTCAGCTTGACGGCGTATTATCCAGCGCCCGCGCGTTGCCGCCGATCGCCGATGCGGTGAAAGGACAAATCAAAATCCTAGCCGATTCCGGTATCCGCAACGGTCTGGACATCGTCAGAATGATCGCACTCGGCGCCGATGCCTGCATGCTCGGACGTTCTTATGTCTATGCTCTTGGCGCCGCCGGTCAGGCCGGTGTGGAAAATATGCTGGATATTTTCCAGAAAGAAATGCGCGTCGCCATGACGCTGACCAGCAATCAGAAAATCAGCGATATTACCCCGGAAGCGCTGGTCGATTTAAGCAAGCTGTAATCCTGAGAGCTTAACCTGCAACGGCGTATGAAAAAACATACGCCGTTTTTTTGCGTAAAAAACAGCTTTAATTTTGCCCGCACTTTCCTTCCCGCAGATATTGTTGTATTAATTTTAAACAAATTAATAGTTTTTTACTTTAATGTTAAAGAAATAGTGTGATTGTTGTCATATTTTTTAACAAAGATTCTACATAAAATGCAAAAACTCAATAGAATGATACTCCGTTTTATATGATTACATTCATTGATACCGTATGGAGTAGCTTTATGGCGCTTTTTTTAAGTCTCTTTCCGATTATTCTGTTGATTTATTTAATGGTAAAACGCAATGCGTTGCCTTCTTATGTGGCGCTGCCTTGGATCGCCGCCGTGGTGTTTCTCATTCAGCTGATATTCTTCGGCACCGATATTACCATCGTGAGTGCAAATATCGCCTCGGCGCTTATTGCGGTGCAAACACCGATCACCGTGATTTTCGGCGCGATTTTGTTTAACCGTTTTTCGGAAATTTCCGGCGCGACGGATATTTTACGCAAATGGCTGGGCAATATTAACCCGAACCCCGTCGCTCAGATTATGATCATCGGCTGGGCGTTCGCCTTTATGATTGAAGGCGCCAGCGGTTTCGGTACGCCTGCCGCGATTGCCGCGCCGATTCTGGTCGGTTTGGGCTTTCCCGCGTTAAAAGTGGCGATGCTGGCCTTGGTGATGAATTCGGTGCCGGTTTCCTTCGGCGCGGTGGGTACACCGACCTGGTTCGGTTTCGGCCCGTTAAACCTGAGCGAAGCGCAGATTCTTGAAATCGGCTCCATGTCGGCTTTAATCCACAGTATCGCCGCACTGGTTATTCCGCTGATGGCGCTGCGTTTTATCGTCAGCGGTAAAGCAATCCGGCAAAACATTCTGTTCATTTATCTGTCGGTATTTTCCTGCGTGATCCCTTATTTCCTGCTGGCGCAGGTCAATTATGAATTTCCGGCGCTGGTGGGCGGGGCAATCGGCTTACTGATTTCGATTTTTCTGGCCAATCGCGGTGTCGGTCTGGCGAAAAGCGAAAATAATCTGGATAACAACGCGGTCAGTGCTAGGCAAGTGGCCAAAGCGCTGTTCCCGACCGGGTTATTAATCGCTATCCTTATCGTAACCCGTTTACAGCAGCTGCCGTTTAAAGCAATGATGAACGACGCAACCTCTTGGTTCAGCGTGCAGTTGGGATCGCTGGGTACCTTCGACATCAGCCGCGGCCTGATTTTCAGTCTGAAAGATATTTTCGCCACCTCAATCAACGCCAGTTATAAACTGCTGTATGTGCCGGCGCTGATTCCGTTTGTGATCACCGTATTGATCGCCATTCCGGTCTTCGCCGTAAGCGGAGCCAAAAGCAAAGATATTTTTGTCGGCAGTTTCAAACAAACCCGCAATCCGTTCTTTGCGCTGGTCGGCGCCTTAATCATGGTGAATCTGATGCTGGTCGGCGGTGATAATTCCATGGTGAAAATCATCGGTAAAAGTTTTGCCGAAGCAACCGGCGAACATTGGACGGTATTCGCCTCTTATTTAGGCGCGGTAGGGGCGTTTTTCTCCGGCTCGAACACGGTGTCCAACCTGACTTTCGGCAGCGTACAGCTCTCCACCGCCGAACTCACCGGCTTATCCGCCACGCTGGTACTGGCGCTGCAATCCGTCGGCGGTGCGATGGGGAATATGGTGTGTATTAATAATATCGTGGCGGTCAGTTCCGTGCTGAATATGAACAATACGGAAGGGGCAATCATCAAACGCACCGTCGTGCCGATGGTGGTATACGGCATTATTGCGGCGATCAGCGCAATCATGATTATTCCGCTTTTCTATTCGTTATAAATTCAATGACGGGCGGATACTCTCCGCCCTGTCATCCTCACGCCCGTGCGGCAGTATCAGCTAACCGATTTACCTAAAAACAGTTGATTATTACACCGCACTTTTACCCCTTTTTACCTTAGCGTTAACGCCTCCTCTGTGCCGCATCGTCCGATTGCCGGCGGCTTTGATGTGATAGTTAAAACAAAAAACGCCCCCATTACGATTATCCCCGATAAAATCGTCGTTCGCGCAAGCTATTCTGTACATATTTCAACCTTAATGTGACTTTTATCACAGAATAAAAGCATTACTCACATTTCAGTACTTGAATTTTTTTATTTCTTTGACTATGCTTTTGATCTTTTTTGAGAATAGATCTCATTTTCATTATCACAAAGGGAAATAACATGACTTACACCAATCACCGCAGACTGATACTGGGAACGCTGCTGCTTGCCGTCAATACGGGGGGGGCACAACAACCGGACAATCAGCTGGACGTTATCGAAGTAAAAGGCCAAAGCGAACAGCAGGATGAACAGCGCAAAGACGAGGTTTATTTACGCAATATCACCAATATGTACGCAGATAAAGAAACCGTCGAACGCTATAAAGGCGCGGCGCCGGCGGATCTGTTTCAGGGCTTTAACGGGGTTTACAGCGGCGATGCGCGCAACAGCGGCGCGGTGGATCCGAACATACGCGGCATTCAGGGCGAAGGGCGGATCCCGGTCACCATTGACGGCACGGAACAGGCGCTGACCACTTGGCGCGGCTATAACGGCGCCAATAACCGCAACTATCTCGATCCGAATTTAATTGCCGGCATTACGGTGGAAAAAGGGCCGGATATCGCTTCCGGCAACGCCTCCGGCATCGGCGGTGCGGTAAAAATGCGCACCATTGATGTGAACGATATTCTCAAACCGGGACAACGGGTCGGTGCGGAATTAAAACTGGAAGCCGGTAATAATTCGGTGAAAGAACGGGTACCCGATTTTGATAACGGCAGAGATTGCCGTGAAACCGGACAATGTATTCTGGGATTTTTCTCGCCCCATGCGCTGATCAAACCAAAAACCAAAGGCACATGGGGCCATGATAATGCCATGCGTCTGGCGGTGGGCGTCAGAGAGGATAAATTCGATTTACTGGCGGCTTATAGTTACCGCAGCAAAGGCAATTATCTGGCGGGAAAAGGCGGTGCGCATAACTATGAAGGCGATATCGACATCAAAGGTTCGGACATTTCCATTAAACAGATGGAGCCGAATCTGCCCTTCGCCGCCAGCATCTACCGCCCGCATACGGAAGTGCCGAACACTTCCAGTCTGATGGAATCTTATTTATTAAAAACCACCCTGCGCCCGACCAGCGCCCAACAGATTAAGCTGGGTTATCGCCACACCAAAACCACCTACGGCGAAATTATGCCGTCCCGTCTGGATTTTCACAGTTTTCACGGTTTTGTGCCGCAATGGCCGCTTTCCACCGTGAAGCAAGCGGCTTTTAATGCCGATTACGCCTATAATCCGGAAAACAACGACTGGATCGATTTAAAACTCGGCTTATGGTACACCCGCACCGACAGCCTGACCAATACCTCCGGCGGGAACCCGCGCGAAATTAATGATCCGAAAGCGATATTAAAAGATCCGGCTTTTTATCAGTGGTTTGCAATGACCAGCCCTTGTGTCAGCGAACGGCAGGACTGGACAAGCGCGAGTTCCGGTCGGGATGCGCTGATTGTCGATTATGACTGTCTGCACCGCAACGGTGATCCGATTGTACGGCAGAACCCGAACACCGGTAAATATACGCTGGTCAACAGTGCCCAAATGCAGGCGCACAATACCCGCCGCGGTGTCAATTTAAGCAATGTGATGAAATTGCACGATAAACTGGATCTCACCATTTCCGCAGCGTTGCAACGCGAGCATTTAACCAGCTTTAATCCGGGCAAATCAAACCGTAATGACGGATTTACCACCTACGAAGCCCCGCCGCGTCTCGGCCGGCGGCAGGAATGGGACATTGCGCTGAATTTCCATTATCGGCCGACCGACTGGCTGGCATTCACTGCCGGCGGACGTTACAACGAATACTGGTCTTATGATGATTATCTGGAGGAACTCCTGAATTCCGGTGCGCTCTATGCGCCGTACTATAGCGAAGGAACGGAATATCCCGATAGAGTTAATGTCGGGCGCTATGTTGACTATCAAGAAGTGATGACGCAACAGGATTGGGACAAACACCAGCAACTGTGGGACGAATTACACAGAATTAATGAACTGCATTCCGCAGGAAAACTCTCGCTGCGTGAACTGAATGCAAAACAAAATGAAATCTATAAACAAATCGACAATATAAAAGGCGATGCAAAAAAAATTGAGGACGGCTATCGTTACTATAGCTCCGTTCAGTATTATCATTCCGACGGTCGTTTACACAAAGAGGACAATCCGTTCTATAACGGTACATTAAAAAATAAACTGGTTAAAAATCCGGTAACCGGTAAAACGGAATACAAATATCAGGGGCAATACCTTTCTTCGGAATATTCCGAAGAACTAAAGCAAGAAGACAAACTAAAATCGGTAGAAAAAAGACGGGGCCACGCCTTTTCCCCGGCATTTTCCGCCACCGCGTTTTTAACCGACCATTCCCGCGTTTATTTCCGTTATGTGCAATATGCACGCATGCCGAGTATTTTTGAAACCACTATCGGCTTCTCCGCCAGTTCGGATACCGTCGCACGCTTCAAAGACGCCAAACTGAAACCGGAAAAAGCCCGCAATATCGAACTGGGCTACGCATACGATTTCGGCCATTGGTTCGCCACGCCCACCAAAGCGGATATTAAACTCAGCTACTACCATAATGTCACTAAAGATGTGATTGATCGCGATACCGCATTCCGTTTCATACAGCTGGATAAACGCAAGCTGGAAGGTATTGAATTGCAGGCCCGTTATGACAACGGCGACTACTTTGCCGATCTGGGGTTTGAATACCATTTAAAAAATAAAGTCTGTGATGCCGATACCGCGGTAGAACTCGACGGAATATATCTGCGCGTACCGGAATGTATGACCGGCGGTTTTCCGATGGGCTATCTGCGTACTCAGTTGCAACCGAAATATTCGATCAGCGCCAATATCGGCGGCCGTTTCTTTGAACGCAAACTGGAAATCGGCAGCCGCTGGCTGTACCACAGCAAGGCGGTAAATAAAGATGAACAGCGGATCTATGAACAGGGCATTGACAAAAACAATGCGTTCTGGAACTGGAACCGCCCAATGTCATGGCAGCCGGTGCTGGTGGTGGACGCCTATATCCGCTATGCCTTTTCGCCGGATTTAAGTATTGAACTGACCGGTACCAATTTAACCGATCGCTATTATCTGGATCCGATGACCCGTTCTATGATCCCGGCACCGGGCAGAACCTTTAAATTAGGTCTGACGGCAAAATTTTAAGCTATGGAACGGGTATCGTTCCGTTGCTTAAAAAAGACGGCAAAACACATGGTTGGACGCCCGTTTTGCCGTTTTGGAACGCATACTTCAGGTATGCCTTATTACAATGAGGAAAGTCCTCACAAAAATCAGGAGATTTTATATGAAAAAATCCAGTTTAGCCACCGCACTTTGCCTGTCCTGCACCGTCGCGCTCAGCGCCAACGCCGCAATTACCTCAGGCACATCCAACAACAAAGCGGCGCTCAGCGTAAAAAATGCCTCAGCTAAACACAACGGTTGGTTCCATTCCGATCCCGGCGGATTACCGGGTATCGAAGTACAAGGCGTCACCTCTAAAGTCACCAGCTTTAAATCGCTGACCGGTGTCGCCAACAATGCTATGGTGCCGAAATCCTTGGGCGGTCAGGATAAAAACGGTGTTGTGGTGTTAAACATGAACAACATGCCAAGCTGGGTGCCGGGCTTTCATGGCAAGTTAGGCAACTTTGCGTTTAAAAAAGTCGGCACGCAGGAATTGTACTACGGCGAATGGCTGGGCAACGGCGCCAATGCCAAGCAGGATCGGGTTGTGTATTATGCCGGCAATAATAAAACCGACAACATGCCGACCGGCGGAAAAGCCGTATATAGCGTACAGGGCATTAATAATCACGGCAAACTGGATGCGGAAATGCTGAAAGGCGAGCTGACCGCCGACTTCGGCAAAAAACAAGTTAACGGTTCAATGAGCAAAACCGGCTTAACGGTGAATATCAATAACGCCCAAATTAATCCGGCTGATGCAAGTTTCTCCGGTGATAAAGCCGCCACTGCAAATGGTGTGGTCGGTAGTGTCAAGGGTAATTTCTTCGGCAATAATGCCGCGGCGTTAGCCGGTTATGCGAAATTCGCAGGCCATAACCAATATGACACCGCATTCGGCGGAAGTAAAAAATAATCATCGCATGGGGGAATCATTCCCCCTTTTTTCCTTTAAGTTACCGATAAAAGCAGGGTTATGTATCGCTTAACATTCAATCACCTCAAAACATGCAACGCCGCATTCCGTTTGTTGCTGCTCTTGCTCCCGGCTTATACGGCGCAGTATGCCGCCGCGCAAGTGCAAAACAACCACGACGCCCTTCAGCTCTGGCAGCAGCATAAGCAAGCCAGCCGGCAGCAGCAACGGGAAAGCCAGGTTGATCAGCCGATCGCCGAAGCCGCACACGAAATGATCTTTGACGGTCAATCGATCACGATTGACAATACCGCCGAGGCGGTCGGACAGGCGCTGTTTATCGCCCTCAACCAGCAATTATGGGATTATGCGCAAACATTTCTGCGCCATTATAAAACCTTTGACGACCATAATCCCGAACTGGTGTTATTTGCCGAGGCGGCGCTGGCACGTCAGCACGGCGATCTGAATCGCGCCGAACAGCGCTATCGCGAGCTGCTGCGGGCGGATCCGACCTTTATCCGCGCTCAGCTCGATCTTGCGCGCGTGCTGTTCGAGAATAAAAAAACGCGGGAATCCACCGCACTTTTTGAGAATCTGGCAAGGCTGGATCTGCCGGCTGAAGTCCGTGACAGCATCGACGGCTATCGTCAGGCATTAAGCCAGCGGGAAAAATGGCAGCTGTCTTTCACTCTGGGCTATCAGTATGCCACCAATATCAACCAGTCTTCCCGACGCAGCCTGTGCGCGCTGTATCTGGGCGAGGTCTGTTCCGCCCGATTCACTTCGCCCGACGCCATAAACGCGCAGGGCTGGCGCTATGATCTCAGTGTACGGAAGCAAACCGCTTTATCCGGTCATCACGGGATAATATTTTATCTCAACAGCTACGGTTATTTTTATCCCCATGCCAAGGATTACGCCGAAGACAACAGCAAAGTTTATGTCGGTTATCAGTATCAAAATCAGCACACCGAACTGACCCTTGCGCCGTTGTTCGAATATAACCAGCTGGGCAACCGCACTTATTCGCGGGCATGGGGCGTACAGCTTGCCTTAAGCCGGCAAATGGCCGCCCGCCATTGGCTGAATTTGCAGTTCGAACAGAAAAAACTGCGCTATTCCCCGCACTATAATGCGCTGCGTCATGCGGATCAGAGCGCGCTGTATGCCACTTGGTATTATGCCGCCGGCGCACAAACCACTTTATTCGGCGGGCTGGACTGGCAATACCGGCACACCCGATATCACGACGACAACTTTCATATGTACGGCATTCGTTTAGGCCTTAACCGGCAATTTGATTTCGGGCTGGACGCCACCCTGCTGGCGTTATTGCGCCGTTATGATTATCAAGGCTTCAACGCGGCACTCAACCGAACCCGACACGATAAACAGCAGGTTTATCTGGCGATCCTTAAAATGCCGTCGTGGCAGTTTTACGGCGCAACGCCGAGTTTGTTGCTGAAACGCACCGACAACCGCAGTAACGTGGATTGGCTGTATGCTTATAAACAGAATGAAATTCAACTGAATATCGAATGGCAATTTTAACCGCACTTGATACAGCACAGAAGCGAAGTATCAAGCGCGGCGGGCATTATCGATAATAAAACGGGAATTGAAACTAACTTTTCAGCGCCTCGGCAATTTTTTCCGCCAACGCCGGTGAAATACCCGGCACCGAGGCGATTTCATCCGCCGTCGCGTTTTTCACCCCCTGCATGCCGCCCAGATATTTAAGCAGCGCCTGACGGCGTTTCGCGCCGACGCCGGCGATATCTTCCAGATTGCTGTGAGTAAAGGCTTTCTGCCGTTTTTTGCGGTGGCCGCCGATCGCATGATGATGGCTCTCATCGCGGATATGCTGAATCAGATGCAATGCCAGGCTGTCCGGCGGTAAATGCAGTTCCCTGCCCTGTCGGCTGATAATCAGGGTTTCCAGACCCGCTTTGCGATCAACCCCTTTAGCCACCCCGATTAACAGCGGCCGGGTTTTATCCCATTCCACATTCAGCCCGGCAAACACCTGTAGCGCGCGGTTAAGTTGCCCTTTACCGCCGTCGATAAAAATCACATCCGGAATTTTCTCCGCCTCCAGCGGTCGGTCATAGCGTTTTAATAACGCCTGTTCCATCGCCGCATAATCATCACCGCCGGTAATGCCGCTGATATTAAAACGGCGGTAATCTGATTTCAGCGGGCCATCCTGATTAAACACCACACAGGAGGCAATCGTCTGCGCGCCCATAGTATGACTAATATCAAAACATTCCATCCGCTGAATCAGCGCGATGCCCAACACCGCCTGCAACGCCGCATAACGTTCCGCAATCAGCGAAGATTGTTTCAGCCGGGTCGCCAGCGCCGCTTTGGCGTTCATCTGCGCCAGATGCAGATATTTACTCTTATCGCCTTTGGCACTGTCCTGAATCGCAACCTTGCGTCCCGCCAGATCGCTTAACAGGGTTTCCAGTTCCGTTTTGTGCGCCAGTTTATGATCGACGATAATACTGTTCGGAATGCTGCGCCCCTGATGTCCCTGCAAATAAAACTGCCCGACAAAGGTTTCGGTTAACTCGGACAAATCCGTATTCGCCGGCACTTTCGGGAAATAACTGCGGTTGCCCAGCACTTTTCCCTGCCGGATAAACATCACCTGCACGCAGGCAATACCCAGCCGATAGGCGATAGAAACGATATCGATATCATCCAGCCGTTCGTTGGAAACGAATTGTTTTTCCATTACCGCCCGCACCGCCTGAATCTGATCGCGAAAACGCGCCGCCTGTTCAAAATTAAGCTGCGCGCTCGCCTGTTCCATTTTAGCAATCAAATGATCCAGCACCTGCTGATCCTTGCCCTGTAAAAACAAGCGGGCAAAATTCACCTGCTGGGCATAGTCTTCATCGCTGACATAACCGGCAACGCAGGGTGCGCTGCAACGGCCGATCTGATATTGCAGACAAGGACGCGAACGGTTGCGGTAAACGGCATTTTCACATTGCCGCACCGGAAACAGTTTTTGCAGCAGCGATAAGGTCTCACGCACCGCGCCCGCATCGGGATAGGGGCCGAAATATTCGCCCTGAATTTTTTTTGCCCCGCGGTAAGCGGTAATTCTCGGGTGGCGTTCTTTAGTCAGTAAAATATAAGGGTAAGATTTATCATCCCGCAGCAGCACATTGTAGCGCGGCTGAAACTGTTTGATGTAATTATGCTCAAGCAGCAGCGCCTCGGTTTCCGAAGAGGTAATGGTGGTGTCAATACGGCGAATCGCCGCCACCAGCGCTTCCGTTTTACGGCTGGCTAAATGGCGACGAAAATAGCTGGCAAGGCGCTTTTTCAGATCCTTGGCTTTCCCCACATAAATCACCTGATCGTTGCCGTCATACATCCGGTAAACGCCGGGATCATGAGTCACATTGGCAAGAAAGGTTTTGGCATCAAACATCGTGATTAAATTCGCTAAAAATGGCCTAAAATCGACCGCACTTTTGCCAGATCCTCGGCGGTATCCACGCCGACCGCCGGCGCTTCGAGCGCCTGTGCGAGATGAATTTTTTCCCCGTACCACAACACTCGCAGCTGCTCCAGACTTTCGATTTGCTCAAGCGCACTGGGCTGCCAGCGTACATATTGGCGGATAAACCCGGCGCGATAGGCATAAATACCGATATGGCGCAAATAATGGCTTGCCAGCTTAAGCTGTTCAATCGGCAATTCGCCCCGCTGCCATAACGCGAACTGATCGCGATCCCAAGGGATCACGGCGCGGGAGAAATACAAAACATACCCGTCTTTATCGGTCAGCACCTTGACTACATTCGGATTGAACAATTCTTCCGCTTGTTCGATCTTCACCGCCAGCGTCGCCATATTCACCCGATAGGTCGCCAGATTTTCCGCCACCTGACGCACAATGAGCGGCGGAATCAGAGGCTCATCACCCTGAATATTGACGATAATCTCATCATCGGCAATGGCTAATTGCTGCACCACTTCCGCCAGCCGTTCGGTGCCGGAGTGATGTTTATCCGAGGTCATACAGACTTCACCGCCGAACGCCCGCACCGCTTGTGCCACCTGAGCATTATCCGTCGCCACTATCACGCGTTCGGCGCCGGATTGGCCGGCTTTTTCCCAAACATGTTGGATCATCGGTTTACCGGCAATATCCGCCAGCGGTTTGCCCGGCAAACGGCTGGAGGCAAAACGGGCGGGAATAATCACGGTAAATTTAGTCATGTGCACCGTCCTGTTGTAAATCTTGGGCTAATGGCTGCGCCTGTTCCGCCAGCAGCACCGGAATGCCGTGCTCAATCGGGTAGGCAACCTGATCGAAACGGCAGATCAGCCGTTCCTGTTGTTTGTCATAATTCAGTCTGCCCTGACACATGGGGCAGGCGATAATCTCCAATAATCTAGCGTTCACCTTTCACCTCCGTAACGATTCTGTCGATAAAACGCGCCGCCGCGGCATCCAAAATCTCCGCTTCCACCGGCACATACCACCAGTTTTGCTGTGCAAAGGCACGGCATTTCACCGCATCTTTTTCGGTCATAAAGAGCGGTCGTTTTTTATCGAATTTTGTCAATAACGCCGCATCAAACGGCTGATGATCCTGAAATGCGTGGGATTGCGCCACATCAAGCCCCAACTCGCGCAGCATTGCAAAAAAACGCGCCGGATTGCCGATTCCCGCCACGGCGGTCAAGGGCGTTGCGGTAAATTCGCACAACGGACGGGATTGACCGCTCAATAAATTCACCGCATAGGTCGGCACCAGCCGCATCACGCTCTGGGCGTACGGATGTTCGCCGCCGTTGGCGATAATCAAGTCAACGGATTTCAGACGCCCCGCCAGCTCGCGCAGCGGCCCTGCCGGCAGCAGGAAACCGTTACCCAGACCGCGTTGCGCATCAATCACCACAATCTCAAAATCCCGCTGCAATTTGTAATGCTGCAAACCGTCGTCACTGACAATCAGATCGCAGGGCGAATGGCGCAATAACCGTTCCACCGCCTGCCGGCGATTCGGCGCGATACACACCGGTGCACCGGTTCGCTGCGCAATCAGCAACGGTTCATCACCGGCTTGCAACGGATCATCACCGGCCGTGACTAAACGCGGATATACCGCCGAGCGACTGCCGTAACCGCGCGAAATTACGCCGACTTTCAGCCCTTGCCGGTGCAATTGCTGTACCAGCCAGATAACCACCGGCGTTTTACCGTTACCGCCGACGGACAGATTGCCCACCACGACCACCGGCAGCGGCGGACGATAAGAAGTCAGCACACCGCGCTGCAACAAAATGCGGCGCAGCTGAGAAATGCCCCAGAACAACGCAGACAGCGGCGCCAACAACCATTTCAGCAGGGTTGCCCATAAACCGGAAGCATACCAGAAATTCATCTCCGCCTCGTTGCCCGTTAATGATTGAACTGCATATTGTGCAGTTGTTTATACACGCCGTCTAACGCCAGTAATTCGGCGTGGCTGCCGCGTTCTTTGATTTCACCGTGTTCGACCACCAGAATTTCATCCGCTTTTTCGATGGTGGATAAGCGGTGTGCGATCACCAGCACCGTGCGATCTTTTTGCAACTCCTCCAGCGCCGCCTGAATCGCACGTTCCGATTCCGTATCCAGCGCCGAGGTGGCTTCATCCAGAATCAGCACCGGCGAATCGCGCAATAATGCGCGGGCAATGGCCAAACGCTGACGCTGTCCGCCGGATAAACTGGCGCCGTTTTCCCCGATCACCGTATCCAGCCCGTGTTCCAGATTCTCAATAAATTCCATGGCGTGCGCCGCCGTTGCCGCCCTGACGATTTCATCGCGGCTGTATTTGTCCGCCGCGGCATACGCGATGTTATTGGCGATAGTATCGTTAAACAAATGCACCTGTTGCGACACCACGGCACAATTTTCACGCAGATTACGCAGAGTATAATCCTGAATATTCACCCCGTCTAACGTAATCTCCCCTTGTTCGATATCATAAAAACGGGTAACCAGATTGGCGATAGTGGATTTACCGGAACCGGAACGGCCGACCAGCGCAACGGTTTTACCGTGCGGAATCTCAAACGAAATATCGTTTAACGCGCGGCTTTCCCGGCCGTCATAGCTGAACGTTACATGGTTAAAACGAATATCGCCTTTCGCTTTTTCAACCTGATAGCGGCCCGTGTCTTTCTCGGTTTCCATATCCAGAATGGCAAACAGTGTCTGGCAGGCCGCCATCCCGCGCTGGAACTGAGCGTTCACGTTAGTCAGCGATTTCAACGGGCGCATCATCGCCATCATGGAAGAAAACACCACGGTAAAGGATCCGGCGGTCAGATTCTGGCTCATGATCTCCGGCAGCGTGGCCAGATACAGCACGGCGGAAAGCGCAAACGAGGCGATAATCTGCACGATAGGATCGGAAATGGCGTCCGCCATCATCACTTTCATGCCTTTGCGGCGCATATCGTTGCTGACATGATTAAAGCGTTCTTCCTCCAGATTCTGCCCGCCGAAAGACAATACCACTTTATGCCCTTTCAACATTTGTTCCGCCATGGAGGTCAACTCCCCCATGGAATTCTGCATATTTTTCCCCAGATTACGAAACACTTTCGATACCATGCGGATCAGCACCGCAATGATCGGCCCGATAATAAACAGCACCAGCGAAAGCTGCCAGCTGGTATAGATCATCAAGCCGAGCAACGAAATAATATAGGCGCCCTCGCGCACGATAGTCACCAGCGACCCGGAAGACGAATTAGCCACCTGTTCGCTGTCATAGGTAATGCGCGACAATAATTTACCGGTGGCATTCTTATCGAAAAAGGTCACCGGCATATACATTAAATGGCGGAACAAGCGACGGCGCATGGTCATCACCACTTTTCCCGACACCCACGCCAGACTGTAAGTGGAAACGAAACTGGTTACCCCGCGCACAATAATCAGCAGCACCACCACCAACGCCATCATTCTTAAAAACGATACATCGGCTTTACCGAAACCGTCGTCCAGCAGCGGTTTTAACATCTGAATCAGCGCCGCATCGGTCAGCGCATTAAAAACCAAGGTGATCGCCGCAGCGAGCAAACCGAGTTTAAACGGTGCAATAATCGGCCATAGCCGTTTAAACGTTTGAGCGGTAGAAAGATCCTTATCCTGCATAGTTTTCTTCTTCTAATATCAAAAAATCGGGTCATTGTACCTTTATTTTCCATGCAAGCCAATTAATCCGCGATACCACGGCGCCAAATCCGTTCTGGCGGTGCGGATTTTAATGAATTGGGGATAAAACCACAGACCGATCTGACCGGAAACCGCCGTATTATAGACCGCACTTTGCCGCGCCTTAAGCCTTGCCGTCACCGTGGCATGCGGAAAGCCCCACGGATTCCGGCGCCCGCTTGAAATCAGCGCAATATCCGGACGAATACGTTCCACCAAGCGGCTGCTGGTGGCGGTTTTGCTGCCGTGATGCCCCACCTGCAACACATGGATTTTATCCAGCTCATCCGCGAACCGGTTTTCCGCCGCTACATCCGCATCGCCGGTCAGTAACAGCTTGTAATGCCCGTCCGTTACCAGCAAGACGCAGGAGGCCGGATTATCCGCCCGCACCACCGTTTCCGGCGGCCATAATGCCGTGATGCTCAGCCCTCGCCACTGCCATCGGCGCCCGCGCCGACAAAAAGTGCAGTCGCTTGCGCCGTAATTTTGAACGGACGGACTGATAAATTGCGCCTGCGGATAGCGACGCAGAATATCCGCCGCCCCGCCGGCATGATCGTTATCGTCATGGCTGATAATCAGGGTTTCCAGCTCAATCCCCTGCCGCTGCAAATAAGGGATAATTTCCGTTTGCGCCATACTGCCTGTCCGCCAGCCGGCGCCGGTATCGTATAATATGGCGTTGTTCTCTTTCACCAGCAACGTGGCCAGCCCCTGCCCCACATCCAAGGTTTCCAGCCGCCACAGCGGGCGGTTAATCCGTTCCCACATCGCCGCCGACAGGCAAAGCAGCGCTATCAGCACACTGCCGGCGATGCCGTTGCGCAGTACCGGCGCGGGTGCAATCGCCTGTTCATTCAGGTTAAACGGCAGGCGGGAACGGAGTAAGGCAAGGGACGGGCTACGCGCGGATTTTCGCCGCCACACCGCCAGCCACAATAAACCGCCGCCGAACAGTAAACTTAACAGTGCGGTGCAAATCAGCGACGTATCTGAAGACAAGGCAAGCCACATATTCTGCAACGGACTGAGCCGAGCGGTGATCCACTCCGCCAGGCTATTCGCCGCCGCCCAGGAATGTAACCCGCCCTGCGTCATCACCGCAAACAGCACTAACGGCACCAGCAGCAGGCTGAAGAGCGGCACGGCGATCAGATTAGCCAAAAAGCCGCTCAGCGATATGCCGTTAAACTGCCATAACAGCAGCGGGGTAAACAGCCACAGTAAACCGATCTGTAAATGCAGCAGGTTTATCACATAACGCGCCTTGCGCAGCGGCGATTCCGCCAGCGGGCGCCCCCGCCAGTGCAGCAGGGCAAGTGGCACACATTGATACCACAGAATCAGCGCCGCCACCGCACCGACCGATAACCAAAAACTGGCGGACAGCAACATCAGCGGATCCATGATCAGCAACAGCGCCACCACGCGTAACAGCATTTGCCATGCCGTACCATATCCCCGCCCGAAACGAAACAGACAAATCACCGCCAACGCCGTGATCGCACGCAAGGTCGGAATACTGAACCCCGCAAGCGCCGCATACCCCCATGCCATTGCCAGCCCGCCTAACAGCGGTAGGTGCGGACCGATGCGCCTGGTGGGCAAAAAAAGCTGCACGCCCCGCACTACACCGACGCCCATCAGCATCGCCAGCCCGATATGCAAACCGGAAATGGCAATTAAATGCGCCGTATTGGTATGCTGATAAATGCGCCAGCGCTCGGCATCCAGCCATGCCCGTTCGCCGAATCCCAGCGCCAGCAGCAAGCCCCGTGCGGATAACCCTTCCGTTTGTTGCAGCGCCCTTTGCAAACGTTGCTCGCGCCAAGAAAATTCGGCGCCGGTTTTCACCGCACTTTTTACCGTTCCTTCCGCACTGATTCCGCTTGCAAAAGCCCATTGCTGGCGGTCAAAGCCGCCGTCGTTCAAGCGTGAAGCAAGCGAACGCAGACGAACCTCGCCTTGCCAGCGTTCACCGGCATAAACCGGCTGCGGCAATTGCCAGCGCAGATAAATCCGCTGTGCGGGTAAATCAGGGGTCAGGCGCGCCGTGGCCACCAGCGTTTGATAATCGGTTTGACGCAAAACCTCGCGGATATTAAATTCCAGCCTCATCACTTTCGGCAATGCGGCGATCCGCTCCGCCTGACGCAGCGCTGATAAAGCATGGTAATGAAAATAGCTCAAACTCAACACAAAACCTAAAAAGGCCAGACAACACCCGATAAGCCGTGGCGCACGCCGATAAACCGCCACGGCCAGCAGCACCAGTCCGGCGCATAACAATAAAAGTGCGGTGGAAAAATCCAGCAAATAGGCACGCGGCGTCCACAGCAACGTCAGCGCCGCCGGTAAAATAAGGCAGACAAGATGATCAAGGTGAAAGCGGTAATTTCTCATAACGGTGCACAGCGGGAGTTTCCGCTACTATGAAAAATCAGCGGCGAATAGACAAAATCCGCCCGTCAGTTTTACGACAGCGATCGCAAAAATCATATTTATAAATAAAAAAAACCGCTTAAATCGCGGGATTCAAGCGGTTTTGCGGCAATCAAACAGGATTAAATCGCCAGACACAGATATTTCATTTCTAAAAACTCCTCAATGCCATAGCGCGAGCCTTCTCGTCCCAGCCCCGATTCTTTAACCCCGCCGAACGGCGCCACTTCGTTGCTGATCAACCCCTCATTAATGCCGACCATGCCGTATTCCAGCGCTTCCGACACCCGCCAGATACGGGCGATATCGCGGGTGAAAATATACGCCGCCAAGCCGAACTCGGTATCATTGGCCATTTGAATCGCCTCATCTTCCGTATCGAATTTAAAGATCGGCGCTAAAGGCGCAAAGGTTTCTTCTTTCGCCACCCGCATATCCTGCGTCACATCACGCAAGACGGTCGGCTGGAAAAACGTACCGCCCAATTCATGCGCCTGACCGCCCAGCACCAGCTTCGCCCCTTTGTGCAGGGCATCACGAATATGTTCCTGCACTTTATTCACTGCACTTTGGCTGATTAACGGCCCCATGGTGACATCCGCCTCGGTGGCGTCGCCTAATTTAATGCGGCGCACGGTTTCCGTAAACTTCGCCAGAAATTCATCATAAATGCCGGACTGCACATAAATTCGATTGGTGCAGACACAAGTCTGCCCGCTGTTGCGGAATTTCGAGGCAAACACGCCTGCCACGGCATTGTCCAAATCGGCATCTTCAAACACGATAGCGGGCGCATTGCCGCCCAGCTCCAGCGAAAGTTTTTTGATTGTCGAGGCGGACTGCGCCATCAACAATTTGCCCACCCGGGTCGAGCCGGTAAAAGTCAGCTTACGCACGATGGGGCTTTCGCTCAGCAGCTTGCCGACCATGGCGGCATCAGAAGAAGTCACCACATTCAGCAAACCTTTCGGCAATCCTGCCTGCGCCGCCAGCTCCGCCAGCGCCAGTGCCGATAACGGCGTCTCCGAAGCCGGCTTCAGCACAACCGCACAGCCTGCCGCCAACGCCGGCGCCGCTTTACGCGTAATCATCGCATTTGGGAAATTCCACGGCGTAATCGCCGCAACCACGCCGATAGGCTGCTTAATCGTCATCAGACGATGACCGGCTTTGTCGGCGGGCAAAATATCGCCGCCAATCCGTTTCGCCTCTTCGGCAAACCACTCGATAAAACTCGCGCCGTACAGGATCTCACCCAGACTTTCCTGCAGCGGTTTTCCCTGCTCCAGACTTAAAATCCGCGCCAGCTCCTCTTGATGCTGCATAATCAGCCCATACCAACGGCGCAATACTGCGGCGCGTTCTTTCGGCAGCACGTTTTTCCACGCCTGCTGCGCCGCTTCCGCCGCCCGAATCGCCGCCTGCACTTCCGCCGCGCCCACATCCGCCACCTGACAAATCTGCTGATTATTCGCCGGATTCAGCACCGCAAATGTTTTGCCATCCAGTGCCGCAACATATTCACCGTTAATATAACTTTTTGTTTTTATAAGAGAAAAATTCTGCATATGCCCTCCGTTGTGATTCATAAATACCCTCCGCTTACTCTATGACGAAAACCTCGTCCCCCTGTTATCTTACCAATTTCCCGCCCTAATGATGACACAAATATGCGCCGATAACCTGCGCGCGTTGCCCTGCCGCGTAAAAGTGCGGTCGAAATTGCAGCGGTTTTTTATGTTTAAATTAATGCTATTTTTCACCGCACTTTTAGTTGAACCGTGTGAATAATGCTTGTCGGCACGGACGGCAAATCGCCCGAGCGCACAACAACACATTATTACCGGTTTTAAACGCCGAAAACAGAAAGCTAAAACGATAAACCCGAATCGGCAAATTATTTTTTCAATTTTGTCGCGAATATCTCAAAATAAAAAATTATTGCCGAAAATCGGGATTTCTGCGCTAAATTTATTTGCTAATTCCGTCAAGTTCTGTTATTTATATCGCCCTTGAAAAAGCCCGTTGCATTTTAACCGGCTTTTTCACATAACCATGAGAATGCTTATCGCCCGAACGCGGTTTGAATAACAAGTTAATGGATGAAGTTTATCTAGGAGATACAAATGACTAACGCTTCTTTAAGTTTACTAGCCTTAGCCGGTGTAGAGCCGTATCAATTAAAAGAAGGCGAAGAATATATGAATGAAGAGCAACTGCTTCATTTCAGAAAAATCCTGCAGGCTTGGCATGATCAAATCCGTGAAGAAACCTCCCGCACCGTTGCCCATATGCGCGACGAAGCGTCGAATTTCCCGGATCCGGCGGACAGAGCGACTCAGGAAGAGGAATTCAGTCTGGAACTGCGCGCCCGCGATCGTGAGCGTAAGTTAATGAAAAAAATCGAGAATACGCTGAAAAAACTGGATACCGGGGATTTCGGTTACTGCGATTCCTGCGGGGTGGAAATCGGTATTCGCCGCCTGGAAGCGCGGCCGACCGCCGATCTGTGTATCGATTGTAAAACACTGGCGGAAATCCGCGAAAAACAAATGGTCGGCTAACCGATCGGGGGCGGTTGTCCGCCCCGCTAATGCCGAAAACGTACTCAACGGTATGACACGCATTCTTACCGCACTTTAATAAACTGCCCGTGCTTTTTAAGGGGTGAACTATTTTAAATTTAATCAAAAATCTGTTTAAAAAGACAACACATCGACCCGTCACCGAAGTCAGTCCGAAGCCAAAGACAGATTTCAAGCCGAAAACACAAACCGCCTCCGCCGCAGAACGAACCGAACCGAGATTCGTTACGTCCGCCCGCACGCCGAAATCCGCCGCACAGGCACATCATTATAACAAACATGTGGTCAAAGCCTCGCAATACGGCATTAACCCGCGCATGATCAGCAAAAATGCGCTGACCGTGGTGGAAAAGCTGCATCGTCAGGGGTATGAAGCCTATGTCGTCGGCGGCTGTCTGCGCGATTTGCTGCTCGGTAAACATCCGAAAGATTTCGATGTAGCAACCAATGCCCGCCCGGAACAGATTCAGGCGGTGTTTCAGCGCCAGTGTCGTTTGGTCGGCCGGCGTTTTCGTCTGGCGCATGTGATGTTCGGGCGGGATATTATCGAAGTGGCGACATTCCGCGCCAATCACAGCGATAATCATAATGAAAAACAGTCGAAACAAAGCGAACAGGGCATGCTGCTGCGCGATAATGTGTACGGCAGTGTGGAACAGGATGCCGAACGCCGCGATTTTACCGTAAACGCACTGTATTACAATCCGCAGGACAATACGCTGCGCGATTATTTCAACGGACTGGAGGATCTGAAAGCCGGCAAACTGCGCTTAATCGGCGATCCGGTGGTGCGTTATCAGGAAGATCCGGTACGCATGTTACGTTCGGTTCGCTTTATGGCGAAACTGGATATGTTTCTGGAAAAACCGAGCGAGACGCCGATCCGCCAGCTGGCACCATTGCTGAAAAACATTCCGCCCGCCCGCTTATTTGACGAAAGCCTGAAATTGCTGCAAGCGGGATACGGGGTGAAAACCTATCATCTGCTGCGTAAATACGGCTTGTTCGAACAACTGTTCCCGGCATTAATGCCGTATTTCACCGAACAGGGCGACAGCTACGCCGAACGGATGATTTTAACCGCACTGACCTCCACCGACGAACGGGTCGCCGATAAACTGCGCATTAATCCGGCATTTTTATTCGCCGCCTTTTTCTGGTATCCGCTGCGTGAGAAAGTGGAGATCCTGAAAAATGAAGGCGGCTTAAATAACCACGATGCCTACGCATTGGCCGGCAATGATATTCTGGCGCTGTTTTGTCGGGCGCTCGCCGCACCGCGCCGGCATACCGCCGTGATCCGCGATATTTGGTTGTTGCAGCTGCAATTGCTGAAACGGACAGGCAACGCGCCGCTTAAGGTAATGGAACACCCAAAATTCCGGGCGGCTTTTGATTTACTGGTAATGCGGGCGGAAATCGAAGGCGGCGAGGCGGTGGAACTGGCCGCCTGGTGGCATGAGTATCAGCTTAGCAACGGCGAACAGCGCTCAACGTTGGTGCAGGAACAACAGCGGCTCAATCCGAAGCCGAAGAAAAAATTTTATCGCGCCAGAAAGCGGCGTAAAGCGAAACCGTTATCCGAATGAAAACAGCTTATATCGCCTTAGGCAGCAATTTAAATGCACCGATACAACAACTGAACGCCGCGTTATATGCCCTGGCGGCATTGCCGGATTGTCGTTTAACGGCGGTCAGTTCCTTTTATTGCAGCAAGCCGCTCGGCCCGCAGGATCAGCCCGATTATGTCAATGCCGTCGCCGCACTGCAAACCGCACTGGCGCCGCTGGATTTACTGGATAACCTGCAACGGATCGAAAACCGGCAAGGTCGGGTGCGCTTACGCCGTTGGGGGGAAAGAACGCTGGATCTGGATATTTTGCTGTATGCCGATGCCATCATCCGAGACACCCGTTTAACCGTGCCGCATTATGATATGAAAAACCGTGAATTCGTGCTGATTCCGTTATATGAAATCGCTCCGCATTTGGTGCTGCCGACGGGGGAACGCGTGGCGGATTTACAACAGCCGTTTGCCGCGCATACTATGAAAATTGTAAAAAAATAACCGCACTTTAGTCATTTTACCTGCTGTTCGGCGTTGCTCGTTGTATGATGCAACCGCCGCATCTTACGCCGTTTCCAGCCCTGAGCGAATGCGCGGGGCAAAAAAATCATAATCCACCAAAAAGGCATCATGTCCGTAATCGGAAGGAAATTCGTGATAATTCAGGTTTACCCCGTATTGTTCTAACAGCGCTTTGCTTTTGTGCAAATCGACCAGTTTAAACAATTGATCATTGGTGACCGCAACCAGCGTATAACGCGCTTTAATACGCGAAAGTGCGGTTTTAATATCCGCATAGCCCACCGCCGGATCATACAAATCCAGTGCGCGCAGCAAATGCAAATAGGTATTGGCGTCAAAACGGTCAAGAAATTTCTTGCCCTGATAGCTCAGATAGGATTCCACCTGAAAATAATCACCCCAGAACTCGCCCTCCGCTTTGGTGGCTCGCCCGAACGCCTTCGCCAACTGAATATCGGTACGGTAAGTCAGCATACCCAGCATACGCGCAACGGACAGTCCTTTCAGCGGCGGCTCGCCGTCATAATAATCGCCCTGATTGAAATTCGGATCATTGATCACCGCCTGCCGCATAACATGATTGAAGCCGATCGCCTCGGCGCTGAAATAAAGCGAAGAACACAGATTAATCACATTACTGACGAAATCCGGGTAGTCGATCGCCCATTGGGTTGCCTGCATACCGCCGAAAGAGCCGCCGATCACCGCATGCAGATGCGGAATATTCAACTGATCCAGCAAAGCTTTCTGCACTTTGACTAAATCCTGCACCACAATATGCGGAAAGCGGCTGCCATAAGGCTTACAAGTGGCGGGATCAGGTGAGGCGGGGCCGGTCGAACCTTTACAACCGCCCAGCACATTGGAGCAAATAAAAAAATAACGATCGGTATCCAGCGCCAGCCCGGCGCCCATAAAATTCTGCCACCAGCCGGTTTGGGATTTATCCTCGCAATAGGGTTCGGCGTCTCCGGTCAGCGCATGGCAGATCAAAACGGCATTATCTTGCTCCGCGTTTAACTTTCCGTATGTCTGATAAGCAATGTCGATTTGCTCCAGTTGTCCGCCCAAGGTTAAATGAAGGGGCTGTTCGGTAAAAAGTGTGACTTTTTGTACTGCCATTGCCTATTCCGTAAACGATTCAATCCGGCTGCTCCGTGCGCCGGTTCCTGCTGCATAAACTACCGCTAGCGGTGTGCATTGTCAAGAAATTTTAGACGTCTAAACTTCTAGACGTTTTAGCCCCCGGCAATCTCGCCGTTAACCGATTTAATACTTGAATTTAGCAATATTTTTCATTATGTTGATAGGCAGTCAAATTCCGATACAATCCGCTCATGATGAAACACATACTAATGACGATGTTGCACAGCGAAGGCATTAAGGCATTTTCCCGCAAATGCCTGCGCTATTGCATGTCCGCACTGTTTCTGTGCATATTTGTGCTGATTCTGATCGATCAGGCGATCGGCTTTTATGTGCGGCAGGGCATTTATACGGATATCGACAGCATACCGAACCGCCCGTACGGTCTGCTGCTGGGTACGTCAAAATACTTTGCCAAAAACACCCCGAATCTGTTTTATTCCAACCGTCTGTTGGCCGCCGACGAGCTGTTTAAAGCCAAGAAAATCGATTATCTGTTGCTCAGCGGCGACAATCGCACGGTGGAATATAACGAACCGCGCACCATGTACAAAGATCTGAAGAAAATGGGCATTCCGGACGCATTTATGTATATGGATTACGCCGGCTTTCGCACGCTGGATTCCGTTATCCGTGCCGATCAGGTGTTTAAGGCGCACTCCATTACCATCATCACGCAAAAATTCCATTGCGAACGCGCCCTGTTTATCGCTAAATATCATAATATCGATGCGATCTGCTTCGCCGCGGAATACCCGTCGGGCTATACGTTCGTGCGCATACGCGAATTTTTTGCCCGCCTGCAGGCAATCTGGGATCTTTTAATCGAAAAAGAACCGCACTTTTTGGGAAAACCCGAACCGCTGCCGCCGCCGGTCACGATTCCGATGAATTAGCTCAACGATAATGGTGATAAACGATATCGCGTAAAATCGCGTTTTGCTGCGTTTCCGCTTTTTTATGATGCAGTTTATGCAAAACCAGATTCAGCAGCGATTGTACGATTTGTTGATGATTCTGCACCGCGCAGACCACTCGGTTTTCCAGCACTTCCAGCATGTCGTGATCGCCGAAAGTGGCGATAACCAACTGTTTAGGAATGCCGTTGCCGCGCTGCAACAGCGCCTGAAACACGCCCTGCAATAAGGTTAATGAAGTGACAAACAGCGCATCCGGCAGCGGATTTTCCGCCAGCCAGCGTTCAAACGCCTGCGCCGCCGCGGCTTTATGGAACCGGTCGGCATACAGCACATCAACGGCGCTTGCCGTTGTGGTATCCAACGCCTTGCGAAATCCCCGTTCACGTTCCTGACTGGTCGGTAATTCCGGTAGCGCGCCGAAAAACAAAATGCGCCGATATTGCTGTTCCTGCAGTAAATTTTGTGCCAGACGACAGGCATCCTGCTCATCATCGGTCAATACGTTAATCACCTCATCGGAAACAATCCGCCGGTCAAAACCGAAAACCGGAATAGTGTTGCCCTGATAAAACCGGGTATCGGCCGGTAACGCGGTGGAAACGATCAACGCATCAACCTGCCGCTGAAACAAATGTTTGGCGCAATCCATTTCATTTTCCGGGCGATCATTGGTGCAGGCAATCAATAATTGATACCCTTTTTCGCGGAATTTATTTTCTAACTGATTGGCGATTTTAGCATAACTGAGATTTTCAAAATCAGGAATAATCAGGCCGATGGTGTTGGTTTTCCCTGCGCGTAAGCCCGCCGCCATGGCATTAGGTTTAAACTGGTGTTTTTGGATTAGCGCCTGAACTTTTTCAATGGTTTTATCGCTGACCCGATATTGTTTCGCTTTGCCGTTTACCACATAACTGACTGTCGTGCGCGAAACGCCGGCCAGTTTCGCAAGCTCATCTAATTTCACATTAACTCCTTTCAAATGTCTGAAATTGCTAAAACGATTATAGCACCGATGATTTTGCCCCTTCAAAGTTCAAAGCGGCATAATTTGATCTTGCTCGCAAAAAATAAGTGCGGTGGAATTTAAATGAATTTCCGGTAATATCTCGCCAATGTTCAATAATACCGTTTATGTTTAAATTCCACCGCACTGAGACCGGTTAAGGATTTACAACAAGGCTTTCAGCGCGCTGCCGATTTCCGCCAGACTACGCACCGTTTTCACCCCGGCCGCCTCTAAGGCCGCAATTTTTTCCTCAGCGGTTCCCTTACCGCCGCTGATAATCGCCCCGGCATGTCCCATCCGTTTGCCTTTCGGTGCGGTAATGCCGGCAATATAACCGACCACCGGCTTGGTTACATGGGATTGAATGAATGCCGCCGCCTCTTCTTCCGCCGAACCGCCGATTTCGCCGATCATCACGATCGCATCGGTTTCCGCATCCTGCTGGAACCGTTTTAATATATCAATAAAATTCGAGCCCGGAATCGGATCACCGCCGATGCCTACGCAGGTGGATTGCCCCAGCCCTTCATCGGTGATTTGTTTTACCGCTTCATACGTTAAAGTGCCGGAGCGGGAAACAATTCCGACGCGGCCTTTTTTATGAATATTGCCCGGCATGATGCCGATTTTGCATTCCTCCGGCGTAATCACCCCCGGACAGTTCGGCCCGATCATCACCACATCGTCGCATTGATTAAGTTTCTGCTTAATCTGCAACATATCCAGCGTCGGAATCCCTTCGGTAATACAAACGATTAATTTCAGCCCTGCCGCAATCGCTTCCAACACGGCATCTTTACAAAACGGCGCCGGCACATAAATCACCGTTGCCGTCGCCCCGGTAGTTTCTACCGCTTCATGCACCGTATTAAACACCGGCAGCCCTAAATGCGTGGTGCCGCCTTTGCCCGGCGAAACGCCGCCGACTAACTGCGTGCCGTAGGCAAGCGCCTGCTCGGAATGGAAGGTTCCCTGTCCGCCGGTAAATCCCTGACAAATCACTTTAGTCGTTTTATTAATCAAAATTGCCATCGTTACGCTCCCGCCGCCGCATTCACTACCTGTAGCGCAGCGTTTTGTAAACTTTGCGCCGCCATAATATTTAAGCCGCTTTTCGCCAGAATATCGCGTCCCAGCGCGGCGTTGGTACCTTCCAGACGCACCACCACCGGCACGCCGACGCCCACTTCGTTCACTGCGGCGATTACCCCTTCGGCAATCAGATCGCAGCGTACAATACCGCCGAAAATATTCACCAGAATCGCTTTGACCGACTGATCGCTTAAAATAATCTTAAACGCTTCGGCCACCCGCTCTTTGGTCGCTCCGCCGCCCACATCAAGAAAATTAGCCGGTTCGCCGCCGTAGAGCTTCACAATATCCATAGTACCCATGGCCAGCCCGGCGCCGTTTACCATACAGCCGATATTGCCCTTCAGCGCCACATAATTCAGGTTCCATTCTTCCGCCGCCGCTTCGCGCGGGTCTTCCTGCGTCAAATCGCGCATTGCCAGCAAATCCGGATGACGGAACAGCGCATTACCGTCCACCACAATTTTCGCATCCAGACAGTGCAGTTCGCCGTTTTGCAAAATCACCAGCGGATTAATTTCCAGCAGAGCCAGATCTTTTTCAACGAATAACTGCCCCAGCTGGCAGAACAGGTGAGTAAACTGTTTTATCTGCGCACCGCTTAATCCCAGCTTGAATGCCAGTTCACGCCCCTGATACGGCATGGCGCCGACCAGCGGGTCGATCACCATTTTATGCACCAAGTGCGGTGTGTTTTGCGCCACTTCTTCAATATCGACGCCGCCTTCCGTCGAAGCCATAAAGACGACACGTTGCGAACTGCGATCCACCACCGCACTTAAATACAGTTCTTTTTCAATCTGTACGCAAGGCTCAAGATAAATGCTGTTGACCGGTTGTCCCTCGGCATCGGTCTGGAATGTTACCAACCGTTTGCCTAAAAACTTATCAAAAAACGACCGCACTTCCTGTTCGGATTTCAGCACCTGCACGCCGCCCGCTTTGCCGCGCCCGCCGGCATGAACCTGACATTTGGCGACCCACTGGCTGCCGCCCAGCTTCCGCATTGCTTCCAGCGCCTGTGCCGTGTTTTCGCAGATATAACCTTCGCTTACCGGCAAACCGTACTGCGCAAAGAGCTGTTTACTTTGGTATTCGTGTAAGTTCATATTCACCCTTTCACTTAACTGTTGATCTGTGTTTGCAATGTATTGGTTTATTTGAAACGGGACGGCAGTCCGCCCCGCGCTTTTCGCTAAAGAACGCCCAAACGGTTAAATTTCCAGCAATAAACGGGTCGGATCTTCAAGCAGCTCTTTTATCGTCACTAAAAATCCGACGCTTTCACGCCCGTCAATCAAGCGATGATCATAAGACAGCGCCAGATACATCATCGGACGAATCACCACCTGACCGTCAACCGCCACCGGACGTTCTTTAATGGCGTGCATGCCGAGAATGGCGCTTTGCGGCGGATTAATAATCGGGGTGGACATTAAAGAGCCGAACACGCCGCCGTTAGTGATGGTGAAATTACCGCCGGTCAGATCGTCCACCGTCAGCTTACCATCGCGACCTTTTTCGGCCAGAGCTTTAATCTCTTTTTCAATATCCGCCATGCTTAAGCGGTCACAGTTGCGCAGAACCGGGGTGACCAAACCGCGCGGCGTAGATACCGCAATGCTGATATCGAAATAATTGTGATATACCACATCGTCGCCGTCGATAGAGGCATTTACTTCCGGATAACGTTTCAGCGCTTCCACCACCGCTTTAATGTAAAAAGACATAAACCCTAAGCGGGTGCCGTGCTGTTTTTCAAATTTTTCGCCGTAGGTTTTACGCAGCCGCATAATCGGCTGCATATCCACTTCATTAAACGTGGTCAGCATGGCGGTGGTGTTTTTCGCTTCCAGCAGGCGCTCGGCAATGCGTTTACGCAAGCGGGTCATCGGCACCCGTTTTTCATCCCGCTGAGCAAGCGTCACGGCGGAAACCGACTGCGCCAATGCGGCGGCCGGTTCCTGCTGCTGCGCCGCTTGTTGTGCGATCACCCGTTCCACATCCTCACGGGTGAGGCGCCCACCGACACCGCTGCCTTTGATCTGTTGCGCGTCCAGCTCATGCTCCGCCAGCAAACGGCGCACACCGGGACTGACGGCGTCGCTGTTGGTCGGTTCGGAAGTCAGTTTTGCGGCGTAACGATCCGCCGGTGTTTTTTCCATACTCTGAACGGTATCTTTCGTTACCCCGCCGGCCACCGCCAACGCCGAGACCTTGCCTAACAGCTGTTTGCTCACCACCGTCGCCCCTTCCGGCTCCACAATGCTTTCCAGCACACCGTCTGCCGCCGCCGGCACTTCCAGCACGACTTTATCCGTCTCGATTTCAACCAGAATCTCATCGCGTTTAATCGTATCGCCGACTTTCTTATGCCAGGTCACCACGGTAGCGTCCGCGACAGACTCGGGTAAATCGGGGGTAATAATCTCAAAATCGCTCATATCCTGTTCCTTCTTGTCAAGTTTGCGAAAGTGCGGTGATTTTTACCGCACTTTTATCAGTTAAGCCAGTGCTTCAGTCACTAACGCCTGTTGTTGTTCCGTATGCAACGCCATATAGCCCACCGCCGGCGAAGCGGAAGCCGGACGGCCGACATAACGCAGTTTGCCCGCCGCCGGAAGCGATGTCACAAAATTATGCTGGCTACAATACCAAGCGCCTTGATTTAACGGTTCTTCCTGACACCAGACATAATCCGTGACGTGGTTATAAGGCGCCAGTGCCGCTTTCATTTCCTCATGCGGATAAGGATAAAGCTGCTCTACCCGGATAATGGCCACATCGGTCTGTTGATTTTTACGGCGTCGCTCCAGCAAATCATAATATACTTTGCCGGCACACAGCACGACCCGTTTGACCTTTTTCGGATTAAGCTCATCAATTTCACCGATGACATTACGGTATTTGCCCTGCACCAGTTCTTCTTTGCTGGAAACCGCCAACGGATGACGCAATAAGGATTTCGGCGTAATCACCACTAACGGGCGGCGCACCTTGCGCAGCATTTGACGGCGCAGTAAATGGTAAATCTGAGCCGGGGTGGACGGCACGCAAACCTGCATATTCTGCTGGGCGCAAAGTTGCAGATAGCGTTCTAGACGGGCGGAGGAATGCTCCGGCCCCTGTCCTTCATAACCGTGCGGCAGCAACATGACCAGCCCGCACATTCTGCCCCATTTCTGTTCGCCGGAGCTGATAAACTGATCCATCACCACCTGCGCCACATTGGCGAAATCGCCGAATTGCGCCTCCCATAGGGTTAAGGTGCGCGGGGTTGCGGTGGCATAACCGTATTCATATGCCAGCACCGCCTCTTCCGACAATACCGAATCCCAGACTTCAAAATGCCCCTGCTGACCATGCAGCTGGGTTAGCGGAATATATAACGTGCCGTCTTTCTGGCTGTGCAGCACCGCATGACGATGGAAGAACGTACCGCGCCCGCAATCCTCGCCGGACAAACGCACGTTATAGCCTTCGTCCAGCAGCGTGGCATAGGCCATGGTTTCCGCCATGCCCCAGTCAAACAGTTTCTCGCCTTTTGCCATCAACAGGCGATCGTCGTAAATTTTCTTCACCCGCGCATGCAGCGGATGAGAGGCCGGATACTCGCAGACCTTATTTGCCAGACCGTCGAACCGTTGCGGGTCGATACTGCTTTCGTATTCCGTCCATTCCTGACTGAGGAATCGGGTCCAGTCCATGGCCTCCATATCCATTTCGCGCCATTCCGACACCACACAATCACCGTTATCCAAGGCGTCGCGGTAGTTATTGATTAATTCCGTGACATATTCTTCGTCCACCACCCCGGCGGCCATTAAGCGATCGGCATAGACTTTGCGCGGCGTCGGGTGCCGTTTGACTTTTTCATACATCAACGGCTGAGTGACCGACGGTTCATCGGCTTCATTATGCCCGTGGCGACGGTAAGAAATCAGATCAATAAAAATATCGCGTTTAAATTTAACCCGGAATTCCACCGCCATACGCGCGGCATAAGCCACCGCCTCCGGATCATCGCCGTTGACATGAATCACCGGCGCTTCAATCATTTTAGCGATATCGGTACAGTATTCCGTCGAACGGGTATCATGCGGGTTGGAGGTGGTAAAGCCGATCTGATTATTGATTACCACCCGAATCGTACCGCCGACGAAATAACCGCGGGTCGCCGACATATTCAGCGTTTCCTGTACGACGCCCTGTCCGGCCACGGCGGAATCGCCATGCACCGTAATCGGCAGCACTTTAGCGCGTTCCGTATCCTGAATCCGGTTCTGGCGCGCCCGCACGGAACCTAACACCACCGGGTTGACGATCTCCAGATGCGACGGGTTAAACGCCAGCGCCAAATGAACAATACCGTTATCGGTCATAAAATCGGAGGAAAAACCCTGATGGTATTTCACATCGCCGGTGCCGTTGCCATGGTGTTTGCCGGCAAATTCGTCAAACAGTTCCGCCGGCTTTTTACCCAGCACGTTCACCAGCATATTCAAGCGTCCGCGGTGCGCCATGCCCATCACGATTTCATTGATCCCGTTGCGTCCGCCGTGGCGGATAATTTCTTTCATCAACAGAATAAACGCATCGCTGCCCTCTAACGAAAACCGTTTTGCGCCGGGAAATTTGGCGCCGAGATAACGCTCCAGCCCGTCGGCGGCGGTCAGTTCTTGCAGAAATTTAAGCTGTTCTTCTTTGTTAAACAACGGTTTATTCAACCGGTTTTCAAGTTTGCTCTGTAGCCAAGTGCGCGCCTCAAGATCATTGACGTGCATAAATTCCAGCCCGATGGTGCTGCAATACGTTTCTTTCAAAGCATGCGCCAAATCACGCAGGCTGATTTTATCTTTATCGTAAACATAACCGCCGATATCAAATTCTTCGTCCAGATCCGCATCGCTGAAACCGTAAAATTTATAGTCCAGCGTCGGGGCATCCATACGCTGCCACAGTTTGAGCGGGTCAAGATCCGCATGTAAATGCCCGCGGTTGCGGTGCCCGTTTATCCATTGCAGCACTTTGACCAGTCTGGCGCTGACGTTCGGGTCAATGACGGTGGCGCCGTTGTGCGATTTATCGCGCGCCAGCCGTTTAAAATAGTCACGAACCGGGGAATGGGGTTGTTCAAGTGCGGTTGATTTTGGAAGAGAATTAAAGATGTGTTGCCAGCTTTCATCGACGGAATCCGGATCCCGGAGGTAATCCTCATAAAGTTGTTCCACATAAGACTGATTTGCGCCGCCAAGCGCGCTGGAGGCTAACCATTCGCTGATTGGATTGTTTTGTTTCATTGCGACCACCTGATTCGATTTGATAGCGATATAGGGTGTAAAACCGTATTCAACCTATTATACATAGGATTCGGTAATAAACATCCTCTGTTTTAAGTTGAATAGTCACCCGAACAATTAAAAAACAAATTTCCCCGATAATCAACAAATTTACTTAACAAATTCTTAACATTTTTTCTATTTTTTGATCTCCCTCTCATTTTTAAAAATAACATTTATTTAACAAATATTTTTTTGCAAAATTATAAAGACAGTCGGTAAATAACAGGTTATATTGAACCAACTATAAAAAAGACACGCCTATACAAACACAACGTCAATCTTACTATTAAATTAAGAAGGAATATCCTATGACTGAATTAACCGCAAAACTTTCTCTCAGCGACGGTCGTGAACTGAATCTGCCTGTGCGTCAGGGTACGCTCGGTTACGACACCATTGATGTTCAACAATTGGTCAAAAATAAGTTATTTACCTTTGACCCGGGCTTTATGTCCACCGCCTCCTGCGCCTCGGAAATTACCTATATCGACGGCGACGAAGGTATTTTGCTGCACCGCGGCTATCCTATCGCCGATCTTGCGCAAAATGCGGATTATCTGGAAGTGGCTCACCTGCTGTTATTCGGCGAACGCCCGAATGCCGAAGAATATAAAAACTTCGTTCAGCTGGTACGCAAACACACGCTGGTTCACGAACAGATTTCCCGTTTCTTCCACGGTTTCCGCCGCGACTCGCACCCGATGGCGATCATGTGCGGGGTGAGCGGCGCGCTGGCGGCGTTCTATCATGATTCACTGGATATTAACGATATTGAACACCGTGAATTAACCGCCATCCGTTTATTGGCGAAAATGCCGACGCTGGCGGCGATGTGTTACAAATATTCCATCGGTCAGCCGTTTATGTTCCCGGTCAATAAACTGTCTTATTCCGGTAACTTCCTGCATATGATGTTCGCCACCCCTTGCGAACCTTACGAAGTCAATCCGGTGCTGGAACGGGCGATGGACAGAATTTTTATTCTGCACGCCGATCACGAACAAAACGCCTCCACCTCGACCGTGCGTACCGCCGCCTCTTCCGGCGCCAATCCGTTTGCCTGTATCGCGGCGGGCATTGCCTCCTTATGGGGGCCGGCGCACGGCGGGGCAAATGAAGCCTGCATCAATATGCTGGAAGAAATCGGCAGCGTCGATCGTATTCCGGAATATATCGCCCGGGCAAAAGACAGAAATGATCCGTTCCGCTTAATGGGCTTCGGCCACCGCGTATATAAAAACTACGACCCGCGCGCTAAAGTGATGCGTAAAACCTGTCATGAAGTGCTGCAGGAACTCGGTATTAGCACACCATTATTTGAAGTGGCCATGGAACTGGAACGTATCGCGTTAAGTGATCCGTATTTTATCGAACACAAACTCTACCCGAATGTGGATTTCTATTCCGGCATCATCTTAAAAGCCATCGGTATTCCTACCTCAATGTTCACCGTGATGTTCGCACTGGCAAGAACCGTCGGCTGGATCGCTCACTGGAAAGAAATGTTCAAACCTGGCAATATGAAAATCGTTCGCCCGCGCCAGCTTTATGTCGGCCATACCCAGCGTCCGTTCGAACCGATGGATAAAAGCTAATTAAAACACCGCAAAAAAATACCGCACTTATGTCTCACAGTGCGGTATTTTTTATCATCGATAAATTAATAAGTTAAATGCGGTGCGATTTGTTCAGCCGTTTTACGACCGATTCCCGGCACCTTGGATAAATCCGCGGCGGATTTGATTTTACCCGCTTTATTACGGTATTCGATAATCGCTTTCGCCTTTTCTTCACCGATGCCGGATAATTTCTGCAAAGTGGCGGAATCGGCTTTATTAATATTGATTTTACGTTTTACCGTCACCGTTTCTTTTTTCACTGCCGAACCGTGCTCAGTGACCACTTTTTTGACGTGAGTGGTTTTATCCACCGCATTGGAACGCACTTTTTCCACCGACTCGGTTTTCATCGTACCGGTTTTTTCTTTCACAGCCGCCGCTTTATCCTGCATATTCCGCTTCGCCGACTGCATTTCGCCGAGGCTTTCCTGCTTCATTGTCTGAGCAGTTTTTTTCGCACTATCCTGTGCACTCTGCATCGGATTTTCCGCCGCAAAAGATACCGCAGAAACCGCCAACGCGACACTTAATGCCAATACTGATTTTAATAATTTCATATAAGCTCCTTAGTTATTAAACAGTAACAAAACTGTAACGTTAGACTCACAAAATCCTCATTAGTTCAATCCGTTAATTATTTCCACCGCACTTTATGTACCGAAACGGCTTGATTTTATAGATAAAAAATAAAATATTTGTTAGATTTTTAAATCAATTATAAAAAAATAAACGCCTCTAATATTTCCGTAAAAATTCATTGCAAGCCGCGTCAATCTACTGTATATCTTTACTTCGTCTGTAACAAAATGCCGACGCAACATCGCTTAATTATGCTTAATTCACAATAGGAGCAACGATATGAAAAAATTACTAAAACTCTCTCTTATTGCCGGAATGGCCGCCACTGCGTTTTCCGTTCAGGCGGAAGACAAATTCGTGACCATCGGCACCGGCGGTCAAACCGGTGTGTACTATGTCGTGGGGCAGTCTATCTGTCAGCTGGTCAACCGCGATACCGCCAAAACTCAAATCAAATGCAATGCGCCGTCCACCGGCGCATCCGTGGCGAACCTGAATGCTATCGCCGCTCATCAAATGGAAATGGGTATTGCGCAATCCGACTGGCAATATCACGCCTATAACGGTACCAGCTCCTTTGCAGGGAAAAAGAATGACAAATTACGCGCCGTATTTTCCCTTCACCCGGAACCTTTTACACTCATGGCGCGTGATGATTCAGGCATTAACAGCTTTGATGATCTGAAAGGCAAACGCGTCAATGTCGGTGATCCGGGTTCCGGCACCCGTGCAACGATGAATGTCATTCTGGCGGCAAAGGGCTGGACCGATAAAGAGTTCAAAGTGGCTTCGGAACTAAAACCGGCGGAAATGGCCTCGGTTATGTGTGACAACAATTTAGATGCCATCACCTATAATGTCGGTCATCCGAACGGTGCGTTAAAAGAGGCGGCGGCATCCTGTAATGCTCATTTGGTACCGGTTTCCGGCGAAGCCATCGACAAACTGGTCGCCGATAATCCTTATTATGCCAAGGCGACGATTCCGGGCGGTTTATATAAAGGCACCGACAATCCGATAGACACATTCGGGGTGTACGCCACGTTAGTGACGTCTGCCGATGTGGATGACGATCGCGTTTATGCCGTCGTTAAAGCGGTATTCGATAATTTTGACCGTTTCAAACGCCTGCATCCGGCATTTGCCAATCTGAAAGAGCAGGATATGATCAAAAACGCCTTATCGGCACCGCTGCATGACGGTGCGGTACGTTATTATAAAGAACGCGGCTGGATACAATAACGCTGATCGCCGCCTCAGGCAGGCTTTGCCTGCCTGTTTCCTTTAATAAAACATCATTTTGACATCAATATCATTATTTCCGGAGAGCTTATGTCCGTAAAATCCAAAACCGTCGATTATGATGATTTGCAGGATATCGTCGCGTCCAATGATTCCGGCGGGCGTAATCCTGCCGGATTCACAAAAAAACTGATCATCGTGACTGCAATTTTATGGTCGCTTTTTCAACTTTATTACACCTCCCCTTTGCCTTATTGGTTACAGGAAGTTATCCGCGGCTGGGGATGGAATCTGAATGTAGTGATTGACGATACCAAAGCACGTTCCGTTCATCTGGCTTTTGCACTGTTTCTGGCTTATCTCGCCTTTCCCGCATTTGCCACATCGCCGAAAAACCGCGTACCCTATCAGGACTGGTTGTTCGCCGTACTGGGAGCGTTTTTAGGTGCATACTATATTTTCTTTTATGAAGGGCTGGTGACCCGTTTCGGCGCACCCAATATGCAGGATATTATTGCCGGCTGTCTGGGGGTCATCTTATTGCTGGAGGCCTGTCGCCGCAGTCTGGGCTTACCGTTAGTTATCATCGCCGTTGTATTTCTACTCTATAATTACTTTGGCCAGTATCTGCCGGGTGATTGGATCATCAGTCACCGTTCCGGATCGCTGTCACAAATCGTTAACCAGCAATGGGTCACCACAGAAGGCGTGTTCGGCGTTGCACTCGGTGTATCGACCAAATATGTGTTCTTGTTTGTGTTATTCGGCGCCTTATTGGATAAAGCCGGTGCCGGCAACTATTTTATCAAAACCGCATTCGCCTATCTGGGGCATTTACGTGGCGGCCCGGCCAAAGCGGCGGTGGTTTCTTCCGGCTTAACCGGTCTGATTTCCGGCTCCTCCATTGCAAATGTTGTCACCACCGGAACATTCACTATTCCCATGATGAAACGGGTCGGATTTTCCGCCGAGAAAGCCGGCGCGGTGGAAGTGGCCTCATCGGTCAACGGGCAGATTATGCCGCCGGTAATGGGAGCGGCTGCGTTCTTAATGATCGAATATGTCAACATGCCGTACAGTCAGCTCATTGTTCATGCCGCATTGCCGGCATTAATTTCCTATATCGCACTCGTGTATATCGTACATCTGGAAGCACTGAAAATGAATCTGCAAGGGCTGCCGCGCACGGATCCGCCGAGTTCACTGCCGGTAGTCTTGTTAAAAATCGTCACCGCAATATTAGTGGTGATCGGTCTGGTTATCGGTGTGAATTTCTCCCTCGGCTGGATCAAAGGGCTGACACCGGATTATGCGTTTTTCATCGTCTGCGCGATTCTTGCAGTGGTTTACCTTGTTTTGATTCGGCGTGTGGCAAAATTTCCCGATCTTGACATCGACGATCCGAATGCGCCGGTAATGCGTCTGCCTTCCGCCAAACCGACGGTTAACGCCGGGCTGCATTTTTTAATTCCGGTCGTGATCCTGATTTGGTGCTTAATGGTAGAAATGCTGTCGCCGGGGCTTTCCGCATTCTGGGGTATTGTTGCGCTGGCGGTGATTTTAGTTACGCAACGGCCGTTACTGAATTATTTCCGCCGCCAGCCCGTTAACGCACAGCAATTTCTTAGCGGTCTGCAAGCGTTTATTCAGGGATTGGAAACCGGCGCACGCAATATGATCGGTATCGGTATCGCTACCGCAACCGCGGGCATTATTGTCGGCGTCGTGTCATTAACCGGTTTCGGCGTACAGCTTTCCGGTATCATTGAAATGCTGTCCATGGGCAATATCGTACTGATGCTGATTCTGGTGGCGATCTTCAGTTTAATCCTCGGAATGGGGCTGCCGACCACGGCAAACTATATCGTCGTTTCCTCCCTAATGGCGCTGGTGATTGTCGAGGTGGGCAAACAAAACGGTTTAATTGTGCCTCTTATCGCCGTCCATTTGTTCGTGTTTTATTTCGGCATTATGGCGGATGTCACCCCGCCGGTCGGGCTGGCGTCTTTTGCGGCGGCGGCGGTCTCCGGCGGAAATCCGATCAAAACCGGTATGGTGGCGTTTTTCTATAGTCTGCGTACCGCAATTCTGCCTTTTCTGTTTATTTTCAACACGGATTTACTGCTGATCGATGTCGGCTGGGTTAAAGGCACGCTGGTCGCCGTAGTTTCCACCATCGCCATACTGGCATTCACCGCCGCCACAATGAACTATTTCTTTGTGAAAAACAAATGGTGGGAAACGCTGGGGCTGATTATTGCCGCCTTTATGATCTTCCGTCCGGGATTCTTTATGGAATATATCTCGCCGACCTCACATCATGTAGCGCCGGTGAATTTCGTGCAGGAGCTGGAAAACACACCGGCAGGAAAAACCGTCACGCTGAAAGTTGCCGGCGTCAATCCTTACGGCAAGGCGGTCGAGTTCTACTCCGAGCTTGAAGTGCCGGAAGGTGCAACAGGCGAAGCGCGCCTTAACGCACTGGGGCTAACCTTATTGAACACGCAGGAACAGATTGAAATCAACGGCAATACCAGCGATAAAATCATTATTGATATGGTGGAAATGGATTCGCCGGCGGCAAAAGCCGGTCTCAACTGGGATCAAACCCTGCTTGACGTTTCATTGCCGCTAGTTTCTGTACCGAAAGAATGGATGTTTATTCCCGGTTTAGTCATCATCGCCGCTCTCGGCTGGAACCAACGCCGCAGAGCGAAAAACGTGTAAAAAACAGACCGTACTTTTGCCCCGCTAAGTGCGGTTAATTCATCCCAAGGATATGCTATGTATAACAATCTTTTGATAGCCATTGATTTGAGTAACCTGACCAGCGCCAAATATGTCGTTGATACGGCGCTTAAGCTCACCGGCGATAATCCTGATACGATTTACCGCGTGGTCACGATTATCGAACCTATTGACGACAGTTTCATCTCGGCGTTTTTACCGAAAAATTTCGATAAATCCGTCATTGAAGAAGCCAATAAAACATTACATGAATTTACCCAGGCAAATTTCCCGCAAACGGCTAAAGTGCAGCACATTGTCGCACACGGCACGATTTATGAGGAAATCAACCGGATTGCCGAAGAAAAATCGGTAGATTTAATTATCATGCTGGCCAGCAGCAAACCGAATTCCAAAGGCCTGAGCAGCAACACGGTTAAGGTGGCGCGCAACGGTGACAAACCGATTCTGATTTTAAAATAGCCATAAGCAAAATGCGGTCAAAATTCTATCTGTTTTTTGACCGCACTTTTCAACTTTTCAATTAACGTATTCCGTGTCGGTTCGCCTTAACCTGCCGTCAGAAACGGGTTATGTTGTTTTTCCTGTCCGATTGTGGTGTAGGCGCCGTGTCCGGCGATAATGATCATGTCATCCCCCAAAGGGAATAATTTCTGCCGAATCGAATTTAACAGCGCCTGATGATCGCCGCCGGGAAAATCCGTTCTGCCGATGCTGTTTTGAAATAACACATCGCCGGTAAACGCCACCTGCTTACTGTGTTCAATAAAACCGATATGTCCCGGCGTATGTCCCGGCAGCTGTAAAACCTCCAGCTGTAATTGGCCGATGCGGATGATCTCGCCGTTTTCATTCAGCCAGCGATCGGGCCGAAAGCTGTCGACTTCAAATAACATACCGAATTTTTGCGACTGCTGCGGCAGATTGGCAAACCAGTAATCATCCGCCTGATTCGGCCCCCAAATCTCGACCTGAAAATGTGCCTTTAATTTCGGCGCCGCCCCGACATGATCCAGATGACCGTGAGTCAGTAAAATCCGTTTTAACTGTAATCCGAGCGCTTCGATACGGCGGATGAGTTTGTCCGCTTCGCCGCCCGGATCGATAATCGCAGCGTTCTTTTCCTCATCCCAGATTAACGAGCAATTTTGCTGAAATCCGGTAACCGGCATAATTTCAATTTCCATGTTATGTCCTTTTATTCCCAATAAACAAAACCGCAGTAAACTGCGGTTCCGGTAAAAATAGCGCCTGTGCGAATAATCAGCTGCCACTCCAGCTGCGCACCGGGCCGGTATCCACATGCACAAAATTACTGCGCGGATAATAGCCCACGCCACCGTTTTTCAGCCCTTCCGCCGCTTTTTTAACTTTCGCCAGCGAGACACCGTCGATGCGGAAATCGATCGCCTGACCGCGCATGTGATAACTATTGCTGGCAACCCCGCGGCTCTGGCGACGCATGGCCGCGTTACTGGCCGGCGAACGGTATCCGCAGATAATCTGAATTTCCGTGTGACGCAGTCCCAGACTGTTCTGAATACGATAAAATTTAGAAAACAGGTTAGGATCCATGCGGTGAATCTGATTATTGCGTTTATCGCGCAGCAAGTAATCCAATTTTTTCAAATGCGCGGAAGAAAAGCCTTTGCCAATACCGAACTCAGCGCTGAATTTATCGCCGGTATTGATATTTCTGAAACTGAGAATGCGCGGTTTAGGTGTGGACACCGTGGCTAACACGGAATGAGGTAAGAGAGACGCCCCTAAAATAATGCCGCCGAGCGATAACCATTTGCGGCGATGCTGATCAATTTCATTCATTATGTTGACTCTAAATTTACAATAATTTACTTACGGCAGTTATAATTACCATAAGTTGGTAAAAAGGTCAAAAAAATATCATTCTTAATAGCAAAAAAGCGGGAAGATTCACCGCTTTTTTGTTCTATACAGCTAAAAAGACAACGTGCCGCTCTCCTCTGCGCATTGATATATCATGCCGTAAATGAATCCGCAGCGGTTGAACGACGCCCGAACCGTCAGTTAGTGCAAATATTTTTTTACCGTCTGCCAGTTGATGTAACTTAAATTCGGGATCACATCATAGTCATAAATATCCGGCAGGGTGTAAATCTGCCCTTTATCCACCCAGCGGGTAACATAATATAAATAAACGGGATTGTCGGACTGAATATTCGCCCAAGTCGTCCGACGGCTGTCCAGCACCTTACGTTTTTTATCGGCGGACCAGCCGGCTTCGTTTAACAGAATTGTCGCCAGCTGATCGGATTGTTCCACCCGGATACAGCCGGAACTCAGCGCGCGGTCTTTCTGCTTAAATAAATTATGATTCGGCGTGTCATGCAGATAAATGGCATCCGAGCTTGGCATGTTGAATTTATAATTGCCCAGCGCGCTGTCGCCCGGCGCCTGACGCAGGCGATAAGGGAATTTACTGCCGATGGTTTCCCAGTTAATCGAATACGGATCAACCGCATTGCCTCTGGCATCCAGAATCGTGTAACCATTACGCGCCACATAACTCGGATCCCGTTTGATTTTCGGTACCAGATCCTCATTGATTAAACGGGTGGTCGGATTCCACGGCGGATTGACCACCACATTATTTAATTTACTGTACATCACCGGGGTTTTACGCGCCTTTTTCCCCACAATCACCCGCGAATCCAAAATTAAACGCCCGTCGCGGTAATAATTCAGTTTATAACTGGGAATATTCACAAAAATGCCGTTGTCAAAGCTCGGAATCACGCGCAGCCGCTGCGCGTTAATGGCCAATTTATATACGTCGGCAATATTGTTTCCTTCGCTGCCCACCAACATGGCGAGCTTATTAACCGTTTGTTTGTACAGACTGTTGCTGCTCGACAGCCGCGCCACAAATGCCGCATTTTCATTATGTTTCACCGCACCGAGCCAGTCTTGAACGGTGTTTTCATCGGGCAGCGCCGACTTATAGCCATTGGCCGAATACAACCATTTCTGTGCCGAATTCATGGCATTTTTCGAATAATACAGATAATCCAGAAAGGTATCGGTCAGTACAATATCATAAATCAGGCCGCCGGTTTGTGCGGCGGCGTCGATATGTTCTAAATTCTGCGCCGCGCGGCGGGAAATACCGCTGGCGACAAACGCGGCGTATTCATGCAGAAACTGCTTGCGTGCCGCCTCGTCTTCCCACAGCAGCACATAATCGTTTTGCGCATAAATTTTGGCGATTTCGGATTTAAACTGTAATTGCCGGGTATCGATCACATCGGCCAGACGCGATTCCGCCTGTTCCTGCTGTTCGGCGTAAAGGCGCGCTTCTTCCGCTTGTTTTTCTATCGCCAGTTGTTGTTCAATCGCCTTTTGTTCCACGGCCAACTGTTCGTCCGTCAGGGTAATGAGTTCCTTCGCCTCGGTAAGTCCCGCCTGCACAATCGGTGCGGGATCAATCACGCCGTTTTTCGCATCGGCGACCGCACTGCCGATATAAGCGCAAGACATCAATAAAGCCGCTGCATTTGCAAACTTGTATGAAGTCGGTTTTAACATTCCGTCGTTCCTTAAAATTAACAAAAAAACTACCGCACTTTGGGGTTGTGAAGAAAACAAAGTGCGGTCAAAAAATAATTAGTTTTTCACATTCGGCTGCGCGTCTCGGGTTTTCTCGCTGTCAATCCTCACCCAATCCGCCGCCATTTTCTCCGCTTCTTTCAGATAAAAATCCGGCCCTTCATAATCTTTCGGCAGGCTGTCGAGATCTTTCAGCGCTTTCCTGCCCTCCCGTTTAAAGCGGGCATTGAGATCTTTCAGCCGTTTCGCATCGTCTTTATCATTTTCCGCCTTGCGTTTGGCAAAGTTAAGGGATAAAAACTTACGCTCGCGGCGTTCATCACGAATGTTTAAATCTTCATTCAGGGTAATAAACTCCGGATCTTTGGCAATACGCGCAACATGTTTTTCCTGCAACGCGGCAACCGCATCGCGCGCATGACCGCTTTCGGAATAAGATGCCGGCGGCACTTTATCCCAAGGCAGGGCATTATCTTCTTTTTCCTCGCCGTTTTCCTTCGCATCAATCACTTCCGGGAAGGTAATATCCGGCGCCACACCTTTTAACTGCGTGCTGCCGCCGTTAATGCGATAAAATTTCTGCACCGTATATTGAATCAGTCCCAGCGGGGTTTGATCCAAATCGTACACAAAATTCAACGAACGGCTTTGCTGTACGGTGCCTTTACCGAACGTATTCTGTCCGATAATAATACCGCGGTTATAATCCTGAATCGCCGCCGCAAAAATTTCCGATGCCGAGGCGCTGAAACGGTTGATCATCACCAGTAACGGGCCGGCGTAAACCTGTGCGGTATCCGGATCTTCATGAATGCGGATACGTTGGTAAGCGTCGCGCACCTGAACCACCGGACCGTCGCTGATAAACAGCCCGCTGAGCCCTACCGCTTCGGTTAAGGCGCCGCCGCCGTTCTCACGCAGGTCGATGATCAGCGCACGGGCTTTTTTCTCTTTAATTTCCGCCAGCAATTTTCTGACGTCTTCCGTTAAGCCCAGATAAAAACTCGGGATTTTAATCACGGCGATCTTTTCACCATCAACCTTCTCAACCGTCAGTTTAGCGGCCTGATCCTCCAGCCGGACTTTATCGCGCACCAGCGTAATAATGCGGGATTTTCCGCCCTTCGCCGGTTCGATTTCGAGCCGGACTTTACTGCCTTTTTTCCCTTTAATCTTGTCAACGATATCTTCCAGACGCCAACCGACGACATCTTCAATTTCGCCGCTTGCCTGCCCGATACCGATAATCTTATCGCCCGCTTTAATCTTTTTGCTGCGTTCCGCCGGGGCGCCGGGCACTAAGGATTTAATCACGGTTTCATCATCTTCCGACTGCAAAGTCGCGCCGATGCCTTCCAGAGACAGATTCATGCTTTCGTTAAAACTTTTCGCGGTTCTCGGCGCCAGATAGCTGGTGTGCGGGTCAATTTCGCGGGCGAAAGCATTCAGATAAATCTGTACGATATCGTCCGCTTTGGTTTGGGTTAAGCGGCGGATCGCCAGATTATAACGGTTGGTCAGTTTGCTTTTGATTTCCGGCCATTTTTTATCTTTCAGTTTTAAACCGATAATATCGTTTTTAACCCGCTGTTCCCAAAGTTTATTCGCCTCTTGCTCGGTGGCCGGCCAAGCGGCTTTTTCACGATCGATTTCGATTTGGTCATCATCGTTCAGGCTCGGCTCTTTGTCCAGCAGCGACAACGCATATTTATAGCGTTCATAGCGGCGTTTGCTCATTAAATCGTACATCTCGAAAGCGATATTCAGTTTGCCTTCGTTCAGTTCATCATCAATTTTATCCGCATAGTTGGCGCGCATTTCATCCACATCGGATTGCAGAAAAGTATTACGGTTAAAATCCAGACTTTTCAGATAACGATCAAACACTTTGGTGGAAAATTCGTCATCCAGCTGGAATTTACGATAATGCGATTGGGTCAGACGTGTCGTGGCACGTTTGGTCGCCAGCATATTTTCTTCCGTCGGCTGAGGAATAATAATGTCCGTCGGTTTTAATTTAGGCGCAACCGCAACGGCCGGATTAACATTAATAAATAAAGTACCTAGCACCAGTGCGGCTAAATAACCTTTTGTTTTATTAAATCTCATGTAAACTTTCCTGGTTTTAGAAAAACGCCATACCATCGCAGGCACAGACATCGTCCCGCGTTGTGCGGGACGACACAATATTTTTAGGCAAACAACCGATCCGGCGTTACCGAGACGGTCAAACCGTTTTCCAGTGCGACCCGAACGCTGTCTTTATTGATCTCCAGCACAGTAGCCCGTTTGACGCTGTCACCGGCTTTCACTTTTACCCGGCTGCCTTTTTCCAGATTGCTCGGATCAATGGCGCATAAATCCGGTTTTGGCTTGCGCGGGGCTTTTTTGCCGAGCTCTTTTTTCGGTTCGCCCTGCCCATCAGCCTGACGGCGTGGCGACGGTTTTTTAGCGGCTTTCGGATTCGCGGCTTTTTCCGCCGCGCGCTGCTGCGCAATTCGGGCTTTTGCTTCGGCCAACTGCGCCGCCGCATGTTCTGCGTGTTCCGGTTCAAGAATACCGCTCGCTTCGCCGTTTAAGCCCACCCGCACGGCGCCGACTTTACAACCGTATAAATAACGCCAGTTTGAGGTATATTGACGCAACGCGTGGCGCAATTGGGTTTTGCTGACTTTCTCGTCATCCGCCAGTGCTTCTGCCAAATCCTGAAATATACCGATTTTCAACGGTTTCGCTTCGCCTTCCAGAGAAAAGCAAAGTGGGAATTTTTCCGCTAAATAGGCAATAATTTCTTTATTATTGGTTAATTTTTGGACTTCTGTCATTGTGATATTCCTGCGTACAGCCATTTTTAAATAGAAAAACGAGCGATATTTTAGCGTAAATTACGCGACAATGACAATTCTTTGATCCGAGAGAATCAGCATTTCATGCGAAATTAAGCGGCTTTATTTGAAAAAAAGTCAACTCGGTATAAAATGCGATCCCTTACGAAGGCAATTAACAGACAACATTCATGGCAAAAGCACCGGTTCACTTACAATATGCCAAATATCATATCGCATCCTGCGCAAACTGTGATGCGACGGTAGCCGTATCCGCATTGGCGCCGAATCAGCATGCCGAATGCCCGCGCTGTCATAATACGCTCAGTTCCGGCAGCCGCTGGGGATTACACCGCTGCGCCATGATTGCGCTGTCTATTTTAATTTTGATGCCTTTCGCACTGAACTATCCGCTGCTGAGTATTGATTTGCTCGGCACCCGAATCGACGCTTCGGTCTGGCAGGGCGTATGGAAAATGGCAACCCAGGGCTATCCTTATACGGCGTTTATGATTTTTTTCTGTGCGGTGTTTATGCCCATTGCGTTTGCCTTGCTGGTGATATTATTACGTCTGGCGCAGCTCATCGGGCTGAAACCGCGCAAAGTGCTGCTGGCATTGGGTTATATCAAGCCCTGGGTAATGTTCGACGTGTATCTGGTCGCCCTCGGCGTCACCATGTTTAAGGTGCGTGAATATGCCACGTTGCAAGTGGATATTTATTTGATCGCGTTTGTGTTTACCGCACTGCTGACTACGCTGCTGTTTATTAAACTGAACCTCAATGCACTATGGAACGACTTTTATCCGCAGCAACGCCTGCTGACCCGTCTGCCGCCGCAGGCGCCCTGCCTGTGTACGGAATGCCAATATACATTCCGTACGCCGCTTTTCGACAAAAAACACCGACCGCACTGTCCGCGTTGTGACAGCCGGCTGGACACACCGCCGGAAATTAAGCTACAGCGTACCTGGGCGACATTGATTGCGGGCATTATCATGATGTTCCCCGCCAATCTGCTGCCGATTTCGGTGATTTATCTCAACGGCGCAGCCTCCGCCAGCACGCTGATGTCGGGCGTTATTTCATTTGTCGAATCAGGCAGCTACTTTGTCGCTTTCGTGGTATTTACCGCCAGTATTTTCATTCCGGTCAGCAAAATATTTATTTTGCTGTATTTGCTGATTTGTGTACACTTTAATCTCAAACAGCCTATCCGGCGCCAGATGCGGTTACTGCATATCGTACATTTCGTCGGACGCTGGTCGATGCTGGATTTATTTGTGCTGGCGCTGATGATGTCATTGGTCACCCGCGGGCAGATTATTGATTTTTCCGTAGGCCCCGCCGCCTTTTATTTCGGCGCGGCGGTATTTTTAACCATGATTTCAGCGTCACAATTCGACAGCCGTTTACTTTGGAAAATTTATGACAGACAACAATCAAACCCACGCCAGCCGGGACAATGAAACCAAAATGACCGCCACAATCCGCCAGAACAGACATATCTCGCCGTTCTGGCTGCTGCCTTTCGTCGCATTTTGTATCGGGGCGATTTTATTTTTTCAGATCGTCCAGGAACAGGGTAACAGCATAAAAATCACCTTTGATAACGGCGACGGCTTAGTGGCGGATAAAACGCAGATTCGTTATCAGGGATTACAGATCGGGATTGTCAAAAAAGTCAACTTTACCGAAGATCTGAAAAAAGTCGAAGTGGTCGCCAATATTTACCCGGAAGCGAAAACCGTATTACGCAAAAACACCAAATTCTGGCTGGTACGCCCAAGCGCATCGCTGGCGGGCATTTCCGGCATTGATGCGCTGGTTTCCGGTAACTACATCACGCTACAGCCGGGAGACGGCGAAGAGGAAGACGAATTCGTGGCAGAAAGCGAAGGCCCGATCGCACAGGTTAACGACGGCGACCTGCTGATTCATCTGCTGGCCGATGATCTGGGTTCTATTTCGATCGGCGCATCGGTTTATTTTAAAAAGATCCCGGCGGGTAAAATTTATGATTACCGCTTCACCAAAGATCAGAAAAAAATCGAAATTGATGTCGTGATCGATAAGGCCTATACCCAGTTCGTTAAAAAAGACAGCCATTTCTGGAATGTCAGCGGCATTAACGCCACCGTCGGGCTTTACGGCATGCATGTCAATGTGGACAGCCTGAATGCGGTGGTTCAGGGCGCCGTCGCTTTCGACTCGCCGGCCAACAGCGCACCGGCGCAAAGCAACGAACGCTATACCCTGTATTCCAACTTACAGGCGGCGAAACGCGGCGTGGAGATTACGGTTTCGCTGCCGAATACGCCGGATTTACAGGCCGGACAGACCAGTGTGTATGCGCAGGATGTGCAAATCGGCGTGCTGTCGGAATTAAGTGCGGTGGAAAATGACGATAAAATTCTGACCGGTAAGCTGCTGATCGACCCGCACAATGCTGATTTATTTAAAGCCGGCACCAATATCGTGCTGCGCAACCAAAAGCCGAATCTGGGCGATATTACCAACTTTAAGAAAATTCTGCGCGGTCAGTATCTCGACGTGATTCCGGGCGGCGGAGAAGAAAAAACCGAGTTCACCGTTATCAAAGAAAGCGAATTGCTGCTCAAACAGCCGGATACGCTGATTGTCCACCTCACCGCCGCGGAAACCTACGGCATCAGCGAAGGTCAGGGCATTTATTACAATAATATGACCATCGGTCAAATCATCAGTCAGGATGTCCGGCCCGACGGCGTTACCTTCAAAGTGGCGATTGCCGGCGATTTCCGTTCACTGATTCATCAGGATACTCTGTTTATTGCAGCGTCGAATTTCGAGGTCAGTTTCGGCGTGGACGGTTTGCGTATGGAAGCCGCTTCGCCGGAAAAATGGCTGCAGGGCGGCATCCGCCTTATCAGCGGCAATAAACGGGGCAACGCGCGGGAAAGTTACCCGCTGTACCGGGATTTAGCCAACGCGGAAGCCGGCATTACCGACAATCAGCCGGCACCCAGCATTACCCTGACCACTAAAACCCTGCCGAGTATCAGCAAAGGCTCGCTGGTGCTGTATCGTCAGTTTGAAGTGGGCAAAATTCTGGATATCCGCCCGACCAGCAGTCATTTCGATATTGATGTGCTTATTTATCCGAAATACCAACATCTGCTGACGGCAAAAAGCCTGTTCTGGGTGGAAAGTGCGGCGCAAATCGACATCACGCCGAAGGGCATCAGCATTCAGGCTTCCCCGGTGGGACGCTCGCTGAAAGGCGCCATCAGCTTCGACAACAGCGGTTCGGGCGGCAATAAAACCCTGTATCCGAACGAACTGCGCGCCAAATCCGCAGGTCAGGTAATTACGTTAACCGCGGAAGACGCCACCAATCTGAGCAAAGGCATGAGTCTGCGCTATATGGGATTAAACGTGGGCGAAATCGACCAGATTCGTTTGTCAAAAGAACATAAAATTATCGCCACCGCTCTGATTAACCCGAATTACATGGCGCTTATCGCTAAAGAAGGCAGCAAATTCCGCCTGATTTCACCACAGATTTCCGCCGGCGGCATCGAAAATCTGGACAGTCTGCTGCAACCGTATATTGATGTGGAAACCAACGGCGGCAACCGAAAAACGGAATTCCGTCTGGCCCAGTCCGCGCCGGCTAACAATAAATACGGCAACGGTTTCCCGCTGGTGCTGGAAACCACCGATGCCACCAATATTACGGCCGGCTCGCCGGTGATGTACCGCGGCGTGCAGGTCGGCACAATCCGCTCGCTAGAACTGAACAGACTGGGCGATCGGGTGTTTGTGCATATTTTAATCGCCGACCAACATAAACAGCTGGTTCGCCAGAATTCGGAATTCTGGATTGCCGCCGGTTACGGCATGGAGCTGGGCTTAAACGGCCTTTCCATCAATACCGGTTCAATGCAGCAATTACTGAAAGGCGGCATTGCATTCTCCACGCCGTCAGGCACGGTGATACAGCCGCAGGCCAAACCGAATCAGCATTTCTTATTGCAGATAAAACGGCCGAAAGAGGCGCCGAACTGGAATTCCGGCGTATTGGAAAATTAATCTTACGGGCGGATAATCCGCCCCTCTTCGATTATCGGCGGCATCGCAGAAATCAACAAATTGCCCTGTCAGCATGCCGCGCGGAAGCGGAAAAAGCCAGATTCAATCCGCCGGCTCAAGCAGCCGAATATCAAAGGCGCACCGCCATGCCGTTTCCGCTAAACGATACGGCGTTTTCAGCGCCGGGCCGCAGGAGTTGGAGCCGATGCCGCTCATTTTATAATCCACACACAACAGCGTATAGCCGCTTTCCGTCAGCTCGTCATTATGCCTTTGAGATGCCAGTTCTTCCTGCGTATAAGGTGACAGATTAAAGCTGAACGGCTGCTCGGCACAAATATGAAGCGTCGTATTTTCCGACCGCACTTTAACCAACGAACAGCCGTAATGACTGCCGTTTTCCTGCGGTTTTAAATAAGGCTGATGATTTTGCCGCGGAGTGGTTCGATAAAAACCGAGTCCGGCGGCATGATGTTTGTCAATATAGCTTTCTGTAGGCCCGTAGCCGAAATATTCCGTTTGAGCAAACTCCGCCGGCAGATAAAAACGCAGCCCGAAGCGCGGCAGAAACGGTAAGTGCGGTGCTTTTTGCGCCTGAATTTCAATCCGCAAACCGCCATCGGCATCCAGCCGATAAACTACCGTTAAGCTGACAATGCGCGCTTTCGCCACCGCAACCAACGCACTTTTTACCCGCACAATCACCTGCCCCGCCTGCTGTCGGTACTCACATGCATAAGCGCGGCTATAAGCCTGATGATAACCCGCCTCAATCCAATGGGCTTTAATCAAACCATCGTTATCCAGCGGCGCACGCCAGATATTAAAATCCAGCGGCTGTTGCAGGATGCTGTTTTGCCGATAAATCAGCTGAGTTAAAATGCCTTTTTTCTTATCAAAAACATACCGCACTTTTTCGCTTTGTATGCTCAGCGTGGCGGCGCTTTCCTCAATGCGAAAACGCCGGAAACGCCCTGCCTGCGGCGGTGCCAACATTCTCGGCAGCATTCTGCGCCCGAACAAGGCCAGTTGATCAAACCCCAGTTGATGATTTTTCTCCACCAGCGGGGTGGCGTATTTCTGATAATAGATTAAATCCAGCAGCCATAAACTGCCGTTATCCTGCGGCAATTTCAGCGGCAAAAGTGCGGTCTGTTGCGGCGCAATTTGTAGGTTATCCAGATAGCCTTCTTCGGTGACAATGCCGTTTTCCGACAGGCGGTAATGCAGGGCGATAAAATCTTGGCTGTCGGTAAAATCCAGATAATTTTTCAGCTCGACACCCTGCTCGGTCAGCCTTGCCCGCAACGGGCGCTGGACGTTTTTCAGTTCAAGCAGACTGCTCTGAACCCGCCGATCCGCAGTGACCAGCCCGTCGGCGCAGAAATTGCCGTCGTGCATATTTTCGCCGAAATCGCCGCCATAGCCCATACGTTCGGAAGCGGGCAAATAAGGCGAATGATTGCACCATTCCCACACAAAACCGCCGCAGGCGCCGGGATATTGCTGCATCGCCTGAAAATAATCCTCCGCATCGCCGCAGGAATTGCCCATGGCGTGCAGATATTCGCATAACAGATAGGGTTTGCGGTTACGCCGGTCCGCAAAATAAGCCGCCATCTCTTCAGTCGAGGTGTACATTTCGCTGTGCAGATCTAAATTCGAACAATCGTTGCGATGTGCCGAATGCTGGAAAACGGCATTTTCATAATGCACCAAACGGCTCGGATCAAACGTTTTAATCCATTGCGCCGCCGCCTCGAAATTCTCGCCGTAGCCGCTTTCGTTGCCCAGCGACCAAATCACCACCGAGGGACGGTTTTTATCGCGCTGCACATTGGCGCAAGTGCGGTCTAAAATCGCTGCGTTAAATGCCGGGTCGCGCGCCATATAACAATAATTATCAATCATTTGCTGACGCACTTGGGCTTGATCCGCCGGCGGTTTGGCCGCGAGCAGAATGCTGCTTTCCGCATGTTTTACATATACCGCATTACTGCCGTGACTTTCGATATCCGCTTCGGCGATCAGATAAAAACCGTATTGATCACATAATTCCGCAAACCACGGCGCATTGGGATAATGGGCGGTACGGATTGCGTTGAAGTTATGCCGTTTCATCAGGCGCAAATCCTCCAGCGCCTGCGCACGGCTGATACAATAGCCGGTTTTCGGATCGCTGTCGTGACGATTGACGCCTTTAAATTTAATCGGCCGTGCGTTCAGCAACAGCACGCCGTCGCGCACCTCAATGCGGCGAAAACCGATACGCTGGCAAATCACTTCCGTTCCGCAGCGGAACAACAGCGTATAAAGCCGCGGCGCTTCCGCATGCCACAATTCCACTTTATGCAGGGTAAATTCAAACTGTTTTTCCGTCACCGCCGCCAACAGCACTTCGCCTTGCGGGTCACTCAGCTGCCAGCTGATTTCGCGGGTTTGCGGCATTGCAGGTAAACCGGCGAAAGAAACGTCGATTTTCAGCACCGCACTTTCCAGATCCGCCGACAGCTCGGTTTGAATAAAAAAATCCTGTACATAATGCCGATCCCGTTCCAGCAGATACACATCGCGGAAAATGCCGGACATCCGGAATTTGTCCTGATCTTCCAGATAACTGCCGTCGCACCATTTCAGCACCGCCACATCCAGACGGTTTTCGCCGCTCAGCAGATAATCGGTAATCTCAAATTCCGACGTGCAATGGCTTATCTGGCTATAGCCGACAAACTGCCCGTTAACGTATAAAAACAGGCAGCTGTCCACCCCTTCGAAATTCAGCAGGTAGCGCTTATCGCCTTGCGGTTCAAGGTAAAAATGCCGCCGATACAGCCCGCACGGATTTTGCTGCGGCACATAAGGCGGGTCAAACGGGAAAGGATAATTGACATTGCTATATTGGTGACGGTCGTAACCGTAATTCTGCCAGTTGGCGGGCACCGGTATGCGAGCCTCCATAGGCTGGGTCAGAAAATCCGCCGGCATATCCCAGTAGCTGTCAAAATAACGAAAACCCCAGTCGCCGTTTAAATCCATAAAACAGGCGGATAATTCGCGCGGATTTTTCACCGCACTTTCCACACTGCGGTGAGGAATAAAATAAGCGTGATGCGGCGTGGTATTGACATGCAGAATCTGCGGGTTCTGAAAATAATTCGGTAAGACCATGAGCGGTTCCTCGGCAGACAACGGATGACGGCACTATAACGTACTTTTAACGCCGAAATCCCGCCGGGACGGAAAAACTGTGAACGGTATCACAAACAAAAGGCTTATTCCGCGAATAAGCCTTGCAGTATGTCATGCCGACATTAGAAGCGATATGCCAGACCGGCAAAGAACACTAACGGATCCAGTTTGATTTTCACTTCGTGATCCAAACCCAGTGCGCTAAATTTAGCCGTTGTTTTAATATGGGTGTACCACACCGCGGTATTAAAATACACATTGTCCGCCAGCTTAATATCGATACCGGCGTTCACGACCGGCCCGAAGGAATGTTTTTTCACCTCTAAATTGGTAACGTTAGGATCCAGCGCTTTTGCGCCGAAGAAACGGGTATAGTTCAGACCAGCGCCGATATACGGGCGAGAACCGGCATCCTTATCCAGAAAATAATACTGCGCATACAGGCTCGGCGGTAACTGTTTCACTTTTACCGCATTCGGAAGATAAGCCGCAACCTTACCGTTGACTACCGCCTGCGCGTTAATTTTGTGCGAGAACGGCGTTGCGCCCAATAATTCCACCCCGATATTATCGGTCAGCATATAGGTGGCGGTTAATCCCAGCTGCTGATTGTTTTTCACGTCCAGATTGACATCGACATGCGCGCCGTTTTTATTCGGGTTTTGCGTGGTCGAATCCGAGTTGGCATACACGAACACGCCACCCAAACGGCCGATAACACTTCCCGCTTCATGTGCGCTGACCGAACCGGCAACCAACGCTGCCGCCATACCCAATGCTAATGCAGTTTTTTTCATATATGAATTCCTCTATATTCAAAAAATAAATGTTTTTATCTGAAAAGGGCGATATACCCATATAGAATTTGTGTCTATTTATGACGCCGTGCAATATACCACTTTATGATTAGCTTTTTCGTGACGGAGATCAAATTTTAAAAAATTTGTTAAATCATTTTAAACCGCACTTTACACAGTTTTTTCATTGTCGGACAATGTCATTTATTTGATCTAACGCAAAAATCATCATTTTTGTGCAATTCGGCGCAAACGTTGTATAATGCCGGCATTACATTTTATTCACAATTCGGATCGAGATAATGCCAATTAATTTCACGCAAATCTTTCAGGACAGCTGGAACTTTATGCGTAATCAGCAAAAGATTACGCTGCAATTCAGCGCCTTTTTCTTTGTTGTCGCGTTTGCCGTTAATCTGCTGGCGTCAAACCTGCTGCCGGCCAATATCATGCCGGATGAGGCGGGTTCCAACGCGGCGGATCTTGAGGTCGTCGGCAATCTTATGCTCAGTAAAGACATTGTGGTACTCGGCGTGGTTCAGGTGCTGCTGAATCTGTTTATTTCCTGCTGGGGCATCATGACCTTTCATCAATTAAGCGAACGCCGCAGGCTGTCACTCGGCCAAACGCTCAATATGACGGCAAAACGTTTTGCCGGGGTATTTTTCATTAACCTGATCATTGTCTTTCCGCTGGTCATCGGATTGGCGGAATCGCTGGTCGCGCTGATCGGCAAAAACGCCCCTTCGCTGTTTTCCGTTTTCACCATTACGCTGGGAATCTTCATTTTTATCCGCCTGAATCTTGCCACCGTCCATTATCTGATCACGCAAACGGGGCTGGCGCAAACCCTGAAAGTCATCTGGCTGAGCGGTTTTAAACGAACCGGTGTGTTATTTATTTACTGTTTACTGATTTACTTCGCCCTGCCGCTTATCGTCAGAAATATTGCGGCGTTGAGCGACAATATGCTGTTCGATATCGTTATTTCATTTATTATTTCGGCGATTAACGTCTTTTCATTAATCTTCAGTTATCGCTTTTATACTTTATTTATGCAAAAGGCTCAGGCATGAAACAATTATTAGAATTTATTCCGCTGATTTTATTTTTCGCCGTTTATAAGCTGGTCGGTATCCGTGAAGCGGCACTGACCTTAATTATCGCAACGGTTATTCAGCTGGTTGTACTGAAGCTCAAATACGGTAAAATCGAAAAACAGCAGCTGGTGATGGGCGTTGCGGTGGTCTTTTTCGGGACGCTGACCGCTTATTTCAACGAACTTGAATTTTTGAAATGGAAAGTCACCGTGGTGTACGCCGTCTTTGCTTTGGCGCTGCTTATTAGTCAATACGGTTTTAAAAAGCCGCTGATTAAACAATTACTGGGCAAAGAGATTGAACTGCCTCAGCAGGCATGGGAGAATCTGAATCTGGGCTGGGTCGGCTTTTTTATCCTGTGCATGCTGGTTAATATCTTCATCAGCCGGTATTTTTCCGACGATATTTGGGTGGATTTTAAAACCTTCGGCATTCTGGGGATGACGTTTATAGCGACGCTGGCAACCGGCGTGTATATTTATCGTTACCTGCCGAAAGCGGACAATAAAGAAAAACAATAGGAAGCATCATGTCAGATTTTATTGAAACCACGACGGGCCGTCATTCAAAAGGCAGTCTTTTATTAAGAACGCTGGCAATGCCGTCGGACACCAATGCCGCCGGCGATATTTTCGGTGGCTGGATTATGTCGCAAATGGATATGGGCGGTGCCATTCTGGCGAAAGAAATCGCTCACGGGCGGGTCGTAACCGTCGCGGTGGACAGCATGACCTTTATCCGCCCGATTGCGGTCGGCGATGTGGTTTGCTGTTACGGCGAATGCGTCAAAGTCGGGCGCTCCTCCATTCAGATAAAAATCGAAGTATGGGCGAAAAAAGTCGCCAGCGAACCTATCGGCGAACGCTACTGCGTCACCGAAGCAGTCTTTACTTTTGTCGCAGTGGATCCGCAAGGCGCGCCGCGCGCGATTCCGCGCGAAAACAATCCGGAACTGGAAAAAGCATTAGCACATATTGCCGAACAGGCGCAACCATAAGGAGAACAGCATGTACTATGTCATTTTCGCACAAGATAACCCCAATACGCTGGCTCAGCGGCTGGCCGTTCGCGAACAACATCTCGCACGGCTGAAAGCTCTGCAGGCGCAAAACCGCTTACTGACCGCCGGACCGAATCCGGCAATCGACGATGAAAATCCGGCCGACGCGGGCTTTACCGGCTCGACCGTAATCGCCCGATTCGACAGTCTGGCTGCGGCTCAGGCTTGGGCCGCTCAGGATCCTTATGTTGAAGCCGGCGTCTATGGCGAGGTGATCGTCAAACCCTTTAAGAAAGTATTTTAACCGCTTGACCCGGCACTCTCCCGTTAGCCGGGAAAACACGCTTTCCTAACCCCTAATGCAAACTCAACAACAAGGAAAAACGCTATGTCAGACTTTCTACAAACTTACCAACAACATGCGGACGAACGCGCCGCGCAGGGCGTCGTAGCGAAACCACTGGACGCAGAACAAACCGCACAACTGGTGGAATTACTCAAAGATCCGCCGCCGGGAACCGAACAAACCTTACTCGAATTATTTACCGACCGCATTCCCGCCGGGGTGGACGAGGCGGCCTATGTCAAAGCGGCATTTTTAGCGGCCATTCTCCGCGCGGAAACCGCCTCGCCACTGATTTCGCCCGAAAGTGCGGTCGAATTATTGGGAACAATGCAGGGCGGTTACAATATTGAGCCGTTACTGACCGCACTTGATGATGAAAAACTCGCGCCCTATGCCGTTAAAGCCCTTTCCGCCACCCTCTTAATGTTTGATAATTTCCATGATGTCGCCGAACGCGCCGCGCAAGGTAATGAACATGCCCGCCACGTGCTACAGTCTTGGGCGGACGCCGAATGGTTTTTGTCACGCCCGCCGTTAGCGGAAAAGCTCACGGTGACGGTTTTTAAAGTCAGCGGCGAAACCAATACGGATGATCTTTCACCGGCGCAGGATGCCTGGTCGCGCCCGGATATTCCGCTGCATGCGCTGGCTATGCTGAAAAACGCCCGCGACGGTATCCGGCCCGATGACGACGGCAATATCGGCCCGATCACACAATTGCAAGCCTTAAAACAAAAAGGCTACCCGCTTGCTTATGTGGGCGATGTGGTGGGCACCGGCTCATCGCGCAAATCCGCTACCAACTCGGTATTGTGGTTTATGGGCGAAGACATTCCCCATGTGCCGAACAAGCGCGCCGGCGGCGTGGTGTTAGGCGGCAAAATCGCCCCGATTTTCTTTAACACGCTGGAAGATGCCGGCACATTGCCGATCGAAGTGGATGTCAGCAATCTGGAAATGGGCGATGTTATTGATATTTATCCCTATCAGGGCAAAATCTGCCGCCACGACAGCGATGAGGTGCTGGCCGAATTCCGCCTGAAAACCGACGTCTTGCTGGATGAAGTGCGCGCCGGCGGACGTATTCCGCTGATTATCGGGCGCGGCTTAACCCATAAAGCACGTCAAACGCTGGGGCTGGAAGAAAGCGACGTATTCGCCAAACCGCATGCCGTGCAAGACAGTAAAAAAGGCTTTACGCTGGCGCAGAAAATCGTCGGCCGGGCCTGCGGTGTGGCGGGTGTTCGTCCCGGGCAATATTGCGAACCGCATATGACCTCCGTCGGCTCACAGGATACCACCGGGCCGATGACCCGCGACGAATTAAAAGATCTCGCCTGTCTGGGTTTTTCCGCCGATTTGGTGATGCAGTCTTTCTGCCATACCGCCGCTTATCCGAAACCGGTGGATGTCGTCACCCAGCACACGCTGCCGGATTTTATTATGAACCGCGGCGGTGTCTCGTTAAGACCGGGCGACGGTATTATCCATTCCTGGTTAAACCGCATGCTGTTGCCGGATACTGTCGGCACCGGCGGCGATTCGCATACCCGTTTCCCGATCGGTATTTCATTCCCGGCCGGTTCCGGCTTGGTCGCCTTTGCCGCGGCGACCGGCGTGATGCCTCTGGATATGCCGGAATCGGTGCTGGTTCGCTTTAAAGGCGAAATGCAACCGGGCATTACCCTGCGCGATCTGGTACACGCCATTCCTTATTATGCCATTCAGCAGGGCTTGCTCACGGTGGAGAAAAAAGGCAAGAAAAATATTTTCTCCGGCCGGATTCTGGAAATCGAAGGGCTGGAGCACTTAAAAGCGGAACAGGCGTTCGAACTGTCCGACGCCTCGGCGGAACGGTCGGCAGCGGCCTGTACCATTAAGCTGGATAAAGCGCCGATCATCGAATATCTCAACTCCAATATCGTTCTGCTGAAATGGATGATCGCCGAAGGTTACGGCGATCGCAGAACGCTGGAACGGCGCATCAAAGGAATGGAAAAATGGCTTGCCGACCCGCAACTTTTAGAAGCGGATCCCGATGCCGAATACGCCGCGGTGATCGAAATCGATTTGAACGACATCAAAGAACCGATTTTATGCGCCCCGAACGATCCCGACGATGCCCGCTTATTGTCCGAGGTGCAGGGCGACAAGATCGACGAGGTGTTTATCGGTTCCTGTATGACCAATATCGGTCACTTCCGTGCCGCAGGCAAATTACTGGCGAAATTCAAAGGCATGATCCCGACCCGCCTGTGGGTCGCGCCGCCGACCAAAATGGATGCAGCCCTGCTGACGGAAGAAGGCTATTACAGCATCTTCGGCAAAAGCGGCGCGCGCGTGGAAATTCCCGGTTGTTCCCTGTGTATGGGCAACCAGGCACGCGTCGCCAATCATGCCACCGTGGTGTCCACCTCCACCCGCAATTTCCCGAACCGCTTAGGACAAGGCGCGAACGTTTATCTGGCGTCCGCCGAACTGGCGGCGGTTTCGGCCTTGCTGGGCAAACTGCCGACTCCGGAAGAATACCTGTCTTACGCGGCGGATTTGCAGCAGGATAAGGACGACACCTACCGTTATATGAACTTCGATCAAATCGGCAGCTACACCAAAAAAGCCGATGAAGTGATCTTTCAAACTACGGTATAACACGATTGGCTGTCTCAGCTTATCTCTTTAAAGCAAAGTGCGGTTATTTTCACCGCACTTTTTTAGTGCACCGCACAACGCGATAACATTTAAGGATAAACACCATGACAAGGACATCGATTCTGGCTACGCTGGCCATGCTTTTCGGATTCATCCATACCAACCCGGCACAGGCGGCGGGAAAACTCACCCTCTATTGCAGCATGCAATATGACGTATGCGAACGGGTGGCAAACGTTTTCGGCCAAAAATATCAGGTTGACACTCGCTTCGTGCGCCACAGCACCGGCGCCGCGTTGGCGAAAATCAAATCCGAGCAATCCCTGCCGCAGGCAGATGTCTGGTACGGCGGCACCATTGAACCGCACTTTCAGGCCGGTGCGCTGGGTTTGCTGCACGCCTACCGTTCGCCCCGTCAGGCGGAAATTCTGCCGGTATTTCAGGAATTGATGCGCCAAAAAGGAGAATTCACCTCCATCGGCTATATGATCATTTTCGGCCTCGGCATGAACCACGAAAAACTGCGTCAGCTCGGCATATCGGATTATCCCAAATGTATGCGGGATCTGCTCGATCCGCGCCTGAAAAATCAGGTTCAACTGCCGGATCCGAGAAGCTCCGGCACCGGTTATACCTTTTTAACCGCCGCGGTACAATTATGGGGCGAAGACAAGGCGTTTGACTATTTGAAAGCGCTTAATCAGAATATTTCCCAATATACCAAAAGCGGGGTGGAACGAACGCTGCTTTCACGCGGCGAGGTGGCGGTGAGCATCGGTTTTTTAAGCGGTTATGCGCTGGAAAAAGCCAAAGGCGCCCCCGTGACGATGCAAACGCTGTGCGAAGGCACGCCGTATTCGCTGGGCGGAATCAGTATTCTGCGCAATGCGCGCAATCTGGACAATGCCAAACTGTTTATGGACTGGGCATTAAGTGCCGAAGCGCAGCAACTGGCGCTACAGGATGAGAAAATCTATCAGTATCCGACCAACGTCAACGCCGAATTATCGCCGGATGCTCCCGCTCCCGAGGCGTTAAATCTCATTCCGTTTGATTTCGACCGTTTCGGCTCCGATGCGGAGGCAAAACGCTTGATCGAACGCTGGGTGCGGGAAGTGAAACTCAACTGAGTCCGACTGCCGCAAACCGGATAATAAAATTGCCGGCCTCAACGCCGGTTGAACAACATCACATCGGATTTTGACAATTCAGCAAAGCCGATTATACTAAAGCGCTGTCGATCATTGCCGCACCGGTGCCGTGATGATCGACGCATTGAACAACCGTTAGTCGGGGTGCTAGCAATAGCTGAGATCATACCCGTGAACCTGATACAGTTAATACTGACGTAGGAAACTAATCGCAAACCGCCGCCGTTATGCTGGCGGAGGTTGAATCTGCCGTTCTGCTTCGTCAATATTGCTGGTCGATCTTTTATATAAGGAAACACTATGCAATTATTTTCTCCCAAACCAATCACTGTCCCTCAACGCCGTCGTATTCCGTTCAGGCTGCTTTTATTATTCTGGCTGCCCTTTGCCGGGCTGAACGGCGCACAAGCGGCGGGCAAGCTGACGGTGTATTGCAGCGTGCAGCATAATGTGTGCGAAAAAATGGTGAAAACATTCGCCCAAAAATATCATGTGGACACCAAATTCGTACGCAACAGCACCGGCGCGACCCTTGCGAAAATCAAAGCGGAACAGGCGCTGCCGCAAGCGGACATCTGGTACGGCGGTACTATTGAACCGCACTTTCAGGCCGCCCAGTTAGGTCTGCTGCAACCTTACCGCTCCCCCTATCAGGCGGAAACCATGCCGCAATTTAAACGCCTGCTGGAAGAAAAAGGCGATTACACCGCCATCGGTTATATTATCGTGCTCGGCATCGGGGTGAATACGGAAAAATTCAAACAACTCGGCATTCGGGATTATCCTCGATGCTGGAAAGACCTGCTCGATCCGCGCCTGAAAGATCAGATTCAAATGCCCGACCCGCGCAATACCGGCACCGGCTATACCTTTATCGCCACGCTGATCCAGCTGTGGGGCGAAGAAGAAGCCTTTCGTTATTTAAACGCGCTGCACAACAATATTTCGCAATATGCCAAAAGCGGTACGGAAAAATCCAATCTGTCGCGCGGCGATGCGGCGGTAACGATCGGCTTTGTGAACGGTTATGCCTCGGAAAAGGAAAAAGGCGCGCCGGTGGAAGCCATTCTGCCTTGTGACGGCGACAGTTATTCGCTGGGCGGCATCAGCATTCTGAAAGGCGCACGCAATCCGGACAATGCCAAGCTGTTTATGGATTGGGCGCTGACGGCGGACGCGCAGGAAATCGCCTGGCGCGAGGAGAAAATGTATCAAATCCCGACTAACATTCACGCTCAAGCCTCGCCGAACTCCGTCAACCCGAAGGATCTGAAACTGATTGATTTTGATTTCGAGCGTTTCGGATCCGATACGGAAAGCAAACGTTTAATCGAAAAATGGCTCACCGAAGTGAAGCTCAACTAAGATTGCGGCTTTCAATTCAGCGAAAGTGCGGTTAAAATCACCGCACTTTTTTACATTTGAAAGCAAGGAAAGCAATGGAACTTCGTCATTATATTATTTTTGCCGTCTCGGTTATCCTGTTACAGCTGTTTATCCATCTGTTCAACCGCACGCTGTACTGGCTTCTCAGCGGCAAAATCGGGCATAAAACCCGCCGAGCTATCGCTATCTTTAATTATCTGGCGGCCAACGGCATTATTCTGCTGACCGTGTTCCGCCTTCAGCCGATGTTCCGTTTAAGCGCGTTAATTCTGGTTTTTCTGCTGTTTGCCGCGTTTATCAGTATCGCTGCCGCGCTGATTTACCGCCTGCTGCGCAATAACGTAAACCGCGACAAACTGAACCGCACTTTACGCCTTGCCTATCTGCCGGCACTGGCGGGGTTGCTCGGGCTGAGCGTCTATAATGCCTACACGCCGACAGTGCGACATTATCAAATCACCCTCGACAAACCGCTGCAACCGTTACGCCTCGGCGTGGCGAGCGATTTGCATTTAGGCACGCTGTTCGGCGCCCGGCAATTGGATCGGCTGGCACAGATTATGCACGAGGAAAACGTGGATATGATTCTGCTGCCGGGCGATATCATGGACGATAACACCGATGCCTATCTGGCGCAAAACATGCGGCCTCATCTGGCGCAACTGAGCGCGCCGCTGGGCGTGTACGCCACCCTCGGCAATCATGATTTTTTCGGTCATCAACAGGCTATCGCGCATGAAATCCGCCGGGCGGGCATTACCTTGTTAATGGATCAAACCCTGCCGGTGGACAACCGCATGGTGCTAGTCGGGCGCAATGACGATCTGCTCGGCGATCGCCCGAGCACCGCACAACTGCTGCACGGCGTCGATACGCGCCTGCCGGTCTTTTTGCTCGATCACCGTCCGACGGAAATTGCCCTGCATGCCGAATTGCCCGTTGATCTGCAAGTGTCGGGGCATACCCACAAGGGGCAGATTTTCCCCGCCAATCTGATTACCTCGCTGATGTACCGTTTGGATTACGGCTATGCCAAAATCGGCAACGGGCATTTTTTCGTCACCTCCGGTTACGGCTTCTGGGGCATTCCGCTGCGTTTGGGTTCGCAATCTGAAGTGATGATTATTGATGTGAAAGGCACGCCGTAGCGCCACAGCGAAACCGGCGAAATTTTCACCGCACTTTTGCCGTTCCGGTCGGCAGTGAAAACAGATTTTATGCCGACAGGCACAAAAAAGGGGCGAATCACGCCCCTTGTCTAATTAATCCTGTAACCGCGCAAAACCCGCTTCCAAATCGGCGATCAGCTCCGCCACATCCTCAAACCCGATATGCAGGCGAATTAAGGTGCCGCTTAATTTGCGCGGAATTCCCGGGCGGATGCGCGCAATATCCTCCGGTTGATTATATAAAATCAGCGATTCGAAACCGCCCCAAGAGTACGCCATACTGAACAGTGCAAAATGATTCATAAAATTTTCCAGCTGGGTCGGCGTCAGTTTTTGTCGCAGTTCAAATGAAAACAGCCCGCTTGAACCGCTGAAATCCCGGACAAAATACTCATGTCCCGGGCAGCTCGGCAGCGCCGGATGATAAACCGCTTTCACTTCCTCCCGCTGCGCCAGCCATTGTGCCACCTCGATGCTGCTTGCCTCATGCTGTTTTAAACGCACTCCCAGCGTACGGATACCGCGGGCGGTGGTATAAGCGCTGTCGGCATCCGCCATTTGTCCCATTAAATAAGACTGTTCGCGCAGCTGATCCCAGCAGCGCGCATTGGCAACCGCCGTGCCGATCATCACGTCGGAATGCCCGACCAGATATTTGGTACCGGCTTGAATGGAAATATCAATATCATGTTCCAGCGCTTTAAATAATATTCCGCCGCCCCAAGTGTTATCGATCATAATTACCGCGTCGGGTTTCTTACTGCGTACCGCCCGCACCATCGCTGGAATATCCGGAACTTCCATGGTCAGCGAACTGGGCGATTCCAGAAACACCACTTTGGTATTCGGCTGCACCAGCTCGGCGATGCCCGCGCCGCACAGCGGATCATAAAAGGTGGTCTCCACCCCCATTTTTTTCAAGATAATATGACAGAAATCCTGCGTCGGCTCATAAGCCGCACCGGTCATCAGCACATGATCGCCGCTGGAGACAAAAGACAGAATACTATTCGTCACTGCCGCCGCACCGCAAGGATAGAGATAACAACCCGCGCCGCCTTCCAGCTCGCACATCAGATCCTGCAGCGCAAAGTGCGTCAATGTGCCGCGCCGCCCGTAAAACAGGCCGCCCTGCGCCCGCTTGCGGGTCGCCTGCCGTTTGTCCTCCAGCGATTCAAATACCAAAGAAGAAGCGCGCTGAATCACCGGATTCACACTGCCCTGCGTTACCCGTTTGTTGCGTCCGGCATGCACCAATGCGGTGGATAATGAATGTTTATGCGTCATAATTCGTTCCTGTCGTTTTTAATTTAAGATTATGATAATCGGTTTAATAGACAAAATCGACTATTAAACTGCGGTGTGTTTTTTTACAATAAAACCCGTTAATTTTGCTTTTCTTTCAATTAACGGCAAAATTTTTTATTCATTTTCAATAGGAGATTTTTACTATGGTATTAGTGACTCGTCAAGCACCGGATTTTACCGCATCGGCAGTTTTAGGCAACGGTGAAATCGTTGATAACTTCAATTTAAAACAACATATCGCAGGTAAAGCGGCGGTCGTCTTCTTCTATCCATTAGATTTTACGTTCGTTTGCCCGTCCGAACTGATCGCCTTCGATCACCGTTATAAAGAATTTCAGGCGCGCGGCGTTGAAGTTGTCGGCGTATCGATTGACTCACAATATACCCACAACGCATGGCGTAACACGCCGACTGAAAACGGCGGTATCGGTCAGGTGCAATATGCGTTAGTCGGCGACGTTAAACACGAAATCGCCCAGGCTTACGGAATTGAACACCCAGCGGCGGGCGTGGCATTGCGCGCATCGTTCTTAATCGACAAAAACGGCGTAGTTCGTCACCAAGTGGTTAACGATCTGCCGTTAGGCCGTAACATCGATGAAATGCTGCGTATGGTTGACGCACTGCAATTCCACGAAGAACACGGCGAAGTCTGCCCGGCGCAATGGGAAAAAGGCAAAGAAGGGATGAAAGACAACCCTGAAGGTGTCGCAAAATACCTGAAACAAAACGCCGACAAACTTTAATCGACGGATTGTAGTTTAAGATTATTTTATTAGGACGTTGATCAATAACCCCCGCTTACTGCGGGGGTTATTTTTTGATTTAACCGGCCAATCATCATAATCAGATGCAATGCGGCGGCCTGTCGCTGATATTCCGGCACAACCGCATAGCCCATGTTACCATGGTCGCGATGGCGCATTTTTTACTTTATTCACTCCGCCGCCGAGCGGTTTTGCTCCGTTTCCGGCTGTAAATCCAGTTTGGCCATCAGCAGCTGATCGCCGTCTTCTTCCGGATTTTCAGTCACCAGCAATTTATCGCCGTAGAAAATCGAATTCGCACCGGCCATAAAACACATCGCCTGCATTTCTTCCGACATTCCCTGCCGGCCGGCGGATAAACGCACATAACTTTTCGGCATCACAATACGGGCGACCGCCACCGTACGCACGAATTCCGTCCAGTCCAGCTCCGCGGCGTCCGCCAGCGGCGTGCCTTCCACTTTCACCAGCTGATTAATCGGTACCGATTCCGGCTGCGGATCCAGATTGGCCAGACTGGCGATAAACGCCGCCCGTTCCTTGCGGGTTTCATCCATTCCGACAATGCCGCCGCAGCAAACTTTCAGCCCGGCTTTGCGCACTTTACCCAAAGTATTCATCCGATCGTCGAACTGACGCGTACTGATTACATTGCCGTAATGTTCCGGCGCGGTATCCAGATTGTGATTGTAATAATCCAGCCCCGCATCTTTCAGCTCTTCCGCCATGCCGTCCTGCAATAATCCGAAAGTGCCGCAGGTTTCCATGCCGAGGGCTTTCACCGCTTTGATAATGGTAGTAATTTTTTCAATATCTTTCGGTTTCGGCCCGCGCCAGGCGGCGCCCATGCAAAAACGCGCCGCGCCGCGGGATTTGGCGATGCGGGCTTTTTCGACAATCTGTTCCACATCAATCAACTGCTGATTCTGCACGCCGGTCTGATAACGCGCCGATTGCGGGCAGTAACCGCAATCTTCCGGACAACCGCCGGTTTTAATCGACATTAAGGTGGACAGCTGAATCGCCTGCGGATTGAAATGTTGGCGATGCACCTGTGCGGCACGATAAACCAGTTCTAAAAACGGCGTTTCAAATAAGGCTTCCACTTTGCACACCGACCAGTATTCCAGCGTAGGATGCGGCGTAATCGAGGGGATTTGAATGGTTGTGGTCGTCATAAATCATCCTTGTTCGTTAGCGTAAAAGTGCGGTCTATTTTAGACTTAAAAACTCGCGCATGACAATCAATTCTCACAGATCTTACCTTGCTCAAGCCTGATCATCCGATCAATTCTGCCGCGTAATTCCGCCGGTTGATGGGTCACCAGCAGCAATGTCATGTTTTTTTGCGCGCACAGCGTATCCAGCAGATTCAGCATATCCACGCGCAAATCGGGGTCAAGGGCGGAAAACGGTTCGTCCAGCAATAAAATCGGCTTGGCGCGCAGCAGACAACGGGCAAGCGCCACCCGCTGCTTCTGCCCGCCGGACAATGCCTTCGGCAAGCGCGCCAGATACGGGCTTAATCCTACCGCGTCGGCCACCCGTTCAATCTGCTGCCGTTCGGCGGCGCTAATCCGCAGCGTCGGTTTTATGCCCAGTGCGATATTTTGCAGCACGCTTAAATGAGCGAATAAATTATTTTCCTGAAACAACATGGAAACCGGCCGCAGATAAGGCTCGGAATGGGTATGGTTTACGCCGTTCAGCCAGATTTCGCCCCGATCCGGCCGGGCAAAACCGGCGATCAGATTAAGCAGCGTGCTTTTCCCCGCCCCGCTCGGGCCGATAAGCGCCACTTTTTCCCGCGCCCGGATATGCAGATTGAAATCCATCGGCATGGCCGGATAATTGAAATGCACATTAAGTTTAATCATCGTGGTTATGTTTTTGCTCCACCAACATAAAAATACCGCCACACAATAATAACAGCAGCAACGCGGTTACAGCGGCATCCTGCCCGCGATAATGCCCCAGCTGCTGATACAGTAAATGCGGCAGAGAAGTAAAATCCTGACTGCCGAACAGCGCAATCGCCGTAAAATCGCCCAATGATAAGGCGCAGGCCAAGGCAAAGGCGTAGCGCAGCGGCGCGCGCAGGGTATGCCGTTCGATCACGCGCCAGCGCTGCCAGCCGCGAATGCCCAGCGACTGACAAAGCCGCTCGTAATATTGCATATTGTTATTCATCGGTACCGTCAGCACCCGCAGAACAAACGGCATCGCCGCCAGCGCGTTGCACATCACGACCACCAGAAACAGCTGAATACGACCGAAATCCATATCCTGCAGACGAATAAACAGCCCCATCGCCAGCACCAACGTCGGTATCGCCAGAATCAGCATGCCGGCATTGATGATTCCGTCGGCCAGCGCCACATGATAGCGCCAGCGCAAACGACGGGATAACAATAACAGCAACAGAGAAAATCCCAGCGCCGTCAGCGCGGAAGCCGGCGCAATCGACAAAGAATAGCCCAGCGCGCGCCATAGCTGCGGATTGCGCCACGCGCTGAACAACGCGTCTGCGCGAAGTGCGGCGCCGATAATGCTGAATAACGGCGTCAGAATAAACAGCAACACCGCCGTAATGCAGAAAATCTGCCAGATTCTGACCGCACTTGACTGCTTATCCCGCCACAATGCCGTGCTGTGCACATGGCTGTCGGGCGTTTTGCTTAACCCGCTCATAACGGCAAACAGCATAAAACAAAATCCGAATTGCAGCAGGGCGAATAGCGCGGCTTTGGGTAAATCGAATTCGAAGATAACGGCCTGATAAATCGCCACTTCCAGCGTGGTATATTGCGGGCCGCCGCCGAGCGTCAGCACAATGGTAAAACTGGTGAAGCACAGCATAAAAATCAGCGCGAAAACCGCCGGCAGCTGCTGACGCAGATAGGGCAGTTCAATCAGACGGATAAAGCGCCAGCCGCGGATATTCAGCTGTGCCGCCAGCTGACGCTGCTGGTGCGGAATACTGTGCAGTACCTGCAAAAACAGGCGCGCGGCAAGGGGAATATTAAAAAACAGGTGAGCGATTAAAATACCGCTTAAGCCGTAAATCTCCGGCCGCCACTGAAAACCGAGCCACGCACTCAGCCGCGCCAGCCAGCCGGCATGGCCGTAAACGCCCATTAAGCCGAAAACCGCCACCAGCGCCGGCAGCACAAAGGTGAGGGAAAACAGCCGTAATACCGCATTTTTCAGCACCAGTTTCTGATAAAAAAAGGCTCTGGCGAACAGCGCGCCGATCAGCACGGATAACAGCGCCGACAAGGCGGCCTGAGCAAAACTGAAAGCGATAATATGCCGCAGATAGTCATCATGCCGCACATCCTGCCAGCCGTATTGTCCGCCGGCGGCAAATACCGCCTGCAACGCAACGGCGTAAAACAGCACTAAAAACAGGATAACGCCGATACCGCCCCAATAATCGCGCGGCCAGAAACGGCCGGTAAATCGCCGTGCCATTATCGGGTCAGGCTGATCTGCCAGGTGTGGATCCAGCGTTTGACCTGTTCCGGACTCAGCTTCAGGGTATCCAATACCGGCGCTTGTCGCTGACGGGCGGTTAAGGCATCAAAGTGCGGTTCGATTTCCGTCTGAATAACCGGCAGCATCACGTTATTCAGCGCGATTTCCTTTTGCGCCGCCGGGCTGATTAAAAACTGTAGAAACTGCCCGGCACAGGCATTGTCCCGATTCGCCACCAGTGCCGCCACTTCAATCTGCAACACGCCGCCTTCGCTGAATTCCGCCGCCGCGTAATGATCTTTTTGCTCCTGCAACAGATGATACAGCGGAGAGGTGTTATAACTTAATACCAAATCCGCCTCGCCTTGCAAAAACGCACCGTAAGTCTCCGACCAGCCCTTGCCCACCGTGACCGTATGCTGCGCCAGCGTGCGCCATGCCTGCGCAACCTGCTCCGCCGGATACACCGCATTCATCCACAGCACCAGACCGCGCCCGACGCTGCTGACCCGCGGATCCTGATAAATCACGCGCAAATCCCGGCGTTCCACCAAGTCTTTCAGGCTGGCGGGCGGATTTTGCAGTTTGGTTTTATCGTAAATAAACGCATATTGCCCGAAATCATAAGGCAAAAAGGTGTTGTCCTGCCAGTCCGACGGCAACGCCAGCCCATTCAGATCCACCTGATTTTCAGCGAACAGGCCGGTTTTGCGCGCCTCCTCCAGCATATAATTATCCAGCCCCAGCACTACATCAGCAGCGGTTTTCCGCCCTTCCAGCCGCACGCGGTTAAATAAGGTGCCGGCGCTGTCAAACGAAACATAATTGACCTGACATTGCGTGTGAGCCTGCTCAAACAAGGTTTTCACTTTCGGCCCGGCGCCCCAATCCGACGTGAAAGTATCGTAGGTATATACGTTTACCGTTTGCGCCTGCACGGCGCAGGCCGTCGCGCAAAGTGCGGTCAGAAATAAGACGGATTTTAATTGAAACATAGCATCTCCTGATTATCCTTGCTGATAAGCCCAGTGATTGGTCGGGCCGTGTCCGTGGCCAATGCCGAGAGGATGGCTGATGGCGGCGGTAATGAAATCTTTGGCGGTGCGAATCGCCGCCTCCACCGACTGACCTTTCGCCAGCTCCGCCGTAATACAGGCGGAAAAGGTACAGCCCGTGCCGTGCGTATGACGGGTCGGATAGCGTTCGCTTTGCAGGGTAAACCGTTCCGTCGGCGTAAAGATCCAGTCACGGCACAACGGGCTGCGCGAATCAGCGCTGTGACCGCCCTTGATCACCACGTTTTTTACTCCCAGTTCCTGCAAACAGGCGGCGGCACGCTGCGCACTGTCGTCATCGATAATGTCGATCCCGGTCAGTGCCTGCGCCTCCGGCAAATTCGGGGTCAGCACTTCCGCCAGCGGCAACAAGGCAGCTTTCATCGCGCTGACGGCATTTTGCTGCAATAAAGGCGCGCCGCCTTTTGCAATCATCACCGGATCCAGCACCAGCGGGCCGAAGCGATACCGCTTCAATGCGGCGCTGACACATTCAATTACCTCGGCGCTACCCAACATTCCGATTTTAAACGCCGCGATCGCAAAATCCTGCGCCACCGCCTGCAACTGCGCTTCAATTGTCGGCAGCGGAACGGCATGAATATCAAACACGCCCAGCGTATTTTGCGCCGTTATCGCGGTGATCACCGTCGTTCCGAACACACCGCGCATCTGGAAGGTTTTCAGATCCGCCTGAATACCGGCACCGCCGCCGCTGTCGGAGCCGGCGATAGTCAACGCCTGAGGAATATTAGACATAGTTCACCTCCGCGCGTTGGCGCACCTGTTGCGCGCTGACCGCCGCCAGCTGATCTAACAGTGCGGTGCAAAATGAACCGGTTTGGGTAGGCAATAACCCTGCCGCCGCCAATTCACCGGCAACGGCGTACAGCGTGCAAGCCTCGACGCAGGCCTGAAAATAATCCGTTTTTTCAACCACGCCGGCAAAGGCGGCGCACACCGCGCCCAATAAACAGCCGGAGCCGGTAACCCGCGGCAATAACGGCGTGCCGTTGGTAATTTTGGCGACCTGAACACCGTCGCTGATGACATCGGTTGCGCCACTGAGCGCGACCACGCAACGATAGCGCTCGGCTACACGTTTCGCCGCCAGTACCGGATCAGCCTCACCGCAGCCGGCATCCACGCCTTTCGCCTGCCAGTCGATTCCCGCCAATGCGGCGATTTCACCGGCATTGCCGCGAATCAGCGCAAATTGCACCTCCGCCAGCAGCCGTTGTACCGCCGCCCGCCGGCATTGGGTCGCACCGACGCCCACCGGATCCAGCACCACCGGAATACCCACTCGATTGGCGCTTTGTCCCACCAGACTCATCGCCTCCACATCGGTACCGTTTAAGGTGCCGATATTCAGCAGCAACGCCTGCGCAAAGCGGGGAATCTCCGCCGCCTCCGCCGGATTGAGCGACATCAGCGGCGAGGCGCCCAGCGCCAGCAAACCGTTCGCCGTATAATTGGCGACCACCAGATTGGTCATGCAATGCACCAGCGGCTGATGTTCACGAATAAGATTGATCGTATTGAATTGCATAGTTTTTCCTTTCAGTGAAAAAAGAATGACCAGCAATATTGACGGTATAGAAAGGCAAATCGGACAATTAGTTTCCTACGTCAGTATTAACTGTATCAGGTTCACGGGTATCATCTCAGCCATCTCGGCACCCCGACTAACAGCGCTTAAGTCTATAATGTTTGGCGCGGCGAAACAATACCTTTGACACACAGTTTTATATCGCCAACGCCGCCGATTTCCCTTACAATTTCGCCATGCCGTTTTTTACATAAGGATTTTCTATGCCGCCGTCCCTTCCGCCTTGCGCCGCCACATTGCGTCAATTCGCCGCGCTGCTGCGCGTTTATTTTCCCGAACATTACACTGAAGACACCGAGCGCCAAATTGCACAGACGCTGCAAAATCCCGACACGCCGCTCGCCCGACTCGGCTATGCGGCGGCGATGTCGACATTCTGCACCGAAGTACTGCAAAAACAACCGCACTTTTTGCACCAATGCTGGCAGCATATTCCGCAACTTGAGCAGTGCGGCAATTACGCCCAACAATTGCGGGAATTGCTGGCGCCGGTGCAAACCGAAGCCCAGCTGTATAACAGCTTGCGCCGGTTTCGCTATCGGGAACTGGCTAGGCTCAGCATCTGCCAGAGCCTCAATGCCGGCACGGTGGAAGCGATTTTGCTGCGCTTATCGCAGCTGGCGGAAAGCCTGATTATCGCCGCGCGGGATTGGCTGTATGTGCAGGCCTGCGCAGAAATGGGCACGCCGGTCGATCAGGACGGCAAACCGCAGCAGCTGTATATTCTGGGAATGGGAAAACTCGGCGGGTTCGAGCTGAATTTTTCATCCGATATTGATCTGATTTTCACTTATCCCGCTAACGGCGAAACCGTCGGTGCCCGTCGGGCGGTGGAAAACAGCAAATTTTTCACCCGTCTGGGTCAGCGTTTGATTAACGCGTTGGATCAATACACGCCGGACGGTTTCGTATATCGTACGGATATGCGTTTGCGCCCCTTCGGCGACAGCGGCGCGCTGGCGCTCAGCTTTAATGCCATGGAACAGTATTATCAGGAACAGGGGCGCGACTGGGAACGTTACGCCATGCTCAAAGGGCGGATTCTGGGTGCCGATCCGCAGGATCCGAACGTTAAGACGTTGCAGCAACTGCTGCGCCCTTTTGTGTACCGCCGTTACATTGATTTCAGTGTGATTCAGGCGCTGCGGGAGATGAAAGGCAAAATCGAACGCGAAGTGCGTCGCCGCGGCTTAACCGACAACATCAAACTCGGCGCCGGCGGCATTCGGGAAATCGAATTTATCGTGCAGGTGTTTCAATTGATCCGCGGCGGGCGGGAAATCAGCCTGCAAAGCCAGCAACTATTACCCCTGCTGCCGCGGCTTGCCGCCTTACAATTGCTCAGCACGCAGCAGGCGGAACAATTGCGTCTGGCGTATTTGTTTCTGCGGCGGGTGGAAAATGTGCTGCAGGCGATAAACGATCAGCAAACCCAACTGCTGCCCACCGATGAGGCCGATCGTCGCCGTTTAATCGCCGCCTGCGCCTGTTTCACCCAGCAAAATCCGCAGGGACAAATCGAAGAAATTCGTTATCCGATTGAAAACTGGGAAGATTTTTACGCCGTATTACAATCTCATCAACAAAAAGTGCGGTCGGTTTTTCATCATTTAATCGGGGAAGAAGATGAAAAAGAAAATCATACGCAGGCCAATGGCTGGCATGATTTTCTGGAGGCGGATCTCAACGAGGAAGACATCGAAGACATGCTGCGCAGCAACGGGATCGATGCCCAATATCACGCCGAGATTATTGCCAAACTGGCGCAATTCCGCACGGATTTATCGCACCGCGCCATCGGCAGCCGCGGTCATGTGGTGCTGGCGCAATTAATGCCGGTGCTGTTGGCGCAGGTGTTTTGTCATCAGCAGTATCAGGCGCTACTGCCGCGCATGCTCAATATTGTGGATAAAATCGTCACCCGCACCACCTATCTGGAACTGTTAGTGGAAAATCCGCAGGCGCTGACCCAGCTAATCGAACTGTGTTCACAATCGGAAATGATCGCCGCGCAAGTGGCACGCTATCCGATTCTGCTGGATGAATTGCTGGATCGCAACGCGCTGCTCAATCCCGTGGCTTACCGCCAGTATCCCGCCGAATTGCGGCGCTATCTGCTGCGTCTGCCGCCGGATGACGAAGAGCAGTTTATCGACGGTTTGCGCCAGTTTAAACAATCCGTTTTGCTGCATGTGGCGGCGGCGGATATTCTGGGCGCCCTGCCGGTGATGAAAGTCAGCGATCATCTGACCTTTCTGGCCGAAGCCATTATCGATGCGGTGGTGAATTCCGCCTGGCAGCAGATCAGCCGCCGTTTCGGTGTGCCGGCGTTTCTGAGCGAAAACCAACGGGGTTTTCTGGTGATTGGTTACGGCAAACTGGGCGGCATTGAGCTGGGTTATAAATCGGATTTGGATCTGGTGTTTCTGTATGACGGTTCGCGCAGCGGGCAAACCGTCGGCGGCAAAAAAACCATCGACAGCCACCAGTTTTATCTGCGGCTGGCGCAGAAAATCGTCAGTATTTTCAGCATGAATACCAGCGCCGGCGTGTTGTATGATGTGGATATGCGTCTGCGCCCTTCCGGCGATGCCGGACTGCTGGGCTGTTCGCTGGCCGCCTTTGAAAACTATCAGCTTAACGAGGCCTGGACTTGGGAAAAGCAGGCCTTGGTGCGCAGCCGTGCGGTTTACGGCGAGCCGTTATTGCGGGAACGCTTTGAAAATATCCGCCGCAACGTGCTGTCGGCAGCGCGCGATTTGGACGGCTTACGGCAAGATGTGCGCGAGATGCGCGAGAAAATGTATCAACATCTGAGCCGAAGCGGCGCAAATGAATTCAATATCAAAACCGATCGCGGTGGTATCACCGATATCGAATTTATCGCTCAATATCTGGTGCTGGCCAATGCGCCGCAAAATCCGTCGCTGGCGGTCTGGTCGGATAATGTGCGCATCTTTGAGGTGATGGCCGAAAGTGCGGTCATTTCCGCGCCAGTTTGTGAACGGCTGAAAAAATGCTATGTGGATTTGCGCGATCGCATTCACCATTTAAACCTACTCGGCCGGCCTCCGGTAGTGTCGGCGCAGGAATTTACTCAAGAGCGCGCCTTTATCAGCCGAATCTGGCAACAATTACTCGGTTAGGTCATTGTAAAACCACGCGGTTATGCTATTGTGAGTTTTTTTATTTACACAGGATAATTTTCATGCAGGCACTACTCAAATTTACCCAATTTATCAGTAAAACCTTTGCCCTCTGGGTGTTGATTTTCGCTTATCTGGCATTTTGTTTTCCGCACTATTTTATCGAACTGCGCCATTACATTCCTTATTTGCTGGGGATCGTGATGTTCGGCATGGGCATTACGCTGACCTTTCAGGACTTCGGCGAAGTGTTCAGACATCCGAAAGCCGTACTTATCGGCGTGATCGGACAATTCGTGATTATGCCCTCCATTGCCTTCGGGCTGGCAAACGCCTTTGCGCTGCCTGCCGATCTGGCTATCGGCGTCATTTTAGTCGGCTCCTGTCCGGGCGGCACGTCATCTAACGTGATGACCTATCTGGCCAAAGGCAATACGGCGCTGTCCGTCGCCTGCACCACCATTTCCACCCTGCTCGCGCCGTTGCTGACGCCGGCCATTTTCTATGTACTGGCCAGTCAATGGCTGGATATCGACGCCTCGGCAATGTTTATGTCGGTGCTGAAAATGGTGCTGTTTCCGATCTTTTTGGGACTGCTGGTGCGCGCGCTGTTTAAAAAGCGCATCGCCGACATCAGTCGTACCATGCCGCTGCTTTCCGTCGTGGCGATTGTGCTGATTCTGGCGGCGGTGGTGGCCGTCAGTAAAGACAAAATCATTGAATCCGGCCTGCTGATTTTCGCCATCGTGGTGCTGCATAATTGTTTGGGTTATCTGATAGGTTTCGGCGTGGCAAAACTGCTGAAGCTCAATAATGCGGACAGTAAAGCGATTTCCATTGAAGTGGGCATGCAAAATTCCGGTTTAGGCGCGGCGCTGGCGGCGGCGCATTTTAACCCGATCGCCGCGGTACCCAGCGCGGTATTCAGTTTCTGGCACAATGTTTCCGGCCCGATTTTAGCCAACATTTTCTCCAATCTGAAAAACGACGACAAAGCCTGATTACGGCATAAAAAACCCGCTGATTTATGACTACTCAGCGGGTTTTCCGATCAACCTGTTGCCGAATTACACCGGTCTGACCGCCAGTTCGGCGATTTTGGCGATCACCCTCACCGCATCCAGCATACCTTCCAGCGTGATCAGTTCGTGCTTACTGTGAAAATTATAACCACCGGTAAACAGATTCGGACAGGCAATGCCTTTTTCCGCCAGTTTCGCCCCGTCCGTACCGCCGCGAATCGGCTGATGTATCGGTTCAATGCCGCATGTTTTCATCGCTTTGTCGGCAAGATGCACCGCAGCCGGCACTTTCTGAATGGTTTCATACATATTGTAGTAAGTATCGCTCAGCACCAGTTCGGCTTTTTTGCGCAGTTTTTTCTTACGGTTGAAATCCACCACCAGCATGGATAAAAACGCTTTGCGCTGCTCGAAGCCGACCCGGTCGAAATCGCGGATCAAATAACGCAGCTCCACTTTTTCAATATCGCCGCTGAAACTTTCCAAATGGAAAAATCCCTGCCGGCCTTCGGTTTTTTCCGGCACTTCATCGGCGGGAAAGCCCTGCTGAAATTCGCACGCCAGCGCTAAGGCATTTTGCATATTGTTTTTCGCCGAGCCGGTGTGCATATTGCGCCCGTAAATCGTAACCTGCGCGCTTGCGGCGTTAAAGTTTTCGTATTCCAGCTCGCCCACTTCGCCGCCATCCACGGTATAAGCCCAGTGGCAGGCAAATTTTTCCGTCGGGAAGAAATGCATACCCAAACCGATTTCTTCATCGGGAGTGAAAGCAATGCGAATATTACAGTGAGGAATGTGGTTTTCTTGCAGATAAGCAAGTGCGGTCATAATTTCGGCGATTCCCGCTTTATTATCCGCCCCCAGTAAGGTATTGCCGTCGGCGACAATCAGGGTTTTGCCCACCAGTTTCTGCAAGAAATGATAATACACCGGGCTGATAAACTCATCGCCCACGCCAAGGGAAATATCGCCGCCGCGATAATGTTCGATCACTTCCGGGCGCACATGTTTGCCGCTGCATTGCGGCGAGGTATCCAAATGCGCAATAAAGCCGATGGTCGGCATTTTCGGGCTGACGTTCGACGGTAAAAAGGCGGTCACCACGGCATGTTTACTGACCTCAATATCCTGCAGCCCCAATGCGAACAATTCCTGCTGCAAATGTTTCGCCAGTCTCATCTGTCCGGCGCTGCTCGGTGAGGTTTTTGCCCCCGGTTTGGACTGCGTGTCAAAACCGACATAGTGCAAAAAACGCTCCAGCACTCCGTTTCTGTATTGTGTTATTTTTTCCATAGCATTCTCTTTTGCCGTCCGACCGAAATCAACGATTTTCATTCTATACACAGATTCCACGCCGGATATTGATATATGACAAAGTTATACCGGATTTACCCTGTAAATACCCCGTAAAAACGGCTTTTTTTTATTAAAACACAATTAATTACTTTTAATTGCGGGGTAATCGCTATATCATTAGCATTCATTTTTTATCAGGCCGCTTACAGCATTTCTGTAAGTATTTTTTGTTTCTACTCGATACCGATGACAGGCTCGGCACATTAGGGAGAAAACCAAAGCTAGTGGAAAATTCAGTTCAACGTAAACCGATTATTGAGCTTCGTTCTCTGACTAAGTCTTATGATAGTAAAACGATTATCAACAACTTTAACCTCACCATTAATAACGGTGAATTCCTGACCATTTTAGGCCCTTCCGGCTGCGGCAAAACGACGGTTTTACGCCTGCTTGCAGGATTGGAAGAATTGGATCAGGGCACCATTATTCTTGACGGCGAAGATATCACCGACGTTCCCGCCGAACGCCGTTTCGTGAATACCGTCTTCCAAAGTTACGCCCTGTTTCCGCATATGACTATCTTTGAAAACGTGGCTTTCGGTCTGCGCATGCAAAAAGTGCCGAACGACGAAATCAAACCGCGCGTAATGAACGCGCTGCGCATGGTGCGTCTGGAAGAGATGGCGGAACGCAAACCGACCCAGCTTTCCGGCGGTCAGCAGCAGCGTATCGCCATTGCCCGTGCGGTGGTGAATAAGCCGAAAGTGTTATTGCTGGACGAATCCTTATCCGCGCTTGATTATAAATTACGCAAAGAAATGCAGAACGAGCTGAAAGCGTTGCAGCGCCAGTTAGGCATCACCTTTATTTTCGTCACCCACGATCAGGAAGAGGCACTGACGATGTCCGACCGGATTATCGTGATGAACAAAGGGCATATTGAGCAGGACGGTTCGCCGCGCGAGATTTATGAAGATCCGAAAAACCTGTTCGTCGCCCGCTTTATCGGTGAAATCAACGTGTTTGATGCGAGCGTCATCGAACGTACCGGCGAAAAAACCGTGAAAGCGAACGTTGAAGGCCGTATCTGCGATATTTATACCGATCTGCCGGTCACCGCGGGGCAGCGCCTGAAAGTGTTGTTGCGCCCGGAAGATATTGTGATTGAAGAACTGGATGAAAACGAACATTCCAAAGCCATAATCGGTCACGTTTCCGACCGCACTTATAAAGGTATGACGCTGGAATCCAGCATTATTCTGGATCATAACGAGATGAAAGTATCGGTCAGCGAATTTTTCAATGAAGACGATCCGCATATCGATCACTCGGTCGGTCAGAAAGTGGCGTTGACTTGGCATGAAGGCTGGGAGGTCGTATTAAGCGATGAAGATAGCCAGTAACCGATTTCAGAAAATCACTGTCGCCATTATCTTTGCGTGGCTGATATTCTTTGTGCTGGCACCGAATATTCTGGTGCTGGCCGTCAGTTTTCTGACCCGCGACGGCAGTAATTTTTACGCCCTGCCTTTTACCGTTGAAAACTACGGCCGCTTATTTGAGCCGCTGTATGCGCAGGTGGTATGGAATTCATTATACATGTCGGGTATCGCCACGATCATTTGCCTGATCGTCGGCTATCCCTTTGCCTTTATTATCGCCAAAATCAGCCCGAAATACCGGCCGTTGCTGCTGTTTTTAGTGGTGCTGCCGTTTTGGACCAACTCGCTGATCCGCATTTACGGCATGAAAATTTTCCTCGGCGTGAAAGGCATTCTGAATAATACCTTGCTAAGCCTCGGCCTAATCAGCGAGCCGATCCGCATTCTGAACACCGAAGCCGCGGTAATCATCGGTCTGGTTTATTTGCTGCTGCCGTTTATGATTCTGCCGCTATACGCCGCCATTGAAAAGCTCGATCACCGTTTGCTGGAAGCGGCGAAGGATTTGGGCGCCAACGGTTTTCAGCGTTTCGTTAAGGTGATTCTGCCGTTAACCATGCCGGGCATTATCGCCGGCTGTCTGTTGGTGCTGCTGCCGGCAATGGGAATGTTCTATGTGGCCGATTTGCTGGGCGGCGCCAAAGTGCTGCTGGTCGGTAACGTCATTAAGAGCGAATTCCTGATTTCACGCAACTGGCCGTTCGGTTCGGCGATCAGCATCGGGCTGACCCTGCTAATGGCGCTGTTAATCTTTATTTACTATAAAGCCAGCAAGCTGATGAATAAGAAAATGGAGTTGGAATAATGAACCGTTTACTGCGTAATGTCTTTATGTTGGTGGTGTACGCGTATCTGTATATCCCGATCATTATCTTAGTCACCAATTCCTTTAACGAAGATCGTTACGGATTAAGCTGGAAAGGCTTCAGCTGGAACTGGTACGAACGCCTGTTTAACAACGACACGCTGATTCAGGCGGCGATTCATTCGGTGACGATCGCCTTTTTTGCCGCCACGCTGGCCACCATTGTCGGCGGGCTGACCGCCATTGCCCTTTACCGCTACCGGTTCCGCGGCAAACAGGCGGTCAGCGGTATGCTGTTTATCGTCATGATGTCGCCGGATATCGTCATGGCGGTGTCCTTACTGGCACTATTTATGATTGTCGGCATTTCGCTGGGATTCTGGTCGCTGCTGCTGGCGCACGTCACTTTCTGTCTGCCGTATGTAGTCGTTACCGTGTTTTCGCGCCTGAAAGGGTTTGATGCCAAAATGCTGGAAGCGGCCAAAGATCTGGGCGCCGGCGAAGTGACGATTCTGCGTAAAATCATTTTTCCGCTTGCCTTACCGGCGATTGTTTCCGGCTGGCTGCTGAGTTTCACCATTTCGCTGGATGATGTGGTGGTCTCTTCCTTTGTCAGCGGGGTAAGCTATGAAATTTTACCGCTGAAGATTTTCTCGCTGGTCAAAACCGGCGTAACACCGGAAGTCAACGCACTGGCAACGATTTTAATTATTTTCTCCCTTGCACTGGTGATCTTAAGCCAGCTGGTGGCAAGAAAAGAGAAATAAAATCCGCGCCCAAAATAATACTTCACAATTCCGTGCATAGCACATAAAATACGCCTTGACGCAGTACAGCAAGGCGTTTTTTATGACCGCAGCTTCAGGCAAGTGCGGTTAATTTTTTTACTCTTAACAGGAGAATGATAGAAATGAAAAAATTTGCAGGTCTTTTCACAGCAGGAATGATCGCAGTTGCCCTTACCGCTTGTAACGATAAAGAAAGCAAAACCGCCGAAGCAAGTGCGCCGGAAGCGGCCAAACCGGCAAACGACACCGTGTACCTTTATACCTGGACGGAATATGTGCCGGACGGTTTACTGGACGAATTCACCAAAGAAACCGGCATTAAAGTGATCGTTTCAAGTCTGGAATCAAACGAAACCATGTATGCGAAGCTGAAAACGCAGGGCGAAACCGGCGGTTACGATGTTATCGCACCATCTAACTACTTTGTTTCCAAAATGGCGCGCGAAGGTATGCTGATGCCGTTAGACCACAGCAAATTGCCTGTTATCAAAGAATTGAACCCGGATTGGCTGGATAAACCTTACGACAAAGGCAACAAATATTCGTTACCGCAATTATTAGGCGCGCCGGGTATTGCGTTCAACACCAACGATTACAAAGGCACCGATTTCACCTCATGGGGCGATTTATGGAAACCGGAATTTGCCGGCAAAGTACAGCTGCTGGACGACGCCCGCGAAGTCTTTAACATCGCATTGCTGAAAATCGGTCAGGATCCGAATACGCAGGATCCGAAAATCATCGAACAGGCCTATGAAGAATTATTAAAACTGCGTCCGAACGTGTTGTCGTTCAACTCCGACAACCCGGCCAACTCCTTTATTTCCGGCGAAGTCAGCGTCGGTCAGTTATGGAACGGCTCCGTGCGGATCGCCAAAAAAGAACAGGCGCCTTTAGACATGGTATTCCCGAAAGAAGGCCCGGTGCTTTGGGTGGATACGCTGGCGATTCCTGCCACCTCGAAAAATCCTGACGGCGCGCATAAACTGATCAACTATATGTTGGGCGCCAAAACCGCCGCGCAATTAACCGAAGAAATCGGTTATCCGACGTCCAATGTCGAAGCGCTGAAATTGCTGCCTGCCGAAATCACTCAGGATCCGGCCATTTATCCGTCCGCCGAAATTCTGCAAAACAGCGTATGGCAGGATGACGTCGGTGATGCGGTGCAATATTACGAAGAATTCTACCAGAAGTTAAAAGCGGCGAAATAACCATTGTCGCCCAAATGCCTCCTGCGGGAGGCATTTTTATTGCCCGAAACGCCGCCAAAACGCACCGCACTTTTCGCTCAACTTGAATTGTCTGAAACTGCGCCAAAACGTACCGCACTTTTCGCTCAACTTAAATTGCCCGAAACGCCGTCAAAACGTACCGCACTTTTTGCTCAACTTAAATTGCCCGAAACACCGCTAAAACACACCGCACTTTTTGCTCAACTTGAATTGCCCGAAACTGCGCTAAAACGCACCGCACTTTTTGCTCAACTTAAATTGCCCGAAACTGCGCTAAAACACACCGCACTTTTTGCTCAACTTGAATTGCCCGAAACTGCGCTAAAACGTACCGCACTTTCCGCTCAACTTGAATTGTCTGAAACTCGACAAAAACGCACCGCACTTTTTTGCTCAACTTGAACTACCCGAAACGCCGTCAAAATGCACCGCACTTTTTGCTAAGGTCAAAGTAATCCGGCTTGGATAAAAAAGCGTTGATACGCCGCGACTTTTTTGTCAAAACTCAACGGATAAGCCCTTGATGTGGACGGCAGGCGATATAACCGCAACGCCGCGTTCGGGTAAGGATAAGGAATAAATTCATTGGTTTTCGGCGCCTTTACCTTTTCCGGCAGCAGCGACAACAGAATTTCCGTCGCTTTACCGCCGGTGGTAAATAACCAGCGACAATGCGGCACTTGCTTTAAGGCGGCGGCTAAATCCACTTTTTCCACAATAGTTAAAAATTTATCCGACGCATTATCCTGTTCACGAATCGCTTTTCTGACCGTCGGACACAGCGCAATACCGCGTTCATACAAAAAGGCTTTAATCCGTTCGGGATCAAAACGTTTTTCCCCCGCAACCTGAAAATAACCGGCATCGTTAAAAAACACCGCGCCATACACCCGCCACATATCGTTTTGGAAATTCGGATAATGAAACGGCATACAGCGTTTTTCCGCTTTCGGCGGAAAACTGCCCATCATCATAACGGTGGCATCCGGCGGCAGCACGGCGGGAAACGGGTGAGTTTCAATGGGTTTCGACATAAATTATCCTGATTGTGCAACTAAAACATTGAGGCTTATCTTACCAGATTTCCGCCCCAATCCTGTTGACATAAAAGCGGTATTTTTATCCTGCGGCTTGCCGCTTTGCGTATTTTATTTTCGCCATCAATTCGCACCGCACTTTACCGTACGAAAAAAATGCGCCCGCCGATAAAACAAAAAACCGCACTTTAAAAAGTGCGGTCGAAATATTAACGGTTTTTTTAAGCGGTGAACGGGCGTTCGCCCATTCCCGTTTTATCAGCTCAGCGCTTTGAGAATATCATCCACTCTTTCTTTCGCATCACCGAATAACATCTGCGTGTTTTCTTTAAAGAACAGCGGATTTTGCACGCCGGCATAACCGACCGCCATCGAGCGTTTGAAAACGATAACATTGGCCGCTTTCCACACTTCCAACACCGGCATACCGGCAATCGGGCTGTTCGGATCATCCATCGCCGCCGGATTTACCGTATCGTTGGCGCCGATCACCAGCACCACATCGGTATCGGCGAAATCATCGTTGATTTCATCCATTTCCAGCACCACATCATAAGGCACTTTCGCTTCCGCCAGCAGCACATTCATATGGCCGGGCAAACGACCGGCAACCGGGTGAATACCGAAACGCACATTCACACCGCGATCGCGTAATTTCTGTGTCATTTCCGCCACCGGATATTGTGCCTGCGCCACCGCCATACCGTATCCCGGCGTGATAATCACGGAACTGGCGTTTTTCAGTAATTCCGCCACTTCTTCCGCCGTGGTTTCGCGGTGTTCGCCCTGCTCGTCGTCGGATGACGCCACCGTATCGTTGCCGAACCCGCCGGCAATCACGCTGACGAAAGAGCGGTTCATCGCCTTACACATAATATAAGACAGAATCGCACCGGAAGAACCGACCAACGCACCGGTGACGATCAACAGATCGTTATTCAGCATAAAGCCGGCCGCCGCCGCCGCCCAACCGGAATAGGAGTTCAGCATGGAAACCACCACCGGCATATCCGCCCCGCCGATTGACGCCACCAAATGCCAGCCGAACGCCAGCGCAATCGCAGTCATCAGCAACAGCGGGAAGATATTATGCGGCGCCTGCAAAAACGCCACCATTAATAAGGCGGAAACCACCAGCGCCGCCAGATTTAATTTATGCCGGTGCGGCAGCATTAAGGCTTTTGAATTGATAATACCGCGCAATTTGCCGAACGCCACCACCGAGCCGGTAAAGGTGACCGCACCGATAAAGATCCCGAGGAACACTTCGACATTATGGATATTCGCCAACACCGCCTGCTCCGCATCGAACGCCGCTTTTTGCTGCGCCAGTAACGCCTGCGCGCTTTCGGTTACATATTCCACCCCGTCCGGCACCACAAACACAGCGTCCGCGTGCAGACCGAAGCTGTTGAACCCGACCAGCACCGCCGCCAGACCCACAAAGCTGTGCAGAATCGCCACCAATTCCGGCATTTCCGTCATCTCGACTTTCAATGCGCGATGAATACCGATCACCGCGCCGATAATCATGGCAATGATAATCCAGAATGTGCCTTCGGAGTGCGGCCCGAAAATCGTCGCGATCAACGCGATCGTCATCCCGACAATACCGTACCAGCAACCCGCTTTCGCAGTTTCATGTTTAGAAAGCCCTGCCAGACTCATAATGAAGAGTAATGCCGCGACAATATAAGCCGCTTGTACCAAACCTTCAGACATTGCTTGTTCTCCTTAACCTTTTCTAAACATAGCAAGCATACGCTGGGTCACTTTAAAGCCCCCGAAAATATTAATACTTGCAACTAAAATAGCGATAAATGCGAGTACGCTGACAAAGAAATTGCCCTGCGAAATTTGCAGCAGCGCGCCCACGATAATAATCCCGGAGATCGCGTTCGTCACCGCCATCAGCGGCGTATGCAGCGCATGGCTGACGTTCCACACCACATAATACCCCACCACGCAGGCAAGCACGAAAACGGTAAAATGGGATAAAAACGCCGCCGGCATCACCGAACCCAGCCACAGAAAAGCCGCACCCGCCAGCGCCATAACACCGTATTTCACCCGCGGATCGGTCGGTTTTTGCTCTTTCTTCGCCGCCGGTTCGACCGCTTTGGCCTGCTGCTGCGGTTGCGCCGAAACCTGAATCTGCGCCGGCGGAATTTCCTCGCCGTCACGCACCACGGTCACGCCGCGCAAGACCACATCGTCAAAATCAATATTGATATTGCCGTCTTTTTCTTTGCAAAGCAGTTTCAGCAAATTAACCAGATTGGTGCCGTAAAGCTGGGAAGACTGCGTCGGTAAACGGCTTGGGAAATCGGTATAACCGATCACTTTCACCTGATTTTCAGTCACCACCACTTCGCCGGCTTTGGTATAGTCGCAGTTACCGCCGGTCGCCGCCGCCAAATCCACCACGACGGAACCCGGTTTCATCGAATCCACCATCTCTTTGGTAATCAGGCGCGGCGCCGCACGTCCCGGAATCGCCGCGGTAGTGATAATAATATCCACCTCTTTGGCCTGTTCCGCATACAGTGCCATGGCGCGGCGGTTAAACTCTTCCGACATCACTTTCGCATAGCCGTCGCCGCTGCCGCCTTCTTCCGTGAAATCGATTTCCAGAAAACTGGCGCCCATACTCTGCACCTGTTCTTTCACTTCCGGGCGGGAGTCAAAGGCACGCACAATCGCGCCCAGGCTGTTCGCCGCCCCGATAGCCGCCAAACCGGCAACCCCGGCGCCAATCACCAGCACTTTTGCCGGCGGCACTTTACCCGCCGCCGTAATCTGCCCGGTAAAGAAGCTGCCGAATTCGTGCGCCGCTTCAATCACCGCACGATAACCGGAAATATTCGCCATTGAACTGAGTGCATCTAAAGATTGCGCGCGGGAAATACGCGGCACCGCATCCATTGCCAGCACGTTGATTTTCTTCGCGGTTAATTTTTCAATTAACTGCGGATTCTGCGCCCGCCAGATAAAGCTGACCAGCGTCGCACCTTCTTTGATCAGCGCGATTTCCTCGTCTGTCGGCGCATTAACCTTGAAAATAATGTCCGCATTCCAAACCTCCTGAGCCGTGCCGATTTTCGCTCCGGCCGCAACAAACGCTTGATCTTCAAAACTGGCTTTAAAACCGGCATCGTGTTCTACGATAACCTCAAAGCCGAGTTTTAAAATTTGCTGAACCGTCTTCGGCGTGGCCGCCACCCGACTTTCATTATCAAGCAGTTCTCTAGGTACACCAATTAGCATAATGTTTCCTTCAAATCGATTGATTTACAAATTATGAGTAACCGATTGCGCTACCCAACCCGTCTTTATGACAAAAGTCAAACCGCTCTAACTCTAACATTAAATAACTAAAAACTGAAAAAAATTTTTCTTATTTTCAATGCAATAAAGCAAACGAAAAATAGTCGGCCAATGCTCTGCGCGCAAATAACATTTACCAAACTTTACATTAACTTACCGTTAAACCTACTTCCGAATGAGTATAATAACCGACCTTTAAATAACCGAATCTTATAAGAATATAACTAACATTTATAACGATTACTTTAATAGGATCTATCCATGAATAAAATTTTCCGTGTAATTTGGAGTCATGCTTTTCAAAGCTGGACAGTAGTATCCGAACTTGCCAAGGGGAAAGTGAAATCATCAGCTACCTCTTCAGAATCAATAAAAAAAGATACCGCCGAACAAGCAGATAAATTAACGCCATCACTGATTCCAATCACCGCAAAAAGCCTAACCCCGCTACTGGCAATAACCGCCGTCGCCACATTCACCTTATCCAATACCGCAGAAGCGGGGATGATTACCGGTACCGCCGGATGGAAAAGTATTAATGCCGGCCAGAATTCTTATGCAGAAGGAGACGATTCCGTTGCAATCGGTAACCAGACTAAAGTATATAACGCCGGCGGTACTGCAATCGGGGCAGGAAGTACCACCAAAGGTTTAGAAGCAACGGCTGTTGGACGCTCGGCAACTACTGACGGGAAAAGAGCATTGGCAGTTGGTTCCAGAGCTAATGCTACTAGTAGTGATGGAGAAAATTCAGCTACCGCAGTAGGCGGTTTTCAAACCACTGCCAATGGAAATGGTACCAGCGCCTTCGGTTCAAATGCCAATGCCACCGGCGAATCAGCCACCGCATTAGGTTCTTATGCTCAGGCAATAACAACAAATACCGTTGCTATCGGCGCAAATGCCAATTCAAGTATAGAAAATTCCGTTGCATTAGGTTCTGATTCATCAACTACATCAGCAACAAATACCTCAAATTTAACTTACCAACAATATAACGGCACCAATGCCACACTGAATTTTGCCGGAAGCACTTCCGCCGGCGTGGTATCCGTCGGTTCCAGTTCCGCCACCCGCCAAATACAATATGTATCCGCCGGACAAATCAGCGAAAACTCTACCGATGCCGTCAACGGCAGCCAACTATATGCCGTGAAGAAAATGGCTGAAGAGGGCATTGCCGGCGCAATTTCCGCGTCAACCGCAGCCAGTGCCGCACAATCAACCGCCGCTTCCGCAGCAACAACTGCCAGCACCGCATTATCAATCGCAACATCAGCCGCTTCAACCGTCACCGAAAATTTAGAAAAAATAGAATCGGCCGCAAGCTCCGCCATATCCGCCGCCTCAAGCGCCGCAAGCTCGGCAAGCTCCGCTTCAACTTCTGCATCTAATGCAACCAGCTCCGCAACAGCTGCTGCAAGCTCCGCATCCAGCGCCGAAAGCTCGGCAAAAGCGGCATCAACTTCGGCAAGCTCCGCTTCGACCTCGGCATCTAATGCGGCAAGTTCGGCAACAGCTGCTGCAAGCTCCGCATCTAGCGCGGTAAGCTCTGCAAGCGCAGCTTCAACTTCCGCATCTAATGCAGCGAGTTCCGCAACCGCAGCTTCAACTTCTGCATCTAATGCAGCAAGTTCCGCAACCGCAGCATCTACCTCAGCATCTAGTGCAGCGAGTTCCGCAACCGCAGCTTCGACTTCCGCGTCTAGTGCAACCAGTTCTGCAACCGCCGCTGCAAGCTCCGCATCCAGTGCGGAAAGTTCAGCAAAAGCGGCTTCGACTTCGGCAAGTGCGGCGTCAACTTCTGCGAGTTCCGCTTCGACTTCGGCATCTAATGCGGCAAGTTCTGCAACCGAGGCTTCAACATCGGCATCTAATGCAGCAAGCTCTGCAAGCGCAGCATCAACATCAGCGACTGAGGCTTCCACTTCTGCATCTAATGCGGCAAGTTCCGCAAGTGCGGCTTCGACTTCCGCATCTAACGCAGCAAGTTCGGCAACCGCCGCTGCAAGCTCCGCATCCAGTGCGGAAAGTTCAGCAAGTGCAGCTTCAAGTTCTGCGTCCAGCGCAGATAGCTCGGCAAAAGCGGCATCGACTTCGGCAAGTTCTGCGTCAACATCTGCGAGTTCCGCTTCGACTTCTGCATCCAGTGCGGCAAGTTCCGCAACTGCAGCATCAAGCTCTGCAACTGAGGCTTCGACTTCGGCATCTAGTGCCTCGAGCTCTGCAACAGCGGCGTCAAGTTCGGCATCCAGTGCCGACAGTTCTGCAAAAGCCGCATCGACTTCGGCAAGTTCCGCTTCAACCTCCGCGTCTAGTGCTTCGACTTCTGCATCCAATGCGGCAAGCTCGGCAACTGAGGCTTCAACCTCGGCAAGTTCTGCTTCGACTTCGGCATCCAGTGCGGCAAGTTCCGCAACGGCAGCTTCAACCTCGGCAAGTTCTGCTTCGACTTCGGCATCCAGTGCGGCAAGTTCCGCAACGGCAGCTTCAACGTCGGCAAGTTCTGCTTCGACTTCGGCATCTAGTGCCTCGAGCTCTGCAACAGCAGCGTCAAGTTCCGCATCCAATGCAGCAAGTTCAGCAACTGAGGCATCAACTTCCGCATCCAATGCAGCAAGTTCAGCAACTGAGGCATCAACTTCTGCGTCTAGTGCATCAAGTTCCGCAACAGCAGCGTCAAGTTCGGCATCCAGCGCAGATAGCTCAGCAAAAGCCGCATCGACTTCGGCAAGCTCCGCTTCAACTTCTGCGAGTTCCGCTTCGACTTCTGCAAGTTCTGCTTCGACTTCTGCGAGTTCCGCTTCGACTTCTGCAAGCTCTGCTTCGACTTCTGCATCCAGTGCGGCAAGTTCCGCAACGGCAGCTTCAACGTCGGCAAGTTCTGCTTCGACTTCGGCATCTAGTGCCTCGAGCTCTGCAACAGCCGCTGCAAGTTCCGCATCCAGTGCCGACAGTTCTGCAAAAGCAGCGTCAAGTTCTGCGTCCAGTGCAGAAAGCTCGGCAAAAGCGGCATCAACTTCGGCAAGTTCTGCTTCAACTTCTGCGTCCAGCGCGGAAAGTTCGGCAACTGCAGCGTCAACTTCGGCATCCAGTGCTGAAAGTTCGGCAACTGCGGCATCAAGTTCTGCATCCAGTGCGGAAAGCTCGGCACATTCGGCAAGCAGTTCGGCGACATCCGCCGCGTCGTCCGCCTCTGCGGCTGCAAGTTCTGCGCAGAGAGTGCTTGGTGAAGATGATGGTGATGATTCAACAACGAATTTTGGTGCGGATTCAACGGCAAATAAAACAAATGCCTCCGCATTCGGTAATAAAGCGAAAGCGACCGCTGAAAACACCACTGCCGTCGGTCAGAACGCGCGGGCCAGTGCGAAAAATGCTACGGCAGTAGGTCAGAATGCACAAGCGAGTGCGGAAAATGCCGTTGCGATCGGCGCAAATTCCGTTGCTAATGAAGCAAATACGGTTTCTGTCGGCAGTGCCGGAAATGAACGGCGCGTAACCAATGTCGCCGACGGTGTCAAAGCGACCGACGCGGTAAATAAACGTCAGTTAGATCAGGTTTCTGCCGATTTACGCAAAACCGATCGTAAACTGCGTGCCGGTATCGCCGGAGCGGTTGCTATCGCCAATATTCCGCAGGTCACTCAGCCGGGCGCGAACCTTGTCGGTATGGGCGTGGGTAACTATAACGGTCAAAGTGCGGTTGCCGTCGGTTATTCCAAACTTTCCGATAATAATAAGGTGATTTTCAAAGTCAGCGCCGGTGCAACAACACAGGGCGATTATAACGTCGGTGCCGGTATCGGATATCAATGGAAATAATCCGCTAAACGCTACATTTCACCTACACAATTGTGTAGGTGAAATTTTATTGATAACCCACTAAAATAGATCGACATCGCATCAGCACAACTTACTGTCTTTCAAGGAATTCTTTATGTCACGCAACTATAAAATCGGTATCACATTCAATCTGGAAGCCCAAATTGCCGACATTTGGGCAAACGGCGCAAACCAAAATGTGATTTTTCTTTATCAATTATTTAAAGCCTCCTCACTGGTGGAAGACGTGGTTTTAGTCTCTTGGGGGCCGGAAAAACGGGCAACGCCGCCTGACGGCTTTATGCTGGATGATCTGGATTTAAAATTTTCTTATGTAGAGGATGTCATTGATGAGCTTGACGTGCTTATTGAAGGCACGCTGACCATCGAATATCAATATATGACCCGCATGCACGAACACGGCGGAAAAATAGTCTGCTATAAAATGGGTCCTGATTATATTATGGATATTGAATATTTTATTTTTGGTAAAAATCCGAACCGCACTTTTAACGGCACATTATTTGATGCGAACTGGCTTATTCCGCAAAATATGAATACCTGCGCCGATTATTTTGCCATTATGCATCATTGTGATTCTTATCAGGTTCCGGCAATCTGGGCGCCGACATTCTGTGATAAAGTCATTCGTCGTATTAAAACGGAACATAATCTTGAATTCGGTTATAAACCGGATCCTGAGAAAAAATCCAAACGTATCGCATGTTTTGAACCGAATATTTTTATTTTTAAAAACTGTTTTACCCCGATTCTTATTACTGAACAGGCTTATCGGACGGCGCCGGAAAAAATTCAGCATTTTTATGCTTGTAACACCTATGATAAAAAAGATCATCCGACGTTTTTTAATTTTATCGGCCGCACAGAAATCGTTAAAAATAATATTATGACGGTGGAAGGACGCTATCAGATGCCGGATTTTTTAACCCGTTATGTCGATGTCGTACTGAGTCACCAATGGGAAAACGGACTGAATTACGCTTATAATGATGCGCTCTACGGCGGCTATCCGTTTATCCATAATTCCAAATTACTGCCGAAAGGCGTCGGCTATTATTATGATCAATTCGATGCCTTTGAAGGCGCCAAAGTATTACTTGATGTGATTGATAACCATGATAAACATCATGCTGCCTATGTTAAACGCGCCAATGACTATCTGGATTCTCTTTCGCCGACCAATCCGATGAATATTTATTTATATGAAAAAGCACTTAAGCGGTTATTTGAGAAATAGTATGATGAAAACAATTATTCTGACGGCTATTGATGATAACCATAAACTTTGGTACGAGCATTTGATCCCGTTTATTCTTAGCCTGAAAGAAACGGATTATAACGGCGATATCGGTGTGATTTCCTACGGATTATCTGCGGAGAAAAAACAGATATTACAATCAAATGGTCTTAAGGTATTTTCCGCAACCAATAAATATCCGCAGATTTTAATCGATCGTCAAATTTCAGCCGCCGATATCGCCGCTCAATATCATTACGATTGTATCGCGCTTTATGATGCCGATATTTGGTTTCCACAAACAAAATTGACCGTTTTTAATCAGATTAAAGATAAAACAAAACTGTATTGTACTTATGATATCTGGGAATGCAGTTTTTTATATGATTGCGTAACCGCTCCTGCGCTTGATGCCGTTCGAGATAAAATAAACCGACTGAAAAAACAGCACAATTATGTTTATCAAGCCGGTGTAATTATTGGTTTTAAACAAGCCTGGGCAGATTATAAAAATTATGTTGACACTGAAATACGGCAAGAGAAATTCATTCAATGTTATGGAATTGATTCGACATTAATTAATTCGTATGCGGTAGATCATGAAAACGTAGCATTTTTACCGATTAAATATAATTGCCCTCCGGCTTGGGGAATCCGTCAAAATCAGACAACGAACGGCATTGAATATACGTTTGAAAACGAGTTGATTGAAGGATTACATGTCACGCGCGCACATCGAAAAGGCGAAGAATATTCTTACCATAAACGCTTTGCGGAAAAATATTATCAACAAGGTTTGCCGCTCAGAATTAAGCCTTATACGGAATACAATATTATACACGACAGCATTACCCGCTTTTGTCAAAAAGAATATACGGCATCCTGTATTCTTTCATTACAGGAAGCGAAAACCTGCGGCTGTATGAATATCAGTCTGGCGCCGTCGGTATATTCTGAAAACAGTTTAAAAATAGAAACTTCCGGTATCTCTTATTTGTTATTTAAAAATACGCATTCAACGACACAGACTATTTATTTTTATGCCGAGGCTATAATAAATATCGAACCCTGTGATGAGATTTTTATTGCGAAAAATAATGAGCCGATGCATAAAATCGAGCATAATCAATATTTATATATCACGCTGAATCCGGAAGACAGCATTGCGTTTTTAGTTCGGGAATTGGATGTTGAAAATAAACGGATACAATGGGTTTTCCCGAATTTAAAATTAATTTAATCCCAATTTATTGAGAGTTTATTCTTTTAACGTTATTTTAAACGCTATGCTGAAAATAAATCAGCACTATTTAAGGAAATATTATGCAATTACCTCCGTTGCAACCTGCCACATTAATTCGTCGCTATAAACGTTTTCTTGCCGATGTGGCGCTGCCGAACGGCGAGATGCTGACCATTCATTGCGCCAATACCGGCGCGATGACGGGATGCGGTGAAAAAGGCGATAAGATCTGGTATTCCACTTCCGACAGTGCCACGCGCAAATACCCGCATTCGTGGGAATTAACTCAGTTAAACAACGGGCAGCTGGTGTGTATCAATACGCATCGCTCCAATCAACTGACGCTGGAAGCCTTACGGAACAAGCAAATCAAAGAACTGGCGCGGTACGATCATATCTCACCGGAAGTCAAATACGGCGAGGAAAACAGTCGTATCGATTTTTTACTGCAAGGTGAGGGCTTGCCGGATTGTTATGTGGAAGTGAAATCCGTGACGCTGGTTAAAAACAATATCGGCATGTTTCCCGATGCCGTCACCACGCGCGGCCAAAAACATGTGCGCGAGCTGATGGCCATGAAAAAACAGGGACATCGTGCGGTGATCCTGTTTGCCGGTTTGCATAACGGCTTCGACTGTTTCAAGGTTGCGGAATATATCGATCCCGACTATGATCGCCTGCTGCGTCAGGCAATAAGCGCCGGGGTCGAGGTGTATGCGTACGCGGGAAAATTCGATATTTCTGATCAAATTCCGACCGCACTTTCTCTGACCGAAGCGGTGCCTTATCGCGCAGAATAAAATTATTGAGAATAATTTTCATTTATATGTTGACAAGCTATTTGAGAACTATTATCATCTAGCCATTCAAACAATAATAGATAATCACTCCAACATTTCAGCGTCTCTCCCCCCACAAAAGAGACGCTTTTTTTTTATTCGTGCGGTTCTTTGATGACATAGCGTTTTTTAATCAAAAAGCTAAAACGACTGCCTTTGCCCTCCGAACTTTGAATTTCCAGATGAGAATCATGCTGTTCCAGCGCGTGTTTAACAATCGCCAGCCCCAAGCCGGTGCCACCGGTGTGATTGGTGCGCGCTTCGTCCACCCGATAAAATCGTTCGGTTAAGTGCGGTAAGTGCTGCGGCGCGATGCCGATGCCGTCGTCAGTCACGCTGAATTCGGCGCCCTGCTCAGTGTTTTTCCAGCCGACATGAATAGTCGTGCCTTGTCCCGCGTGTTTGAGCGCATTATAAATCAGATTGGACACCGCACTTTGCAACTGAGATTCATCGCCCATGATTTTCAGATCCGGTTCAATCTCAAAGCATAGCCTGTGCTGCTGATCATTAAGTACGGCAATGTTTTTCTGTAGCGCCAGAATCAATTGCGCCACATCCACTACCTGATGCTCCTTGTTCGATGAAATTTCTATCTTCGCCAGCGTATTTAATTGTTGCAGCAGCGTCGCCATTCTGCCGCTTTGTTCTTTCATTGCCTGCAAGGCTTTATGTTGTAATGCCGAACCCTGACTTTCTCCTTCCAGCAGTTCCAGATAACCCTGAATGACAGTCAGCGGGGTGCGCAATTCATGATTCAGATTGGTTAAAAAGGTTTGCCGCGAATGCAGCAGGCGAATAAACTGCGTCACATCGCGTGCGATCATTAAATAGCTGAATTCATCGTATTTATTGATATTGATTTCAATATAGCGTTGATTATTAAGCAATAACACTAAAGAATGATGCCATTTATTTTTTTTAAAATAACTTTTGAATTCCTCATAAAAAATCACGCTAAAGATATTTTTCTGCATTTTTTTATCCCAGTAAAAATCAAAAATTTGCTGGGCAACGTTGTTACACCAAGAGATTGCGCCGTGCTGCTGAAAAATAATAATCCCGTCGGGCAGATACTGCATATTGCGGTTAAGTTTGGATAACAGGCGCAGGGTTTTGATTTTATCTTTACGGTGGCGATAGCGATTATAAGCCGCGGTTTGAGAAATGTAGGCCAGCAGATTGCCGCGGTATTTATGCAGCTGGGTTTGCGGCGAAAGCAGGCGCAATAAATGATATTCGTTATAGTGGTGACGAACTAACAATAACCCCAATATGATGACCAGCCAGAACAGAAAATCTTTGGCAAACAAGCCGAACAATAACGCGACGCCGGCCGCCAGCAGAATTTCAAACAGAAAAGAAGCGAATACACGGTATTTCATGGTATATCCTGACAGTGGGTGGAGAACCGATACCCCGTTCCTCTGACCGTTTGAATATAGCGGTCGAAACCATAGGGTTCCAGACTTTTACGCAGGCGACGGATATAGGAATCCACCGTGCGATCTTCCACATAAATCTCATTACCCCAGATAAAATCCAGCAACTGTTCCCGGCTATAGACTTTTTCCGGATGAGACATAAAAAAATGCAGCAGTTTATATTCGGTGGCGCTGAGTTCTATCGGACGCTGATTCACACTGACCCGCTGCGCGCTCTGATCCAGCATCAGATCGTCGATATAAATCCGCTCATTCGTTTCATAACTGCGCCGCCACATGGCATCAATGCGCGCCAGCAGCACTTTCGGGGAAAAAGGTTTGCTGACATAATCATCGGCGCCGCTGTTCAGGCAGGTGATGCAATCCTCTTCCGCGCTGCGTGCGGTTAACATAATGATCGGAATCTTCGCGCTTTCCTCATTTTTTTTCAGATACTGAATAAACTGAATGCCGGAACGCCCCGGCAGCATCCAGTCCAGCAAGATTAAGTGCGGTTTTTCTTTCATTTTTTTCACCGCACTTGGGTAATCCTCCGCTTCGATCACCGTATAGTTGTGCTGCGCCAGAAACAGCGCGATCATATCGCGGATCGCCCGTTCATCCTCCACTACTAGTATTTTCTTCGCCGTCACCCTATTTCTCCCCATTCACCCGTCTTTAACGCCTCAACCCATACGCCCCGAGATATAATCCGCCGTTTTCTGATATTTAGGCTGGGCGAACAATGCCTTGGTGTGATCAAACTCCACCAGCTCGCCCAAATACATATAGGCGGTATAATCGGAACAGCGCGCCGCCTGCTGCATATTATGAGTGACGATAGCCACCGTATAATCATGCTTCAGCTCGCCGATCAACTCTTCAATTTTCATGGTTGAAATCGGATCCAGCGCCGAACAGGGCTCGTCCAGCAGCAACACTTCCGGTTTTACCGCAATGCCTCTGGCGATACACAACCGCTGCTGCTGACCGCCGGACAGACTGTCGCCACTTTGTTGCAGCTTATCTTTCACTTCATTCCACAATGCCGCTTTGGTCAACGCCCATTCTACCCGATCATGCAGCTCCGCTTTAGTTAATTTTTCAAATAACCGAATGCCGAACGCCACATTGTCATAAATCGACATCGGAAACGGCGTTGGTTTCTGAAATACCATGCCGATTTTGGCACGAATAATGGCCACGTCCGTTGCCGTCGTCAACAGATTTTCGCCGTCCAGATTGATTTCCCCGCTGGCATGCTGAGCGGGATACAGCTCGAACATGCGGTTAAACGTGCGCAGCAAGGTGGATTTGCCACAGCCGGAAGGGCCGATAAAAGCGGTCACTTTATTTTTTGCAATGCGCATCGTAATGTTTTTCAGCGCCTGAAAGCCACCGTAATAAAAATTCAGATTATTCACCGCAATTTTAGTCTGCGCCGCGGTGATAATTGGATGCTCCATTTTTTTCTCCTATTTTTTCTGTAGAACAAGCCGCGTGATTAAATTTAACAGCAACACAAAAAACGTAATCAGCGTCGCCCCCGCCCAAGCCAGCTGATTCCAGTCCTGAAAAGGGCTTGAGGCATACTGATAAATCACTACCGGTAAATTTGCCAGTGGCCCGTTCATATTCCATGAGGTAAACTGATTGGACAGTGCGGTAAATAACAGCGGCGCGGTTTCCCCCGCAATACGTGCCACCGCCAGCAGCGCCCCGGTAATAATGCCGGAACGGGCGGCCGGATAGCAGATCATGGTAATCACCCGCCATTGAGGACAGCCCAGCGCCGCCGCGGCTTCACGCAGGTTATTCGGAATCAGGCTCAGCATACTGTCGGTAGTACGAACCACAACCGGAATGGCCAGCATGGCTAAGGCAAACGCCCCCGCCCAGCCGGAATAATGTTTCACCTGCGCCACATAAACGGCATAAACAAACAAGCCGATAATAATCGACGGGGCGGACAGCAAAATATCGTTTAAAAAACGGGTCGCCGCCGCCAAACGGCCATATCTGCCGTATTCCGCCAGATAAGTGCCGGCTAAAATCCCGACCGGTGTGGCAATCAGTGTGGCCACCAGCAACATCAGCGCGGAACCGACAATCGCATTGAACAATCCGCCCGGTTCGTTCGGCGCCGGTGTCGGATGGACAAACAACTGCCAGGACAGCGCCGGAATACCTTTGCTGACCAGCGTAAACAAAATCCAGCACAGCCAGAACAAACCGAAGATGACTGCCAGAAACGACAATCCCAGCATGAGCTTATTGCTCAGTTTGCGGCAATGAAACCGAATAGTGCGGTCATTATTCATCGAGTTTTACCTTCTTTTTTCGTTATCCGCGCCACCAAAAAACGCGAGAGCATTAATACCAAGGTGGTAATCAAAAACAGGATTAATCCCAATTCCATTAAGGCGGATTTTTGCAGCCCGCCGGCTTCGTTAAATTCATTGGCAATCGCCGAGGCGATGGAGGTGGACGGCGAAAATACGGACTCGGGCAAATAAAAGGCGTTACCGATCACAAAAGTCACCGCCATCGTTTCCCCCAACGCCCGGCCTAACCCCAGCATCACACTGCCGATCACCCCGGTTTTGGTATAAGGCATGACAATCTTCCATATCACCTCCCATGTGGTCGAACCCAGACCGTAGGCGGATTCTTTCAACATCGGCGGCACCGCGGAGAACACTTCCCGCATCATCGACGCGATAAACGGAATAATCATAATCGCCAGCACCAGCCCGGCACTGAACAGCCCGATGCCGAACGGCGCGCCGGAAAACAAGATGCCGATTAACGGTAACGGGCTGAGCATTTCAATCAAATAAGGCTGAATATGCTCCTGAAACAGCGGCACGAACACGAACAGGCCCCACATCCCGTAAATAATAGACGGGATTGCCGCCAGCATTTCCACCGCAATGCCCACCGGTTTTTTAACCCATTCGGGCGCCAGTTCGGTTAAAAACGTGGCGATCCCGAAGGAAACCGGCACGGCAATACATAAGGCGATCAGCGCGGAAATTAAGGTTCCCGCCACCGGTACCAGCGCGCCGTAGCTATCCTGCACCGGATCCCAGTCGGCGTGGCGCAGAAAAGAGAGGCCGAATCGGGTAAGCGAATCCCAGCTGCCGATAATCAACGACAATAAAATTGCCATCAGAACGGCGAACACCAACAGGGCGAAAAACGCCGTGGTGCGCTTAAACAGGCCTTCAATCCACGGATGATTGAGGCATTTTTGATTTATTTTAGTCATATCGTTTGCTCTTGTCCGATCCGCCTCCGTCCGCTTGCGCACGGAGGCGGCGATGAGATTAACGCAGCGGGTTGCCCTGCGGATCGCTCACCTCGCTTGCCCATTTCGCTTCAATCTGCTGTACCACATTATCGGGCAACGGCACATAATCCAGTTCTGCCGCAGCATTTTTACCCTGTTTAAACGCCCAGCCGAAAAAATCAAACACACCTTTGGTTTGTGCCGGTTGATCCGCCTGTTTGCGCATTAAAATAAAGCTCGCCGCCGTCACCGGCCAGGATTGCTCGCCCGCTTCATCCGTCAGCACCACGCCCATACCCGGCGTGTTATCCCATTTTGCATTTGCCGCGGCGGCGGAAAAGCTGTCTTTAGAAGGCTGCACAAAGACACCGCTCTTATTTTGCAGCTGTGTCCATGCCAGATTATTTTGTTTCGCATAAGCATATTCCACATAACCGATGGTATATTTCAGCTGGCGCACATAGGCCGCAACGCCTTCGTTGCCTTTGCCGCCCTGACCGACCGGCCATTTCACCGATTTGCCCTCACCGACTTTTTCCCGCCATTCGGGCGACACCTTAGCCAGATAATTGGTCCAGCCGAATGTCGTCCCCGAGCCGTCCGAACGATGCACCACGATAATCGCTTTATTCGGCAGCGTAACGTCCGGATTCAATGCCGCAATCGCCGGATCATGCCAGGATGTAATCTTGCCGAGAAAAATATCCGCCAGCACCGTGCCCGATAATTTCAGCTGTCCGCTTGCAATGCCGGGCAGATTGACCACCGGCACGGTGCCGCCGATCACGGCAGGAAACTGCAATAATCGGTGTTGTTCCAGCGCAGCGGGTTTCATCGGGTCATCCGAGGCGCCGAAATCCACGGTGTTGGCGATAATCTGCTGCTGTCCGCCGCCGGATCCGATCGACTGATAATTCACTTTATTGCCGGTTTCCTTCTCATATAAAGCCGCCCACTTGGCATAAATCGGATATGGGAAAGAGGCGCCCGCGCCGGTAATCGTCTGCGCCTGTGCGATAAATGACCATGCCATCAGCGGCAACGCCAGCAACGCGATTTTTGTTACCCGAATTTTCGTCATATTACTTTCTCCTGTTTACATACCATTGCTTGACTGCACAGGCAGTATAAAAAAGAAATATGACAGTTTGATGACAACATGCCCGCCTCGCCCAACCGCCGGCAACGGAATTTGATGAAATGTGATAAGCCCAAGCGCACGCAGGCTTTTCATTTTACGAATAATCTCTATAATACAGGGGTTAAATTTAGCAAAACCAACACAGGACTACCCCATGAGTGATATCAACACTGTTCTCGCGGAACTGAAACGCGGTACGGATCAGATTTATTCGGAATCGGATTTGATCGAAAAATTAACCCAAAACCGCCCGTTAAGAATTAAACTGGGCGCCGATCCTACCGCACCGGATATTCACTTGGGTCACACCGTCGTGTTAAATAAATTGCGCCAATTCCAGAATTTCGGCCATGAAGTGATCTTTCTGATCGGCGATTTTACCGCTACGGTCGGCGACCCTTCCGGTAAAAATACCACCCGCCCGCCGCTTTCGCGCGAAGATGTGCTGCGCAACGCGGAAACCTACAAAGAACAGATTTTCAAAATTCTGGACCCGCAAAAAACCCGCATCGTATTTAATTCCGACTGGCTGGGCGAGCTGGGCACCGTCGGCATGATCCGCCTGGCGTCCAATTACACCGTCGCACGCATGCTGGAACGCGATGACTTCAAAAAACGCTTCGCCAATAACCAATCCATTGCGATTCACGAATTTATTTATCCGTTGCTGCAAGGCTACGATTCGGTGCATTTACAAGCCGATGTGGAGCTGGGCGGTACCGACCAAACCTTTAACCTGTTAATCGGGCGCGAACTGCAAAAAGCCGACGGTCAGAAACCGCAGGTTGCCATGACGCTGCCGCTGCTGGTCGGTCTGGACGGCGAGAAGAAAATGTCCAAATCGCTGGGCAATTATATCGGCGTCAGCGATGCGCCGAATGAGATGTTCGGCAAAGTGATGTCCATTTCCGACCAACTGATGTGGGATTGGTACGATCTGCTGTCGTTCCGTCCGCTGGCGGATATCGCCCGCTTAAAACAGGAAGTGGCGCAAGGGCGTAATCCGCGCGACGTTAAAATATTGCTGGCGAAAGAACTCATTGCCCGCTTCCATGACGAAGCGGCGGCCGAAGCAGCGGAACAGGAATTTATCAACCGGTTCCAGAAAGGTGCCCTGCCGGATGAAATGCCGGAACTGACCTTAAACGGCGACATCGCGCTGGCCAATCTGTTAAAAGAGGCTGGTTTGGTCAGCTCCACCTCGGAAGCGATCCGTATGGTGCAGCAAGGCGGCGTGAAAATCGACGGCGCCAAAGCTCAGGATCCGAAACAACACATCAGCAGCGGCACCGCCGTATATCAGGTCGGCAAACGTAAATTTGCCCGGGTAACGGTAAAATAAGCTGAAAACCGACCGCACTTTTAAAAAGTGCGGTCTTTTTCCGGCCTATTTTTATCACCGAATTCAGCATACCATGATGCGGATAGCCTCCGCATCCTCGACATCCGAAAGGAGAGCAAACATGTCACACAAAATCTGGGTATTAGGCGATGCCGTGGTGGATTTAATTCCCGACGGCGAACAACATTATCTGCGCTGCGCCGGCGGTGCGCCCGCCAATGTGGCGGTGGGCGTGGCACGGTTGGGCGGGCAGGCCGCGTTTATCGGCCGGGTCGGTAAAGATCCGCTGGGCGAATTTATGCAACAGACATTGCAGCAGGAGCGGGTGGAAACCGATCATATGATCCTCGACCCGCAGCAGCGCACCTCCACGGTGGTGGTCGGTCTGGACAACGGCGAGCGCAGCTTTACTTTTATGGTTAATCCGAGCGCCGATCAGTTTTTACAGATTGCCGATCTGCCCAATTTTCAGCCCGGCGAATGGCTGCACTGCTGTTCTATCGCATTAATTCATAATCCGTCGCGCGAAGCCACTTTCGAGGCGATTCGCCGGATTAAAGCGGCAAACGGCTTTTTCTCCTTTGACCCGAATCTGCGCGAATCCCTGTGGCCGAGCTTTGACGAAATGAAACGAGTGGTGATGCAGGCGGTGGCGCTGGCCGATGTGTTAAAATTCTCTGAAGAAGAACTGACGCTGCTGACCGAAACCCCGACACTGGACGAAGCGTTTAAAAAAATCACCGCACTTTATCCGCAAAAATTGATTATCGTCACCCTCGGTAAAGACGGCGCCTTATATCATCTGAACGGGCAGCAGGAAACCATTGTCGGCAAAGCGGTGCAACCGGTGGATACCACCGGCGCGGGCGATGCGTTTGTCAGCGGGCTGCTTGCCGGCCTGTCGCAACATGCCGATTGGCGCACGCACGACAGACTGGTCAATATTATCCGTCAGGCCAATGCCAGCGGCGCGCTGGCAACCACCGCCAAAGGAGCGATGTCGGCCTTGCCGAACCGCACACAGCTGGCGGCATTTCTGGCCGATTAACCCGACGGACGGGCAAGCCGCCCGTCTTTTTATCCGGCTTCCCGCCGCCATTTTCCTTCTTTTTTCGGAGTATTCAGCATGATCATTTTCAATCAAGGCAAATATAAAAGCCTTTATGCCGCCCAACCCGACGAGCTGGCGCAACTTGCCGACAGCGTCGCACAGGACAAGGATTTCCGCCCGCGTTATCACCTCGCCCCGCCGACCGGTTTATTAAATGATCCGAACGGATTGCTCTTCGACGGTGAAAAATATCATGTGTTTTATCAATGGTTTCCGTTTGACGCCCTGCACGGCATGAAGCATTGGAAACATCTGATCACGGCGGATTTTCAGCATTTCCACCCAGCGGATAATCTGATTCCCTGCGAAATGTTTGAAAGCCACGGTTGTTATTCCGGCGGCGCGTTATTGGTCGGTGAGCAGATCGCCGTATTTTATACCGGCAATACCCGGCGCGCGGCGGATAATCAGCGCGTTCCCTATCAGAATTTAGCGCTCTTCGATAAAGCCGGCAACTTGTTACGCAAGCGGGCGTTAATCGAACAGGCGCCACAAGGCTATACCGAACATGTACGCGATCCGAAACCGTTTTTCAGCGCCGAGGGCAAAATCCGCTTTATCTGCGGTGCGCAGCGCACCGATCTGAGCGGCACCGCCATTGTGTTTGAAATGGATGATCTTGACGCAACCCCGCGTTTACTGGGCGAATTAAGCGTGCCGGCATTCGACAACCGACAGGTGTTTATGTGGGAATGCCCGGATTTATTCCACCGTCAGGCGGAAAACAAAGACATTTTCATCTGGTCGCCGCAAGGCAAAGCCCGCCAGTCAACCCAATTTCAGAATAACTATCACGCCGTTTATGCCCTCGGTAAACTGGACGGGCTGCGCTTTGACGCCGAGCGGATCGCCGAGCTGGATCAAGGCTTTGATTTCTACGCGCCGCAAACTTTCTCCGGGGTGGAAAGCCTGATGCTGGGCTGGGTCGGCTTGCCGGATTTAAGCTATCCGACCGATCGCTATAAATGGCATTCCATGCTCACTTTACCGCGCGCGCTGCGTCTGGTCGGCGATCGTATTTACCAGCGCCCGGCGGCGGAAATTTACCGAAATCTGACCGCACTTTCCGACGTCACCATTGACAAACAAGCGGAAATCGCACAGCTGGATTGCGCTTATGTCAAATTCAATGCTCAACAACAGCCGTTTTCCCTCCGCTTTTTCGATAACCCGCAGGGCCAGCATGTAACGCTGTCGTACGACGGAAACCGGCTGTGTTTAGACCGCACTTGCAGTGAACAAACGGACAGCATGCGCCAGCTCGGCAGTCAGCGTTATTGTGAAATCGACCAACTGGAACAGGTGGAAATTTTCTTTGACCGCTCGGTGATGGAAATTTTCCTCAACGACGGCGAAAAAGCCATGACCTCGCGTTTCTTTATTGCCGATCGCGCGCAAATGGTGACGACGGACAGACCTCTCGCCCTGACGGTGGGCTATCCGCAGGCGATCAGCGAAAAATAGCCACCTGATTAAGGGCAAACAATTTTGCCCTTCCCTCCCCTACTTTTTTTTATCAAAGTGCGGTACAATTCCGCACAATTTTAACGCTGAAAAATTCAACCGTCCGATGACCGATTACACCCGATATATTGCCGATGAAGCCGCGATGTGCCGTTTCGGCGCACAACTTATCCATGCGATTTGCAGCATTGCCGCCGCACAGGGCGTGGTGGTTTATTTAAACGGCGAGCTGGGCGCCGGCAAAACCACCTTAAGCCGCGGCATGATTCAGGCATTGGGTTATCAGGGCAAGGTGAAAAGCCCCACTTATACGCTGGTGGAAGAATATCCGTTTCCCCACAAACGCATTTATCACTTTGATTTATATCGGTTAAGTGATCCGGAAGAGCTGGAATTTATGGGCATCCGCGATTATTTCGCCGCCGACAGCATCTGTCTGATCGAATGGGCGGAAAAAGGACAAGGGCTGCTGGCCGCGCCGGATCTGTCCGTTAATATCGATTATGCCGGCACGGCGCGTAATATCCGGCTGATCGCCGAAAGCGCGCAGGGTGAAAACATCATTCAGCAATTACAATCTGTCGTTTAATTTATTGAAATACATGAAAAAAATATATCGTTTCGTATTAGGTTGCCTACTGACCTTTTTTTGTTTTGCTCCCCTCGCTTCCGCCGAAGTCTGGACTATCGCCATTGACCCCGGCCACGGCGGCAAAGATCCCGGCGCAATCAGCCGTAATCTGGGTATTTACGAAAAAAACGTTACCCTTTCCGTGGCCAAAGAGCTGAAGGCGCTGCTGGACAGAGATCCTAACTTTCGCGGCGTGCTGACCCGTAACGGCGATTATTACATTTCCGTGCCGCAACGTTCGGAAATTGCGCGCAAACAGGGCGCCAATTATCTGGTCTCCATTCATGCCGATTCATCGGCTTCACCGGCGTTGCGCGGCGCCTCGGTGTGGGTATTATCCAACCGGCGGGCGAACAGCGAAATGGGGCAATGGCTGGAAGATCATGAAAAACGCTCCGAATTGCTCGGCGGTGCCGGTTCGGTGCTGTCTTCCCATAATGAAAAATATCTCGATCAAACGGTGCTGGATCTGCAATTCGGTCACAGTCAGCGGGTGGGCTATGAACTGGGTGCGATTGTGCTGCGCCGCTTCTCGCAGATTACCCGCTTAAGCCGCACTACGCCGCAACATGCCAGTCTGGGCGTGCTGCGCTCGCCGGATATTCCGTCGATTCTGGTGGAAACCGGTTTTTTATCCAACCCGGAAGAAGAACGCAAACTGAACTCGCCGGCATACCGCAAGCAGATCGCCCGCGTGATTTACGAAAGTCTGGTTTACTATCGCCGCCATAATATTAAAGCCGACAGCAACGGCAGAGAAAAAACTGTCGTGCGGGAAGCCCGAGGCGCGGATAATATCGGCGACAGCGGTATCCGTCATAAAGTCAAATCCGGCGAAACCTTGGTCGGGCTTGCGGTAAAATACAAGGTGAAAATGAATGATATTATCGCCTTAAACAAACTGAAACGCCGCGAGCTGTGGATCGGAGAAACCATTAAAATTCCGGATAACGGTAAAAATAGCGCTCAATCGGGCAAAACTTCCGCAGATAAGCCAGCAAGCAAAGGCAAAAACAATCAAAAAGCCGCTGCGGACAATCAAACGAGTGCGGCAAAGAACCGCAAAACGGACAAAAATCTGCCGAAATATCATACTGTGGAAAAAAATCAAACCCTGTATGCGATTTCGCGCCTGTACGGTATTCCGGTCAATACGTTGTTAAAACTGAACCCGAAACTGAAAGACGGTAAAGTACAAACCGGACAGAAAATTCAGCTGAAACAATAGGATAAGCCATGGCTATTCAGATTCTGCCGCCACAACTTGCCAACCAGATCGCCGCCGGTGAAGTGGTGGAACGGCCGGCTTCGGTAGTAAAAGAGCTGGTGGAAAACAGTCTGGACGCCGGCGCAAGCCGTATTCAAATCGACATTGAAAACGGCGGTGCTGGCTTAATTCGCGTGCGCGACAACGGCATCGGCATTGCCAAACAGGATATTGCCCTCGCCCTTGCCCGCCATGCCACCAGCAAAATTGCCAGCCTTGAAGATCTGGAAGCGATTCTCAGTCTGGGTTTTCGCGGTGAAGCGCTGGCCAGCATCAGCTCGGTTTCCCGTTTAACCCTGACCTCCCGCACACAGGAACAAGCCGAAGCCTGGCAGGTTTATGCGCAGGGGCGCGATATGGAGGCCACCGTTCAGCCGGCGTCGCATCCGGTCGGCACCAGCGTTGAAGTGGCAAATCTGTTTTTCAACACGCCGGCGCGACGCAAATTTCTGCGCAGCGATAAAACGGAATTTGCCCATATTGATGAAGTGATCCGTCGCATTGCGCTGGCCAAACCCAATATCGCCTTCAGCCTGACTCACAACGGAAAGCTTATCCGTCAGTATAAAAGTGCCGCCGATAACGGGCAAAAGCTGAAACGACTGGCGGCGATCTGCGGTGAGGAATTCGTCCGGCAGGCACTGCAAATCGACTGGAAACACGATACGCTGCATTTATCCGGCTGGGTCGCCTCCCCTGCCTTTAACCGCGCACAGAATGATTTAAATTATTGTTATGTCAACGGTCGCATGGTGCGCGATAAAGTGATTAATCACGCCATTCGTCAGGCCTATGCCGATTATCCGAATAATGAACTGTATCCCGCTTTTGTGCTGTTTATTGATTTGAACCCGAATGAAGTGGATGTTAATGTTCACCCGACCAAACACGAAGTCCGTTTTCATCAGTCTCGCCTGATTCATGATTTTATCTGTCAGGGCATCGCTCACGCCTTGGCGAGCGGGCAAACGGATAACGCCGCTGCGGAAACAGAGATCGCCGCACATGCGGTATGCGAACCGACGGGCGCCTGGTCAAGCAGCATCAACAAGCCGAATCGCGCGGCGGCAGGACAGAATATTTTTGCCGCTCACACAGGCTTGCAAGCGCCAGAAAAACAGACGCAATCCGCACCGCACTTTAGCCGCGATGTCGCCACGGCCGCACCGAAGGTGAGCAAAACCGAGCAAAAACTGTACGCCGAATTGCTTTCCACCGCCACAAGCGACAAGACCGACACATCGCCGCAACCGACACCGCCGGCGCATTCTGCCTTGCAGCATACCGCCGGCGTTTTGCATACGCTGGCGCTGATTGAAAAGCGGGCTTTATTGTTGCAGCAAGACGAGCGGTTTTATTTGCTGCCGCTGGCAAAATTGCAGCAGACCAAGCTGCAATTAAACTTACGTCTCGACAGCCGCTCACAGCAGCCGTTGCTGATTCCGATTATGTTTCATTTGACCGAAACCCAAAGCTGCCACTGGCAACAACAGAAAGCCTATTTTCAGCAGTTCGGTTTTCAGTTTAATGATAATCCGGCGCAACAACGCATCAGCCTGCATACCGTTCCGACCTGCCTGCGCCGGCAGAATCTGCAAAAATGCGTCATCGCGTTACTGGACAGCAGCATCACCGATGCCGAGCATTTTCTGACCGCACTTTGCCAGCAGGCGGAACAACCTGCCGTTACCGTACTGGCTGATGCGGTTGGTTTACTGACCGAAACCGAACAACTGATTAATCAACAAAAAGATCTCCGCCTGTCATCGTTGCTGACGCAAATCGACTGGCGGACTTATCTGGATAACCTGTCATGACCGCCCATTCAGCACAACCCCTTGCCATTTTTTTAATGGGCCCGACCGCCTCAGGCAAAACCGATCTGGCTATCCGACTGCGCCAACACTTACCGGTGGAAGTGATCAGTGTGGATTCCGCCCTGATTTACAAGGGCATGGATATCGGCACTGCCAAACCCGACGCCAGAGAACGGGCGCTTGCGCCGCACCGTTTGATCGATATTAAAGATCCGGCCGAAAGTTATTCCGCCGCCGAGTTTCGCCGCGATGCCCTGCGTGAAATGCGCGATATCAGTGCGCAAGGCAGAATTCCGCTGCTGGTCGGTGGCACCATGCTGTATTACAAAGCCTTACTGGACGGGCTCTCGCCCTTGCCTTCCGCCGATGAAGCCACACGTCGCCGGATCGAAGCCGCTGCCGCGCAAAAAGGCTGGCCGGCGCTACATGCCGAACTGGCGCAAATCGATCCGATCGCGGCGCAGCGGATTAATCCCAACGACAGCCAGCGCATCAACCGCGCGCTGGAAGTCTTTTATCTCAGCGGCAAATCGCTGACCGAACTGACCGCCCGGCAAGGCGAACCTCTGCCTTATCGGATCGTTCAGTTCGCCATCGCCCCGCAGGAGCGCGCCGTTTTACATCAGCGCATTGAACGGCGTTTTCATATGATGATTGAGCAAGGCTTTCAACAGGAAGTGGAAAGCTTATACCAACGCGGCGATTTACATCCTGATTTGCCCTCCATTCGGTGCGTCGGTTATCGGCAAATGTGGGAATATCTGCGCGGTGATTATAACCATGAGGAAATGATTTTCCGCGGCATCTGCGCCACACGCCAGTTAGCCAAACGGCAGATAACCTGGCTGCGCGGCTGGCAGCACCCGATTCGCTGGCTGGACAGCCTACAAATTGACCAGGCCGAGCGGCAAATTATACAAAGCATAAAATAATTATGTCGCTAAAGGTGACATTAGCGCAGATTATTGCTATATTGACAGGCGGAGGAGATGCGGATACCAAGCTACCCCGTGTTATTAGGCAATCATAATTAATATAAGAAGGAAATGAAAAATGGCAAAAGGACAATCATTACAAGATCCTTATTTGAATGCATTACGTCGTGAGCGAATTCCCGTCTCGATTTATTTAGTTAACGGCATCAAACTGCAAGGTCAGATCGAATCCTTTGATCAGTTTGTGATTTTATTAAAAAATACCGTTAATCAAATGGTGTACAAACACGCTATTTCGACGGTGGTTCCGGCTCGTTCTGTTTCGCACCATAACAATCAGGCGCAACAGCAATCGCAGCAACATCACAGCGGCGCGCAGGAAACACCGGCTGAAACCGGTACGGAAGAGCAAGCCGAGTAATTTTGAACGACGAAAAACAGTCTGACATTTCACCAAGTGCGGTAGATTTTACGGAAATTTCTACCGCACTTTCTCATTCCTTGCAATCTGCCGCGCCGTTACAGTCCGCACGGGATAACGCCGTGGTCGTGCATGTATTTTTTGCACAAAATAAAAATACCGAGGATTTACTTGAATTCCACCAACTGGCGAGCGCCGCCCAAGTCAATATTCTGACGACCGTCACCGCCTCGCGCAGTACGCCGCAGGCAAAATATTTCGTCGGTCAGGGCAAGGCGGAAGAAATCGCCGCGGCGGTTGCCGCCTTAAATGCCGATGTGGTGCTGGTCAATCACAGCCTGACGCCGGCGCAAACCCGCAATCTGGAAACCCTGTGCCAATGCCGCGTGGTGGATCGCACCGGGCTGATTCTGGCAATTTTTGCCCAGCGCGCCCGCTCTCACGAAGGGAAACTGCAAGTGGAGCTGGCACAGTTAAAGCATTTATCCACCCGTTTAGTGCGGCGCAAAACCGGTTTGGATCAGCAAAAAGGCGCGGTGGGATTGCGCGGCCCCGGAGAAACCCTGCTGGAGACCGATCGCCGTCTGATTAAAGTGCGCATCGCCCAGCTGCAAAACCGGCTGGCAAAAGTCGCCGGACAGCGCAAGCAAAATCGTCACACCCGCCAGAAAGCGGCCATTCCCACCATTTCACTGGTCGGTTATACCAATGCGGGCAAATCCACCTTATTTAATGCGCTGACGCAAGCGCAGGTTTATGCCGCCGATCAGCTGTTCGCCACTCTTGACCCGACGCTGCGCCGTCTGCCGATTCAGGATGTCGGCACCACTATTGTGGCGGATACCGTCGGCTTTATCCGCGATCTGCCGCATGATCTGGTTGCCGCATTTAAATCCACTTTACAGGAAACCGCGCAAGCCGCCCTGTTGCTGCATGTCATCGACTGCGCCGACAGCCGGCAGGCGGAAAATATTCAGGCGGTCAACGAGGTGCTGAGAGAAATTCAGGCACATGAGGTGCCGGTATTGTTGGTGTATAACAAAATCGATCAGCGCGATAATATCAGCCCGCATATTGAATACGATGCGCAAAACCGGCCGATTGCCGTCTATCTGTCCGCCCGCCTTGCTCAGGGCTTGGATTTGCTCGTGGAAGCGATTCGATTACGCTTACGCAATACCATGCTGAATCTGCACCTCATTTTGCCGCCGCAGGCCGGCAAACTGCGTCATTTGCTTTATCAGCAGCGTTGCATACGGCATGAACACATTAGCGAACTGGGCGAATTTAACCTGACGATTCAGATCGATAACATTGAATGGCAAAAGCTGGTTAAAGCGTTTCCGGCGCTGCCGCACTTTGTGGCGGATTAAAGTGCGGTGCGTTTATCTGCCAGATTTCCAGTAAAATCGCGATCGCCTGCTGTAACTGCTGCTCGGTCAGATCACCGAAGCCCATAGAAAACAGCTTTTTATCCTGATATTCCACCGGATAAAGGCGGATATCCCGCTGCTGCGCCAAACCGACCAGCTCCGCCGGACTGCGGGGTTCCTGCAATAATTCCACTAACAGATAAAACCCCGAATGCTCGCCGTAATAACGGATTTTTTCTTTATAAGGCGCCAGCAATGCGCACAGCAGCTCCATTTTTTTGCGATAGCGTTTGCGCATACGATGAATATGCCGTTCAAACTCGCCCTGCCGCATAAATTCGGCCAAGCGCTGCTGCTCAAAGCGGGAGACGGAAGCATGAAAAAACGCGCAATAGGTTTCATAATCCGCCAGCAACCCTTTCGGCAGCACCATAAAACTGACGCGCAGCGCAGGCATCAGCAGCTTGGAAAAAGAGCCGAGGTAAATCACCTTATCGCTGAAATCCAGACTTTGCAGCGAAGGAATCGGCTTGCCTTTATAGCGGAATTCGCTGTCATAATCATCCTCAATAATATAGCGATCCTGCCCGGCTTGCGCCCATTCCAGCAGTTGCTGACGCTGGCTGATAGACAACACCTGACCGAAAGGATACAAATGAGAAGGAGTTACATACGCCACATTCACCCCGCAGCGCGGCAAAAAGGAAAGATCCACCGACTGCGCCGCCGCAGTGATGGGCAGTTTCACCACGCTCTTGCCGTAAAGACGCAATAATTTTTCCACTTTCGTATAACCGTAACTTTCCATCGCGTAAGTAAAATCCGGTTGCGGATAACGCTGGTTAAACAGCAAAATCAGCTGTTGCAGGCAGCTTTCCACCCCGGCGCCGATTACAATCTGCCGCGCCGAACAATGCACGCCACGCGAAGCGGAAAGGTAATCGGCGATTTCCGTACGCAATTGGAGATCGCCCTGCTTATCGCCCAGACTCAGCCATTCCCGCTGTTGAAAACCGTAGCAATGCCGACCGCACTTTTTCCAACTTTGCAGCGGGAAATGCCGGGTATCGATGCGGTTCGGGTTAAAATCAAAACGTACCGTCGGCGCCGGCGCAAAGAGCGGTGTTTTTTTCGTTCGTTTCTGCGCGGTCAACGCCAGTTCCGCCTGAAAACAGACAAAAAAACCTTGTCTCGGCCGCGACTGAATATAGCCTTCCGCCACCAGCTGCTGATAAGCGCTTTCCACCGTATTACGGCTGATTTGCAGGTGTTCTTTCAGCTGTTGTTTGGACGGCAAACGCTCGCCAAACGCTAATTCCTGCCGGCAGATCGCTTGCTTGATTTGTTGATAAAGCTGTAAATACAGCGGCATATCCGGCACTTTGCTTAACCGATAGCTTAATTTTTTCACTCTGACCCCATTAATTCGTTTAATTCTGACACTTTTAATCATACCTGAAGTTTCCCACAATAACCAACGATTCAATATCAGACAGAGTAAGGAGAAAATATGTCAACAGTATTAGGTTCGGAGACGGTAAAACGCGGCATGGCGCAAATGCAGAAAGGCGGCGTGATTATGGACGTGGTCAATGCCGAGCAAGCGCGCATTGCCGAAGCGGCCGGAGCGGTGGCGGTAATGGCGCTGGAACGGGTACCTTCCGATATTCGGGCGGCAGGCGGCGTGGCGCGCATGGCCAATCCGAAAATCGTGCGGGAAGTAATGGCGGCGGTTTCCATTCCGGTGATGGCGAAAGCGCGCATCGGGCATATTACCGAAGCGCGCGTGCTGGAAGCCATGGGCGTGGATTATATTGACGAAAGCGAAGTGCTGACCCCGGCCGATGAGGAATTTCACTTATTAAAAAGCGAATTTACCGTTCCTTTCGTCTGCGGCTGCCGTGATCTGGGCGAGGCGCTGCGCCGTATCGGCGAAGGCGCCTCCATGCTGCGCACCAAAGGCGAACCCGGCACCGGCAATATCGTGGAAGCGGTACGCCATATGCGTAAAGTCAACGCCCAGCTGCGTAAAGTGATCGCCATGAGCCGTGACGAATTAATGACGAAAGCCAAAAATCTCGGTGCGCCGTTCGAATTATTATTACAAATCAAAACGTTAGGCAAATTGCCGGTGGTGAACTTTGCCGCCGGCGGGGTGGCGACACCGGCCGATGCGGCGTTGATGATGGAACTCGGTGCCGACGGCGTATTTGTCGGTTCGGGGATTTTTAAAGCGGAAAATCCGGAAAAATTTGCCCAAGCCATTGTACAGGCCACCACTCATTATCAGAATTACGATCTGATCGCCCGCCTGTCGGAAGAGTTAGGGGCGCCGATGAAAGGGCTGGAAATCAGCCGTCTGGCACCGGCGGAAAGAATGCAGGAGCGCGGCTGGTAAAATGACGGATTATTCGGCTTATACTGTCGGCGTGCTGGCACTACAGGGCGCGGTGACGGAACATATGCGCCAAATCGAACGGCTCGGCGCCACTGCGCTGGCGGTCAAAACCGTCGAACAGCTCGCCCTGCTCGACGGCCTGATTTTGCCCGGCGGCGAAAGCACCGCCATTGGCCGTTTAATGCGTCATTACGGTTTTATTGAGGCAATCCGTGATTTCGCACGGCAGCGCAAACCGCTTTTCGGTACCTGCGCGGGCATGATTTTGCTGGCGAAAGCAATCGAAGGCGGCGAGGCGGCACATCTGCAATTAATGGATATTCGGGTTCAGCGCAATGCTTTCGGACGGCAAACGGACAGTTTTCAGACGGATCTGAAGGTAAAAGGGCTGGCACAGCCGTTTCCGGCGGTATTTATCCGCGCGCCTTATATCCGGCATATCACCTCAAGTGCGGTGGAAAAACTGGCGGAATTTAACGGTAATACGGTACTGGCGAAACAGGACAATTTACTGGCCTGCGCCTTTCACCCGGAACTGACCGATGACTTGAGCATGATGCGCTTATTTCTGACGATGATCGAACAGGCGCGCCCACGCCGATAAGCTTTCACGGGCGGCAACAAACCGCCCGGATTTATTTTCCGATGCCGTATTGTTTCAGTTTATTGGCAATCGCGGTATGAGAAATGCCCAAGCGGGCGGCGAGCTTGCGCGTACTCGGATATTGTTCGTAAAACTTACGCAGTATCATCGCCTCAAAACGGTTCATAATGTCTTCCAGCGTTTTATCGGCGAACTGTTCCATATTGACCGGCAGCATGTCCTGCTCGCTTAAATGCAATCCCGCAATCGACAATTGATTATCCTGCGCCAGACAACAGGCGCGATATAACGCATTGTATAACTCGCGCACGTTACCCGGCCAGGGATACTGACACAAATAAGCCATTAATTTCTCATCAAAATGCGGTGTGGCGATATTCAGTTCGGCACTGATTTGCGGCAGAAAAATGTCGGTCAGCGGCCGAATATCTTCGCGCCGTTCGCGCAGCGGGGGAATATCCAGCGTCAGCACATTAAGGCGATGAAACAGATCTTCGCGCATTTTGCCCTCATCCACATAATGCTGCAACGGCACTTGTGAGGTACAGATCACGCGCACATCGGCGTAATGTTCTTTTTCCTCGCCGACCCGGCGGAACGTGCCGTCGTTCAGAAAACGCAGTAATTTCGCCTGCAGCGCCAGCGGCAGCTCCGCCACGCTATCCAGCAATACCGTACCGCCGTCCGCATATTCAAAAAAACCGATGCTTTCTTTCGCGTTATCCGAACGGCCGAACATTTCGCTTTCCGCATCGGCATCTGGCAGCCCGGCGCAGTTTACCGCAATAAACTGTTTTTCACGACGGGCGCTGAGATGATGGCAGGCTTTGGCGATCAAATCCTTGCCCGTGCCGGTTTCGCCCTGAATCAGCAGCGGCGCATCCAGCGCGGCGAATTTTTTCGCCTTATCAATCACCGCCCGCATGTTATCACTCAAGGCGACAATATCTTGAAAAGAAACGGTTTTCGGCAGCATAGTGTTCTCCCCGGCAATAGATTTCGAGGATTATTGTAAACATTTACACCGAAATGGAAAGAAAAATTTACAATTTTATTGATTGTTTGCGCTTTTCGCCGCCTAATACGGTCGTTTTCAGGCTGGTCAGCAATTCTTTCTGAATATGCGACAGGCGCGGTTTTTCCTCTTTTTCAAAGGCCAGCGGCCGACAAAATTCCATCGCCTTAATGCCCAGCCGTGCAGTCAGCAGCCCGACGCCCAGCCCTTGTGCCACCCGCGCCGACAATTTTGCGGTGATATCCTGCGACAGCCATTCCATTCCCATATCCTGCACCACTTCCGTCGCTCCGGCAAAAGCCATATTCAAAAATACCATGCGCAGCAGGCGCAGACGGCTGACATAACCCAGTTCAATGGCATAAATTTCCGCCAAACGGTTAATCAGCCGAATATTGCGCCAGGCGATAAAAAACATATCCACTATCGCCAGCGGGCTGACCGCCACAATCATCGCCGCTTCCAGCGCATTTTTACTGATGAGCTTTTTCGCCTGCAAATCCACCGGTTTCAGCACGGTGCGGCTGAATAAACGGGTGATCTCCTGTGCCGAATAACCGTCGTTCAGCTGCCGCTGCCATTGTATAAACGCCGGGGTTTGCGCAGAAATGTTCATCGCGGCGGCGATCTCGGTGCATAATGTTTTGCCTTGTTCGCCATCCGTCGCCGAGTTCTGCCGTGCGGAAAAATCCGGCGCAAAATCCACCGCACTTTTACGCAGTAAGTTGGCACTGGTTTGTTGCAGCAACATTCTTTTTTTCAGTCTGACCAAACGACGCCATTCCTTTATCAGCGCCGTAATGCCTAATATCACCACCGAAAAACTCACCAGCGCAAAGGCAAAATAAATCCATTGATGCTGCTGCCAGCTGTCGATCAGCCACTGCAGCGTTTGCGCAACGGTGGCTCCGCCGAATAAAAGTGCGGTCGCTGCCAGCGCTTTTTTCCACCAACGGAGTTTCGGGGCGACAATTTGCTCGAATTGTTCGCTTATCAGCTCGCCTTGCAGTGCAACGCTGTCAATCGGATCGGGTTCAACCGCCGCCTGCCGGGGGTCGAATTCCTGTTTAGGCATAAATGCCGCTGTTTGCTCAGGCGCCTGTTCGGCGTCGCTAAATATCTGTTTTTGCATAATCCGTTTCGTATTTCCTCAACTGGTGATTCCGTATGCCGCCAACTCATGCCTTTAAAGTTTATCGCCCAGTAAAAACTGCAGCACCGCATCCATTCTTAAATGCGGAATCGGTTCGCCGGCTTCCAGCGGCTGCGGTTCAAACTGGTCAAAGTCAAACGGCTGTTTTTGCCAGAACGATGCCGGCGGCAGTCTGCCCGGCACCGAACCGGGATATAAGGTGATCTGTTGTTTATCGGACGAACGGATGCCCTGAATGGCTTTGAATTGTTTGCCATTCTGCGCCACCACCACCTGCTGTGTCGCCCGAATCGCCGCGATTGCCGTATAGTCGGTTTCGACCCCCGTATATTCGGCGTGACGCCCGCCTTCTTGTACCAGTTGACGCATTAAACTGACCAGATTCGGCAGCTGATCACTGGTGATATGATCCGCCTTGGTGGCAATAAACATCAGCTTATCAATGCGCGGGGAAAATAAACGGTTTAACAGCGTGCGTTTGCCGTAATGAAAATTGTTAAACAGCTGCTGTAAACCTTCCTGCATATCGCGAAAGGCCTGATAACTGTGATTCAGCGGGGTCAGACAGTCCGCCAGTATCACCTGCCGGTCGAAGGTCGAGAAATAATTGCGGTAAAATGCTTTTACCACATGACGGCAGTAATATTCATAACGCCGGTTCAGCACGGCAAAGTAACTGTCCGCTTTGTTTTCATTTTTTAACTGCTGCCATTGTGTTTCGCTTAAATGTGTCAGCGGGAAAAACTGCAGTGCCGGCGCGCCTTCCAGCTCGCCCGGCAGCACAAAACGCCCCGGCTGGATAAAATGCAGCCCCTGCTGTTTGCAGGCGAACAGAAAGCGGGTGTAATCGTTGGCCAGTTGCGCCAAAATGTCTTCATCCGCGCTGCGGCTCAGATCCAGCCCCTTGATTTTCTGCAGCCAGTTTTCCGCCAGTTCGGCGCGTTTACCGTGCATTAACCCGTGCTGCCGTTGCGACCATTGCTGATAAGACATCTCCAGCAGCGGCAAATCCAGCAACCATTCGCCCGGATAATCGAAAATATCCAGATACAACGTGCCTTTTTCTTTAATATGGCGCAGCAGCCCGCTTTGGCGCTGAAAGCGGATTGCCAGACGGGTTTCGCTGACGCCGCGGGTTGATTGCGGCCATACTGCCGGGGTGGCGGTTAAATCGTTCAGATTACCTTCATAATCAAAGCGGGGGATAGTTAAATTCCGCTGCGCAATGCGTTTTACGCCGATAATCCCATGACTGCGCGCCGGCTCAAATAACGGCAGGTGACTGTTATCCGTTCGGTTAATGTGCAGCAGCTGATTAATCAGGCTGGTAATGAACGCCGTTTTGCCGCTGCGGCTCAAGCCGGTGACGGCAATACGCAAAGTGCGGTCGAAACCGCGATTAATAATATCGTCCAGCTCTTTTTGAATAGAATTCAACATTTTTATTTCTAAATTTCGTTAATATATCTTACAATCCCTACATAATTTATCACAATTACGGGTTTTATGTTTACTAGAAAAATCGCGGCATTCTGTTTTCTCGGCTTATGCGCTGTCGTTGCCGAATATGCTGCCGCGGCGCCGAAAGTGCCGAAAATATTAACCGACAACGGGTTGATTTACTGTACGCATGCCAACGGGTTTTCTTTCAATCCTCAAACCGCCGATGCGGGCACCAGTATGAATGTGGTGACGGAGCAAATCTATAACAAGTTATTTGAGATCAAAAATAACAGTGCGACCCTTGAACCGGTTTTGGCACAATCCTACCGCATTTCCGCCGACGGCAAGACTATCACGCTGAATCTGCGCAAAGGGGTGAAATTTCATCATACCGACTGGTTTACTCCGACCCGCGACTTTAATGCCGACGATGTGGTCTTTTCCCTTAACCGCGTATTGGGCTATAACACAGCGTTGCCGACACTGGATACCAGCCCGGCGGATTATAAAAACCCGCAATACAAAATCTTTCACGAACAGGCCAAAAAGGTGCGCTTTCCGTATTTTGAAAGCATCCGCCTGAATGAGAAAATCGAATCGGTCAAAGCTCTTGGCCCGCATCAGGTGCAAATTACCTTATTTGAACCGGATGCCTCTATTTTGTCCCATCTTGCCAGTCAGTACGCCATTATTTTCTCTCAGGAATACGCCTTGCAGCTGAATGCCGACGATAATCTGGTGCAGATCGACGCGCTGCCGGTCGGCACCGGGCCTTATCAGGTGAAAAATTTTTTCCGCAACCAATATGTGCGTTTGATAAGAAATGATAATTACTGGAAAAAAGAAGCGCGCATTGAAAATATTACCATTGATTTTTCCAATGACCGAACCGGAAGACTGCTGAAATTTCTGAACGGAGAATGCCAGATTTCCTCTTATCCGGAAGTCAGCCAGCTGGGGCTGTTAAAGCAGTATCATGAGAAATATTACATCAAATCCACCGACGGGATGAATCTGGCTTATCTGGCATTTAATTTTCAAAAACCGCAAATGCAGGATGCCGCATTGCGGCGCGCCGTTTCGCAGTCCATCGAACGCACCCGTTTGATCAATACCATTTACCATAATACGGCCACCGCCGCTAATAATATCATTCCGACTATCTCTTGGGCGGCGACCGTCAATACGCCGGATTTCGCTTACGATTATAACCCTGCAGCGGCGGCGGAATTTTTTCAGGACAAACATCTTCATCTGGATATGTGGGTATTAAATGAAGAGCAGGTGTATAACCCGTCGCCGTTAAAAATGGCCGAACTGATTAAATTCGACTTGGCGAAAGCCGGGGTTGCCGTGAATATTCGCGCCGTCACCAGAACCTATTTAATTCAGCAGCTCAGAAACGGCACCGAAGATTACGATATGATTCTGACCGGCTGGCTGGCGGGAAATCTGGATCCCGACAGTTTTATGCGCCCGATTTTAAGCTGCGGCACGGTAAACGATATTACCAATCTGTCCAACTGGTGTTACGAACCCTTTGAAAGAATCATGAACGAGGCCTTAGCGACCTCTAATCTGCGGGACAGAGCCGCGGCGTATAATATGGCGCAAAAACTTATTTTATCCGAACTGCCGATTATTCCGCTGGCGAACGTAAAACGCGTGTTAATCGCCTCATCGCGCGTTCAAGGGATTGATATGACGCCTTTCGGCAGTATCAACTTTGCCACGCTGTCCTATAAAAAAGAGGGAAAACGATGATCTTTTCTTTCTTCCGCCATCTTTTTCTGCTGTGCATCACTTTGTTGATCATTTCAATCATCAGTTATACGGTGCTGATGCGCGATCCGCTAAATGAAGTTTTCGCCACGCCATATTTTTATTCAGGCTATTTGCTGTATATCCAAAATTTGTTGCAGGGCGATTTCGGTATCAGCTATAACGGCGGCGAATCGTTAAAGGATCTGATTCTGACCGTGCTTCCGCCGACTCTGGAGCTGTGTTTCTGCGCCATTTTACTGGCGATTATCTTCGCCATTCCGTTAGGCGTGATCGGGGCGATAAACAGCAAAAATGTGTACGGAAAATCAATTCGGGCGATTTCTTCGATCGGGTTATCCATACCGGTTTTCTGGGTAGCGCCGATTTTACTCTATTTTTCCTCGATTCATAACTGGGAAATTTCCGCTATCGGGCAATATAACCTGCTGTATGAAATCAAGCCGATAACCGGCTTTCCGATCATTGACGTCTGGTTTATCAACGAACCCTACCGCATTAAAATCATCCAGAACGTATTACAGCATTTGGTGCTGCCGACGCTGGTGCTGACGATTTTGCCGACCATGGAAATCATGCGTCTGGTGCAAACGCGGGCGGAATACCTGTGGCAACAGAATTATATTAAAATCACCGTAACCAAAGGCTGGTCAAGCTGCAAAATCCTGCGCCGGCATATTCTGCGCAATACCTTACCGCTGCTGGTGCCGCAAATGCCGCGCCTGTTCACGCTGGTTATGGCGCAATGTATGCTGGTTGAAGGCACCTTCGGCTGGCCGGGCATCGGCCGCTGGTTAATCGATGCCGTGGGCATGCAGGATTATAACAGTATCGCCGCCGGCATTATCGTGATCGGTTTATGTATTATCGTTATCAATTTATTTGCCGAAATACTGACCTTTATGTTGGATCCGCTGAATAAGAAGGGATGGTATGCAAGATAGAGAACCGGAAGACTTCCGAGAAACATTCGCATTCCGGCATATCTGGAATACGTTTCGTCAGGACAGAATCGCCTTAATCAGCCTTTACTTATTTATTGCGCTGATTTTGACCGCACTTTTCAGCCCGTTTATCGCACCTTATTCAAGCGATATGCAGTTCGTCGGTTATGAATTAATGCCGCCTTCTTGGGTGGACGGCGGTAAAATCGCCTATTTCTTCGGAACGGACGATATCGGCCGCGATCTGTTAAGCCGTTTAATTACCGGCACCCGCTATACTTTCGGTTCCGCCTTGATCGTGGTGATGTTCACCGCCGTATTAGGCGGTATTCTCGGCGTCTGGGCGGGCATGTCGCAAGGCATAAAATCGCGTATATTAGGGCATTTTTTCGATGCCTTTTTGTCGATTCCGATCCTGCTGATTGCAATTATTATCGCCACCTTAATGGAAGCCAGTTTAATCAACGCGATGCTGGCTATCACGTTAGCGCTGCTGCCCTATTTCATTCACGAAATTTATCAGGCCATTCAGCAGGAATTAAAAAAAGAATATATTTTAATGCTGCGCTTAGAAGGCGCATCCAACTGGGTGTTGCTGAAAGAAACGATTTTTCCCAATATTTACGTCTCCTATATACGCGAAATCACCCGCGCATTTATCATTGTGATTCTGGATATCAGCGCGCTAAGTTTTATTTCACTCGGCGCACAACGTCCGACCCCGGAATGGGGCGCAATGATTAAAGATTCGCTGGAGCTGATTTATCTCGCGCCGTGGACGGTGATATTGCCCGGCATTGCCATTATCATCACCATTCTTATCGGGCTGGTACTCAGTAACGGTATTTGCAATGCCATAGAAAAATATTATCGCTAGGTGAAAACATGGCTTTACTTGATATCCGTAATCTCTGTATCGAAATAAAAACCCCGAACGGGCGCATCAGAATCGTCGATAACGTCAATCTGACCTTAAACGACGGCGAAATCTGCGGGCTGGTAGGCGAATCCGGCTCCGGCAAAAGCCTGATTGCGAAAGTGATTTGCAATGCGGTAAAAGATTCCTGGATCGTCACCGCCGATCGCTTTCGCTTTAACGATATCGAATTATTAAAGCTCAGCCCAAAAAAGCGCCGGAAGCTGGTCGGTAAAGAAATTTCCATGATTTTTCAGGAACCGCTCACATGTCTGGAGCCCAGCCGCAAAATCGGCAAACAGCTGATTCAGAATATTCCGTCCTGGACATTCAAAGGGCATTGGTGGCAATGGTTCGGCTGGAAAAAACGGCGGGCGATTGAACTGCTGCACCGGGTAGGGATTAAAGATCATCAGGATATCATGCGCAGCTACCCGAATGAAATCACCGAAGGCGAAGAGCAAAAAGTGATGATCGCGCTGGCAATTGCCAACCAGCCTCGCCTGCTGATTGCCGATGAACCCACCAACGCATTAGAGCCGATTACCAAAGTTCAGATTTTTCGCCTGCTGCTGAGCATGAATCAAAATCAAGGCATGTCCGTGCTGCTGGCCAGTAACGACATCAACAGTATCAGCGATTGGTGCGATAGCTTTACTATACTGTATTGCGGGCAAAATGCAGAATCCGGCCCGAAGGACGAAATCCTGCAAACCCCTCATCACCCTTACACCAATGCGCTGCTTCATTCGATCCCGGATTTCCGCCAGCCTTTAGTGCCGAAAAGCCGGTTAGGCACCTTAAAAGGGACGGTGCCGTTGTTAGAACAGATGCCGATCGGTTGTCGGCTGGGGCCGCGTTGTCCTTTCGCACAAAGAAAATGCGTGGTCAAACCGGCGTCCCGCCGCATCAGACAGCATGAATTTAATTGTCATTATCCGTTAAATTTACGCGACAGCCAGCGTAAAGACAGAGAGGAAATCCCGATGCCTCTTGTGGTTTTGCCAGATAACATCAAAGCATAAGAAGACTGATTATGATCCCCTTATTACAAGTTGATAATTTATCCAAATCCTTTCGAGATAAAGTCGGCATTTTCGGTTCCAACCAGTTTAATGCGGTTGACGACATCAGTTTTGCCCTGGAACGGAAACAAACATTAGCCATTATCGGCAAAAACAGCTCCGGAAAATCCACCTTGGCCAAAATGATCGTCGGCATCGTCCGCCCCACCAAGGGAGAAATCCGCTTTAAAGGCAATCCGCTGACCTTCGGTGATTATCATTATCGCTCCCGCCACATCAGAATGGTATTTCAAGACCCGAACGCGTCATTTAATCCCAAGTTAAATATCGGTCAGATCCTTGATGCACCTTTACGCCTGGCAGGCAATAAATCTGATGAACATCAACGCAATGAAAAAATATTTTCCACTTTACGATTGGTCGGGCTCTATCCTGATCATGCCAACGTTAAAATCAGTACGATATCCATCAGCCAGAAACAGCGCGTTGCCCTAGCCAGAGCGCTGATTCTGGAACCGGAAATCATCATTGCCGACGACGCTCTCGGTTCACTGGACACCACGGTGAAAACACAGCTGATGAACCTGATGCTAGAAATTCAGGAAAAGTTAGGTATTTCCTATATTTATGTCGGCCAGCATCTTGGCATCATCAAACATATTGCAGATAATGTGCTGGTGATGGATGAAGGCCGAATGATTGAATACGGCGATACGCGCTCCATTTTCAGCACGCCGAAAAATGAAGTCACCAAACGCCTGATAGAAAGCCATTTCGGCCAACTGCTCACCGCCGATTCATGGCCGCCCCATTTACCCCTGCAAAAGGGATAAAATTTGTCAAAAACCTACCGCACTTTATCCCCGTTATCTCCGGTTAACTTAAAAGTGCGGTGATTTTTTTACCTGTTTTTTATTGCGGTTGGGTTGTTGAGTTTGATTGAGTTGAGTTTATGTTTTGATTTGTTTAGAGAAAAAATTCTCTCAACACCCACCGCACTTTATCCCCGTTATCTTTAGTTAATCTAAAAGTGCGGTAGTTTTTTACCTATTTTTTATTGTGGTTCGGTTGGGGTTAACTGGATTGGTGTATTTTTTGATTTGTTTAGAAAAAAAATTCTCTCAACACCCACCGCACTTTATCCTCTTTATCTTTGGTTAACCTAAAAGTGCGGTGATTTTTTACCAGTTTTTCCCCAAAAACAAAAAAACCACCTGCCCTCGGCAAGTGGTCTCTTCTCTAATTAAAACCCGGCGGTGTCCTACTCTCA